>NZ_JAKMCS010000009.1 GCF_022662195.1 Aestuariivivens insulae | reverse complement strand
TCGCCGTATCGCTTCCGTTCTCGCATAGGTCGGTAACGCTCAAGGTCACCTCTACCGATCCGCCCTCGCACAGTACCGGTGCGCTGTAACCGCTAAGGTCACTGCCCTCGGGGCTGCATCCACCTCCGTAGGTGAAGCCAGCCATCCAGTTGGCAAAGGCCGTATCTAATGCTGCCTGGTCCGCATAGTCGCAGGCACTGCTGCTCATATCCTGTACGTCGCTGATCTCTAGCGCAGGGGCCGCATCTACACTAAAAGTTGAAGAGCAACTTCCTGATTGACTACATTCATCTGAAGCACTAATCATTACAGTAACATCATCACCACAGGCATCAATAGTAATATTATCTAAATTGTTAGCGGGGTTACCATTAACTGTATATGTCACAGTAGGATTGGATCCTCCACTAACTCCAAAACCAATTAACCAATCATTCAGTGCTGAAGAGATATCACCTTCAGATGAGCAAGCTACTAGATTAACTGGATCAGGACAATTCACCGTTAACTCAGGTGCTATATTAACCGTAACAATAGCATCGGCGCTATTGGTACATCCATTGCCATCGGTATATGTGTATGTTACTGTATAATCGTCTGGTGCTAATCCAGTAGCATCAAACTGGCCACTTTCGCTTACATGATCACCACTCCAGGTTCCTCCTTCAGGAGATCCCGTTAATTGCACTGTTGTTTCCGTACATTCCAAAGAAGCTGGATCGGCATTTACAACAGGTAAATCATTTACCGTAAGCGTACCAATAGCGTCCCCATCGGCTGGTGGGCATCCATTAGGACTTGTCACCATTACGGAGTAATCCCCAGCATCTGATAACTGTGCTGGATCAAAAGTAATAGTCGCCGTACCTTGGCCGGTAAACGATCCTGGCCCTGACCAAACAAAGGTATAGCCATCGGCTACTGGATCTTCAACAACTATAATTCCATGACTTATTGTTGCTGTTAAACTGGCCGAACCATTAACACAGACTTCATCATCACTAACATCTACAACAGGTGCTAAATTAAAACTACCGCCCACAAAATCTTTTGAATCGGCCGTTATTTCTGCCGATGATCTCGTCTCCAGCATCCATGTCGCACCACAAATGATTTCTGGATTTTCCTGTAAATTGAATACAGGTGTTAAATCGATAACACCCTCGTAAAATTCGTTGTAATCGTAATGTGTTTGTCCTTCAGGTACTTCAAAATAGTCAGGCACCAGGACTTGTTCGGCATTATTTTCACTAACATGGGAATCGGTACCAATTTCAACTAAGGAATTATTATTACCTAAATTCCCATTACCTGGGCCAACCCATTTTAGCACAGTAACGGTAGCATCTCTTCCTCCTCCTGTAAAATCAGCCAATACTAAAATGTCACCTATACTTGTCAAAGCATCATATGTACCGCCTTCGCCATCTGGTTCACCAAAATTGGTATAGTGGTCTGGACTAAAATATTTATCGCCATCATCTATAGCTGTAGATCCATTTAACAAGAACCAAAAACCAATATATCCAGTTCCTTTATTACTTTCCCTATCTCCTGCAAAAAATAGATAGGTGTGTTCTGGATCGTACTTATCAAACGGTGCAGTAGCACTACATGGTACAGCCCCAGTAATACCTGTATAGATCACAGCAGCCGCATTCATGATATCACTCTTGGCCTGCATAGGGCTGAATGTCCAGTTACTGTAATCTGGTGTTGGAGAAGCTTGTCCCCAGCTTTTGAAATCTTTTCCTCCGGTATAAATATCATCCTGATTACCGGTAAAAGTATCATGTTTAAGCTCGAACGTTGGTGCAAGTCTAACTGCATCACCACCCCATTCATTAGAGTTTCCATCAATACAAGGTACTCCTGCTTGGGCATTTAAATGACCAACAGCTCCAAACAAAAAAAGCATAACCACTATTAATCCGGTTATACTTTTAAACTGCTTCCTTAACAAACTAAGACAGCATGCAATTAAATTTAAAGAGGTCTTGCTCTTTGATTTTTGGGTAAAATTGTACATTAACATAACATTTTAATTAATTAATAAATGATGTTAACATAAAGAGGAAACACAACCGTAATAACCACTTTTGCGTATGCAAAAAAGTCATTAGCCTGTTGCTAAATTCTGGTAAGTTGAGGGCTACTTATAATTTGCTATTAATCAAGTATCTCAAAAAAAAATAAGCAGGGAGAAGTGCAAAATGCAGAAATGAGGGATGACCAAATTTAGAACAAACCTTATGCTCCCACAACCAAGAAAATGAACTTTTAGATTATCGGTTATAATTTTTAGACTATCTGCGTACTTTTTTTCTCTTTTTAGACCAGTGGTATTTTTTAATCGATTATCAGTAATTTATATAATCATTTAAAGAAAGTACAACAAAATCCCTTGATGTTTGATATTTCAATAGTATGTTACACATTATCAAAGATTTGTCTCTAAGGGAAATTTATGCAATCATGTATGTTAATTAAAATCTAAAAGCCATGTCATCGGCCCTTAATTAATTATATTCGCTTTTTTATTTTTATTTCAAGAACATGAAATGCCCATTTACAAAATTTGCAAACCCAACCAATATGATAATTAGGGCATCGCACCTGCCTGCCTGCAAGGCAGGTCTGACCATTAAAAATCAAATAAATATTAACAGATGAAAAACTTATTTATTGCATCTTCACTATTAGTGTTAGCTATTAGTTGTAAAAATGAAACGTCAAAAGATTATGCCGTACTCTCCGGTAAAATTTCAAACTACCAAGGGGAGGTTCTAACCATTAACAGTTTGGATAGAAAACTAACTGATACGTTAACGATTTCTGGGGATGGTATCTTTAAGGATACGTTAAGGTTGGCTAACGCCAATTATATGTTATTCGATGGCAAAAACCCGACGTTAGTCCATATAACTAATGGTAATGAACTTCAAGTGAATTACGATTCTAATGACTATAGAAACACTGTAAGTGTTGCTGGGATTGGCGCCGAAATTACCAACTACCTACACGATAAAAGAGATATAGAGCAATATATTCGAGGCAAGGACAACTATTTTTTATTGGAAGAAACTGATTTTAAATCAACTGCCAGCAAACTAAAGGATTCTTTAACTGCATTTATCAATTCGTTTGAAGGTATTTCACAAGACTATAAAGCTAAAGAAGTGCGCAACATCAATTACGCTTACCTCTCTACCTTAAATAAGTATAAGCCCTATCACGCCTATTATGCCAAGCAGCCCGATTTTGAAGTTTCTGAAGGCTTTTTAAGCGAACTGGACCATATGGATTATACTAATGAAGATGATTTTGTGTTTTCAAAAGATTATAAAGATTTGGTAAGTAATCATTACCGAGAACTATCTAAAACATTATCTGAAACGGATTCTTTAAAAGAAGACATCGCCTATTTAAAAACTTTGGCAAATATTGAAAGCGAGACCATTAAAAACAGTTTATTATTCGAAACTGCCAAAAACGGTATTACCTATACAGAGGATTTACAGGAGTTTTATGAGCTATTTATGGCCAATTCAACCAATGAAGATGATAAAGCTGATATTACCAAAAGCTACAACAAATTAAAAACGGTGAGTAAAGGAAGTCCGTCGCCTAAGTTTGTTGATTATGAAAATTACAAGGGTGGTGTTACCTCGTTAGACGACTTCAAAGGGAAATATGTCTATATAGATGTTTGGGCTACTTGGTGCGGGCCTTGTAAACGTGAAATTCCGTTTTTAAAAGAAGTTGAAGCACAATACCATGATAAAAATATAGCGTTTGTGAGTATCTCGATCGATCAAGCCAAAGACCATGATAAATGGAAACAAATGATTGAAGAGAAAGCCATGGGTGGCATTCAATTATTTGCTGATAACGACTGGAAATCAGACTTTGTTAAGTCTTACTTGATACAAGGGATTCCCCGCTTTATTTTAATTGATACCGAAGGCAATATCATTAATGCTAATGCGCCGAGACCTTCAGACTCTAAGCTAATAAAACTATTTGATGAGTATAATATTTAAATAGTTTTAGGTTCATATAACTTATAAGCCGCTAGTTACTGAAATTACAAGTACAGCGGCTTTTTTAAGTTCCATTATTATGGGACTCCTCCTCGTACCTCACTTCGACAGCGCTCAGTGTGACACGTTCGGAATGACAACTCTAACTGTTTATAAAGTAGTTTTTTTAATCGAACTTGGGCTAAGAAAAGAATTATATTTTTTTGTTGAAACCTTGTTCGTTGAATCCATAATGATTTATTTATGATGGATCGTCCTGGGCTTCTTGGGTTTCGTCTTGTGGTTGTTCCTCTTGCTTAAACAGGTCTAAAAAGGCTTCTCCCAAATATTCTATAACGTGGCTAGCTATTAAGCTTTGATACCCAAAATCGTTAACTGCTATGTCTGCCGATTTCCCATGTAAATACACTCCAAAAATACTAGCTATTAGCTGATTGTAGCCTTGGGATATTAAGCCCGTTATAATACCTGTTAAAACATCACCACTTCCAGCTGTTGCCAATCCGGGGTTGCCTGTTGTATTGATGTAGAGTTTATCTTGGAAAACAATTATGGTATTAGCTCCTTTTATTACCAATATACATTGGTGCTTTTTTGAAAATGTCCTGGCCTTTTCCAACTTATCGAAGTCATCCTTCCACTTCCCTATTAATCGTTCCAATTCCTTGGGATGCGGTGTTAAAACCGATTGTTCCGGCAACAGTTTTACTAGACTTTTCTTTTTTGCCAAGATATTGATACCATCGGCATCAATAACCAAAGGCTTTTTATTTTCTTTTAAGAACGTTTCAAAAGCTGCTATTGTTTTTATATCGGCTCCCAACCCTACGCCAAAACCGATTACGGTAGGTTCTATACTAAATTTAATGGATGTGATTTTTTCTTCATCTGTATCTGTAATAACCATAGCCTCTGGAAACGATGATTGCAAGGCGGTATAACCACACTTCGGTACATAAGCGGTCACCAAACCAGCACCTGCAGATAATGCCGCTCTACTGGCCAAGGTTACCGCGCCTATTTTACCGTAGCTTCCTCCAATAATTAAACTATGTCCGAAGTGGCCTTTATGGGCAAACTTGTCACGAGGTTGATACATCGTAATAGCTTCATGTTTACCTATTAATGCTGCTTGGGTAGGGGTGCTTTGTAAAAACTCTTGATCCAGCCCAATATCCAATACTTCCCATTGCACGGTGTATTTTGCTGTTTCAGGCAGAAAGAACACCAATTTAGGTGATGCAAAGCTCAAAGTGTATCCCGCATAAACCACCGCTTCTTCATCTTCAACAGCTTTGTCCATATACAATCCCGAAGGAATATCTATAGATAATGTAAATGCCTTGGTGTTCTTAAAATGTTGGAACAGGGCTTTAACCCAACCATCAATTGGTCTATTTAGGCCAACGCCAAAAATGGCATCCACAATGATATCGTTTGGGTCTATTTCGGGAAAGTCTTCTTTACAGCTTAAAAGTATGGGCCAATCTTTAGTAACTGTTTTAATACGATCGTAATTAATCAAAAAATCCTTAGAGCGCTTATCGCTACAATTCACCACATAGGTTTTTACATTATACCCATGGGTTATCAAGTGCCTACCCAAAACCAATCCATCACCACCATTGTTACCAATACCACAAAATATATGAATGGGTACTTGGGCACCTTGCATGCGTAGGTGCATCCAATTAAAAATTTGGGCGCCAGCCCGTTCCATCAAATCGGCTGAAGCTATATGTTGTCGTTCTATGGTTAGCTTGTCCCCTTCATAAACTTGGTCTTTGGAAAATATTTTCACTCTGTAAACTTTAATGATTAATTTAATCCTATCGGATTCATTTTTATAACCGTTATTAATTTATCAATTCTTAAACAGAATATCGCTTTTAATTTTAATAAAATGATTGCTCAATAAGAATTTTACAAAAAATTATGATTAATTTTTTTATTAGGTTAAATGTAATACTTTTGAACTGTATTATTAAGACCCAATGCATCTTTTAAACCAAAATATAAGCTTTTCTATAGCCTTCGCAACAAGGGGCACAGCTTCTATTTTTGGTACTACTACAATTATTACAACCCCTTGGGGGTGTTAATGATATATACTTCGGGCAATTTTTGTGGTTTTTTAAAATCACTTTTCTTAACTATTTTTATAAACAAACAATATATTAAAACATGAAAGTTTTAAAATTCGGAGGAACATCGGTAGGTTCTTCTAAAAACATAAATAATGTTATCGCTATTTTAGAAGATTATTCTAATAATAGCAAAGTCGCCTGTGTCGTTTCTGCTGTTGGTGGCATTACCGATAAATTACTCTTAGCTGGAAACCAAGCAAAAAATAAGGACAATGCCTTTGCTGATACGTTTAATACAATCAAGGACATTCATTTAAACATTATAAAGGAGTTAAATCCTAACAACAACCAATCCATTATAGATTATTTAGATGACAAACTTGAGGCTTTAAGAAACCTGTTGGAGGGCATCTATTTAATCAATGAGCTTTCTCCCAAAACATCCGATAAGTTAGTAAGTTTTGGTGAACTGTTGTCATCGTACATTATAGCCGAAACGATGAAAAACAGAGGGTTTTCTGCAGATAGAAAAAACTCGCAAGAGTTAATCGTAACCAATTCCAATTTTACAAAGGCTGAAGTTGACTATAGTTTGACCAATGCAAACATTCAAGACTATTTCAAATCTGCCAATCAACAAATAACAATCCTTCCTGGATTTATTTCAAAGTCGGCACAAGGCGAAATTACAACTCTTGGACGCGGTGGTTCCGATTTTACAGCCGCCATAATTGCAGCAGCTTTAGAAGTTGAGCAGTTGGAAATTTGGACCGATGTTAGTGGTATGTTCACCACTAATCCTAAATTGGTAAAACAGGCCTACCCTATTAAAAATATTTCCTATCAGGAAGCAATGGAACTGTCCCACTTTGGAGCAAAAGTACTTTACCCTCCAACGGTGCAACCTGTATTGGATTTAAATATTCCTATTCATATTAAAAATACTAATGAGCCCGATGATGCAGGAACCATTATTTCCAATCAGGACACCAAGGTCAATGGTCCTGTAAAAGGGATTAGCAATATTTCCAATATCGCCTTGCTAACTTTGGAAGGTAGCGGTATGGTTGGTATTCCTGGATTTTCTAAGCGCTTGTTTGAAACTTTGGCCCAGGAGAAAATCAATATTATTTTAATTACCCAGGCGTCATCCGAGCATTCTATTTGTATTGGTATTGATGCCAGTGAGGTTGAAAGGGCTAGAATTGCTGTAGATAATACTTTCGAAAATGAAATTGCATTACATAAAATAGACCCAATAGTTGTAGAAACAGGTTTATCTATAATTGCATTGGTTGGCGATAATATGAAAAACCATCAAGGCATTAGTGGTAAAATGTTCAGTTCACTTGGTAAAAACAATATCAATATTAGGGCTATTGCGCAAGGGGCTTCAGAAAAAAACATTTCAGCAGTCATCGCCGATAAAGACGTTAAAAAAGCTTTAAACACCTTGCACGAGCAGTTTTTTGAAACAAAAACCAAACAACTTAATGTGTTTATAACTGGTGTAGGCAATGTAGGTGAGCGTTTGGTAGAACAGATAAAGCAACAAAAAAACTATTTAAAGGACAATTTAAAAATCAATCTTAGGGTTATAGGGCTGTCCAATTCCAAAACCATGTGCTTTGATGAAGATGGCATCAATTTAAAAGATTGGAAACACCAATTGGCAAATGGCGAAAAGGCGTCATTGCCTAGTTTTTTAGAGCATGTAAAATCCCTTAACTTACGTAACAGTATTTTTGTGGATGTTACTGCCAATGCTGAAGTGGCCAATCTATACGCTGATTATTTAAGGGAAAGTATTGGTGTGGTGGCCTGTAATAAAATAGCTTGTTCCAGCGATTTTGAAAATTACAAACTACTGAAACGTTTGTCCCTTAAATACAATGCGCCGTACTTATTTGAAACCAATGTTGGTGCTGGATTGCCTGTAATAGATACACTGAATAACCTTATAGCCTCTGGCGATAAAATCACATCTATCCAAGCGGTGCTTTCGGGTAGTTTAAATTTTGTTTTTAATAACTTTAACGACAGCACAAAGTTTTATGATGTGGTCAAACAAGCCCAAGAAGAAGGCTATACCGAACCCGACCCAAGAATTGATTTAAGTGGTGTGGACGTGGCTCGAAAAATATTGATTTTAGCCAGGGAAAGTGGGGTTGAAATGAATTTGGAAGACATTGAAAATAAACCGTTCTTATCAGAATCTGGATTACAAAGCGATACGGTTGATGATTTCTTCCAAACTTTGATAGCAGACGAAGCCCATTATCAACAATTATATGCTTCGGCTAAAGCTAAAGGTTGTCAGTTGAAGTATGTTGCACAATTCAATAATGGTAAGGCCAGCGTAGGTTTACAGGAAATTCCGCAAGGACACCCCTTTTATAATTTAGAGGGCAAAGACAATATCGTGATGTTTTACACCCAACGCTATCCAGAACAGCCTATGATTATTAAAGGTGCTGGTGCTGGTGCCGATGTCACAGCCTCTGGATTATTTGCAGATATTATTAGGATAGGGAATGATTGATTAAAGATTAAAGAACTTAGAATATGGGGGATAGAGGCAATGATTGACGATTAACGATTAACGATTAACGATTTTAGAGTCAACCCCACTAAACGTCTAAACCTTTAAACCATAACCTTAAAACCTTGTATATATAAAGGCAAATTTTAGTAAGTAATTTAAAGTTAGAAATGACATTACATAAAGAAAGTTCTTGTTTTTGCTCTAGTGCAGCCGAGAACTATTTAATAGATAAAATGAACGAAATAAGAATATTTTCCCCCGCAACTGTTGCCAATGTCTCTTGTGGCTTTGACGTAATGGGCTTTTGCTTGGATAGTGTGGGCGATGAAATGGTTATTAGAAAAGTGGGCAAAAAAGGAATTCATATTGTCCATATTGAAGGCTTTGATTTACCTTATGACACTGAATCGAATGTTGCTGGCGTATCTGCTTTAGCCATGTACAGGACCCTAGATTTAGATTTTGGTTTTGAGATTGAAATCTACAAAAACATTAAACCAGGAAGCGGTATTGGCAGTAGTGCAGCAAGTGCTGTTGGTAGTGTCTTTGGTATGAATGAGCTATTAAACAGACCCTTCAACAAAACACAGTTAACCGAATTTGCCATAAAAGGTGAAGCTTTGGCAAGCAAATGTGAACATGCCGATAATCTTGCTCCTGCCCTATTTGGCGGTTTTACTTTAGTGAAAAGCGTATCGCCATTGCAGGTATTGGAAATTCCCTCGCCAAACGATTTGTATGCTGTCATTATACATCCGCAATTAGAAATAAAAACCTCTGAAGCCAGGGCCATATTGCCTAAAGATATCCCCATGGCCAATGCCATTACGCAATGGGCCAATTTTGGAAGTTTAATACACGCCTTGCATACCAGTGATTACGATTTGATTAAAAGTGCTTTGCACGATGCGGTTGTTGAACCGTTTAGAAGTCAGTTAATTCCGCATTATAACGAACTCAAAGAAGCTGTGATAAAAGCAGGTGCTTTGGGTGCTGGAATTTCAGGTTCTGGACCATCGGTTTTCACCTTATGTAAAGGTCACGAAGTTGCTCAACAGGTAAAAGGCGCTATGGCTTCTATCTATTCTGAAACGGACATTGATTTCGATATTCATGTTTCTAAAATAAATACGCAAGGCGTAAAATTAATATAACTGTCATTATGAGGCATGAGGAACGAATGATGTGGTAATGAACTCGCTATCAATCAGATTACCATAGCGTTCAGACTGAGTGTGGTCACTGAGCATAGTCGAAGTGCAGTCGAAGTCAAATTATAATTTGCTTCACAATGACAAAAAATAGAAATAAAGATTCAAGATGAATTATTACAGTTTAAATAAAAAAGCACCGAATTCTACTTTTAAAAATGCCGTTATAAAAGGGTTGGCTCCAGATAAAGGCTTATACTTTCCCGAAAGCATTAGGCCGTTACCCCAAAGCTTTTTTGAGGCTATTGATACATTGTCCAACGAAGACATCGCTTATGAAACTATCAAGCAATTTGTGCTTCCGGAAATTCCAGAGGCCGAACTAAAAACCATTGTTAAGGAAACCTTAGCTTTCGATTTTCCAGTAGTAACCTTAAACGACAACATTTCTACTTTAGAACTGTTTCATGGGCCAACGATGGCCTTTAAGGATGTAGGAGCTCGGTTTATGGCGCGTTGTCTTGGTTATTTTAACCAAAACAATAATGAGGAAGTTACTGTATTAGTGGCGACTTCCGGGGATACTGGCGGTGCCGTGGCCAATGGCTTTTTAGGCGTAAAAGGTGTTAATGTGGTTATTCTATACCCTAGCGGTAAGGTTAGTGATATTCAAGAAAAACAATTAACTACGCTTGGACAAAATATAAAGGCCCTTGAGGTTAATGGTACTTTTGACGATTGCCAAGCGATGGTGAAAACCGCATTTTTAGATGAAACTTTAACTAGCCAAATGCAATTGACTTCGGCAAACTCTATTAATGTGGCGCGTTGGTTACCGCAATTGTTCTATTTTATCTTTGCATACAAACAATTACACAATAAGCACAAGGATATCGTGTTTTCTGTACCTAGTGGTAATTTTGGAAACATTTGCGCTGGTATGATGGCACAGCAGTTAGGCTTGCCTGTTAAGCATTTTGTGGCTTCCAACAATGCCAATAATGTGGTTACTCGTTATTTAATTTCGCAGTTATATGAACCTAAGGCTTCGGTACAAACCATTAGTAATGCTATGGATGTTGGTGCTCCAAGTAATTTTATTCGTATCGAGGAAATCTACAAAAACCAATTCAATACGTTAAAGGACAATCTTTCTTCTTATAGTTTTTCTGATGAAGAAACTAAAACTGCCATGCTTGAAATATATGATAATTATAACTATGTAGCAGACCCACATGGTGCCGTAGGCTATTTGGGGTGCAAAGCCCATTTAAAGGAGCATCCAGAAGCACATTGTGTGTTTTTAGAAACGGCCCATCCTACCAAGTTTTTAGATGTTGTTGAAGAGGTGATTAAAGAAGAGCAACCTTTACCAGAACAAATACAAGCGGTAATGGGCAAGGATAAAGTTTCGGTAAAGATTGACACCTATGAGGATTTAAAGGATTTTTTGATTAAAGGATCCTTCTAAGTACATGATAAAATTATTTTTAATTTGAGTTCTTTGTGTTTCTTTGCTGATGGCCGATGCCATTGACTCATAATGAATATAAGTTAAGCTTGAATAATACGTTGTCTCAATCGTTTCTCATTTCGACATGACTAAGGATTTGATTGAAACTTTTGCATCTGTAAAATCAATAATACCATTAAGGGTAAACGTAATAGTTTGCCCCTTTTTTATGTCGATAGGTGTGCTTGTTTCTCCATAAATTAGATTAAAGGTTTGGTCTAAATTGGATGTAACCACTGCCTTTACAAGTTGATTATTTGCCCAGTAGATATCGAATGTAAGTCCGCCTCTCGCCTTTATCCCTTTAACATAACCCTCTTTCCATACGGATGGCAATGCTGGTAACACCCTCACTAAATTTGTTTCATGGGACTGTAAAAGCATTTCGGCAACACCGGCGGTATACCCAAAATTTCCGTCGATTTGAAATGGAGGGTGTAAATCGAACAGATTT
This sequence comes from Aestuariivivens insulae, assembly GCF_022662195.1. Taxonomy (GTDB): domain Bacteria; phylum Bacteroidota; class Bacteroidia; order Flavobacteriales; family Flavobacteriaceae; genus Aestuariivivens; species Aestuariivivens insulae. The sequence continues at coordinate 179,380 of NZ_JAKMCS010000009.1, read as the reverse complement.
GTGCTCATCGATTTTTGCAACAGTAATTGGATATGGTCATGCGCCATATCGCCATCCAATAAACGCGCACTACAGTTAATTAACCACGCTCTACTCCATCCTGTGCCTGCACCACCGTTATCCAAACGATAATCCAATGTTTTCCTTACAGCATCAAAAAGTTCTGGTGTTTCTGCTTTTGTTACATAACTACCTGGATGAAAGCCATATAAATGGGACATGTGCCTATGACCTGGCTCTGTCTCTTTATATTCCCTATCCCATTCCAATATTCTACCATCTGAACCTAAAACAAAACCAGGGCGCAATTGCGCTTTTTGGGATTTTATTTTATTGACAAAACCGTTATCGACCTGCAAAATATCACAAGCTTTTAAATAATTATCGAACACTTCATAAATGACCTGTTGGTCCATGGCGCTACCTAAGCATGTGGCAACGGGCAAACCATCAGCATTAAAAAATCGGTTTTCCGGAGAAGTTGATGGCGCCGAAACCAAAGTGCCATCCCTGGGGTCTTCAATAAGCCAATCGCTATAAAATTGTGCAACTTCATGTAAAGCTGGGAATACGCGTTGTTTTAAAAATTTATGGTCTTGGGTATATTCATAATGTTGCCAATAATGTTGCATCATCCAGCCTCCAGCACCTATAGAACAGCCCCAATAGGCCGTTGGCGCCCTTAACCAGGTTGGTGCCCATAAATCGGTTGCATGGGGTATGAATGATCCCCTGCACCCAAAATTGGTTTGTGCTGTTGTTTTTCCTGAAGCTACCAATTTATCAATATAGTCGAATAATGGGGCATTAAGATCTCCAAGGTTGGTAGCATCGGCTAACCAATAGTTCATTTGCAGGTTAATGTTTAAGTGGTAATCTGCATTCCATGGCGCTGTAATATGTTCATTCCATAAGCCTTGTAAATTAGCTGGATTGGTGCCTACTCTTGATGATGAAATCAATAGGTATCGTCCGTATTGAAACAACAAGGCTTCTAAGTGAGGATCTACCCCACCCTCTTTAATACGTTGCAATCTTTTATCGGTTGGAATGGAATCCAACGCATTTTCACCAAGATTTAGGGACAACCTCGAATACAGACTTTGATAGTCTTTAACATGTACCTTAGCCAAGGTTTCAAAGCTTTTAGATCCAATAGCTTTTAAATCTATTTGGTTTTGCGCTTTATAATCTTCAAAATAATAAGAAGAATTGGACACAATATATAAAGTCGCTTTTTTTACATTTTTTAATTCCAGAAAATCTGTGCCATTGGTAACTGTTCCTCCTTCACTGTTTACTTTAAGGCATGTTTCAAAACGAACGCCTTCAAGGATGGGATAAGGCTTTGAATCGAAAAAGCCCTTGCGCTGTGTAACTTCACCTTGCATTACAAGTAAATTATCTTCTGTTGTAAATGTTTTTGCAGTGGGGTGACCATCATCTTCAGGTCGGCTTAATCTTAGTTTCGCATTTAAGCCAGCATTGTTTTGGGAGGTTAGTTGAATAGCAATAACATTGTTAGGATGTGATACAAATATTTTTTCTTCAACCAACTGATTATCGGCTTTATAAGACACATTAGCTATAGCTTTGCTTATATCTAATTCTCTTCTGTAACCTGTTATATTTTGATGTTCAAAATCAATAAATAAATCACCTAAGGTTTGATGTGAGCGTACCACTTTTTTTCGGGAAAACTTGGCCACAAATAAACTATCGGCTTTATCATTTTTCCCTTCAAATAGTAAATTTCTTATGGCATTTAGATCGTCTTTATTCCCTTCTGGGGCATCCCAATCCTTGCTATCTGCTGGCCACATAGAATCATCATTTAGTTGAATGCGTTCGTTTATTGGGTTGCCAAATACCATCACTCCCAATTTACCATTTCCTAGCGGTAATGCTTCATTCCAGTTTTTTGCAGGTTGTCCATACCATAATACCTGTTGCTCAATTTTAGCTTCTGGTTCGTTGCAGGACAAAAGAAAAGTCATCAAAAGAACTGAAAGACGAACTAATTGGGTGTAAATATTGTGCATTGGTTACAACTTTAAATTTATAGTTTACTTAAAAAAAATAAGTTTTATTGATTCTAACGAACTAAATTAAAGCATTACCAATGATTTTTGTTATCAATATATTGCCATTACTAATTAAAATGTTGCTCTTGTTTTAAAATAAACCACTATGGATTAAAAATCCATAGTTTTAAACAAAGAATGAAATTCTTTTGGAGTTGGTGTTGTCAATTACGAGGGAACGCAGTGACCGAAGTAATCTCTAGGTCAGGCGTTTGGAACATACGGATTGCTTCACTACGCTCGCAATGACGGCTCTCTTGTTATTTCCAATATTTGTTCTTGGCCTACGTCATTACGAGGGAGTGCAACGACCGAAGTAATCTCTATGTATAGGCAATGGAACTTAACAGATTGCTTCACTGCGTTCGCAATGACGGCTCGCTTGTTTTTCTCGCATTTATTCTTGACCTTCGTCATTACGAGGGAGCGCAGTGACCGAAGTAATCTCTATGTTTGGCTACTGAATTAGCGGTTTGCTTCACTGCGTTCGCAATGACGCTACACATGATACGGATTGCTTCGCTGCGCTCGCAATGACGTTTGCTTGTTGTTTTTGGTAATTGTTCTCAACCTTCGTCATTACGAGGGAGCGTAGCGACCGAAGTAATCTCTATGTTTAGGCTACAGAAATGACGGATTGCTTCACTACGTTCGCAATGATGTAATATTTTTTATCTTTATAACATGGAAAAATCTTATATTTATTTCATGTCCAATAAAAATAACACTGTGATTTACATAGGAGTTACATCAAATTTATTGAAAAGGGTCTATCAACATAAAACCAAATCACTAAAAGGGTTTACGTATAAGTATAATTGTGATAAATTAGTTTACTATGAAACATTTACGGATATAAACCAAGCTATAGCAAGGGAAAAGCAACTAAAGGCAGGCAATAGAAAACGTAAAGAAGATCTAATAAATTCTTTAAATCCTGAATGGAAAGATTTGTCTGATGGTTGGTTGTTCTATTTTGATTGACGTCATTACGAGGGAGCGTAGCGACCGAAGTAATCTTTATGTTTAGGCTATGGAGCTAACAGATTGCTTCGCTGTGCTCGCAATGACGCTTACTAATTGTTTTTCGTAATTGTTCTCAACCTTCGTCATTACGAGGGAGCGCAACGACCGAAGTAATCTCTATGTTTAGGCTACGGAAGTAACGGATTGCTTCACTACGTTCGCAATGACGGTTACAAGATAGAGATTGCTTCGCTGTGCTCGCAATGACGTATACTTTGGTTTCTTGTGATTGATCATAATCCTCGTCATTACGAAGGAGCGTAGCGACCGAAGTAATCTCTAGGTTAAGTCTACAGAATTGTAAACAAGTACTTTTTCCCATAGAGGAGCGCATGCTTCAATAAATCGTTTATGGTTAGGCTCTTCCTGGTATTTATCGTGCATCTCTTTGCTAACAAAAGTTAAGTTTAAACAATAGGTATAAGTATTGTCAATAACTTCTCGGCTAGTGGCCGCAGGTGTACCAATGTGCTTGGTTTTTATAAATTCGGATTGGTTTATAAAATGCTTAAGTGAGGTTTCAAATGTTTTCCTATCGGAAGAATTATCAGGTTGCTTTAACCAGAAAAACACAATATGTGCAAACTCGCCTTGTTGTGATGTATTCATTTTAATTGTTTTTTTTAGTTTACTGAACTATCGTGAACCTGTCTACCCGCCGGTAGGAAAGGTTTATTATCCTTAAAATAGTTCTCGATACATACCGACAGCAAACATCGGTACACTCGAACTGATATATTATTTCTGTTTTTGATTCAAAATGTACAACCAGCAAACGTATATCCATGCTAGAGGTTCTACAAATTTAACCTTTAAGTTTGAAAAAATAGCATTTAAAAAAAGCTTGGGACAATGACCAATAATGACATCTATCTTCTTGTTTTGGATGTCCTGTCTCCTACAGCCAGCACCCGCAAAAGCGATTGGAGCGACAGCTTTTTTAAAATGTTTAACAAGGGAGCCAAGACACAATGAATCAAGAACCAAGAAGGCTAACAATTACAGACGTTGAAAAACTTGAATATTTTAAAAAACTATAGCGTAAAGCGCGGTGGCTTGCCATTTGCCCTAAAAATCATTTGTAACATTAGGGTCTGACAAGAATAGCTAGGATTTTTTTATAAGATATGTGTTATGTAATAATAAAACCCTTCCGGCTTTAAACTCTTATTTGAGTTTAAAGCCACCTTCCCTTATTAAGGGAAGGAGCTGTGTATATTGACTTTTCTTTAAGAGGAAGTCTAGAAATCGAAGCCATTTTATCTCATAAAAAAAAGGTTTTAGCATTTTTATTCAAAACAAACTAAAACCTTTTTAAAAAGTTTATGGGGTATTTTAGATATTAGCTGCTAGCCAATCCCCTACTTCATTGGTTCCATAAGCTTTACCACCATCGGCCAAATCTTCTGTAACAACACCTTCTGCAAGGGCTTTATTAACGGCTTCTCTAATGACTTTACCTTCTTCTGCAAGTCCGAAATTTTCAAACATCATAGCTGCCGATAATACGGTTGCCATAGGGTTGGCTATATTTTTCCCTGCTGCTTGTGGGTAAGACCCGTGAATAGGCTCGAATAAAGCGATATCGGCTCCCATAGATGCTGAAGGCATTAAGCCCATAGACCCTGAAATTACTGAAGCTTCATCGGTTAAAATATCACCGAATAAATTTTCCGTGATCAACACATCGTAACTAGATGGCCATTGTACCAAGCGCATCGCTACGGCATCAACAAATTCGTAAGCCACCTCTACTTCTGGATATTCTGCTTCCAACCCTTGAACGGTTTCTCTCCATAAACGCGAAGTTTCCAATACATTGGCTTTATCCACACAACATAAACGCTTAGAGCGTTGCATGGCCAATTCAAAGCCTTTACGTGCCAAACGCGTTACTTCATCCTTGGTATATACACAGTTATCGAAAGCGGTGTTTCTATCGTCTCTTCTACCCTTTTCTCCAAAGTAAATACCACCGGTCAATTCGCGTAAAAATACCAAATCGGTACCTTCAATACGCTCTTTCTTTAAAGGCGATTTATCCAATAATGAAGGGAATACGAAGGTTGGGCGCACATTTGCGAACAGACCTAATGCCTTACGCATTTTCAATAAACCTTGCTCTGGACGTACTGGCGCAGATGGATCGTTATCGTATTTTGGGTCTCCTATGGCACCAAACAATACAGCATCTGATGCTTGACAAACAGCATGGGTCTCGTCTGGGTAAGGTTCTCCAACGGCATCGATGGCTGCGGCACCTGTTAAGGCCGGTTTCCAAGTGATTTCATGTCCGAATTTTTTAGCAACAGCGTCACTTACTTTTACGGCTTGATCTATAACTTCTGGTCCTATACCATCACCAGCTAAAAGGGCTATGTTAAATTTCATCTATATTAAATTATTTATTATTTAGTTATTGTGTTATTAAGTTCTAAATATATAGTCTTAATTAATAATAATGTTCAGCATTTTTTCGGTGGCTTTTATGGCCGATACGGTTTGATCGGAATCCAAGCCCCTTGTTTTAAATTCCTTATCTGAATTTTTCCATGTGATTATGGTCTCACATAGTGCATCGGAACGGCTTCCCGGTGGAATACGCACTGCATAGTCAATAAGGTTAGGCAATGTGGTTTTCTTTCTTTTGAAGATGTTACGCGTGGCATTCATAAAGGCATCAAACTGCCCATCGCCCTGTGCGCTTTCTTCAAAAGTCTCATCCTCAATGGTAATGGAGACCGTTGTTGTTGGTCTTAACCCTTTTGCATGGGTTAGTACGTATGAATTGACTATTACCTTTTCTTCGTAGGTATAATCAAGTACGTCCGATATAATATAAGGCAAGTCTTCTTTGGTAACGACTTGCTTTTTATCGCCCAATTCAATAATACGTTGGGTTACTTTTTTAAGGTCTTGGTCGTTTAATTGAAGTCCCAATTCCTGTAAGTTCTTTTGGATATTGGCCTTTCCAGAGGCCTTCCCTAGCGCATACTGACGTTTTCTACCGAAACGTTCTGGCATTAAATCGCTAAAATACAGGTTGTTCTTATTGTCGCCATCGGCATGAATACCAGCTGTTTGGGTAAATACATTAGCCCCAATAATGGGCTTGTTGGCCGGAATCATAACGCCTGTAAAGTTTTCTACAAGCTTGCTAACGGTATAAAGTACTTTTTCGTTAACTCCTATTTTAACGTCTGGAAGAAAATCGTTTATTACCGCTATGGTACTGGCCATAGGAGCATTTCCTGCACGTTCGCCCATACCGTTAACGGTTAGGTGTAAGCCGTTAATTCCAGCTTTAATAGCTTCCATAACGTTAGACACCCCTAAATCGTAATCGTTGTGCGCATGGAAGTCGAAATGCAAATTGGGATAGGTCTCCCTAATTTCCTTAACAAACTCGTACGATTCCCTTGGTGTTAAAATTCCCAAAGTATCGGGAAGCATAATACGCACTACTGGCTGTGTTGCCAAAAAGGCCAAAAACTCAAAAACATAGGCTTTAGAGTGGCGCATACCATTGCTCCAATCTTCTAAATACACATTGGTTTTTATGCCTTTGCTTTCGGCTAAAGCAATGGCTTCTTTTATCTCTTTAAAATGCTGATCAGGTGTTTTTTTAAGCTGATGGGTTAAATGGTTTAATGAACCTTTTGTGAGTAGGTTTTGCACCTTGGCACCGGCCTCTTCCATCCAATTGATGGACACTCCTTTATCTACAAAGGTCAAAACTTCTACAGCATCTATAAACCCCGCTTCTTTGGCCCAGGTTGTAATGGCCTTAACGGCTTGAAATTCGCCTTCGGAAACGCGCGCTGAAGCTATTTCTATGCGATCAACTTTTAATTCTTCCAGTAAAAGTTTAGCTATAGTAAGTTTTTCAGAAGCAGAAAACGACACGCTCGAGGTTTGTTCACCATCGCGCAGTGTCGTATCCATTATTTCAACTTTTTGTGTTGCCATTATAGCATCAAATCATTAGCAAACGATTCTATTTCGCCTTTCATGTTTTGAAGGTAGTCTATATCATCAAAACCGTTAAGCATATTTTCTTTTTTGTAGCTGTTTATCTCAAAGGATTCTTGTGCTCCAGTTGCAAGAATGGTAATGGTTTGCTCTGGTAGATTAACTTCTATTTCTGCTTTAGGATCGTTATAAATGGCTTCAAAGATTTGCTCTGAAAACTCTGGACTTACCTGTACTGGCAACACCCCTACATTTAAACAGTTATTTTTAAAGATATCGGCAAAGAAACTAGATACCACACAACGGAATCCGTAATCGTAAACCGCCCATGCAGCGTGCTCCCTTGATGAACCAGAACCAAAGTTTTTTCCGCCTACCAATATTTTTCCACCATAAACAGGGTTGTTCAACACAAAGCTTTCTTTAGGTGAATTGTCTGCATTGTATCTCCAATCCCTAAATAAGTTATCTCCAAAGCCTTTGCGCTCTGTTGCTTTTAAGAAACGTGCAGGAATAATTTGATCTGTATCTACATTCTCTAATGGTAATGGAACTGCAGTACTTGTAAGTATATTAAATTTGTCGTATGCCATTTTTTTGAAAGTTTGAAGTTTAAAATTTAAAGTTTTTAAAACACGTTACTTTAACTTTTAACTATTCATTTTTAATTTTAATTATAAAAGGGTTCTTGGATCGGTTACTACTCCGGTTACGGCAGCTGCTGCAGCCACTAACGGACTAGCTAACATCGTTCTTGAGCCAGGTCCTTGACGCCCTTCGAAGTTTCTGTTAGAGGTACTAACTGCATATTTACCTGCAGGAATTTTATCGTCGTTCATAGCTAAACAAGCTGAACAACCTGGTTGTCTTAATGTAAAACCTGCTTCGGTAATAATGTCTAAAATACCTTCTTCCTTAATTTTATCTTCAACCTCATGCGATCCTGGTACTAACCAAGCTGTAATATGATCGGCTTTTTTACGTCCTTTTACAATAGAAGCAAAAGCTCTAAAATCTTCAATTCTACCATTGGTACAACTTCCAAGGAAAACGTAGTCTACCTTTTTACCTATCATAGCATCGCTTTCACTGTAGCCCATATAATCTAAAGACTTTTTGTAAGTGGCTACTCCACCCTCTACAGCATCGGCATCTGGAATATTGTTGGTGATACCTATACCCATACCTGGATTGGTACCGTAAGTAATCATAGGCTCGATGTCGCTTGCATTGAAATTGAATTCTTTATCAAAAGCAGCGCCTTCTTCAGTCTTTAATGTTTTCCAGTAAGCTACGGCTTCATCCCAAGCTTCACCCTTTAGAGAAAGTGGTTTGTCTTTTAAATAGGCAAAGGTTGTTTCGTCTGGGGCAATCATGCCGCCTCTGGCTCCCATTTCAATGGATAGGTTACAAACCGTCATACGGCCTTCCATAGTCATGTTTTCAAATACATCACCTGCGTATTCAACAAAATACCCAGTTGCTCCAGAAGTTGTTAACTGAGAGATAATATATAGTGCAACGTCTTTAGGCGTCACGCCTTTTCCTAATTGCCCATTTACGTTAATACGCATTTTTTTAGGCTTAGGCTGCATGATACATTGTGTAGATAGTACCATTTCTACTTCAGATGTTCCAATACCAAAGGCAATGGCACCAAAAGCACCGTGGGTAGAAGTATGCGAATCACCACAAACGATAGTTGCTCCTGGGAATGTAATACCATTCTCTGGACCTACTACGTGCACAATACCATTCTTTTTATGACCTAGCCCCCAATGGCTAATGCCATGTGCTTTAGAGTTTTCTTCTAATGCTTTAAGCTGATTTGCAGAAAGCGGGTCTTCAACTGGTAAATGCTGATTGATGGTTGGGGTATTATGATCGGCAGTCGCGAAAGTACGCTCTGGGTACAATACCTTTAGTCCTCTGTTTTTTAAACCTAAAAATGCTACAGGGCTTGTTACTTCGTGAATGAAATGACGATCGATAAAAAATACGTCAGGACCACCTTCAATTTTTCTAACCACATGCGAATCCCAAACTTTGTCAAACAATGTCTTGCTCATAAATATCTTTTTTAATATGACTTATTTAGTGTTAATACCAAATAAACTCTAAAATGACGCTATCAATTCGTTTAACACCATTTTAAAATCCATTTGGAATAAATTTTTGAGCAGTCTATGCTACAAAAGTCAACAAAGTTATATCATATTACAGTTATTTAAAACTTTATAGGGCTTTGTTATTGGATTTTTATAAAATTACCAACATAAGCCTATTATATTGCATATCTTTCAACGGAATATTGTAATTGTTTATAATTTTAAACCCACCATTTTACTAGTAAATGGATAGGATTAAAACAGATTTTGCTGGTCGTTGTCGTTAGGTATTTTTAAATTATAGCCTAGCTCGGTGTTGATTTGCTTTATGAAGTATGCCGATAGCAACGGCGATTCTTTTTCTATATTCTGGTGAATGAAAAAATCGATTTCTTTAATGCCCTCCGATTTCCATAGTTTTAAGCGTTCTACCCAATCGTCCAAGCGGGAATAATCGGTTTTATGATTGGCACCTACATACCTCACAAAAGCAGTGGCATTTGTTAATCGCATATGCAATAAATCGCGCCTACCGGCTGTATCTACAATAACATTGGAAATATTATTGGTTTCTAATAATTGATACAGATCTTCTGCAACCGTTTTATCATTGTACCAATCGGTATGCCGGAATTCGATAGCCAGCGGTATTTCCTTGGGCCACGTTTCTACAAAAGTAACGACCCTGTCAAAATCTTTAGGCGCAAAATTATTGTGCATTTGTAAAAATACAGTCCCTAGCTTTTCTTTAAGGTTCGATGCGTTATACAAATAATGCTCCACCACTTCTTTGGTGTCGTTTAGGCGTTTCCAGTGGCTAATTTCCTGGTTTAACTTTGGAAAGAACTTAAAATGTCCTGGTGTTTTTTTATACCAGTTAGCAAATTGTTCTGCTGGAAATATGTGGTAAAATGTAGCATTGAGCTCTATACTGTTGAATTGCCTTGAATAGTATTCCAATTCGTCTTTTGTGCCCCTTGGGTAGAACCCTTTTAGGTCTGCCCTGTTCCATTTAGCACAACCTACATAAATCTCAGGAACATTATCGTCTTTAACTTTTTGAAGTACCCGTGGGGTGTCTGGATGGTCTTTTGGTAGGGTAAAATCGATGTTTTCTGGATGGTCTACACTGCCGAACTTCATTGTTTATTAGGTTATTTAATATTTAGTTATTGGATTATTGGGTTATTGGGTTATTGGGTTATTGGGTTATTGGGTGCGCTCTATGTGTTTTCAATTATTTTGCTACCCACTTTGTTTCTTCATGCTTCATGCTTCGGTCTTCCTGCTTATTTTGCCACGAATTCACGAATGTTTTATTGCTTAGTTATATAGTTATTAGGTTATTTAATATTGAGTTATTTAGTTATTGGGTTATTGGGGTATTGGTTGTTGGGTGCGCTCTATGTGTTTTCAATTATTTTGCTACCCACTTTGTTTCTTCATGCTTCATGCTTCGGTCTTCCTGCTTATTTTGCCACGAATTCACGAATGTTTTATTGCTTAGTTATATAGTTATTAGGTTATTTAATATTGAGTTATTTAGTTATTGGGTTATTGGGTTATTGGGTGCGCTCTATGTGTTTTCAATTATTTTGCTACCCACTTTGTTTCTTCATGCTTCATGCTTCGATCTTCCTGCTTATTTTGCCACGAATTCACGAATGTTTTATTGCTTAGTTATATAGTTATTAGGTTATTTAATATTGAGTTATTTAGTTATTGGGTTATTGGGGTATTGGTTGTTGGGTGCGCTCTATGTGTTTTCAATTATTTTGCTACCCACTTTGTTTCTTCATGCTTCATGCTTCGGCCTTCTAACTTTTTATTGTAATTCCATAAAGGCTTGCCTTGTTTTTCAATACGGGTTTAAAGATAAAAAAATCCCAAATGTTGATAACCTAGTTGATAATTAGAATTTCGAATGCCATTATCAGTTTTAATAATCTCTATTTTTAATCAAAACACCGAATCATGAACACTAGAGACCTTAAATTAAAACAGGCCAGACCTGATTTTTTAACTACGACCATTAACGATAATATGAGTAGTGACGAGCGTTTTCAGAATCTGGTATTACGGCCAGTAATCAAGTTGCAAAACGATTTGTTTATCGCTGTTTTTAGAAATTACGTTGCTAAGCACAAATCTGTTTTTTATGGTTTAACCTTACAAAAGCGTGTGGATTATATTGAAAATGCCATACACAAGGACATGAAATTCAGGAATTCCCTAAAAGGGATGGTTATTGGACAATTTACATTGGAAGAGTATTCAATTTATATTGAAAACTCTTCGGCCCTGAACAAGCGCATGATGAATATTGTTAAGGAAAGCCTGCTAAGCAACATGCAATTATTTGAAAGTCCAGAATTTTTAACGGCTGTATAGTTCGCAGGTCATCAATCCATTCGTCGTTACAAGTGCAGTGAGGCAATTCGTGAGTTTCAATAAATAATTTTACTTCGTCTCTAATTCCTTGTAATGACGAATTATTCAATGAGTGACACGCCATTCAAATCGGTAGTCAAGACATCGCTCATATAATCGAAATATGGGCGAATGACTTTAAATGCCTTATCGACTTCCGCCAGGAAATTGGCATCCAACACGTCTTTGTCTGTAAATTTTTTAATAAAAATATACTGCTTCTTTTTAATTAGGTCTATGGCTTTATGGTCCTTACTAAATCCTTTGGGCGCCGTCTTCACTTCGTCGCCCACAAATCCCCCCCAAATGTCTTTAAAGTTTTTTTCGTTAATGATTTCCCTAATTTCATCATCATCCATTTCAAACTCTTTCCTTATTCGCAAGAGGTCTTCTTTTGCTGGTTCCCAAAACCCGGTAGCAATAAAACTCTCATTGTTGGGCTGAATGTGCAAATAATACCCGCCTCTTAACTTAGGCTTTGTTCTATGGAAGGCGCCCCCAAAATGGGTTTTGTAAGGCAATTTGTTTTTTGAAAAGCGTACATCCCTATAAATGCGGAACATTTTTAGTTTGTCGATATCATCATGCTTATTGAGGTTTTCCAAAATGGCATTGTAGACTTCTTTCACCTCTGCCTCAATAGTCTTAAATTCTTTTTTATGCTCGTTGAACCAATCGCGGTTATTGTTTTTCTCCAGTTTTTTGAAAAAATCTAAAGCCGATTTAGGTACTGTTATACTCATAGGATTTTATTTTTAGGATTCTAAAATACAAAAAGTCGTGGGTTAATTTAAACTTTAACAGTTATGTTTAGCTGTATTTGCGAACTCGATGAAAATAAGCTAAATTGATTTATGGGAACGAATATTCAAAATGCAAAAATTGAACTAATTCAATGGTTAACAACATTGGAAGACAGTGCCTTAATTCAGAAAATTATGGAGTTAAGGAAAAACGAAACCAAGGATTGGTGGGACAAAATATCTAATGCTGAAAAAGAGTCAATCGAATTAGGGATCTCTGATGCCAAAAACGGGAAATTGAAACCAAATTCTGATGCCGAAAGCATATATGGGAAGTGGTTATAAGATTTATTGGACTGAGCAAGCTTTGAATGAATTGGCTGACACTTATGAGTATCTTGAAATATATTTTACAGAGCGTGAATTGAAAAGCTCTCCGTTGAAATTGATAAGACTTTGAAATTAATCTCTAAAAGCCCGCATTTGTTCCCCATATAAGAAACTAAGGGCATTAGAAGAGTTGTTATTAAGAAATTCAATACAATGTACTATAAGGAAAATAAGAATCATATTGAGATTCTTTCTTTTTTTTCAAACCGACAAAATCCCGATAAAAGTAAATTATAAAAACAGTACGGCAACAATAAAAAGTAGCTTCAGTTTATAATTAAAAAGATCAGCTCTTCAGCCTGCCAATTTACAGTAAGTACTTTTGAGAATTTTATACCCTATAAAAAATCGATATTTTTTAGGATTAACCCCGATGCTGGTGCTACATAGTCCATCCTCGTCTGGCTATCTGGACGCAAGCTATTTTCAATATTTTCTAGAGATAGTTTGCCTTTACCTAAATCGATTAACGTCCCCATCATTAACCGTATTTGGTTACGCATAAACCCTTTGCCCTTAACGCGGAACAAGTATGTTTTATCAGGAAAGTAATTGGCTTTATAGACCGTGTTTTCAATCAATTCAGACAACATTATTTCCCGGGTATAAACCCCATTATTGGTGGGTTTATAGCAATACGATTTAAAAAAATGCTCGCCCTCAAATAGTTTGGCGCCCTGTTTCATGATGTCAATATCCAAATCATCCAAAATAGTTGTCATTATGGGGGCACAAAACGGATGGCACTTTTCACCATAGGTAAAAAGATAATTGTATTCTTTTATTTTTGAATGTTGAATGATGTTGAATTTTTCATCAACTTCCTTAATGTCAAGTGCCCGGATATCTTGCGGAAGGTTGTAATTGAACAATGCTAAAAAGGCCTTTTCATCTTCGATGGGTTCAGATAGAAAAAGTTCAAAGGCGGCATTTTCTGCTGAAACCATAGCGTCGGTACGTCCGGCACAAAGACTTTTAAACGGTTTGCCTTCCAGTATATAATTTAAGGTTCTGTCTACCATTAAATGAAGCGTTTTTACATTGGGCTGTTTTTGCCAACCATGAAAACGGTAGCCCAAATACTGAATGGTAATGACGTAATAGTACTTTTTCACTTGGTGTTTTTTACGAGCCGAAAGTACACTCTTTTATCAACTGTAGCAAAATTTTTATAAATTGTAGTATTGTTTCACTAACCTAAAATATGACATTATTATGACAAATTCATCTACAGGCAAACCACCCATTTGGTTTTGGATTGTAAGCATATTAGCGCTTATCTGGAATGGTATGGGAGCTATGCAATACGTTGGACAAGCTTATATGACAGAAAGTTTCAAGTCCCAATATTCTGCTGAACAGCTAGAAGTTTTTACTAATTTACCAGCCTGGTACACGGCTGCTTTTGCTTTTGCGGTGTGGGGAGGCGTATTGGGCTGTATAGGATTATTGCTAAGAAAAAAATGGGCCAAAGGCTTATTTTTAATTTCGTTATTGGGTATAATCGTGCAAATGTTTCACAATTTATTTGTTTCAGATTCTTCAATAACCTATGGGCCTTTTGTAATTGCAATGACAATAATGATTCCCATAGTAGGGATATTATTAGTGATACTGTCTAAAAAAGCCATTGCCAAAGGGTGGATTATATAGCTAGGCCATTAATAAATCTAAATATAGCAGGCATTATTCTTAAAAAAATAATGCCTTTTTTTTGTTAGCCATATTAGATTATTAGCAACATCAAAAATTTTAGCTTATTTGTGTCTGCTCTTTAGTTCGGCTTCAATATCCTTTAAGGTAAACCCTTTAGCTTGTAGTAACATAAGGTAATGGAACAACAGGTCTGCCGATTCGTATAAAAACAGGTCGTCGTTATTATCCATAGCTTCAATAACGGTCTCTACAGCCTCCTCTCCTACTTTTTGAGCCACTTTATTGATGCCCTTCGCGAATAAGCTAGCCACATAAGATTTATTAGTGTCTTTATTGGCTACCCGCTCTGCGATGACTTCCTCTAAAGTTGAGAAAAAACCATAAGACGGCTTGTTGTCTTCACCCCAGCAATTATCAGTTCCTTTGTGGCAAGTTGGACCTTCTGGATTAACTTGAATGAGTAAGGTATCGTTATCGCAATCGTTTTTAATGCTTACCAGATTTAACACGTTTCCGCTTTCTTCCCCTTTGGTCCATAAGCGCTGCTTGCTTCGGCTAAAAAAGGTTACTAGTTTGGTTTCAAGAGTCTTTTGGTAAGCTTCTTCATTCATATAACCCAGCATGAGCACTGTTTTTGTTGTGGCATCTTGAATGATGGCTGGGATTAGTCCGTTTGAATCGTATTTTACTTCCATAATTTTTGGCATTCTTGCATTGGCAGGAATCTTTAAATTTTCAGTTCAATTTATAGTGGATTCCTGCTTCCCTTCAACAAGCTCAGGGTAACACGCAGGAATGACAGTTCAATTTATAATCGTACTTGTATATTGCTCTTTTTTAATTCTTCTTTTAATTCTAAAATTGGTATTTCTCCAAAGTGGAATACACTGGCAGCCAAGGCTGCATCGGCTTTTCCTTCTTTAAAGGTGTCTACAAAATGCTGAACAGTTCCAGCGCCACCAGAAGCTATGATGGGTATATTCAATTCGTCTGATAAACGTGCTAAAGCCATATTGGCAAACCCATTTTTGGTGCCATCATGGTCCATAGAGGTGAATAAGATTTCTCCGGCTCCACGCAACTCTACTTCTTTGGCCCATTCAAACAAATCGATATCTGTAGGAATGCTTCCTCCTGCTAAATGTACTTTCCAAGCTCCTTCAATTTGTTTGGCGTCTATGGCAACCACAACACACTGGCTCCCAAATTTATCGGCCAGTTCGTTAATTAATTCTGGTCGTTTTACAGCCGATGAGTTGATTGACACTTTATCGGCACCACATTTTAATAAATCATTAACATGCTCTACGCTAGAAATGCCACCGCCCACTGTAAAGGGGATGTTTACTTGTTCTGCAACGTGCAATACCATATCCAATACAGTCGCCCGGCCCTCTAATGTAGCCGAAATATCTAAGAACACGAGCTCATCTGCGCCCAGTTCGGCATATTGTTTGGCCAAAACCACTGGGTCGCCCGCGTCGCGTAAGTCTACAAAATTAACGCCTTTAACGGTACGTCCGTTTTTAATGTCCAAGCAGGGTATAATTCGTTTTGTAAGCATTAATAAATTTTCTTAATTGTTTTGTCTCAAAATGATTCCCGTTTAGATGGGAATGACAAATTGATTTTATACAAATTTTTCTAATTGTTTTAAACTGATTTTATCTTCATAGATGGCTTTACCTATAATAACACCTTCACAGCCTATCTCTTTTAAAACGGGCAACTCCTCTATGGACGAAATCCCTCCCGAAGCAATAAGCTTAATGGATTGACCGCTACTACTATTAGTACATTCTGCTATTATTTGTTTGTACAGTTCCACAGAAGGCCCTTGTAACATTCCATCTTTAGAAATGTCTGTACAGATAACGTATTGAATGCTCTTTTTTTGATAGGCTTTTATAAAAGGGATCACCTCTTCGTTGCTTTGTTCCGTCCATCCACTTATAGATACTTTACCATGGTCGCTATCGGCACCTAAAATAATCTTTGCCGTTCCGTATTTTGATATCCAGCCTTCAAATGTTTCAGGGTCTTTAACAGCGATACTGCCCCCTGTAATTTGTCTTGCGCCAGAGTTAAAGGCGATGTGCAAATCTTCATTGGTTTTAAGGCCGCCACCAAAATCAATTTTTAAGCTGGTCTTACTGGCAATTTGCTCCAATACTTTGTAATTAACGATGTGTTGCGCTTTAGCGCCATCTAAATCTACTAAATGTAAATATTGAATGCCTGAATCTTCAAACTGTTTCGCTACTTCTAAAGGGTTTTCATTATACACTTTTTTGGTATCGTAATCGCCTTTGGTTAAACGTACGCATTTGCCTTCTATAATATCTATGGCTGGTATGATTCTCATGTTGAATATTTTGTCAAACTAAACTTAGTTCAGTTTTTATTATTGGTCTTTATTTTATTGAGATTCTAAAGCAACTGCCTGTCGGCATAATGTTAATCAGAATAACAGCATTATAGTTCTAAAAAATTTTTTAAAATTTGCTCTCCTGCTAAGCTACTCTTTTCCGGATGAAATTGAACCCCATAAAAGTTTTTATGTTGCAATGCAGATGCATAATTTAAACCATAATCGGTGGTTGCAATGGTTTCTGGGCAATGTTCTGCATAGTAACTATGCACTAAATACATGTATTCCTTTTCTTTAATACCTTTGAATAGCTTAGATTTTAAATCCTTTATAACATTCCAGCCCATTTGGGGCACTTTTGCTGCATTATCAAATCGTTTTACTACTGTTTTAAAAATACCTAGCCCCCTGGTGTTCCCTTCTTCGGTAAACTCACAAAGTAATTGCATACCCAGACAAATTCCTAAAACAGGTTGTTTTAACTTAGGTATTAGCGTGTCTAACCCTGTTTCTTTAAGCATAGCCATAGCACTGCTAGCTTCGCCTACACCTGGAAATATAATTTTATCGGCTGCCAGAATTTCTTCTGGATCATTTGACAAAATAGCCTCATAACCCAAGCGGTTAAAAGCAAATTGTATGCTTTTAATGTTTCCAGCGCCATAATCTATTATAATTAATTTCATGTGTTCAATTTTACTTTATAGCATGCCTTTAGTACTTGGTAAAAACATGTTGTTGGCATCTCGCTTTACCGCCATTTTCATGGCTTTGGCAAAGGCTTTAAATATGCCTTCAATTTTATGGTGTTCGTTAGTGCCCTCTGCTTTAATGTTTAAATTGCACTTAGCGCCATCGGTAAAGGACTTAAACAGGTGAAAAAACATTTCGGTTGGCATATCCCCTATTTTCTCACGTTTGAATTCGGCATCCCATTCCAGCCAATTTCTTCCACCAAAGTCTACCGCTACTTGAGCAAGGCAGTCATCCATAGGTAAACAAAAGCCATAGCGTTCTATACCTAATTTATTTCCTAATGCTTTATTAAAGAGTTCTCCTAACGCTATCATGGTGTCTTCTATAGTATGGTGCTCATCTACTTCCAAATCGCCATTCACCTTAATGGTTAAATCCATAGCGCCATGACGCCCTATTTGATCTAGCATATGATCGAAGAACGATAATCCTGTATCGATATCATTCTTTCCAGAGCCATCCAAATTTAATTTGATATAGATTTGGGTTTCATTGGTGTTACGGGTAATTTCTGCAACACGGTCTTGTAGTTTTAGGAACTCATAGATCTCACGCCAGTCGGTTGTGGTTAACACGATACGGTCTAAAATATCTCGTTTTTCGGATTCAATTTCATCACCTCCCACACCTAAATCATGATTTTCCGATAGGTAAATGCCTTTCGCTCCTAGGTTTTTTGCCAGTTCCATATCGGTTATACGGTCTCCTAAAACAAAAGAGTTTTCCAGGTCGTAATCTTCAGAAAAATATTGGTTTAATAATCCGGTCCTTGGTTTGCGTGTTGGTGCATTCTCATGAGGAAAAGTTTTATCTATATGTATGGCCGAAAACTCAACACCTTCGTTTGCAAAGGCAGTAATGATCTTATTTTGAGTGGGCCAAAAGGTGTCTTCTGGAAATGATTCGGTACCAAGACCGTCTTGATTCGTAACCATTACCAATTCGTAATCCAGTTCGTAGGCTATTTTAGCCATATATTGGAAGACTTTGGGATAGTATTCCAACTTTTCCAAACTATCCAATTGGTAGTCTACAGGTGGCTCTAAAACCAAAGTGCCGTCTCGGTCTATAAATAATACTTTCTTGCTCATGTTTTTTCAATTCTACCTTTCGACTAACACTCAAGATAATCTACAGTAGAAATCTCTTTTAATTATTACTTTATTATGGATTCCTCATGAACACCTCGAGAGCCTCAGTGCCAAGTGGAATACAAATTAACTTATTTCTTTTAAGGTTTTTATTAATATTTTGTTTTCCTCTGGGGTACCGACCGTAAACCTTAAACAATTGTCGCACCCAGGTTGCGTGGTCCTGTTTCTAACTACAATGCCTTGTTCTATTAATTGATTGTATCGCTTTGTGGCGTCGTCTACTTTTGCTAATACAAAATTAGCATCAGAAGGAAATATTTTAGACACAAAGGATATTTTATTTAACTCGGACACCAAAAGCTTGCGTTCTTCTAAAATAGATTCGATTTGCTGTTGTATTAAGTCCTTATTTTGCAACTGGTTGATAGCTTTTTGCTGAGTCAATTCATTAACATTATAAGGTGGCTTAATAGCATTTAAAACCGAAATAATCTCGGTTGAGGCATAACAAATCCCCAAACGAATGCCTGCCATCCCGTAAGCTTTGGAAAGCGTTTGAGTAACAATAAGGTTAGGGTATTCACTTAATTTGGTAAGCCAGCTAGGCTGTTCTGCAAAGTCTATATAGGCTTCATCTATAACCACTATACCTTGAAATCCTTTTATTAGCTTTTCAATAGATTCTGAAGAAAAACTATTCCCCGTTGGGTTGTTAGGCGAACATAAAAACAATATTTTACTGTTGGCATCTGCGCTATCCAAAATTTTATCGGCTTGCGGTTGGAAATCGTCTGTTAATTGGACTTCCTTAATCGCTATAGCGTTGATGTTTGCTAATACACTATACATACCATACGTTGGCGGTAAGGTAATGATATTATCCTGGTTAGGTTCACAAAAGACCCTAAAGATCAAATCCAGTACTTCATCGCTACCATTACCTAAAAGGATATTGTTTTGGGACACCCCTTTGGCTTCCGATAAAAGTGATTTCACACTTTTTTGCAAGGGGTCTGGGTAACGATTTACACCATTTTCAAACGGATTTTCATTGGCATCCAAAAACACCATGGCATCACTATTGCCTTGAAATTCATCTCTAGCCGATGAATAAGGCTTGAGCGTTTTTATATTGGGTCTTATTAGGTTTTTAATATTCATTTTTTATACTACACTTAATTTATTTAGTGTATTGATTATAAACATGTTATAATAACGTTTCGACTCCGCTCAACGTAACAGAACATGATGGAAATTATTTTTCTAAATCTTTTAATCGAATGGTTACGGCATTTTTATGGGCCTGCAACCCTTCTGCTTCTGCCATTAATTCTATGGTATTGCCTATATTTAAGATGCCTTCCTTAGTTATTTTCTGAAAGGTCATACTCTTTAAGAAACTATCTAAATTTACTCCTGAATAAGCTTTGCTAAACCCATTGGTCGGTAAAGTGTGGTTGGTGCCAGAAGCATAATCGCCAGCACTTTCAGGCGTATAATTACCTATAAAAACCGATCCTGCATTAGTGATGCCATCCACATAAAAATCTTCCTTTTCTACACAAATAATGAAGTGTTCAGGTCCGTAGGTATTTATCAGTTCCAAAGCCTCTTTATCATTTTCAACATGAATTAGTTTTGAATTTGCTATGGCTTTTTCTGCTATTTCCCGTCTTGGCAAAACGCTTAACTGTGCTTCTACTTCATTGGAAACTTTTGAAATTATATCTTTTGAAGTAGATACCAAAATCACCTGACTGTCGGCACCGTGCTCTGCCTGACTTAAGAGATCGGATGCAATGAACGATGCGTTGGCAGAATCATCTGCAACCACAAGCAGTTCGCTTGGACCCGCCGGCATATCTATAGCCACACCATATTGGGTAGCCAATTGTTTTGCCACGGTAACGAACTGGTTTCCAGGACCAAAAATCTTATAGACCTGAGGAATGGTCTCCGTACCAAAAGTTAATGCTGCGATCGCTTGAATCCCCCCTACTTTAAATATTTTAGTAACGCCACACAGTGCAGCGGCGTATAAAATCTCTGGAGCCAATTCACCAGACTTATTGGGCGGGGAACATAATACTATTTCTTTACAACCTGCAATTTTAGCAGGGACAGCTAGCATTAAAACTGTTGAAAACAGTGGCGCTGTTCCTCCTGGGATATATAATCCAACCCTTTCTATAGGTCGTTTTTCCTGCCAACACTGTACCCCTTTTGTGGTTTCTATTGCGACTCGAGTGGTTTTTTGTGCTGCATGAAACGTTTCAATATTTTGTTTAGCCTTTTTAATGGCTTGCTTAAGAGGCTGGGATACAGAATCAATAGCAGATTCTATTTCATCTGGAGTTACTAAGTTGCTCTCTAAACCAACCCCATCGAAGCGTTGGGTATATTGTTTAATGGCTTTATCTCCACTTTGTCTCACCTCATTAAACACTTCGTTCACAACACCTTCAATATCGTTAACCGTTTGTGTGGGGCGCTTTAGGACTTCTGGCCAATCTGCTTTATTTGGTTTTTCTATGATTTGCATTTTACGCTTTCTTTTAATGGGATTCTTCGCTTTGCTCTGAATGACATTACAGTACCATTTTCTCAATTGGACAAACTAAAATACCTTGTGCGCCTTTGGCTTTAAGGTCGTCTATAACATTCCAGAATTCATTTTTACTGATTACGGAATGCACCGAACTCCACCCTTCCTCGGCTAACGGCAATACCGTTGGGCTTTTCATGCCTGGAAGCACATTAATGATTTCCTGCAATTTGTCGTTAGGTGCATTTAAAAGGATATAGCGTGAATTTCTACCTTTTAATACCGATTGTATTCTAAATTGAATGGTTTTTAAGATAGCTAATTTATCTTCACTTAACACGGGTGAAACTGCTAGAACAGCCTCCGATGTTAAAATGGTTTCTACCTCTTTAAGGTTATTCTTAAATAGGGTACTTCCACTTGAAACGATATCGCAAATGGCATCGGCCAAACCAATATTTGGAGCAATTTCAACCGAACCATTAATAATATGAAGATTGGCATTAACGCCCTGTTTGTCTAAAAAGCTTTGAACCGTATTAGGGTAAGAGGTTGCTATGCGTTTACCTTCCAAATCCTTTATACTTGAATAGTTAACAGATTTTGGAACAGCTATACATACTCGGCATTTGGAAAAACCTAGGTTTTCAGTAACTTCAATACCTTCACCTTTTTCAATTAAAACGTTTTCTCCTATGATGGCAGCATCTACTACGCCATCTTTTAAGTATTGAGGAATGTCGCCATTTCTTAAATAAAATACTTCAACCGGAAAATTTCTGGAAGAAGCCTTTAATTGATCTTTACCATTGTCTATGGATATGCCAATATCCTTTAAAATTTTCATGGAGTCTTCGTTTAGACGTCCCGATTTTTGAACTGCAATTCTTAATTTACTCATTTTTGCTTTGTTATGAGTTTGAAACAATCTTTTTAGATTTTAAATTAAAAAACCCGTTTGATTGTCTCAAACGGGTTTAGAAATATCTTGATTTTATTCAATACATCCTCACTTCGCTTGAGCGTAAGTTTGAAAATGATGATGTGTATGAATAAAGTTCATGTCTTGTTATTATTTGTACAAATATCAGTAATTAAAACAGACAATTCCAAATATTATCGATACATTTTTATGTTATTTCAAATATATTCATTTAAAGACTGGTTTTTTTAATGCTTAGCTATTAAATAAACCTAGAAACTAAAAATATTTAAATAATGTAGTAATACATTGTTGCCTTAAAAGCTTGTTATTTATTAAAAGCCAATAGAACAATCTTGAGCTCACTATTTTTTTACAGCTGTAAGCATTAATTCCTCTCCATAGTAATTAATAGCTTTGCCTTTTAGTTTATCTCCTTCTTTTTTAAGCTGTATGTTAATAGATTCGTTTTCCACAACCACACTAAAACTTAAAATCCCTTCTTTTGCTTTTAGTGAATGCGCTTCCACTTTGCTTCCGTCGTTGTACACAACCCTTGCAGAACTTTTGTTCTCTTTGTGTTCGATTATTATTGTTCCTGTTTGATATTCGTAAGGCGCATCGTTACATGAATATGCCCATTTACCTGTAAAGGTTTTTATTGATTCCTGGGCATCCATATTAAAACAAAATGCAAAGGCTATTACTGCTAATACTACAAGATTTTTTTTCATAATTAAAATTTCATTAAGGTTTTACATTTAACTTTTTATTCAATCAAAATTATGTAAGCAAAGCCTTAACATGAAAAAATAGGGATGAAAATGGGTATTATGGGGTAAATAAAGCTCCTAAGCAATATGGGCTTTGAATTGTGGGATATAATTAGCAGATATAGGGATAAGCACTTCACTATTTTTTATATGTATGAAAAACTTTCCTGAAACTTTTTCTATGAGTTTTATACTTTTTAGATTAACAATATAAGATCTATGGCATCTTTTAACAACAGCATCATTTAATGAACGTTCTAAGTTTTTAAGTGTATTTCGAATGAGTTTCTTTTTTATTTTTGTGTCGTCAACATATTGCACAACTACATAATTGTCTGCCGACTCAAAGTATAACAAGCTACCCAAAGGAATGGACAGCTTAATCACGTTATTTTCGTCTGGTATCCCTATTAAATCCGTTTCACTAAGCAAAGCCATTTTTGTATTCCGTTTTTGTCTTGACTGAATAACATAAATTATTAGTAATGCCATTGCATAGGGAATTATAATGACTAATGACGCATAGGTTAAGCATTCTATAAAAAGTGGCCAAAAGACATCCCCGTCGTTTTGATAAATGAGTGATAACAACAAGGCCATTAAGGTTATTTCCAAGAGTACCCAAGCTATAAACCCAACAAGCTTAAACGAGGCAACCTTAAACAGAGTGCGTAGTACAAATTGTGAAAAAGCTAAAGCGGAAATACCTATGGCTGAAAACTTGGACAGTCGTATAAATTGAATTATACCTTCATCGTTTTCCCATAAATTAATATTAAATGGCACAAAGACATTTAGGAAGACTACACTAAAAACAAAGCAAAAACTTATAAGAAAAAGTTTTTGCCAGTTTTTATCGAGTAAGGAAAAAGGTTGGCAAATCATAGATTTTATTTAGAATTTATTCTATGGTTTCAACCTTGTTTATTTTATTGATTTCCCAAAATAATTGGTAAGCCGCTATCGCCAGAGCCAATTACTATTACTTTGCTATTTGGGGATTCAGACAGTTTTATAGTAGCTTCAATACCTTTATCCTGTAATATCTTATCGGTTAAAGAGGCACTTAAAATACGGTTTGCATCGGCTTTACCCTGAGCCTCAATAATAACTTTTTCAGCTTCTTTAGATGCAGTAACTAATCTAAACTCATATTCTAAAGACTCCTGTTCCTGTTTTAATTTACGCTCAATAGCTTCTTTGATTGTTGATGGCAAGGTGACATCGCGAACCAAAACTTCATTTAGTTGCACATATTGTTTTTCTAAAATCTTTTTGGTTTCGACAAAAATTTCATCTTGTATAGCATCACGTTTACTGGAATACAACTGTTCTGGAGTGTAACGTCCCACCACACTTCTTGCGGCACTACGTATGGCAGGCTGTATTACTCGTTGTAAATAGTTCTCTCCTAAAGACTGGTGCAAATTCCCCAAATCGGAATATACAGGTTCGTACCATGCCGAGGCATCAATTTGAATTTCAAGTCCGTTTGAAGATAATACTTTCATTTTTTCAAAAAGCTCTTGTTGGCGAACTTCATAGATAAAGACCTTGTTCCAAGGTGCTATAACATGAAAACCTTCACCCAAAGGCTCCCCGTCTGTTACAACGCCTCCTCCAAAAGTTTTATAAAGTACTCCCGCTTCTCCAGACCCTATGGTTACTGCAGATTTAGCCAATACTATAATTAAAATGATAGCCCCAATTATAAAAGGCAATGCAATTTTTGGTAATTTTTCCATTATGTTTAGTTTAAATTAATCCGTTATATTTTCTTAAAAACCACTCGGCAGATAAGCTCAAGGCTATAATGATAAGCAGGTATTTCCAATCTATCAAAGGTAAGCTATTTTTATGGCTTTTTTGAATAGATTGGTAACGATTGTCGTTTATCAAATCACTTATCAAACCATCTGTTTTATCAATAAAATAAGGCTTTCCTTCACTATTAGTAGCTAGGCGTTCTAACTTTGTTACATTAGCATTTAAAAATTGTTGTTCTACATTGTATTCCAATATTTTAAAGCTCCCCGATTTGGAGTTGTTTTCGTTTGTCGTGCTAACTTTAAAGCTATAGTCTGATGGCGGCAAGCTACTTAAATCAACTTCGTAATCATTTTTTTTAAGTACAAACGGAAATACTTTTGTATCTCCAGAAATCTCGTTTTTTACAGTAATGGTAAGCGATTCCCTAGCATTAAACTGATAGTTTTTATCGAAAAACTGAGCGCTTATTATAACATTGGTGTTGCCGTTATAAAAGGTTTCGTATTCAAGATTTAGTCTGCTTCGTTGCTTATTGGATGCCAAATATTGCACCATTTTACCTATAAAATCATCAAAGGGATTAAACGATTTTGAATTCATAAAACTCTGCGCCCGCCATTGCCAAATATTTTCTCCCAACAGAACGCCTTCCCTCCTGCCATTGGTTTCAAAAGTAGCCAAAAGCGGTTCTATGGTAGCAATGCCATTTATGGTTTTGGTAAGCATGGTTTCGAAAGGCACTTTAAACGCTACGGAACCATAATTGGATTTTAAGGGTGGGAACGATTCAAAATCGATATCATCGATAAGAAAGGGCGAATAGTTATTGTTCAATTTGGCTTGGTAGTCTTCTAGTTGCCCAGAGATTTCGTGTTGATAGTTTTTGGATACTTCATTTAAAAAATTCAAATTGGTTTTAGGGCCTACTATCACCCATTTGTTACTCTTAGTTTTATCTAACGCTTCAAACAAATCTTTAAACAGGTAGTTTGGTTGATACATCACAACTAGTTGAAAATCATTTTCTTGACCATTAAATTCCTTTGGATTAAAAAATGCTACAGACCGTTGTTCATTACTTTCAATGCTTTTTTTGAGAGCGCCTAAATCTGGATGTAAAAAAGAGCTCACTATGGCTACTTTTGTTTTTTGATCGATGACTTCAACAGCAAAATGCTTAGTATTGTTTATTGTGTTTTTTTCATTCCCTATAGGAACCAAAGTAGCCTTATAACTGGTAGTTCCAACTGCTGTAGCGGGTAATGTAAAATTTATAATGCTAGAATTGTTTGCTTTTGAAAAACTAACATTTTGGGAATGTACCGTTGTGTTCCCTCTTGTTACAACAAACTTTGTCGTAATATTTTTGTTGCCACTATATACCAAAATAGCTTCAACAGGAAATTGGTTTTTTAAAAAAGCGTACTTATTGGTATTAAGCTGTTGGATTTTTAAATCTGTGTAGGTTATTGTATCTCCCAAGATAACGGGATAAATAGGCTGTTTGTATTTTGAAAATGAAAACTCGTAGTCGCTACCATAGGTCTGATTGCCATCTGTAATAAGCAAAGTAGGCGCTGTTGCTTGTTTGTATATCTGAGATAGTTGGGAATAAGCATCATCTATATTGGTTTGTTCTTCTAAAAAGGTTAAAGAATCCGTATGCTTAAAATCTTTACCAAAGGTGTAAAAATCAATATTGAATTTATCATTTAAGCGTTTATTACTTGTAATAGTCTGTACTAAACTTCTAACTTTACCTTCTTGATTTAATTGGATAATGGAGTTGGAATTATCAACTGCTACAACTAAATTGGGTTTTTCGGTTAACGTAGTTACTTGATCAAATTTAGGATTAATGAGCAGCAGCAACACTGAAAATAGTGTAATAAACCTCAAAA
The DNA here is from genome assembly GCF_022662195.1 of Aestuariivivens insulae. Lineage (GTDB taxonomy): Bacteria > Bacteroidota > Bacteroidia > Flavobacteriales > Flavobacteriaceae > Aestuariivivens > Aestuariivivens insulae. Next base: position 152,839 of record NZ_JAKMCS010000009.1, on the reverse strand, counting down.
ACGCAAAAAGCATGCCTAGTCTAGACATGCTTTTTGTTTTTGAAATATACTGAAACACAGCCAATATAAGCGATATAATTCCAGCTAGTATGATATATAATACGGTTTCTGTGCTCATAAATTTTCGATTAGCGATTTATTTATTCTAAAATCGTATTTCGCAAATCCAAAGTTTATGTCAGCATCCCACCGTCCACGTTAAGTGTTTGTCCGGTTACATAAGCACTCATGTCACTTGCCAAGAATACACAAACATTAGCGATATCTTCCGGTGTTCCTCCACGTTTCAACGGAATGGCATCGCGCCACCCTTTCACGACATTTTCATCTAATTTTGCGGTCATTTCTGTTTCAATAAAACCAGGAGCTACAACATTGCTTCTAATATTTCTAGATCCTAATTCTAAAGCGACAGATTTAGAAAATCCTATTATACCTGCTTTTGAAGCTGCATAATTGGTTTGTCCCGCATTACCTTTAACACCTACTACAGAACTCATATTAATTATAGAGCCTTTGCGTTGTTTTAACATGGTGCGCTGAACGGCTTTGGTCATATTGAAAACCGATTTTAAATTGACTTCAATCACCTTGTCGAAATCTTCTTCACTAATACGCATTAGCAGGTTGTCTTTTGTGATTCCTGCGTTATTCACTAAAATATCGATACTGCCAAATTCGGCTACAACAGCTTCGGCTAGTTTTTGGGCTTCATCAAAGCTAGCGGCATTACTTTGGTAACCTTTAGCTTTTATACCCTTGGCATTTAATTCATCTTCTAAAGCTTTCGCTGCTTCAACAGATGAACTATATGTAAAAGCTACATTAGCTCCTTGATCTGCAAAAACCTGAGCGATTCCCTTTCCTATACCTCTGCTCGCCCCTGTAACTATTGCTGTTTTTCCTTCTAATAGTTTCATATATAATTAAATTATGTTTTGTTTTTTAAGTTGAAATTCAAATATACTAATAACAAAATTGTATCAAATAAAAAACCCCACAAAAATGTGAGGTTTTTATAAGGGTACAAAAAAGAACCTTTACAATATTATTGGCTCTGGCTATTCATAATTAAACAAATAATCAACATCCATTTCTTTAATTTCTCCCAGCTTTTTTAGAGTGCTCATATCTACATCTTTTTTGTTACCAATAACAAGGATGTCATAATCTTTTCCTTTAATGTTTTCATTAAAAAACTTTTGCAAATCTTTAAAGCTCATTTGCTTGATCTGATTATACATTTTTTTTCGCATGTCCTCTGATGAGCCTCTCTTTTTTAGTCGTTCATATTCCCAGAAAACACCTGCTTTGTTAATGCGATGCGCAGCTAATATTTTAAGTATAGATTCTTTAGCGGCTTCAAACTGTTTTTCTGCATATGGCATGTTGGTCATTAATTCCATCATTGCATCTACTGCCTCATGCATTTTGTTTGCCTGTGTACCGATATAAGCGGTAAGGTAATTTGGCTTGTCTTTCTCTTCGGCAATACTGTAATCTGCATATGCACTATAGGCTAATGATTTAGATTCTCTTATTTCTTGAAAAACAATAGATGATAATCCATTTCCAAAATAAGAGTTGAACAATGCAGAAGCTGCTAAATTATCTGGATGAAACACCTCTCCTTTAGAAACAAACAGCATTTCAGTCTGAACCATATCATAATCTACAAAATACACATTTCCTCCCGTTTCTTTTTCCTTGTAAATCTTCTTGGGTGGATGAGCTTTTAATGTTTTTGGTATGCTATGATTAATCTCCACAGAGGTAATGACATTCTCTATATCATTTCCATAATAAAATAAGCGCTGTTTATAGTTTTTAAGATTTTTAAAGGTTGCTACCAAGTCATTTGGATCGAGGTCTTTTAACTCCTGCATAGTGTAAATATCCCTTAAGCGGGAACTTTCGCCGAACAGACTATAGTTTTTCAACCCGTTAAAAAGTATATTTTCTTTATCTGTCTTCCCATCTTCCCTTTGCTTGCCAATATTTTGTACGTACTTATTATATGTTTCTTGGTTTGCTATAGCATTTGTCCACAAGTGTTCCAGCAACTTCAAGCCCTTATCTAAGTTTTCGGATAAACCACTTAAATAAACATGCAATTTATCGCTACTAATACTAACACCGTAGTTGACACCTAATTTGTAAAACTCCTTTTTCAATTCTTCGGGCGAATAAGTATCTGTGCCTAAATATTCTGCATAGCCCACAACGTGTTTTAGTTTTTTATCATTGTCGCTCCCCATATCAAAAATAAAATATAAGCTGGCTAAATCATTTACTTTGTTTTCGATATATGAAACTTCTATCCCATTTTGGGTTTGTTTTTTATTGATTGCCTTATGAAAATTGACTGTTTGGGGCTGAATTTCCTGAACACCGATCTCATTAAATTTTTTATTGAATTCGGATTGTTTGTCTCTGTTGAGCTCAATTGGTGTAATCTCTGGGTTTCGAACTTTTACGATATTTTTTGCTTTCCCTTGTCTTTTGTAAACCACAACATAGTTGTCTCTGTAAAACTTATTGGCAAAATCTACAAGCTCTTGTTTAGAAATCTTTCTTAGCTCATCTAATTGCTTAACTTGGTCTTCCCAATTTTGATAATGTATAAAAGCATTTACATATGCAAAAGCTACAGCAGTAGTATTTTCATATTGATTAATTTGAGATAATTTCATATCGTTTATTACTGCTTCGAGCATCCACTCATCAAAATTACCTTTCTTAAATTCTTCAATTTGAGCGATAATTAAATTTTTGACTTCTTCTAAGGTTTGGTTAGATTTAGGTTGTCCATAAAATGTATGCATGCCATAATCGTTTAGGAAATAGGTATAACATCCCGCTTGCTGAACTTGTTGCTTTTGATTAAGGTTGACATCTATTAAACCAGCCTCACTGTTATTTAATATCATATTGATCAAGGTTAGGTATTTTTCTTCATTGGAACCTACACCTTCAGACCTAAAAGCCAGACTAACACCTTCTTCCTCTGGCCCGTAAACATCTTTTTCTATAACAGTAGTTATTGGTTCTTCTGTTGGCCTTTCAGGAAATGTTATTTCTCTTCTTTTATAATTTCCAAAAGCGTCATTAATTTTTTTAATCGTTTTATCGAATTCAATATCCCCAACTAATATCACTGCCATATTATTCGGTACATAGTATTTTTCAAAATAGTCATGTAGAGAAACCATTGACGGATTCTTTAGGTGTTTTGAAGTTCCTATAACTGTTTTCTGACCATAAGGATGTTTGGGAAATAAATTTTCTAACAAGGCATATAACGCCCTTTCACTGTCATCGTCCTGTCCCATGTTAAATTCTTCGTAAACAGCTTCCAGCTCTGTATGAAACAGCCTAAGAACCAACTGACTAAAGCGTTCGCTCTCTAATTTTAACCATTTATCCAATTCGTTAGATGGGATTTCACATAGATAAACAGTTTCTTCATCTGAAGTCCAAGCATTTGCTTCTTCAGCACCTAATGAACTTATCATTTTATCGTATTCATTAGCAATTGTTAATTTAGATGCCACATAAGATACACTATCTATTTTTCTATAGATCGCTGTTTTCTTAATGCTGTCTGTTTCTGCTTTGTGCATTTCAAACAGATCTGAAATTTGACCAAGCAAAACTTGTTCTTTGTCCCAATCTTGGGTGCCAATCTCATCAGTTCCTTTAAAAACCATATGTTCTAGATAATGAGCAAGGCCTGTATTGTCTGATGGATCGTAAATCGAACCCGTTCTAACCGGTATAAAAGTTTGTATTTTAGGTTCATCTGTATTTCTACTCAAATAAACCTTCATTCCATTATCCAGCGTATATAAGCGCAAGCCTGTCGGGTCGTTTATTACTGTTTCATAGGTAAATCCGTTTAAGTCTGTGTGTGTTTCGGTAAGGGTCTTAGGCGTAGTTTCCCTTTTACAGGAAATGACTGTTAAAACCAATAATAAATAAAAAACTTTGAAATGTTTCATGATTGATGATGATTTGGGTTTGTAATAAAAATCTATACTCTAAATAAGAATACGCAACTAAATTATATAATATTTTTTACAATTCATGCATCAATACTCTATGTTGTTTGAATTTCAATATCTGTAAGATTTTAAACTACAGAGGTACTAACATTATATGTCACACCATTTTAGTATGGACCAACCTATTTTATCATATAATTTATTACAAAGTTTTATAAAATAAAAAACCCCACAAAAATGTGAGGCTTTTATCGGTGTTGTAATATTTTATTAAGCCAATACTTCGGCTACTTTTTTACCAATTTCGGCAGGAGAATCCACAACATGGATACCACAGGCACTCATAATCTTTTTCTTAGCTTGCGCTGTATCGTCACTACCACCAACAATGGCTCCTGCATGTCCCATGGTACGTCCAGCTGGAGCGGTTTCGCCAGCTATAAAACCAACGATAGGCTTTTTACTCCCACTTTCCTTATACCAGTTGGCAGCATCGGCTTCTAACTGACCACCTATTTCACCGATCATCACTACAGCTTCGGTTTCTGGGTCGTTAATTAATAATTCCACAGCGTCCTTAGTCGTTGTTCCAATTATTGGGTCACCACCAATCCCTATGGCTGTTGTAATCCCTAATCCTTGCTTTACCACTTGATCGGCAGCTTCATAAGTTAATGTTCCCGATTTAGAAACAATACCTACTTTTCCTTTTTTGAATACAAAACCTGGCATAATACCAACTTTAGCTTCTTCTGGAGTAATTACTCCCGGGCAGTTAGGCCCTATTAAGCGACAGTCTTTTGTTTTAATATAATTTGAAGCCGTAATCATATCGGCTACAGGAATACCTTCTGTAATGGTTATAATCACTTTAATACCAGCATCGGCTGCTTCCATAATGGCATCGGCAGCGAATGCAGGTGGTACAAAAATAATGGTAGTATCTGCACCAACTTGCTCTACAGCTTCTTTTACGGTGTTAAACACCGGTTTATCTAAATGGGTTTGCCCGCCTTTTCCTGGAGTTACACCACCAACCACATTGGTACCGTATTCTATCATTTGACTGGCATGAAATGTCCCTTCGCTACCAGTAAATCCTTGTACTATTATTTTTGAATCTTTATTAACTAAAACGCTCATAAATTTAGTTTTTCTTGAATTATAAATACCCCACAAAAGTAAGGTATCAATTTATTTTAATAAAGTATAAATGCTATTATTTATCCAGTTCCTTAATTTTTTTAATTAATTGCGGAATTTGTTTTAAAGAGGCCAATTCCTTAAGTTTTGTCCTAGACTCTTCGGCAGGATATCCAAAATAGGTTTTATGGCCTTCCAAGGATTTACTAATACCAGATTGTGCTAATATTACGGCCTTTTTGCCAATTGTCACACCACTGGTACTTCCCACTTGCCCCCAAATGGTCACTTCATCTTCAATAACAACACATCCCGCAATACCGGTTTGGGATGCGATTAAACACTTTTTCCCCACAACTGTGTCGTGCCCTATTTGAATTTGGTTATCCAATTTGGAGCCTTCTTCAATAATGGTGTCTCCTGTAACACCACGGTCTATGGTACATAAAGCACCTATGTGCACGTTATTTTTTATAACCACTCTACCTCCAGATAATAACTGATCGAATCCCTCTGGGCGATTTTTATAATAAAAGGCACTTGCTCCTAAAACGCTACCTGCATGAATTACAACGTTGTCACCTATAATAGTATCATCATAAATAGATACATTAGGATGAATAACGCAATTACTACCTATAACCACATTATTACCAATAAAACAATTTGGTTGAATAATGGTATTCTCTCCTATTATAGCAGAATTAGAAATGGCCTTGTTTGCAGGTTGAAATGGTTTAAAATGTTTTGTTAGTTTATTAAAATCCCTAAAAGGATCATCACTAACAAGCAAGGCTTTGCCTCGAGGGCAATCTACATCTTTGTTTATCAAAATAGTGGTTGCTGCAGAATTTAAAGCCTTATCATAATACTTGGGGTGGTCTACAAACACGATATCTCCTGGCTCTACAACATGAATTTCATTCATGCCCAATACAGGAAAATCATCTGAACCCACAAATTGACAATCAATCAATTGCGCAATTTGTTTTAAAGTGTATTGCTTTGGGAATTTCATATGTATAAGTTCGCTTCGAAAACCTCAGCGACCAGATTTCATTATTCTTTAATACGTTCTTTGTAGGTTCCTTTTTCAGTTTCAATCTTAATCTTATCACCTTCGTTAATGAAAAGTGGCACATTAACTTCGGCTCCAGTTTCTACAGTTGCAGGCTTTGTAGCATTGGTTGCTGTATTGCCTTTTACACCTGGCTCTGTATGGGTAACTTCTAATATAACACTGGCAGGCATTTCAACAGAAAGCGGCATGTTATCTTCAGTATTGATTAAAACGGTTACGACTTCACCTTCTTTCATTAAATCTGGTCTGTCCAGAGCAGCTTCCAATAATTGGATTTGCGTATAATCTTCAGTATTCATAAAATGATAGTATTCACCATCATTGTACAAAAACTGGAATTTATGTGTTTCTACACGAACATCTTCGATTTTATGTCCTGCAGAAAAGGTGTTATCAATAACCTTTCCTGTTGTGACGCTTTTTAATTTGGTTCTTACAAACGCTGGGCCTTTACCGGGCTTAACATGTAAAAATTCAATAATCTTAAAAATATCGTGGTTATACCTAATGCATAAACCGTTTCTAATATCGCTTGTACTTGCCATTATAATTAATTTGATTTAAAATATCCCTTCATAATACCACGGTGCGAATTTTTGATGAATTGAAGTATTTCATCTCGCTCTGGAGTGGCTTCCATTTCGGCTTCTATGATTTCTGAAGCTTGGGTATTGTTGTAGTTCTTTTGATAAAGTATCCTAAAAATGTTTTGTATTTCCCTTATCTTGTCCGAAGTAAATCCTCTTCTTCGCAATCCCACAGAGTTGATCCCTACATACGATAATGGTTCTCTGGCCGCTTTAACAAACGGAGGTACATCTTTTCTAACCAAGGATCCTCCTGTTACAAAGGCATGGTTACCAATGGAACAAAATTGATGCACAGCGGTCATACCTGCCAATACTACATAATCACCTATGGTGATATGCCCTGCCAATGTACTGTTATTGGAAAAAATACAATTGTTCCCCACAATACAATCATGGGCTATATGGCAATAGGCCATAATTAAACAATTGTCGCCAATAACCGTCTTCATACGGTCTGCCGTTCCCCTGTTTATGGTAACGCATTCGCGAATGGTTACATTGTCTCCAATTTCAACAGTGGTTTCCTCGTCGTTATATTTTAAGTCTTGAGGTACTGCCGAAATAACTGCTCCTGGGAAAATATTACAATTTTTGCCAATGCGGGCGCCTTCCATAATAGTAACATTACTTCCAATCCAACTACCCTCTCCTATTTTCACATTATTGTGAATGGTTGCAAAGGGTTCTATTACCACATTTTTTGCGATTTTTGCTCCAGGGTGTACGTATGCTAAAGGTTGATTCATTTTTTATTATTTTACTTTAGTGATTTGGGCCATAAGTTCTGCCTCTGCACACAATTTTCCGTTAGCATAAGCATAACCTTGCATGTGACAAATACCTCGACGTATAGGGGTTATTAACGAACATTTAAAGATTAGGGTATCTCCTGGCATTACTTTTTGTTTAAATTTAACATTGTCCATTTTCATGAAAAAAGTTAAGTAATTTTCAGGGTCTGGTACTGTATTTAATACTAAAATACCTCCCGTTTGTGCCATAGCCTCTACAATGAGCACTCCTGGCATTACGGGAGCCCCTGGAAAATGTCCCTTAAAGAACTCTTCGTTCATGGTAACATTTTTGGTCGCCGTAACATGGCTGTCGGTAAGCTCAAACACCTTGTCTATTAATAAGAATGGTTGCCTATGGGGCAGCATGGCCATTATTTGGGTAATGTCCATTAAAGGCTGTTGGTTTAAATCTATATTTGGAACATTGTTTCGCCTTTCATTTTTTATAATCTTAGACATTTTTTTAGCAAACTGAGTGTTTACAAAATGCCCAGGTTTGTTAGCTATTACCTTTCCTCTAATTCTGGTCCCTATTAAAGCTAAATCGCCAAGTACATCCAATAATTTATGTCTGGCAGCTTCGTTAGGGTGGTGTAATGTTAAATTATCTAAAATACCATTGGGCTTTACCGCTATATTGTCCTTTTTGAAGGCAACCCTTAGCTTGTCCATAGTTTTAGGACTTAGTGGTTTGTCTACATAAACAATGGCATTGTTTAAATCACCACCTTTAATCAATCCATTCTCAAGAAGCATTTCAATTTCATGTAAAAAACTAAATGTACGTGAATTTGAAATATCCTTTTTAAAGTCTGAAATATTATTTAAGGTAGCATTTTGGGTTCCCAAAACTTTAGTTCCAAAATCTACCATAGTGGTAATTTGGTACTCTTTAGCTGGCATGATTAAAATTTCACTACCGTTTTCTTCATCGGTATAGGAAACAATATCTGTAACCACAAATTCTTCCCTAAAGGCATCGAGCTCTACAATACCCGCTTTTTCCAAGGCTTCTACAAAAAACTTTGAGGAACCATCCATTATAGGTGGCTCTGAAGCATCAAGTTCAATGATGGCATTATCTATATCCAAGCCAACTAATGCCGCCAATACATGTTCTGATGTTTGTATGGTCACGCCGTTTTTCTCTAAGCAAGTACCTCGCTGTGTATTGGTTACATAATTTGCATTTGCTTCAATAACAGGTGCGCCTTCTAAATCTATGCGCTTAAAGGATAATCCAGAGTTTGCTGGAGCAGATTTAAAAGTTAACGTAACGTCTTTTCCCGTATGCAGGCCAACTCCCTTTAAAGATACTTCTTTTTCTATGGTTTTTTGTTTGACCTCTGTACTAACTATTCCCATTCAATTTTTTATCTATATCATTAATATTTTTTACAATCTTAGGTAGGTTTTTAAAATGTACGTACGACTTATTGAAATCGCCGTATCCAAGCGCTGGAGACCCCTGTAACACCTCATTGTCCTGTACATTTCGTATAATTCCGGATTGTGCCTGGATTTTCACATTATTGCCTATTGAAATATGCCCCACTATACCTACTTGCCCTCCAATTTGGCAGTTTTCACCTATTTTAGTGGAACCTGCAATACCTGTTTGAGCAGCAATAACGGTATTCTTTCCTATTTCAACATTATGGGCTATTTGAATTTGGTTATCGAGCTTTACACCTCTTCTAATAATTGTTGAGCCTAAGGTGGCTCTATCTATAGTTGTAGCCGCACCAATATCGACAAAATCTTCTAGAATAACGTTTCCTGTTTGTGGCACCTTAGTATACTCGCCATTTTCGTTTGGGGAAAACCCAAAACCATCGGCACCAATAATGGCCCCAGAGTTAATAACACAGTGGTTGCCAACAACGCATTCAGAATAAATTTTGGAACCGGCAAATATAATGGTGTTATCCCCTACTGTTACATTATCTCCTATATAGACGTTTGGGTAAACTTTCACATTGTTACCTAAAACAACATTTTCTCCTATATAAGAGAAAGCACCTATATAAACGTTATCCCCATATTTTGAAGATTCCGAAATAAACGAAGGCTGTTCAATTCCACTTTTGTTTAGTTTTACCAAATTGTAGTACTCCAACACTTTAGAAAATGCAGAATAGGCATCATCTACTTTTATAAGTGTAACCCCGACATTATATTCTGGTTCAAAAGTTTTGTTTACAATGGCTATAGACGCCTTAGTAGAGTATATATATTGTGTATACTTGGGGTTTGCAAGAAATGTAAGAGAACCTTCGGTGCCCTCTTCTATTTTAGAAAGCTTAGAAACTTCTATTTCAGCATTTCCTACAACATCACCCTCTAGTATTTCTGCTATTTGCTGAGCTGTAAATTTCACACGTTTAAGTTTGTTGGTTGTAGTTTAATTTCCGCAAAAATATGAAAAATGTACCAAAGTATAACGGATTGTTCTATTTGACTTATACTTAATGAAATACAATTTAATGGACTGTTAATTATATTGTGTTATTTCTTTAGGAAAGCAAATATAGTACTTGGTAACTGTTTTGGACAGCGGTTTTAAGTTAAGTTGATCCGAAGCTTTAACTATGTTCTCTATTTTACCGGATTTATACAGGATATTAATTTTTTTGTTTTTGGGCTCATAGGCCTGGTTGGAAATCTCTCCGGTGAATACAAAATATTCGGCTTCCGGTTTCGATACATTATAGGTTTCAGTAAATATGCTAACCTGCTTAGCTAAGGAAGTTGGCTTTATAGGTTTCTTTTTTATTTTGATCTTGAGGAGGTTCCTGTTAATAATCATTTTACAAAGATTGCTCAATACAAAATCGTTTTGGTTTTGCCATTCTTTCATTGCTGAGACAACGTCAAAATCGTCTAACTTTGAAAATACCTGTAAGGTCGAGTCATTAAAGTCTTCGAATGAAATATCATTTTCCAAGAAAAATTTTAGGGCTTGACTTGACGGCAAATCAACCCCAGCTTTAGCCAATTCTTTTGCTCGTTTTAACACCCTAATCAACAATTGTTCGGCAACCAAACCTGTTTTATGCAAATACACTTGCCAATACATAAACCGTCTTGCTATTAGGAATTTTTCAACACTGTAAATCCCCTTTTCTTCCACTACAAGTTCATCGTCCACAACATTTAACATGGTAATTAAGCGCTCACTGTTAATGTTACCTTCGGCCACTCCTGTATAGAAACTATCCCGTTTTAAATAGTCAGATCGGTCCATATCCAATTGCCCGGAAACCAATTGGCACATAAACTTTCTTGGGTACTCGCCCTTAAAGATTTTAATGGCAAGCGTTAAATTTGAGTTAAATTCGTCATTAAGTTTTTGCATGAATAACAATGAAATCTCTTCGTGGGAGACGCCATTTGCAATACTGTGTTCCATGGCATGCGAAAAAGGACCGTGACCAATATCATGCAGAAGTATGGCAACATATAACCCTTGCTCTTCTTCTTCTGAAATGGTAACCCCCTTAAAACGAAGCACATTAACAGCTCTTTGCATTAAATACACACATCCTATAGCATGATGAAATCGTGTGTGATGGGCTCCCGGATAAACCAAATACGACATCCCCATTTGGGTGATGCGCCTTAAGCGTTGAAAATATTTATGCTGAATTAAATCGAAAATTAACGAATTTGGTATAGTAATAAATCCGTAAATTGGGTCGTTTAAGATTTTAAGTTTGTTCAAACTTTAAAATTTTTATATTAACTAATTACAAATATAGTTTTTGTAAAGCTTAATATACATTTTCGAAATAAAAACTATTTGAGGTTCTGTATTTGAAACTTCTATATAACAATATAATAGAACTAATATGATAAACATACTTTGGGTTGACGATGAAATAGATTTACTAAAACCCCATATTCTTTTCCTAGAGAAAAAAAACTACAATGTTACGACTTGCAATAGCGGTACCGAGGCTATTGAAATACTTGACGAGCAAAGTTTCGACATTGTTTTTTTAGATGAAAACATGCCCGGACTTACGGGGCTTGAAACCCTAAACGAAATTAAAGAAAAACAAGCCAGCTTACCTGTGGTCATGATAACCAAAAGTGAAGAGGAATATATTATGGAAGAAGCTATAGGCAATAAAATAGCAGATTACCTAATAAAACCTGTAAACCCAAATCAAATATTATTAAGTTTGAAAAAGAACTTAGACCATTCCAGATTGGTTTCAGAAAAGACCACTTCCAATTACCAGCAGGAATTTAGAAAAATTGCCATGGACATGGCCATGGTAAATTCCTATGAAGAATGGGTTAACCTATACCAAAAGCTGATTTATTGGGAAATCCAATTAGAAGATATTGAAGACGCCAGTATGGTAGAAATTTTGGAATCACAAAAAACAGAAGCTAATATCCAATTTGGTAAGTTTATCGATAAAAATTATGCAAGTTGGTTTAAGCCCAATGCAGATGCTCCCGTCATGTCACATACAATTTTTAAAGAATGGGTGGTTCCAGAAATTAGCACCGAACAGCCTACTTTACTAGTAGTTATCGATAACCTACGCTACGACCAATGGAAAGCCTTCGAACCCATTATAAACAACTATTATAAAAAAGAAAAAGAAGAAGCCTTTTACAGTATTTTGCCAACGGCGACCCAATATGCCAGAAATGCAATTTTTTCAGGATTGATGCCTAGTGATATGGAGAAACTGTTTCCTAAATATTGGAAAAATGATACCGATGATGGCGGGAAAAACCTATTTGAGGCAGAGTTTTTGGAAACCCAAATGAAACGACTTGGCTTAGACAACCTTAATTATGAATACCATAAAATAACCAACTTAAAGTCTGGAAAACGCTTGGTAGACAACTTCAAGACCTTAAAGAATAATGATTTAACGGTAGTGGTTTACAACTTTGTAGATATGCTATCGCATGCCAAAACCGAAATGGAAGTTGTAAAAGAACTCGCCTCAAATGATAAGGCCTATAGATCCCTGGCTTACAGTTGGTTTAAAAACTCTCCATTGCTGGAAATGATTCAACAAGCCCAACAAATGGGATTTAAGTTGATACTAACTACAGACCACGGTACAATTAATGTAAAAAACCCATCTAAAGTGGTTGGAGATAGGGATACCAGTTTAAATTTACGTTATAAAACAGGAAGAAGCTTAACTTACGACCAAAAAGATGTATTGGTCGCTAAGGACCCCAAAAGTATTCATTTGCCTTCTATAACAATGAGTAGTTCGTTTATTTTTGCCAAAGGCGATCTGTTTTTTGCTTACCCCAATAATTTCAACCATTATGTAAGCTATTATAGAAACACCTATCAACACGGTGGTGTATCTTTAGAAGAGATGGTTATCCCATTCGTCGTATTTGAACCAAAATAATCCATAAAAAGCAAATAATACCGACGAAACGTGTTATTTTTTAGGATTTTACAATTTTAATTACTATTTTCGCTACAAAATTCTGTTGAATTGGAAATAAAATATGACCTAGATCAGGTTGAAGATGTTGCTAACGAGCTCATTACTAATGTAAATTCTAAAGTATTGCTTTTCCAAGGTGAGATGGGTGCTGGTAAAACCACACTCATTAAGGCCATAGTAAAAGCTTTGGGGAGCCAGGATGAAGTAAACAGCCCAACATTTTCAATTGTGAATGAATACGAATCAAACAATGGTATTATATATCATTTTGATTTATATAGAATAAAAGATATTGAAGAGGCCTATAATTTTGGGATTGAAGATTATTTGTATAGCGATGGCTGGATCCTAATAGAATGGCCCGATAAAATAAAACCCATATTATCTGAAGGTTTTAATGAAATTGAATTGGATATCGTGTCGAGTGCCATTAGAACCTTAAGATTAAAAAAATAAATAGTAACCCTAAATCGCAGTTAGCCTATAAGAAAACAACAAACCACACTCCGATTCCTGAAGTTTTACGGAATACCCGTAACGTAAAAATGGAAAATTAATGTTTTTAACATTTTTTTAACATTTAACACTAAGCTTCAACATACTTAGTGGTTAATTTTGGATTATTAATTAATTAATCCCTATTATTATGAAAACTAAAAAGTATGTAATTGCATTAGCGATCTTCGGAGGTATGTTGTTCTTAGCACAAGCTGCTACTCAATTTAATGTTGATGGACAACAAACAGCAAAAATCGAAAAAGGATCAAGAGACTTACCAAGTAGATAGTAAAAAATCCTTGATTATAAGCAGTGTAATAGCTACAATAATAGCTATTACACCTTATTTGTTTTATTTACACGAAAGTGTTCCAGATACAAGAGTTTGGGACACTTTTTTGTTTTCATATGACAGCAAGGGTTGGGGAGATGCTAACTTCGCAATGTGGGTCTTGACCGGTAAAGCTATTCCTCTTATTCTTTTAGTCATTTGGTTTTTTACAAATCGGCATTGGTGGTATCATGTATTATTGGTGCCAATCTCCATGTATGTTTATCAAATATTCCAAATTTTCAATGAAAACATCAGCTATATTGATGAATTTCAACTCATTTATATGGTGCCAATTATGGCAATAATAATACCTTCAGTTTATTTAATTAGAGCAAGAATATTTAACGCAATTAATGAAGCTTCTAAATCTATGCAAGAGCTGGAAGACGAGCTCAAAGTAAGTCCAAAAGGATTTTGGGGCAAAATAAAACAGTACTTTTAAATCTTTCTATAACCTGTCTCGCTCCTCTATATCTATGCTTTTTTTGCTTTCTTTTAATCTGAAGTTTCCAAATTTATAGTTAAACCCAAAAACAAATAATCTATTTTCCGATCTGGATTTTAACAGAATGTCTTGATTTGAATATTTGGTTCTTTGATAAAAGTTAAGCGAGTTAAAAACATCTTTTATCCCAAAATTAACAGTAGCCCTATTGTCCCAAAGTGTTTTTTTAAAATCAACACTTATCCCTAACCTATCACTGTATATAGAAGCTCCATCCGCAATTGATGAAATATAAAGCATTGACAAATCCATTTCTAAGCTTTTATCTTTTAATAACGTAAAATAATTAATCATTTGTGTATAGAACGACCATTGATCATTTCCAAATAGAGTATTTGCACTATCAAATAAATAAAATTTGTTATCATAATAGAATAAAGAGGACAATACATAAAGGTTCCACCTGTCTACCACTTTAGTATAAGTTGAAAAGTCCAACCCATAAGAGACACTATTATCTATGTTAGTGTTTTTATATACTAATTTATTGTTTTCATTGTCTTGAAAGACAATTTCAAGTGCTGGATTATTCTCGTTTCTATAGTAAGCCTCGAAGGTATACTTGCTCTTAAAACCCCAACCTATTGTAAACACATCGTCTATTTGAGGTTTTAAATTAGGATCCCCCTCAGTATACACATTGTCGTTATAAAAAAACTTAAACGGGTTTAATTGACTATATCTTGGTCTAAAAATCCGTCTGTTATATTTAAAATACCATTCATTATTCTTGTCTGCTTTTTTCAGCAAATGAAACGAAGGGAAAAACTTCAAATAATCATTTTTATTAATTTGATTATCGGATAACGAATTACCTTTAATGTCTGTGTATTCAGCCCTCACCCCCGCTTTTAAACTCCATTTATCCCAATCTTTAGAATAACTCGCATAAGCAGCATAATTGGCTTCGTTATATAAAAACGTATTGGAATTTAAGGGATCTTCTGTTTTTTGCCCATTATCAAAAATGTATTGTGTAATAATATTATCGGAATCTATACTTGAAATCTTAGCACCTGTTTCAAATTCAGCTGATTTATCCAAAGGCAAGACATAATCTATCTGTGCCGTGTTTAATTGCACAAGCTGACTTGAGAATGTTTGAAATTTATTGTTTCTTAAAGTATTATCTGGGAACAAATAATTCGTGTTAACATCTTGAAAATTTGAAGTATCAAAATTAGTATGATGGGCATTAACCGATAGCTTCTCCCCTTCTTTTTCGAACTTATGAACATAGTCTAGGGAAAAGGCTAGATTAAAGGTCTCTAAAACTGAATTATTGGACGTGTTAAAAATAGAATCTAGCTGCTTGTTAGAATTAAATACTTCGGTGGAGGATAATACGTTTGTTTTGGAATTTTTCCTTGGAGCAATTAAAATATTGGAAGACAAGCTTAAACTGTTTTTGTCATCGAATTCATAATCCATATTAACATTTATATTATGGTTGCTGGATTTTTGAATTTTACTTTCTTCATTAGACCAACTTGAAAAGACTTGGTTAGTGTTGTCTATAAAATTAACAAACTCATCAACTTCCCTATACTCTTTTTTTGGACTAATATTATAGTTTATATAGGTACTTAGTTTTTTAGTCTTAAAAAAATGACTTGTCCCAAACGAATATTTAGGATACTCGCTCCCCTGTTTATAATTGCCAAATACGCTACCATTATAACCTGCAATTAAGTTTTTGGCCATCACTATATTAAGGACCGCTCCTCCTTCGGCTTCATATTTAGCCGGGGGATTGGTAATCACTTCTATCGATTTTAAGTTGGTGGCCGTTGTACCTTCCAGCAGTTGTTGCACCTCGTTCATAGACAAATGCACTTTCCTGTCATTAATATAAACTGTAGGAGTCCCTTGCTTTACAGTTATCTTGCCATCGTTCACAATTACGCCTGGGGTGTGTTTTAGGACATCCAATACATTGTTATTGGATAAGGTAGAGTTCTCCACATTAAAGACCAAACGATCAACCAATCGTTTTACAGTTGGTTTTTTAGCTATTACTGTAACTCCTTCTAGCTCTTGAGTGTCTTCCGTCAATACAATAGTTTCTAAATGCGTGTCCTTTTTTAAATCCAGTGCTATATGTTTTGTCTTAAAACCTAAATAGCTTATTTCAATGCTATAGTTGTTTGACGTTAGGTTTTTAAAATTAAAAATACCTTGTTCATCGGTTGTTGTACCAACTAAAAACCCATCATTGTTAGTTGATGACTTTAAGACAATATTTGCGAAAGCGATGGGTTGATTACTTGAATTTGTAACAGTTCCCGTGACTTGGAACTGTTGGGAAAACCCAATGGAAATACTTAACAAAAAAATAACTACAAATAGTTTAAATTGCATAGAAAAGGTTTATAATTACAAACATAAAATAATTAATTTAAAACTTTAGGAGGGAAAGCCACAATAGTTTTTGTTTGATTTCCTACGAGGCAAGAATATCGTCCACTAAAGCGTAATTTTTAATAAACATAGCACTTATTAAAAATTTATTTGTAATTTCATGTGTTTATATTTTTTAATTTTAAACGGTCACATGCAACATCCAATTATCATCCCGTTTTATAACAGGATTTCAGTGAAGGATGTTCATTTTTTTATAACACCAACCTATGTCTAAATCGTTATCTCCATTTACAAAGCAGCAACTATTGCCGCAAGAAGAAAAACTTGAAATTTTAAAACGAAAAGGAGAATTATTTATAGGAATTCCTAAAGAAACTGCGTATCAGGAAAGTCGCGTTTGTTTAACGCCAGATGCCGTATCTGCCCTAGTTAATAATGGGCACAGGGTCCTGCTGGAGTCTGGAGCTGGAGACAACGCCAGTTTTAGTGATAGGGAGTATAGCGAAGCAGGTGCAGAAATCACAAAGGATAAAGCCAAAGTGTTTTCATGTCCTATGATTTTAAAGGTAGAACCCCCTACCCTTGAGCAAATCGAGCTTATTAATCCACAAACCATTTTAATATCGGCACTACAACTTAAAACACAGTCTAAAAAATATTTTGAGGCCTTAGCTTCTAAACGCATAACCGCTTTAGCTTTTGAATTTATTAAAGATGAAGACGACACCTTTCCTGCGGTAAGATCCTTAAGTGAAATTGCTGGAACAGCTTCTGTTTTAATTGCTGCAGAATTACTGTCCAACCGAGAAGATGGAAATGGCTTAATGTTTGGTAATATTAGCGGTGTCCCACCACTGGAAGTTGTTATTCTGGGTGCAGGAACTGTGGGGCAATATGCAGCAAGGAGTTGTATGGGGCTAGGCGCCAATGTTAAAATTTTTGATAATTCCATCACCAAACTTAGGCGTATACAAAACAATTTGGGGCGATCGCTTTACACCTCCACACTACAGCCAAAAAATTTAACCAAGGCCCTCAAGCGCTGCGATGTTGTTATTGGAGCGCTTCGTGGTAAAAACAGGTCGCCAATAGCTGTTTCTGAAGCCATGGTTGAAACAATGAAAAAAAGAGCGGTGATTATTGATGTTAGTATAGATATGGGCGGATGCTTTGAAACCAGCGAAGTAACAACGCATAAACAGCCTACATTTATAAAACATGGCGTAATACACTATTGTGTGCCGAATATCCCTGCCAGGTACCCCAGAACATCTTCAATATCAATAAGTAATATATTCACGCCTTACTTGTTAAAAATTGCCGAAGATGGTGGTTTAGAAAATTCACTCCGATTTGATAGAGGTTTAAAAAATGGGTTGTACTTTTACCACGGAATTTTAACTAGTAAATCTGTTGGAGAGTGGTTCGACTTAAAGTATAGCGACATTAATTTGCTGATATTTTAAAAAATCAAATTCTCTAATTTTTATATCACAATCTAAACATGAAATTAATTCAAAGAATTGGTTATTACCTAGGTGGTTTTGCTATAGGTCTAGTGATTTTAGCGTTTTTTTTTAGTAAAAAAAAGACATCCTGTAGTTATGGGCCAGAGGCCAGGGTATTAAAAAATATAAACTCTAAAACAATAAACTATAGCGATGCCATAAATCTTTCGGACTCTACTTTAATTAAACAAGTATTAAAGCATGGAAACGTGAATTTTACTGAAAGCAAACCAAGGCAAGAGCCTTGCGGCTTATATGTAATAGAAGACACTCACAACGATAAAACAATTGCTTTAACGCTACAAAACTGCGATAGTATCGTTAAACTTATTGATATTAAGAAGTAATTGCTAGTCGTCTCCTAGTTTTCTTCGCTTTTTTTCTTTTGCTAAAAGACTAATTTCCCTTCCTGTTTGACCAGCTACCGAAGTATTCTCTTCTGCCCTTCTAATTAAATATGGCATCACATCCTTAACCGGACCAAATGGAATATATTTAGCCACATTGTAGCCTCTATTCGCTAAATTAAAGCTAATGTGGTCGCTCATACCGTACAACTGCCCGAACCATATTCTCGAATCGTTGCTGGCTAAGCCCTTTTCCTCCATTAGCTGCATGATTAAATAAGAACTATCTTCATTATGGGTGCCAGCGAACATGGACATATCTTCTAAATGATCCATCATGTATTTAACAGCCGTATCAAAATTTGTATCGGTAGCAAATTTGTTTTTACAAATTGGCGATTCATAGTTTAACGCTTCGGCCCTATCATTTTCCTTTTCAAGATAAGCACCTCTAACCAATTTATAGCCTAAATAAAAGCCTTCTTGTTTGGCTAATGCATGCTGTTCCTTTAAAAATTGGAGTCGGTCATGACGGTACATTTGCAAAGTATTGAAAACCACTACTTTTTCTGTGTTATATTTCTGCATCATTCTAGTTACAAGATCGTCTGCGGCATCTTGCATCCAACTTTCCTCTGCATCAATTAAAACAGCAATATCATTTTCTTTGCCTTTTTTACAGACCGCATCGAATCGCTGTTCTACCTTTTGCCATTCATTAGATTCGGCTTCAGTTAGCGGCTCTCCTTTTCCTATCTTTTCAAACAAATAAAAGCGTCCAAAACCTGTTGGTTTAAACACGGCAATGGGCATTGCATCCTTTTCTTTGGCAAAATCGATGATTTTTAATACTGTCTTTAATGCCGAATCGAATTCTTCTTCTGTTTCTTTTCCTTCTACCGAATAATCTAAAACAGAGCTTACCCCCTTTTCATACATGTTGTCTATTACAGGCAAGCAATCGTTTTCGTTTACACCACCACAAAAGTGGTTAAACACCGTAACCCTTATCAAACCTTCAACAGGTAAATTGGCTTTAATAGCAAAATTAGTAGCTGCTGTACCAATCTTTACTAGTGGCTGAATTGATATCATCTTGAACAAAAAATAAGCACGCTCAAGTTCGGCATCGCTTTTAAGGGCAAAAGCAATTTTAGTATTTTCAAAAATAGGATCGGTTATCATTGTAAAAATTTATGCAAATATATAGCAGTTCACTAAAATTTTATATAAAAATCATTAATTTCACACCCTCAAAAAAAGAACGTGTTTTATGGATCCGATTAAGGCTAACAATTCTGTAATTTATTTTGATGACCAAGGGTATATTTCGTTAAACGACTATATAAAAAAAGGCCATTTTTCAAAGATTTTCATTTTAGTTGATGAACACACACACACCCATTGCCTCCCGTATTTTTTATCAAATTTAACAACCGATCTTGCCATTGAAATTATAGAAATTGAAGCAGGCGAAGTTCATAAAACTATTGATACCTGTACCGGTGTGTGGAATAGCTTATCTGATTTAGATGCCGATAGAAAAAGTCTTATGATTAATGTAGGCGGTGGCGTTGTTACAGATTTAGGAGGGTTTGTTGCCTGTACCTTTAAACGAGGTATTAAATATATTAACATACCTACTACCCTTTTATCTATGGTAGATGCTTCTGTAGGCGGTAAAACCGGAGTAGATCTTGGGCACTTAAAAAATCAAATAGGCGTCATAAGTTCCCCGGATATTATTATAATAGATAGCAAATACCTGGATACACTACCGCAAAACCAAATGCGATCTGGGCTAGCCGAAATGTTAAAACACGGTTTAATAAGCAATAGGGAATATTGGGATAAATTTAATGATCTAAGCAACTTAAAGCTTGAAGATTTAGACGGCTTAATTTATGAGTCGGTGTTAATAAAGAAACATGTTGTAGATCAAGATCCTTTTGAGCAAAATTTAAGAAAAACTTTAAACTACGGACATACCATTGGACACGCTATTGAGTCTTATTTTTTAAGCAACCCAGAAAGAACAGATTTGCTTCACGGTGAAGCCATAGCTATTGGTATGGTGATGGCATCTTATATATCTACTCAGTTGACTGGTTTTCCAAAAGATGACACTAATCACATAAAATCACTATTTAAGGCGTTTTATGGCCATGTAAATATTGACGAAGAGGAATATGCTACCATAATTGACCTACTTAAATACGATAAGAAAAATGTTCATGGCAACATAAACTTTGTTTTGTTGGAAGCTATTGGAAAACCAAAGATTGATTGTTTGGTACCAGACAATATAATTATTGATGCATTTAAATTTTACGCTGCATAATTTTTCAAATTATTTTTTTTGTATTTTTATAAAAAGCTACTGTTTCAGTTTAGTTATACTAAGCTAATGGACAGCATTGGACCTTAATCAGTTTTTTGATTTGTTGTATACTTTAAGTAATAAATGGTAACAGATGAAAAGAATTATTGTTGATTACAAAAAACTCAAACCAGAGGTTTTAAAAGCTCTAACAGAAAAATTTCCAGATGGCTATGGCGATGATGATATAATTACTTTTGACGATCATCACAACCAAACAATCGAGGCGGTTGAAATTAAAACAGACGATACTGTCTACTTGGTTAAAGTGCATAGCAAATTACATTATACCATGACCAATTTTGATAACGACAATTTTGAAGTGGATGATTTAGGACATGTTGTGGTAGAGACCGATTCGAGTGTTATTATTGACGAAGAGGAATAAAAAAGGCACTTTTTAAATAAAAGCGCCTTATTTAATATGTTTTATTGTTGTTGTTGTTGTTGTTACTTAATGATTACAAATCATTAAAAATAGAATGCATTAATCTTTTCTTGTCGTTAATGCTTTCTTCTAGCGAAATCATAGTTTCCGTTCTGTAAACGCCTTCTATGTCATCTAACCTGAATATCACTTCTTTCGCATGTTCGGTACTTCTCGCTCTTATTTTACAGAAAATATTAAATTTCCCAGTAGTAATATGAGCTACGGTAACAAAAGGTATTTCATTAATACGCTCTAATACAAATTTTGTTTGAGATGTGTTATTTAAAAACACGCCCACGTATGCTATGAAAGAGTATCCTAACTTTTTATAATCCAATGTTAAGGAAGACCCTCTTATAATACCCGCTTCTTCCATTTTTTTTACACGTACATGCACAGTACCGGCCGAAATAAGCAATTTTTTTGCAATATCTGTAAATGGAATTCTAGTATTATCGATTAGCATATCTAGAATTTGATGGTCGATTTCGTCTAATTTAATTTTCCCCATAATTAATTATTGTTAAATAAAAATCAAAATTAACACATTTTTGTTAATAATTACGCATTAAACCTGCATTTTATTTTACCAATAATGCGATTTTCTCATTATTTATCATAACGAAATCGTTTTCGTCATTGACTTTCAACGGGGTGTTGTTCGCTGACAGCACTAGACCTTTATTGGCATTGTACTCTTTATGCGCATAAAATGCTGATAAATTTTCAATTTTTTCGATTTTGGGAATAAAATGTATACTGCCATCAACTAACTTTTCTTGATACAGAATACCAATATCAACCAGATCATCATTCTCATTTATTCTTGCGTTTCTAATAATGATATCTAAAAACAATTTTTCATTTTCGGGAATATCAAGATAAGGCTTGCTCTTACTACCGTCAACATTGTTTTTGGCTATATAGTTCAGCGAACTTAAAAGCGCAATGTATATGTGTTCTCGTGTAACATCTCTTGCATAATCATTATTATAATGTCCAGCTTCAAAAAGAATGGTTGGCACATTCTTGCTTTGGAATGTATCTCCTACGCAGTTTAAATTAAAAGCATCGTCGTATACTCCCACTTGATTTGGGATTTCTTTTTGCAACATGGCATTCATAACCGCAATAACTTCCATTGCTATTTTTCGGTTTGGTGTTACCGTGCAATCTTGGTCTTGGGCTGGGGCTAAAAACGAAACTGTTGCTGGTTTATCGGTATGTCCAGCACTAAAAATGGTACGCTGCCCATGTAGATTATAACAAAAATGAGGCTTAAAATCTTCAAAAATGGATTTTAAGACCTTGCTTTCTGGTTGTGTTAACTTTTGGGCGTCTCTATTCAAATCTACAGCGTTGGCATTAACTCTAGTATAAACATTGGCGCCATCTGGATTTAATATAGGTATTACACACAGCGTGCATGCGGAGAGTACGCTTTTAACATCTTGTCCTGTAGCTGTGAGTGTATTAAAAAGATCAAAAAGAGCTTTAGTGGTTGTAGATTCATTTCCGTGCATTTGGGACCACATTAATATTCGCTTCTTACCATGTCCAACTTTAACGGCATATATGGGTTTGTTTAGCACAGAATGTCCAATTGTGGTTACCTTAAAATCTGGACCAAGCTTGTTAATTAAAGGCTGTATGTCGGTATTTGTAATGTAACGGTGTGATAATTGTTTTTCCTTATGACTTTTAAATAGGTCTTTAATAGTACTTAATTCCATTAATTTTTTGTTTGCACAAATGTAAACATTTAGAGATTTACAATTGTAAACAATAAAAATAGATTCAAGTGTTTACATTTATAAACAAGTGAAGTGGTTTAATAGTGTGTTAGTTTAACTAAATAACAGTTAAATTAATGATTGTAATTAAAATGCCTGTATTTCAGTATTATATGTTACTATATTTAAAGTTTTAGATTAGATATTTTACATGTTTTTAGTGATTTATGCACCTAGAATAGATTAAATTATTACATTTGTAACAGTTTAACAATAATACATAGTTTACAATGGTAAACAGCGAAGCATTTACAAAAAGACTACAAGAAATAATGGATTACCATGGTGAATCTGCCTCCTCTTTTGCTGAAAAAATTGGTGTGCAACGCTCAAGCATCTCGCACATACTTTCTGGTAGAAACAAGCCCAGTTTAGAGTTTGTTCTAAAAATAGTTTCTGCCTACCCAGATGTAGAACTCTATTGGTTACTAAATGGAAAAGGCAGCTTCCCTTCCTTTGGAGATAAAAAAGAGAGTGTACAAGATTTGATTCCTGAAACAAAAAACATGTCTTCTGAACCCAAAAAGGAAATTCAATCGCAAAAATCCATCGAACGCATTGTAATTTTTTATTCAGATGGAACCTTCAAAAGTTTTCAGAATTAATAATGACTGTGGAGTATGTCTCTAATTTTCTTTTCTTGCTAAGGCGCCAAGAAATAAACCGTGCATCCTTTACTAAAAGCCAACAGTGAATACCGAATACGAACAACTACATCTAATTTCTTAAATTTGCACAAAATTTACTTTATGAAGTTTTTATTATATGTTTTAGTGTTTTGCTTGGTGGGATGTTACCAATTGGAGCGTAATTGCAAAGACTATAAAACTGGGCGTTTTTATAGTGAGGTAACTATTAACGGCAACATGTATAAATCTGAATTCACTCGTACCGAAGATTTACAAGTAGAGGTTTACGATAACCACAAGGACTCTTCCAGTGTTAGATGGGTAAATGACTGTGAGGTCGTTTTTAAAACCATAAATCCAAAGAATATGGCCGAGCAGAAGGATATCCACTTAAAAATATTAACTACAACAGATTCTTCCTATACTTTTGAATATTCCTATGTAGGTGAAACCAAAAAGCAAAAAGGAGTCGCTTACAGGCTGGATTAATCAAAAGGATACAAGAACGATTCCACTAAATTAAATTCGACAGTTTTATCGGGGTTTACAAAGTATGTTAAAAAGAGCTCTCCCCAATAGTCACCATCCGAAAAGTTGGCAATAATCCACTTATGGTTAAGGATTTTCACTGTGTTGATCAGCATTTTTTTGCCATCACCAGAAGCGTATGGCACTAATGGATGTTCACCTTTAACCTCATTTAATTTGTACAATTCATCTTTTATATATGGAATAAGTTCCGCAACATTGTGTCCGTCGTTTTCAAAATAAGTAAGCGCGTCTTCATTGCCTTCAATATCGAAATACGAGAGGTTCAATATTTCGTCTTGCAGGTTAACAATAGAATCCTTGTATTTTGTGTTGGCTACTGTATAATTCTCCAGCCTATTGTTTAAATCTTCAAAAACCCGTTTTGAGTTCACATATTGAAACAGCACAAGTAACAACAGGAAAACGAATAAATACATAAAAATTTTTTGCTTCATCTTTTTTTGGTTATAGTGTTATTTTTAAGCCGTCGTAAGCCAAAAAGACATTCTTGGGTAATTCCTTTTCTACGTTGTCATGAAAGCCTAAAAGGTGGCTAATATGGGTTAAATAGGCTTTCTCGGGTTTGATTAAATTGATAAAATCTAATGCCTCCTCTAAATTGAAATGTGAAATATGTGGTGTAATACGCAAGGCATTAACCACAAGTACCTTAATATCTTTTAGCTTTTCTATCTCATTGGCCTCAACCGTTTTGATATCTGTTAGGTAAGCAAAATCTTGAAAACGAAAACCAAAAACCTGAACAAAATGGTGATCGGCATTAATAGGAACCACCTCCATTTCCGGAAGTTTAAAGGGTTTGTTTTCAATAA
The DNA here is from genome assembly GCF_022662195.1 of Aestuariivivens insulae. GTDB lineage: Bacteria > Bacteroidota > Bacteroidia > Flavobacteriales > Flavobacteriaceae > Aestuariivivens > Aestuariivivens insulae. The sequence goes on along the minus strand of NZ_JAKMCS010000009.1, from coordinate 127,634 downwards.
CGTTGATCACAACATCGGGAGCTCCAGGATATTTGTTTTCGGCTTCAAAAATATAATCGTACCGTTTTTTAATAGACTTAATAACCCGCTCATGGGCGTATATATTCATACTACCATTCCAATAACACAAAGGTCTAATATCATCTAAACCAGCAACATGGTCGGAATGTTCATGAGTAAAAATAATACCATCTATTTTTGAACAATTTTCCCTAAGCATCTGTTGCCTAAAATCGGGGCCGCAATCAATAACATATTTATACTCATCCCATTCTATTAAAACAGATACGCGGAGGCGTTTGTCTTTTGGATTTTTACTAAGGCATACAGGATGCGTGCTACCTATAATGGGTATCCCTTGTGAAGTTCCTGTGCCTAAAAACGTAATTTTCAATTTTCTGAAATTTATCACAAAAATAGTCTTATTTTTTTGTTTGGTATACTTATTTGGTACCTTTGTACTGTGACTAAATAAGTAATATATCGTATGGAAATTACCATTAAGGGCGACAAGGAATTTGATGATATTCCGTCGTTAAAATCTAAAGCGCTTCGCATCAATTTAAATGAAAACATTTATGGAACATTTGCTGAGATTGGCGCTGGACAAGAAACCTGTCGTCATTTTTTTAGAGCCGGAGGCGCATCGGGCACAATAGCAAAAGCGATGTCGGCTTACGATAAGGATTTTAGTGATGCTATTTATGGCGCAGAAGATGATGGGCGCTATGTAACCGAAGCCCGCTTGCGTAAAATGCTTATTCACGAAATGGACCTTATCGAAAATAGGTTAACTCGAGAGAAAAATCCAAACAAAATATTTTTTGCCTATGCCAATACTGTGGCCACTATAGACTTTGCCAAACAGTACAAAGGGCATGGTTGGGTTGGTATAAAATATCAAGTTGAAGCCAAAGGAGAATACAACGAGATTATTTTACATATTCGTTTTAAGGAAACAGATGCGAGGTTACAACAAGAGACCTTGGGTGTTTTAGGTACCAATTTAATTTATGGTGCTTTCTATAAATACAATGAGCCTAAAAAATTACTTCGTTACTTATACGATCATTTGGATAAAGACCAGTTGGAAATTGATACGGTTAACTTTTCAGGACCGGTTTTCAAGAATGTAGACAATAGGTTAATGAGTCTGCAACTTGTGAAAAATGGTATGACAGATGCGGTAATGTTTGGACCAGATGGTACTAATGTACTGCCTGCAAAGGTGTTTTATAAGAAAAATATTTTGGCTTTGCGCGGTAGTTTTAGACCTGTAACAAAGGTTAACATGGCTATGTTTGAGAAGTCGTATGAAATGTTCATTCAAGAAAACAAGGTAGATAAAGATAAAACTGTTGTTGTTTTTGAGATTACACTGTCTAACCTTAAAGCAGATGGCGAGATTAACGAACAGGACTTTATGGATAGAGCCGATTTGCTTTGTGCATTGGGACAATCGGTTATGATTTCCAATTTCCAGGAATATTACAAAGTAGTAGAGTATTTCTCTAAATATACTAAGGCCAGAATGGGATTGGCTATGGGAGTTAGTAATTTAGTTGAAATTTTTGATGAAAAATATTACCGTCATTTAAGTGGCGGCATCCTTGAAGCTTTTGGTAAATTATTCTTCAAGGATCTAAAGGTTTACCTCTACCCAATGCTAGACCCAAAATCAGGAGAGCTTTTAAACAGCAACAACCTAAAGGTGTACCCAAGAATGAAAGAGTTGTACAAATTCTTTAAATATAACGGCAAAGTAATTGATATTGAGGATTACGATGAAAGTATCATGAATATATTCTCTAGGGAAATTCTAAATATGATAGAAAATGGGGAAACAGGTTGGGAGCATAAACTTCCAGATGGAACAGCCGATCTTATTAAAGACTATCGCCTATTTGGCTACACCCGCAAGCCACTAAAGCCTCTGTCTATAAAAAAACGCTTTAAGGACTAAATAAAGAATTTTTCGAAACAAGCTTTTCCAAGGAATTCTTTTCGATTAAAAAAGGCAGTTACAATAAGTTTAAATTATTATAACTGCCTTTATTTTTTTAGTCAGCATTAAGTATTTGGTCAGCGTGATGTTTTGTTTTCACTTTATCGATAACGCGCTCAATAACACCTGCTTCATTAATTAAAAATGTGGTGCGGTGTATGCCGTCAAATTCCCTGCCCATAAACTTCTTAGGGCCCCAAACCCCAAATGCATTAATTACAGCTTTATCTTCGTCTGCCAATAACGGATAAGGAAAATCGTATTTTTTCTTAAAGTTAGACTGCTTCCTTTGCGTGTCTGCACTTACTCCTAAAATTTCATAGCCGTTGTTTTTTAGCTCAGCGTAATGGTCTCTTAAATTACAAGCTTCAACGGTGCAACCTGGTGTATTTGCTTTGGGGTAAAAGAAAACCACTAGTTTTTTGTCCTTGTAATCTGATAGTTTTACAATATTGCCTTGTTCGTCTTTTGCTTCAAAATTAGGAGCTTTATCCCCTACTTTTAATGTGTTCATATTTATTACCTTTGTTAATGAAACAATATTTTGAGAGGTCATCGAGACTTCCTCAAAGTTTAATGTTGAAATTAGAGGCTATTTAAAAAGTGATTTACTCTGTTTTTCAGAATGCCACTTTTTAGACAGCCTCTCTAATAATATTGCTAAAATACAACTGAATGACCAAACAAGAAAGCGTTAGCTTCGTAATTAAAACCCTAAAGGAACTCTATCCTACAATTCCTATTCCTCTAGACCATAAAGATCCTTACACCTTATTGATTGCTGTGCTTTTATCTGCACAGAGTACCGATGTGCGTGTCAACCAAATTACACCGTTACTCTTTGATAAGGCTGACAACCCTTACGATATGGTTAAATTAACGGTTGAAGAGATTCGGGATATTATAAAACCGGTTGGCTTGTCCCCTATGAAAAGCAAGGGTATCCATGGTTTATCCAAAATACTTATAGAAAAACATAATGGACAGGTTCCCGTAAGTTTTGAAGCCCTTGAGGCTTTGCCAGCCGTGGGCCACAAAACTGCTAGCGTGGTAATGTCCCAAGCTTTTGGTATACCAGCGTTCCCCGTAGACACCCATATACATCGTTTAATGTACCGATGGAACTTAAGTAATGGTAAAAGTGTTGCCCAAACCGAAAAAGACGCTAAACGCCTGTTTCCCAAAGAGCTTTGGAACGATTTACATTTGCAGATTATTTGGTACGGTAGAGAATACTCTCCTGCTAGGGGCTGGGACCTGGAAAAGGATATTATAACCAAGACTATTGGCAGGAAATCTGTTATCGATGCTTATTATAAACTAAAAAAGTCCTGATTGTTCATCAGGACTTTTTCAAAGTTTAATTAAGAAATGCTTCAAATTTTAACTTACTACAATTTACAACACTTAAAGCTTTCGAATAACTTAGAAGAAAATTAACCGTTTCTTCTTTCGGTTTAAGATCATTGGTGTTTTCAATAGATTCTTTAAAGTAAATTTTTGCCATCAATATCAATTTAAGGGTTACCCAAACTAATAACGCAACATTAAATACTTTATTGTATTAATTGGTTAAAACTATATTGTGTTTATCTATAACCTTTCTTAAGTTAATTAGCGCATAACGCATTCTTCCTAATGCTGTGTTAATACTAACACCTGTTATTTCAGATATCTCTTTGAAGCTCATATCCTTGTAAATACGCATTAGGAGCACCTCTTTTTGATCGCCTGGCAACTCGTCTATCAAACGCCTAAGATCGCTTTCTACTTGTTCTTTTATAATACGTTTTTCAGCATTTAGGTCATTATCACTCAATACAGAAAAAATGCTAAAATCGTTATTATTATCAAACTTTGGCATTCTATTATTCTTTCTAAAGTAATCAATAACCAAATTATGGGCAATGCGCATTACCCAAGGCAAAAATTTACCTTCCTCGTTATAAGCCTTACGTTTAAGGGTGCGGATAATTTTTATAAAAGTGTCCTGGAAAATATCTTCTGCGACATCCCTGTCGTAGACCTTGGAATAAATAAAACTATAAACTTTTTGCTTGTGTCTTGTAATAAGTATTTCTAAAGCATTCTCATTACCATTAATGTAGTTGTTAACGAGTATTGCATCTGGAATAATATCGTGCTGCATAACTATTACTTTTAACGCTCGGAAGCTTGCTTCTTTGCTAGGGGTTAACTGATTGAAAAGTAATAGTATACTATAGGCTAGTGCTTTAAAATTGATTAATAGATGTTTCAAATATAGCAAGAAACAGTCCAAAAAAGCAAAAAATACCTGTTTTTTTTTATTTTTCTTTGTGCTTTATAGATGTTTCATTGAAAAAAAGAACAACATAAACTTATAAAAAAAAGCTAAAAAGAAGGTTTCATTTTTTTATGAGAGAATGGAATAGTTTCAATCATTAAAATTTAAACCTATAAAATGAACTATAACAAATATAATAAATTGGCGAAATCAAAGATTAATGAACATATTAATAAAATAATATTGATGATATGAGTAATTGCACCTAACCATAAAAAACAAATAACCATTAACAGATGAAATACTTATAGTATCTTTGCAAAATTATTTTCTTTATCAACATATGATTACCGATATTTCTAGTGTAGACCCAAAGCAAAACATCATTATAAAAGGTGCAAAATTGCATAACTTAAAAAATATTGATGTCGTTATACCAAGAAATAAATTAGTAGTTATTACAGGGCTGTCAGGTTCAGGAAAGTCTAGCTTGGCATTCGATACCTTGTATGCAGAAGGACAGCGACGTTATGTTGAAAGCCTATCCAGTTATGCGCGTCAGTTTTTAGGGCGATTAAACAAGCCTAAAGTAGATTTTATTAAAGGGATTGCCCCAGCTATAGCTATAGAGCAAAAAGTAAATTCAACAAACCCAAGATCTACAGTTGGTACCACCACCGAGATTTATGATTATTTAAAACTTCTTTTTGCTAGGGTTGGTAAAACCTACTCTCCTATTTCAGGCTTGGAAGTCAAAAAGGATACTGTTTCAGATGTTATAAACTACATTAAATCTTTTTCAGAAAAAGAAAAAATGCTGCTTCTAGCCCCTATTCACCTGGAAGATGGCAGAGCTATTTCAGATAAATTAAAAACATTACAACAACAAGGCTACGCTAGAATAAAGGCTAACGATACTGTTGTTAGGATTGATGAGGCTACAGATATTAGTGATCAAGATGATATCTTATTAGTTGTTGACCGAATTATTATTAAAAATGAGGAAGATTTTTATAACAGATTGGCCGATGCCTTACAGACTGCTTTCTTTGAAGGTAAAGGTGAATGTATTATAGAATCGTTAAGCGACGGCAGCCAGCGCCATTTTAGTAATAAATTTGAACTTGATGGCATTAGTTTTCTAGAGCCTAACATGCATTTATTTAGCTTTAATAATCCGTATGGAGCTTGTCCAAAATGTGAAGGCTATGGCGATATTATAGGCATCGATGAAGATTTGGTAATCCCCAACACTGGACTGTCTGTATTTGAAGAAGCTATTTTTCCTTGGCGTGGCGAGAGCATGAGTTGGTACAAAGATCAATTGGTAAACAACTCCCATAAATTTGATTTCCCTATACATAGGCCCTATTTTGAGCTTACAGAAGCGCAAAAACAGCTTATTTGGGATGGCAACGAACACTTTGAAGGTCTAAACTCCTTTTTTGCTGAACTGGAAGCCAAAGCATATAAAATCCAAAACCGGGTTATGTTATCCCGTTATCGAGGAAAAACCAAATGTAAAACCTGTAATGGTAAGCGATTACGCGCCGAAGCCAATTATGTAAAAATAGGTGACGCAACCATTACAGATTTGGTAGAGATGCCTTTGGATAGGCTCACTAATTTTTTCAACCAACTGGAGCTTAATGACTACGATAAGAAAGTAGCTGGTCGTTTGCTAAAAGAAATCAACAACAGACTGCTTTATTTAAGCAATGTAGGATTGGATTATTTAACGCTAAACAGAAAATCGAATACACTATCCGGTGGTGAAAGTCAGCGCATTAACCTAGCAACCTCTCTTGGGAGTAGCTTAGTAGGTTCAATGTATATCTTAGATGAACCTAGTATAGGCTTGCACCCAAAAGATACAGAACGGTTAATTTCTGTATTAAAGTCTTTGCGTGACCTAGGTAACACTGTTATTGTTGTAGAACACGACGAAGATATCATGAAAGCAGCCGATAATATTATAGATATTGGCCCCGAAGCAGGAACATTTGGCGGCACCGTTGTTGCTCATGGTGATTTTGATACAATACTGAATTCAAATTCGTTAACCGCTAAATATTTAAATGAAAGTTTAAAGATTGAAGTACCTAAAACAAGGCGTACCTCCAAATATCATGTAGATATTATTGGTGCTCGGGAAAATAACCTTAAAAATATAGATGTAACATTTCCACTTGGGATGCTAACGGTTATTACCGGTGTTTCAGGAAGTGGTAAAAGCACGCTTGTTAAAAAGATTTTACACCCAGCACTGCAAAAGAAACTAACCGACTTTAGTGATAGACCAGGTCAGTTTACTACTTTGGAAGGTAATTTTAGCAATATAAAGCATATTGAATTTGTAGACCAAAACCCTATAGGGCGTTCGTCTCGTTCCAATCCTGTTACCTACATAAAAGCCTATGACGATATACGAGCTTTGTTTGCCAATCAAAAATTAAGTAAGATTAGAAATTACCAAGCCAAACATTTTTCGTTTAATGTGGATGGTGGACGTTGTGAAACCTGTAAGGGCGAAGGCGAAGTTACTATTGAAATGCAGTTTATGGCCGATGTTCATTTAGAGTGTGAAACCTGTAAAGGTAAACGCTTTAAAAAAGAGGTACTTGAAGTTAATTTTGCCAATAAAAATATTGATGATGTTTTAAACTTCACCATAGACGATGCTATTGCTTTTTTTGAAGCGCACAACCAAACAAAAATTAAAAACAAACTACAGCCTCTTCAAGACGTAGGGCTAGGCTACGTTACCTTAGGGCAAAGCTCCTCTACCCTGTCTGGCGGCGAAGCCCAACGTATTAAGTTGGCTTCGTTTTTAGGAAAAGGGAATAATACCAACAAAGCCCTTTTTATTTTTGACGAGCCAACAACTGGATTACACTTTCATGACATACAGAAGCTATTGAAGTCTTTTAATGCCCTTATTGAAAGAGGGCACTCTATTATTGTGGTTGAACACAATTTAGAATTGATTAAGTGCGCCGATTATGTTATTGATTTAGGACCAACGGGTGGTGAGCATGGAGGAAATATAATAGCTTCTGGCACTCCTGAAGAAATTGTTAAGGTTGAATCATCTGAAACCGGAAAATATTTAAAGGATAAAATTAGTTAATAAATTATCCTTCACTTAAATACACCTTATTCAATAAAACAAAAACGATGTAACCATAATTACAATCAATGCTGCTGGGATAACTAAGGATGTATATAGAAACGTTGTCATTCCTGCTTTGAACAAGGATAGCATGTAGCCCTGGTTATAAAAACGCTTTAAGCCGATCCATAGGTATACAAAAGTTGATAGCATTATTAGCCAATCTAAAGCATCAGGCAAATCAACAATCCACTCATTTACTGTTATCAAAAATCCGAGAACAATAAAGAGGAACGAAAAATAATAAAAGCTAAACACCAAGTGATGAGCAAATCTGCCGCGTCTCCAATAAAAAAGTTTAAGGATTAACGCAAATAATGGCAACAAAAAGAAAAGTGCTATAGGAATACTGTCAAAAAATGCCTGTACAATACCTCCCCCGCGCTGTTTGTGAAATTTTAAGGCTTGTTTTACATAAGCACGTTTTAAAAATCCAGAATCGTCATCTAAACCAATAAACCTAAGTTGTTCCTCCTCTGAAGCTCCAGCAGCAATTAACGAATCCAATACTTTAGAATCAAAGCCTAAATCAATAGATATTGTAGAATCTTTGGCTTTCTCTACTTTACTTTTTGGAACTTTTCTGAAATCGTTAAGCTTACCATCCTTAAAAATTGAATCAGGGATTAATGCCGTTTGTAAAGTATCTAAATTAGGCATATTGATATTTTCATTTTGCAAAACTTCAAACCCTTTGCTAAGTACCTTATCAGCACTACTATTATATTCCCTGACTTTAAACGAAAAGATAAAAAAGAAAATTACCGAAACGAACAAATAATACTGAGCTGGGTGCAAATACTTTAGCCGTTTACCTTCAACAAAGCGTTTAGCTACCAAGCCAGGTTTAAAAACAAGCGGAAAGAAACTTTTAAAAAATCGAGCATCAAACGAAAAGTAATTACTTATCGTGTTATAAAATAATACGCTTACTGTTAGGTCTTCTTTAGCCTGCTGCCCACAATAGGGACAAAAGTTAAAGTCATCATTAAATTGCTTTTCACAATTTTTACAGGTTTCTCGTTGGCTTTTCATTACATGTTAACTCTAGTCGCTATTAAAAATATAAAATTATTACTTACCACTATACTAACTTTTAAGTGTATTATAATTTCAATAAAAACAGAAGCTATATATCTAATTGAAATACAGCATATTAACCAAGTATAATGTGTTAATATTTAGTTAACCTAGGGCTTCTACATTTTTTTTGGCATGCATCTTGGAATTTATTGAGCATAGCGGAAACCGAAAAGCTTAAAGAGTAGGTAGAAAAAAAAATACATGAATTATGAAAAAAGCACTACTATTTTTTACAATGTTGTTAATAGGGTTAACAGCAATATCAGCTACGAACATTCAGGATCATGGCATTAGTAAAATAAATAATGATAACTATAATAGATATGCAGAGCCAATTATATTTATGGAGCGAGGTATAGAATTTCTGGTTTTCCCAGACGGCAGTTTTGATTTCGACACGCATAACTACGCCCCTTTTGATGATGACATGTATTATAAATCAAATTCTAAACGAAAGCACGTGAACATTAGTTATAGAGGGCCAAATCTTAGCATAGGATATTCTTCTAACAGAAACAAAGGTGTTTATATCTCTAGAGATAGGTTTGGAAATATAAGACGCGTGGGTAATGTCTTTATAAATTACGATAGAAGGGGAAAAGTAACCCGTATTGGATCGGTTTTTATTAAATATGGTAGAGGCAGACATGCAACAGTAAGACAAGTTGGAGGTTTAAGGGTTAACTATAACCGTTGGGGTGAAATCGTAAACTTGCGTGGGCACGTAAACCAAAATAATTACTGTAATATTTGTGGCGTAACATCATGTAATGTATATCATGAATTAGGTGGCCACAGACATGATTATGACGATTGGTACAATAACAAATATGATGACGACCATTACTATTACAAGAAAAATGGCAAAATAAAAAAACAAAAAAGGATAAAGCGGTAAAATACTTTACTCTTAAAATTGAAAGCACCCAAGATATTTTAAATGTCTTGGGTGTTAGTTTTTTTTTATCACTATGTTGAATTATATAAGCATCGTTTGGATGTTAATTTAAAAATCTATATTTCAGTAAGTTAAATAATATTTAAGGTTTTGGCATGCTGTTTGCAATTAATCAAGCGTATTCACCATTAAAACAAATATTATGAAAAAGTTAGTATTCATATTTGCCGCTTTACTTCTTACGGGATTTGTCAGTAATGCCAAAACGGGCAATTCAACTACAAATTTGTCCACCATAAATTATAGAGATTATGGCAATTCTTTCATTTTCGTTGAAGGCGGTATAGAATTTTCGGTGTTTCCAGATGGTCAATTCGATTTTAACATGCTTAGAAACCGTTCGCATTTAAATGTGTCTATTGGTTCGCCTCACGTTAATATTAGTTTTAATTCAGGATACGATTATAATGCTTATGTGCAATATGATGAATTCGGAGCTGTAATTCAAATAGAAAACGTGCCCATATATTACGATCATTATGGACGTATTGTTCAGGCAGGCAATGTGAATATCTATTATAATAATTTTGGTTACATATCGCGTGTAGGTGGATTATACGTTCATTATAATAACCGTCATAGGTTTAGCCATTGTACAGGATTCATTAATGTTTATAACAGACATTATGTTTATAGACCTTGGCATCGTTATTACAGCATTCCTGCTTATGACTATTGTGTGGTTTACAACAGGCCATATAGAAGATATTATACTCCTGTTCGTTATGTTTATAATAGACCGTATTATAATAATTACAGACCAAGAACTTCGGTAGCTAGCAGACGTGGTAGTACCATTACAAGAAACAGAAGCTATGCTACGGCCAATAGGAGTTCGAAAAACAGAACTACTATTAATAGAAACACAACATCCAGAAGAAATTATAACAGTATAAACAGAGGTAAGGCAGAAAGACGAAACGTAGCCTCTAACTCTAGAGCTTATACTTCTAAGCGCAGTACTGATAGGGCAACTAGAAGCAATACGCCAGTTTACAGAAACGATTTAAAACGGAATAATACACAAGTAAATCATAATAAACGTACGAATAATAACGTTAGAAGAACAACACGACCCAGTGTTAATAATAGGTCTAAAAATAATGCTATAGTTCGTAAACCAAAAAGCACTAACGCTCGTACATATACTAGTAGTAACTCGAATACAAGGCGTACTCAAGTTGCCAATAGATCAACGCAAAGAAAGTCTAAAACTGTTAGACCTTCAGTTTCCAGGTCTACTAAAAGTAATAATACAAGAGCTACACAAAGTAGAAATAGCTCTAGAAATAAAAGCACAAGATCTACCAATAGAAGATCATAACCGTTTTGGTTGGTTAGTTGGAAAGCCCTGCGATAAGTTTGCCTCAAAGCAACATCGTGGGGTTTTCTTTTTGCTTGTAGTCTCTTAAAATTTGATGATTTTTTTCATAGTGGAAGTGATATCATCCGAAAGTCTAAAATACAATACCAAAAGCATATAAAGTGTGCTTATAATTACAGACTTCAAAAGAATGTTAATAATGGGATGAAAAGGAAAATCCCAAAAATAAAATGAGCAAAAAAACAAGGCTATAAGCACACACACCTTTAATGTATTAATCGTAAAAGGTAATATATTAAACCAATGATTCACAAAAATCACTTTAGATATGTTATACGTTATAACTGATATAAACGTAGCATAGGCAGCACCTATAGCGCCATATTTAGGTATGAATATAGCATTTAATATTACAGTTATTATAACTAGACCCACCCCTAAAACCAAAACCATTCTATAATGGTCGCTATTAAATAGTATCGCATTGTTGTTGCCTAATACATTGTCAAAAAGTTTTGCCAAGCCAATTAAAAAGACAACAACAATACCACCTCTAAACTTTTCAGGAATTAAAAAGTAGAGTTCATTAATATTCAATACAATCAATAAGAATATCAAACCACTAACGATTAGCAGTGTTAGAGAGCTTTTTTGGTATAACAACTTCAGTTCAACACTATTTTTTTCATTCAGTAATTTAGCTGTTAAAGGGTATGTTATTTGGTGCATAGCACGTGAAGGTACCCCAACAACACTAGCTATATAAATGGCAACGGCATAATAGGCTACATTTTCAATTTTAATATAATGCCCTATCATAAATTTATCGATCTCCAAAATAACACTGGCTATAGATCCCGCTATAATAATTAGTGCTGAATATTTCAAAATAGAAGAAACATTGGATAGCCTTCTAAAGCTTATTTTAGGAAACCTTAAGCTAAAAGCATACAGTGCCATAGCTGCCGTGCGTATAAAATACACCATAACTAAAGCATAAATTAATTGGTTAACAGTCAGTATTTCAAAATATAAGGCAAACAATAAAACAGTAGTGCTTAGCCTATGGAAAATCTCTTTCATAAAGTTGCCAAATACACTTCGCATTTGTACTTTACTCCAAGCATAAAACACTTCGAAGTAAGCAAAAAACACAGCTGAAATATAGATTAACCATATATAATCTTTAATAATCTCATTTTCAGAAGTTAACCAATCGCTAATGGTATTAAAACACATATATCCAATTAGCCCAAAGGGTATGGCTATAAATAACGGCAAAATTAACATTAAGGTTAAAAAACTATTTTGGGATTGCCGTGTTTTAAACAACGAGTAAAATTTAACCAAGGTATTATGTACACCAAACGCCATAAGTGGCATCATAATGGCCGCTGTTGAAAATATATATTGGATAAGTCCGAAATAAGCATCACTTAAGAAGTTGGTGAATAAAAACAGCACATTAATCCCCCCTATCAAAAAGCCTATGTACGTGGCGATGGTATTTTTTATTGACTGTGAAACAACAACTCCCATTATAGTAATTTAGATAGCGTTTCGGTTAAGGATTTTCTGCTGTATTGCTGTAAGCCTATAGCATGAGATTGCAAACTTCCTGTTTTATAAGCTTCGTAATGATTTAAAACAACCGTTTTTAAGGCTTCATAATCCGTATATAACATATAATGCCCTGTATTGGTTTTCTTGATGATGCGCTCTACATCCGAACCTTTTGGACCTAAAGCAATAATAGGCCTGTTGGAAACCATGTATTCAAATAATTTCCCAGGAATAATGCTTTTAGTGTCTTCGGAATCTATTTCAATTAACAACAAAACTTGAGACTGTTTCTGACGCTTAACAGATTCTTTATGCGACACATAACCTACTTTATTTATATAATCGCTTAAACCATGATTTTCAATTGATTTAAGTACATCGTCACTCACAGCGCCAACCAAATTTAATTGAAAGTCGTTGGCAAATGATTTGTTTTCCTGGGAAATATCGAATAAAACTTGCCACAATACTTTTGGGTTTCGCTTTGATAATAAAGACCCTATATGGGACAAGGTAAACTTTTTGTCTAAAGAAAAATCGGTTAGTGGTTCATAATCATAGCCATTGGTGATAACAGAAATGGGCTTATCACTAATATTTCCAAACTCCGTCTTGGTAACTTCACTCGTTACAATAATTTGGTCTGCCGAATTTAAAACTTCGCGTTCCATAGCTTTATGCTTTAGCTGTGCCCTTTTGGTTAACCGAAGGTGCTTATGGTAACCTATAGTCGTCCAAGGGTCCCTAAAATCGGCCAGCCACCTCACTCCTGTTGTTCTTTTTAACTGTAACCCTATTAGGTGTAGGCTATGCGGTGGCCCTGTAGTGATAATGGTTTCTATATTATTGTCCCGTATATATTTTGAAAGGAATGTAACCGAAGGCTTTACCCATCCTATCCTGGCATCTGGAATAAAATAATTACCCCGAATATAGAGCATTAGTTTTTCTATAAAACCTTGCCTCTTTTTTTCAGATATAATGCCTTTGCTAATAGTCTTGGATGTTTTTTTGGAAAAGATTCCCGCTAACCTATAAGGCTCTTTAATGGGTTGGCATAAAACAATTATATCTTTTGAAACCTCTGAAGCCAAGCTTTCATCAATTAACGGGTAGCTTGGATTTTCAGGAATATAGACAATGGGCTCTATATTAAAATCGGGCAGGTACTTTACAAATTTCAACCAACGTTGTACTCCAGGCCCACCTGCTGGTGGCCAATAGTATGTAATGATTAAAACTTTTTTTTTACCCATCTGTTTGGAGGAACGTAAATTAATTCCTTTTAAATTCATAAAACAAGCCTCCTAACAGCAACAAACAAAATAAAATAGAGCTAGCTAAAGTGATTTTGCTTCCTGTTTTAACCACATCCGGATCGAACTTAAATTCTATAGTATGGCTACCTGCTGGAATTCCCATACCCCGCAAAGTATAATTCACGCGAATATGATTAGATGCTTCCCCATCGATAAACGTTTTCCAACCATTTCCATAATAGATCTCAGAAAACACCGCAAATCCGTCGTTGGTGTTATTGGTTTGGTACTTTAAATAATTTGGACGATGTTCGGTTAGCTTGATGGATGCTGTAGAATCTACAACAAAAGTACTTCTATAGTCTTTTGTTTTTTCTAACTTAGAAACTGTATAAACCGCCTTGGTTTTAGTGTCCAAACTATCCAATGCCAATATTTCATCGTTTGCTGAATTTAGTCGTTCCAAAGATTTCACAAACCAGGCATTGCCATTAGCATCTTCATTTAGGTAGTTAATGACGTTACCTTTTTCATCCTGCGCAATAATATACTTCGTGTTGAGCATGTTCAACACATTTCTGTTGTTCTGTGTTATATAGAAATCGAACACTTCTTCGTAACGCCTGAGTTTAGCCGCATGGTAACCATTTAGTGAATTATGGAAATAAGACGCCCTTGCCCCCGATGAAGCCACATCAAAGACCCTAAAGTGGGTTGTGTCTTTATCGATAGCTTTATCGGCCTCATTCATTTGGTAAGGGTTGTTTACCTGGAATGACGGCACAAAATCAGCATTATTCACATAACGCCTGTCAACACCTACCAAATCAAAAAGAATAAGTGCGCCAAAACCAATAATTACCCATTTTTCCTTCACTTTATTTTTTAAATAGCCAAAAACAAGGCCAGCTGAAAATAAAATCAAAATCAAAGAACGTAAAACGTCAGTAGTATAAACAGCTTTTCTATCTGCTTTAATAGCATCAATAAAGGCTTGTCCATAATTTTGACGGTAAAAGGCATCATTAACGCCAGCGAAATCAAAAGACGATTTAAGCAATAATAACAAAACCGCTACGCCACCAGTAATAAATGCAGTATATTTTATTGCTTTTAGCTTTTCATCTTGTTTTTCAGAATTATTAAATAAACGCGTTAGCCCCAAAATACCTAAAACAGGAATGCATAGTTCTAATATAACCTGAATTGAAGTTACGGCCCTAAACTTATTGTACAACGGCACATAATCGATAAAGAAATTGGTTAAAGACTCTAGATTTTTACCATAAGACAATAATAATGAAACTATAGTTCCTCCAACAAGCCACCATTTTAATCGTCCTTTTACTAAAAACAAGCCTAGCACAAACAAAAAGATAATAACAGCTCCTACATAAGCCGGAGCTTCCACTATGGGCTGGTCTCCCCAGTACAATGGCGCATGCCTTGATGCCTCTAATGCCTGACTGGGAGAAGCCCCTAATTTTCTGTAAGCTTCATAAGTATTGGAATCCTTCCCTAAGTTTTCGCCATTACCACCTCCTGTAAGCCTTGGCACAAATAAATTTAACGATTCAAAAAAACCATAGCTATATTGGGTGATATAGTCCTTATCCAAGCCATTGGTTGGGATTTTTGGTGAACCATCTGGGGCAATGGTCAATTCACTCTTACCCCTAGAGCTTTCCTTAACATACTCTTGGGTGGCCAAAATTCCCGTAGCATTTAGCGCTACAGACAAAGTAACTGCTATGGCTAAAACACCTATTGACTTAAAATAATCTGGCAATACTTGCTTTTTATAAGCATCAACTAAATAAGCTAAGCCCAAAACAACAACTAATAACAACAGGTAATAGGTCATTTGAAAATGGTTAGCCACCAACTCCAAGCCCATCGCTATTGTGGTCAACAAAAAGCCTAATATATATTTTCGCCGAAAGGTTAATATAATGCCACTCAACACCATAGGCATGTATGCTATAGCGTGCGCCTTGCTGTTGTGCCCTACGCCCAAGATGATAATTAAATAGGTTGAAAAACCAAATGCCAATGCGCCCAGTATAGCAAATCTATAGTTCACCTTCAGCACGAGCATCAAGACATAAAATCCTAACAGATAAAGAAATAAGTAGTCTGCCGGACGCGGTAAAAACCGAAGTGCTAAATCAAGTTTTTTAATGTAATTATGAGGGTATTTTGCCCCTAGCTGATAGGTAGGCATGCCACCAAAGGCACTATTGGTCCAATAAGTCTCTTCTCCTGTCGCTTGCCTAAATTCAGTTTGCTGTTTAGACATGCCAATATACTGCATGATATCGCTCTGAAAAATAGACTTGCCCTTTAAAACTGGGTTAAAATAGGCCAGGGAAACAATTATAAAACCTAGTATAACAAATAAGTGCGGAAGATTTTTTTTAACAGATAACGGCATAGATGTATTTTAAAACTATGGTCGTGAAATTAATCAATTTCTTCGTAATCCACATAGTCTCCTACATCTTTATTGGATGTTTTCGTATTGGGCATCTTATCAATAGTGACCTCCCCTTCTTTTTTTGGTTTTTCTTGCTGGGCATTTCTTTGGAATTGGCCAAACTGTTCACCAAAGCGTTGTTCCGCTTTCTTGGACACATACTTTATTAAAAACGGACTTAGTAAGCGGGATATAATTTTTATTCCGAAATAGATAAGCAGAATAATAAGTATCATCCTTACTAATCCAGTTGCAGAAGCTTGCTGTAACATAAACTTATTTTTTACAAAAATACAATTCTGTAGGTTTAAAAACCGTTTATAAATGATAAAAAAACCATAAAATATCTGCCCTTGGTATGCCTGTGGTTAGTTTAAGAGATTTTTTTATTTGGCTTTTGCTAATTTTCAAAATGAAAAAATTCATGTACTTTTGAGAACCTATTATTAAGTAAATTTAACCAAGATACCGCAAGATATCATCTAACATATTAATTATGAAGCCTATCAAATCTACTATTATGATCATGTGTTTGACCATAAGCACATTATCCTTCGCTCAATATACAGATGTTATAAACTCGAATAGGCCCGGTGTTTCCAGAAGCGCTTTTTCGGTAGGCACCAATGTGTTGCAATTAGAGGTGGGGCCATACTTAATAAACGAAAAAAGGACACCCGCCTTAAGAACCGAAGTTTCTGGGTTTGGTGTTGATTTTGCAGCCCGTTATGGTTTGCTATGGGAAGAATTGGAACTTAATATAGAAGGAACCTACCAAAACGACACCAAAACCTATTTTTCCAGTATTCCTTTTGAAGAAGATCGTTCTAATTTTAAACATGTCGCTTTAGGAGCTAAATATTTAGTTTATGATCCTTATAAAAATGCAGATGATAAGCCAAACCTTTATAGCTGGAAGGCTAACCATAGGTTTAAATGGAGCTCGTTAATCCCAGCAGTATCAGTATACGCAGGGGTTAATTATGATACTGAGAATAATCCGTATACTGCTGCAGGCATAGAAGGTTTCAGTCCAAAGATTATGATCGCCACACAAAACAATTTTGCTGGCGGATGGGTATTTGTAATGAATTTGATCAAGGATAGAATAGGAACGGATCAATCCGATTTTCAATATATCCTCACATTAACGCACTCCTTCAGTCCACAATGGGTTGTCTTTGGTGAGACCCAAGGCATTAAAAGTGACTTTTATGCCGATAATTTATTTCGGTTTGGAGGCGCCTACCTGTGGAGCAAAAATTTTCAATTGGATACCGCAATAACATTCAACACCAAAGACACTCCTGCTGTATTTGGTGTTAATTTAGGAGCTTCCTATCGTTTTGACTTTCATCAGGATAAAGAATCAGAACACATAGACAATGGAGGTTCAGCAAAAGAAGAAGGCAAAAGGCAAGCCAGACGAAATAAGACTAAAAACACCACATCTACTAATAAAAGACAAAAAAGAGATACAGTAGATTTTGACTAGGCAAACATATATGATTACACTAAAAGAAGTAAACAATAAGAAGGACTTAAAAGCATTTGTTAAGTTTCCGTTTAAGTTATATAAAAACTCTAAATACTGGGTTCCTCCAATAATAAGCCAGGAAATGAAAACTTTCGACAAAAAGGAAAATCCAGTTTTTAATGATGCTGAAGCACGTTTGTTTTTAGCTTACAGGAATAACGAAATAGTTGGCAGGATTGTAGCTATTATTAATTGGATTGAAGTTAAAGAGCAAAATCAGAAAAAGATGCGCTTTGGCTGGTTTGATTTTGTCGATGATCCAGAAGTTTCCCAAACACTTTTGAACAAAGTGGAAGAAATAGGGAGAGAAAACAATCTAGAGTATATTGAAGGTCCCGTAGGATTCTCAAATTTAGATAAAGTAGGTGTGCTAACAGAAGGTTTCGACGAGGTAGGCCCGATGGTAACCTGGTACAACCACCCCTACTATGTTAAGCACTATGAAACTGCAAGTTATAAGGTGGAAAAATCATATATAGAGAGTAAGTTTGATTTTAAGAATGTAAATCCAGATACTTTTGCCAAGGCCAACGAACTTATTAAAAAACGCTATCAGTTAAGAGCATTGAACTTCAATAAGACAGAAGATGTTATGCCATATGTGGATAAAATGTTCGATTTATTCAATGAAACCTATGCAGCACTATCTTCTTTTGTGGCGATTAACGATATCCAAAAAGCCTATTTCAAAGAGAAATTCATAAGTTTTGTTAACCCGGAATACATTAAATTTGTAATGGACAAAGACGATAACCTAATCGGTTTTGCCATTGTTATGCCTAGTTTCTCTAAAGCCTTGCAGAAAGCTAAAGGAAAATTGTTCCCTTTAGGTTTTAAGCATATTTTACAGGCCAAAAAAAATGGCAAGGATGTTATTTTTTATTTAATTGGTATCCGTCCAGATTTTCAACATAAAGGTGTGCATGCCGTTATTTTCAATGAATATTACAAGGTGTTTAGCGAAAAAGGCATTCAAACTTGCTATAGAACCCCAGAGTTGGAGGACAATATAGCAATACAACAAATATGGAAGCATTTTGGGCCAAAGGTTTATAAACGCCGAAAAACATATAGAAAAGATATTGCTTAATAAAAAATAAAAAAACCGATTCAATTTGAATCGGTTTTTTTTATAAGCTATATTTTTAATTTTCATTACTCACCCATAGCAGCCATAACTGCTGCAGACAAACGCTTATAGGTACCATTATCTAAACGATCTCTAATGGCATCAAAAGCATCCAGTGTATCTTCTACATCCTGTAACGTATGTGTTGCTGTAGGGATCATTCTCAATAGAATTAATCCTTTAGGTATTACTGGATAAACCACTATAGAACAAAATATTCCATAATTCTCTCTAAGGTCTTTTACCAAGGCCATAGCCTCAGGAATACTTCCTTTTAAATATACTGGAGTCACACAACTTTGTGTTGTTCCAATATCAAAACCTCTTGCTTTTAATCCAGATTGTAAAGCATTAACAATTGTCCAAAGATTTTGCTTTAACGATGGCATGGTCTTTAACATATCCAAACGTTTAAGTGCACCAACAACCAACTGCATTTGCAATGATTTAGCGAACATTTGTGAACGCAAATTGTATTTTAAATAATCTATAATTTCTTGGTCTCCTGCAATAAATGCTCCTGTACTAGCCATAGATTTAGCGAACGTAGCGAAATAGACATCTATCTCGTCTTGAACACCTTGCTCCTCTCCTGTTCCAGCTCCAGTAGCACCTAGGGTTCCAAAACCATGGGCATCATCAACAAACAGCCTGAAATTAAATTTCTTTTTAAGTGCAGCGATTTCCTTTAATCGGCCTTGTTCGCCTCGCATTCCAAAAACCCCTTCAGAAATCACTAAGATACCTCCTCCTGTTTGCTCTGCCATTTTAGTGGCACGCTCCAGATTTTTCTCTAAACTTTCTACATCATTATGCTTATAGGTAAAACGCTTGCCCATATGTAAACGCACACCATCAATAATACAGGCATGGGCATCAACATCGTAAACAATAATATCGTCTTTGGCTACTAAAGCATCAATAGTAGACACCATTCCTTGGTAACCAAAATTTAAAAGATAAGCAGCTTGTTTATTAACAAATGCAGCCAATTCGTTCTGAAGCTTTTCATGTAAGTCTGTGTGACCAGACATCATTCTTGCACCCATTGGATAAGCTGAACCATATTGGGCGGCAGCTTCGGCATCAACTTTTCGTACTTCAGGATGATTGGCCAAGCCTAAATAATCATTAATACTCCAAGTAATTACTTCCTTTCCTTGAAACTTCATGCGATTTGATATTTCTCCTTCTAATTTTGGAAAAACAAAATAACCTTCAGCTTGGGAAGCCCATTTTCCTAATGGCCCTTTATCTTTATAAATCTTATCAAATAAATCTCTCATTTATTCTAAATGTTAATGCTATTAATTTAAGGCAAAGCTAATAATACTTTTAACGTTATGATGTAAGTAAAAAACTTAAGACCTTGGTTCAGCTTGCAAAATTAAATATTTAAATGGTTTGAGCATAATTTTTTAATACACAATTACAGATAAAACAAAAAAGAGGCAACATACTGCTGATACAATAAATGTTGCCTCTTCTGGTAATTGAATATCTCAATTATTTTATATACTGAATGCTCTCTGCAGCTTCGTTGATACTATCGAAAAACCCTTGCTCATTCATCCATTTGTCACTGTATACCTTACTCATGTAACGTGAACCATGATCGGGAAAAATAACAACTACCTTATCACCCTTTTTAAATTCACCTTGTTCATTTAACTGTTTTATAGCTTGCATTGCAGCACCCGAAGTGTACCCCACAAACATGCCTTCTGTTTTAGCAATAGCTCGGGCAGTATGTGCACTATCTTCGTCTGTAACTTTCACAAAATCATCAATAATATCAAAATCTGTAGCAGTAGGAATTAAATTTTTCCCTAAACCTTCTATCCTGTAAGGATAAATCTCATTTTCATCAAACTCTTTAGTTTCATGATATTTTTTAATAACCGAACCAAAAGCATCTACACCTATAACCTTAATATTTGGATTTTGCTCTTTTAAATATCTTGCCGTACCAGAAATAGTTCCTCCTGTTCCACTACAGGCTACTAAATGGGTGATTTCACCATTGGTCTGTTCCCATATTTCTGGACCTGTACTTTTGTAGTGTGCATCAATATTTAATTTATTAAAGTATTGATTGATATAGACAGAGCCTTTTATTTCTTCATGTAAGCGTTTTGCCACTTGATAATAGGACCTCGGGTCGTCGGCACTTACATGGGCTGGGCACACATAAACTTTGGCCCCCATGGTCTTTAGCATATCTATTTTATCTGCAGAAGACTTTGAACTTACAGCCAATACACAATCGTAACCTTTAATAATGCTAACCATTGCAATACTAAACCCCGTATTACCAGAGGTAGTTTCAATAATGGTGTCGCCAGGTTTTAATATACCTTGCTTTTCGGCCTGTTCAATAATATAAAGAGCAATGCGGTCTTTTGATGAGTTACCTGGGTTAAAAGATTCAACTTTTGCAAAATAACTCCCCTTGAAGTCTGCAGTAAATTTATTAAGTCTTACAAGAGGTGTATGACCTACTAAATCTAAGACATTATCAAAAACTTGATTTTTATGTTTCATAGATTACTTTTAATAGCCGCTATAATCCTAAGCAAAATTACGACAACCTTAAAACCTTGCAAAAATAGCACATTTTTTTTTATTAGTGGGTAATTCCTTCTAAATCTAGTAAAAATGCGTATTCCAAAGCCACTTCTTTTAAGCTTTCAAAACGCCCTGAAGCCCCTCCATGCCCAGAGTCCATATCGGTATGCAGTAATAACTTATTATTGTCTGTTTTTAGCTCTCGTAATTTAGCTACCCATTTGGCCGGCTCCCAGTATTGCACTTGGGAATCATGAAGCCCTGTTGTTACCAACATGTTAGGGTAATTTTTGGCTTCTACATTGTCGTATGGGGAATACGATTTCAAATAATGATAGTAATCCTTATCATTTGGATTCCCCCATTCGTCATATTCTCCGGTGGTTAATGGTATAGAGTCGTCTAACATGGTTGTGACTACATCTACAAAGGGTACTGCTGCCAAAACGCCTTTATACAACTCTGGATTCATATTGATTACAGCTCCCACTAGCAATCCTCCCGCCGATCCACCGTAAGCATACAAATGGTCTTTTGAAGTATATCCTTGTTCAATTAAATATTTTGAGCAGTCTATAAAGTCTGTAAATGTATTCTTCTTGCTTAACAACTTACCACTTTCGTACCAATGCCTCCCCAAATACTCACCACCTCTAATATGTGCTATGGCATAAATAAAACCACGATCCAATAGACTTAACCGTATACTGGAAAATGATGGGTCTATTGTAGAACCATAAGAGCCATAGGCATATTGCAACAAAGGATTATTTCCATCCAACTTAATCCCTTTTCTATACACTAGCGATATAGGAATCTTAACGCCATCCCTTGCAGTGGCCCAAATACGCTTGGATTCATAATTTTCTTTTTTAAACGTTCCTCCTAGTACTTCTTGTTCTTTTTTAATTTCACTTGTTTTCGTTTTTAAGTTGTAATCAATAACCGCACTCGGGGTCGTTAGAGAGTTAAATCCATATCGCAATACCTCACTATCAAAATCGGGGTTATTGCCTATATATGCTGTATAGGTTTCGCTGTTGAAGGGCATATAATAATCTTCTTCTCCGTTCCAACCTATAATGCGTAATCGGTTTAAACCATTTTCACGCTCATTAACTACAAGATAATTCTTAAAAATTTCAATGTCTTCAATTAAAACATCTTCACGATGTGGTATGAGTTCCTCCCAATATTTTTTTTCGGTTTGTAGCTCACTCGTTTTTAAAAGCTTAAAATTGGTGGCGCCATCACTATTGGCTATAATATAAAAATGGTCTCCATAGTGAGATATACTATAGTCCAATTCCCGTGTACGCTCTTGAAATACTTTAAATTCCCCATTAGGCATATCTGCATTAAGAAAACGATACTCTGTAGTTAAAGTACTTGAAGATCCAATAACTATATATTTTCGCGATTTGGTTTTATAAACAAACGTGTTAAACGTTTCATCTGCCTCATGATAAACCTCTGCATCTTCTGTCTCATTAGTATTTAAAGTATGCTTGAAAATTTTATGGGACCTTAATGTCACTTCATCTTTCCTAGAATAAAACAGGGTTTTGTTATCGTTTGCCCATGTGGCGCTTCCTGTAGTGTTTGTAATCTTGTCTGGATACAACTCTCCAGTAATTAAATTTTTTATTTGAATAGTGTACTGCCTCCTGCTAACAATATCAGTAGAAAAAGCCGCCATGGTATTATCTGGACTTATGGAAATACCTCCCAAATTAAAATAGGCATGATCCTTGGCCATAACATTACAATCGAAAAGAATTTCTTCGGGAGCTTCTAGGCTGTCTTTTTTACGGACATAAACAGGATAATCCTTACCTGTTTCATAGCGTGTTAAATACCAATAGCCATTTAATTTATAAGGCACTGTGGTATCATCTTCCTTAATTCTACCTTTCATTTCCTCAAAAAGTGCCTTTTGAAACCCTTCGGTATGCTGCATCATACGTTTGGTATAGTCGTTTTCGGCATTCAAATAGGCTATAACATCTTCATTTTCTCTATCATTAAGCCAGTAGTAGTTATCTATCCTAATGTCATTATGAATCTTTAGTTGCTCAGGAATTTTTTTAGCTACCGGAGCTTTTATGTCTATCATATTTTCATCCATAGGTTTATCTTTTTTGCAGGAAACGGCAAAAGTAAAACTTAGAGACAGAATAATTAAGCTGTTTTTCATTTTTCCTTGTAAAATACAACCAATTTCTTTTCGGATTATAATAAATTTGCCTTTTTAACGATAAAATTTGAATGTATGTTTGGAGATATGATGAATATGATGGGTAAACTTAAGGAAGCCCAAAAGAAAGTAGAAGCTACGAAAAAGCGCCTGGACGCTGTTTTAGTTGATGAAGCGAGCAACGATGGTAAGCTTAAAATAACCTTAACCGCTAATAGAACCATAAAAGCTATTGATATTGATGATGATTTATTGGAAGACAAAGAACAACTTGAAGATTATTTGATCCTTACCTTGAATAAGGCCATTGAAAAAGCAACCAAGATCAATGAAGCAGAATTGGCAGCAGTAGCCAAGGAAGGGCTACCCAATATTCCTGGCATGGATATGTTTAAGTAACAGGTAAATTCATGAAAAATAAAAGTTCTCAAAACATGAGAACTTTTATTTTATATGGCCGAGACAATAACACTCCAACTATTACATAAAGCCATTTGTTCGTTTTTGATTGATTTTTAATAAGTTGAAGCGTTTGCTTAAAAACTGTTTTGATTAAGAACAGTTATCTTCCATACTTTCATGGAGTTTTATTACCGGTATCCACTGAAAGTTTATAGGATACCATTCTTCTCTATTATTGCTAGAGTTTATTAAGACTTGATTGTCATTGGAAAACACAAACTGTGCATTTAATTTTGTTTTTTGTCTATTACACATGATTCTTTTTTTTATATCTATTCCTACCCATATTAAACACGCCTACTTTTACTCCTAGGCCTACAGAAAACCCGTTGATTCTTGATATTGGAGAATTATTGAAACTCAACCTACTGGAAAATCTGTGTTTAACTCCTGCTTCTAATTGCACATATCTATTCAAATTAAATAATAGATTAACACCTGGTTCTAAAACAAAAACAGCCTCCCAATCCTCATGATCGATTATATAGTCATTAGTGTGGTCTTCTAATATGGCAGCTGCCCCACCACCTACAAGTAAAGGGAATGATAAGTTAAGTTTAGACTTGCTAAATAGAATGGGCTCTAAATGTAAGCCTCCATAGAGTGCTACCAGATCATTATTGCTGTCGGAAAGGCCTTGATTATTAAAATCTGAATAAAGTGTAATTCCCTCAAAACCAATTTCAAATTGCTGATTGGCTACATAGGCAATCTTTAAACTAGCAGAATAGGTATCCTTTTTTTTAATTTTACCATAATAAGTGGAAAGCCCAAGATACACGCCATGAACGGTATTCTTACGGTCGTTAAACTCAATATAATCTTCAGGTTCTTGTGCTTTAACATAAGGTATAAAGCCTAATAAAAATAAAATAAATACGATTTTAATTTGATGCATGTTTTTTGATTTGATTGTATGTTACTAAAGACAACTCAAAAATTAATTGGTTGCATTAATTTGAAATTATATTGAAAAATGTTTTGATTTCTTTTCTGGGCAATCTATAAGAGTTTAATCGCTTTTGAAGTTTTGCCTCAGGGCAGTTTGTTATATGGCACACTACTCTTTTAAGGTTATAATGCCCTTTTTACCCGTAAAAGAAAATGTACTTTTAGGTTGCACCCCATAAGTTGCCTTAATATTCCTAATTCGCGTTCCTTTATCAATAACCATTTTGCTTTTAATTTTTTTAAAGGTTTTTGGAAGCCTTAGTAAACCTTCTTCTAAAGTGGCATTGAATTTAAAAGAAAGCCCAGATACGTTTATGCTTATATCTGATGATTCCTGATTTATATTTACTGTAGCATCTGGTTGATTCATTTTTAAGACCCTAAAATCTGTAACCTTCATTTTTAGGTCAATATTGTTATCCATTTCATTAATTTGCATATTAGAAAAATTAACGTCTCCTTCTATATTTTCTAAGTAATCTATTACAACTTCATCTTTACTGGACTCTATTTTTAGGTTTTCCACTTTGTCTATTTTAATATTGGTGCCACTTGTTTTTAATATCAAATCTTGGGATTCATCAATTTCTATATTACCGTTTTTTAAATTTATGGCACCGTGTGCTATAGACTTTGCTCTAAGCTTCCCAAATAACATATCTGCATAGATATTCATTATAGGCTCGCTAATCCATAAATCGCCATGCTCCACATTGGCTTTTAACTTACCTGCCCAATGCTCTATAATAACATCCCCAAATTTATTTTCCACTACAATGTCCATGCTTTTTGGTAGATATAGCGTATAGTTTATTTCCATATTGGTTTTATCTAATTCAAAGGGGTTTAACAAATTAAAGTACCTGGACAGGAAGCTTGTATGCTTTTCTGTTATTTCTGAAATAACACTTACATAGTTAGTGGTTGCTCTAAACTTAGGCTCTATACGGTCTAGAAGAGCTTTTGCATTATCTTTCTTTTTACTTGTTACCTTTATGTCTATAGTAATTACCACATTGCTTTTATCCCATCCATTAATGTTAATATTGCCATATTTATTATTTAAGTATAACTCACCAGTTTTTGATATTTCATATTTCTTCTCAATCTTTTTTGTTAATGTTTCTTGGGAAAACACTAAAAAGTTCACCATTAACATAGAAAGCACTATTGATTTTTTATAAAATATATTCATGGTCATTGTTTGTTTTTGTCGAACTATTGATCTGCCTTAATAAGTTCTCTATTAACTCAATTCGTTTTCTGTAATTAATTACTATAGCTTCTAAAACACGCTCAGAATCCAAATTTTTGTATAACTCCAATTTTAACATTTGGTATTCCTCATCTAACTCATCCATAAAGGATAAGAATTCTTTTTTTTCTTGTGCAGATAATTTATTGGATTTGTTCACAAGATTTATTTGATTGGCCACCAATACTTTATAATGCTTATCTATATCGGTTAGTTCTTGGTTAAAAACCACTTTTTGCTGATTGCTATGCGTTTTAACAATGCCTATCGAAGTAAATATCCCAAAAGCAATTACAAGACTTGCCACCGCTTTAAAAGTGTATGTCTTCCATAGCGTTATTATTTTGGAACGATTTTTTTGAGCTTCTAATGCCTCATTAATATTAGCCCAAAGCTTTAATTTGTCTGCTTTATGCTCATCAAAAAGGATCCGGTTTTCTTTTATGCTTTTTTCAAAATCATCCATTATAGTCTATTTATTATTTCAACTAATTTTTTCTTTCCTCTGTGGTATTGCGACTTTGAAGTAGATGTCGAAATTCCTAAAATCTCTCCAATCTCTACATGATCGTAACCTTCTATTAAGTACAAATTAATTATTTGCTGAAATCCTGCAGGCAACAATCCAATTCCCTTAATTACTTTTTTTATATCCATTTCCGGAACCTCACAAACCTCATTATCTTTAATGCAAAATGTCTCGCTATCAAAAGGAACAATTGGAATTTTCCTCAATTTTAAATGATTAATACTTTTGTTCACCACAATACGTTTTAACCAAGAGCCAAATGTACTTTCGTATCTAAAGGATGATAGGTTTTTAAAGGCTTCTATAAAACTTTCCTGTACCACATCTTCAGCATCTTCTTTAATTTTTACCATGCGCATAGCAATATTGTACATGGCATCAACATACTTTATATATAAATTATACTGGGCTGTTTTATCGCCAAGCTTACTGTTTTCTATAAGCTCTCTATGGGTATATAAGATGTTGGGGTCCAATTAAATTTAGCTTGCTATAATAATTTTAAAAATACTTTTGGGTTTTTATCTATTACTATAGACAAACAAAAAAGTGAAGGGTTGCATAGTTTACTAAAAAATATTACTTCAATTTAAAGTCTTGAACTAATCTTACAATAGACATTGTTACTACTAAAGGAAAACTATTCTATTTAGCCTTTAGCTATGGAGTATTAAAAAAAGATGATTACAATTCCCATAAAATAAATTTCAAACCAAAATCAAACCACACATTATGTTTTTATAAAGGCATGCTTTGCAAAACTTTCAGAAGTGTTTCGTGCATAGCGTCGGTATAATCCAAATGGGTTACCATACGGAGCTTGCCTCCGCCCATACCAATAATATGGATATTTTTTTGAGCAAGATTATTAAAAAAAGCTTTGTCGTCGACATCATCATTTAATTCAAAAATAACAATATTGGTTTCTATAGACTCAACCTTTTTTATGCCCGACGATTTAGTAAGCACCTCTCCTATTTCCTTGGCTTTTTTATGGTCCTCTGCTAACCTTTCCACATGATGGTCCAGCGCATATAAAGCTGCTGCTGCCAAATACCCTATTTGTCGCATATTGCCCCCAAAGACCTTTCGTATTCTAATGGCATTATCCATAACAGCTGCATCTCCTATCAAAACAGAACCTACAGGACAGCCTAAGCCCTTACTTAAACACACCGAAATGGTATCGAAAACCTCGCCATACTGCTTTGCAGTTTCATTTTTTGCCACTAAAGCATTCCATAAACGTGCACCATCAAGATGGAACCTTAGGTTGTGTTCATCACATACCCGTTTAATATTCAAAATCTCATTAAAATCCCAACAAGCCCCGCCGCCTTTATTCGTGGTATTTTCAATTTCCACCAAACTCGTCTTGGCATACCAATACTCTTGAGGGTTAATAGCCTCTACGACCTGCTGAGCCGTAAACGTGCCTTTATTACCATCAATCAATTTACAGGAAACACCACTATTAAACGAAGCCCCGCCAGATTCATAATTATAAATATGGGCGTATTTATCGCAAATCACTTGCTCCCCCGGGGCAGTATGTAGCTTAATCGCTGTTTGGTTGGCCATAGTCCCACTGGGAAAAAACAAGGCCTGTTCCTTACCAAACATCTGGGCTATACGCTCTTCCAACAGGTTTACCGTGGGGTCTTCCCTAAAAACATCATCACCAACTTGAGCTTCCATCATGGCTTCCAGCATGGCTTTGGAAGGCTTGGTTACCGTATCGCTCCTAAGGTCTATAATCATAATGAATTGTTTAATGGTAAAACTATAAAATTATGGCATATTATTTTCTGCTAAAGGCATAAATCCTATTTTTCTTCTGTGAAAAAACTAAGTTTCTTAGTGTATAACAAAAAACACCATCCTTCTTTTTGATCCATACTATCGCTTGTAAGCACTTGCGCTAATGTCACTACCAACCCTGAAACAGAGTGCCAATAGCTCAAAAATTTGGGCGTTGCCTAAGGGCCGGGCTTTCGGCAGTCGCTCCTTGCAGGGAGCTCCAACAATGCCTCAATCCCTAACGCAAAGAACGTGCATGCCGAGCCAAAAAATTCACCAATTAAGCCAAAACATAGCCTCAAGTAAGACGTCACCAAACGATTAATAGCTTACAATCAACCAATCTCATTAGTGGTTCAGCTAATTTTTTTCATTTGCATTGGTTAATTTTTAAATGAAAAAAATTCATGTACTTTTGTTCATAAATTAAATACTACTATGATAACCTCCGATCAAATTAAAGATCTCAATACCCGCCTTGACAAACTAAGGCACTATCTTTGACATAGATGCCAAGCTTATAGAAATACAAAACGAAGAAGAGCAAACCTTCGATCCCAACTTCTGGGACGATCCCAAAACGGCCGAAGCCATTATGAAATCACTTCGTGTTAAGAAAAAATGGGTGGAAGATTACAATACAGTTAAAGTACTCGCCGAAGACCTGGATGTTCTTTATGAATTTTATAAAGAAGGAGAATCCAGTATCGAAGAAGTAGAACAACAGTTCGAAAAAACATCAACCCTGCTCGAAGATATTGAGTTTAAAAACATGTTATCGGACGAAGGAGATAGCTTAAGTGCCGTACTACAAATTACTGCTGGAGCCGGTGGTACCGAAAGTTGTGATTGGGCCAGTATGCTTATGCGCATGTACTTGATGTTTGCCGAAAAAAGTGGGTATAAAGTTAAAGAGCTGAACTTCCAGGAAGGTGACGTAGCCGGTATAAAAACGGTTACCTTGGAAATTGAAGGCGACTTTGCCTTTGGCTGGCTAAAAGGCGAAAATGGCGTACACAGACTGGTGCGCATCTCCCCTTTTGATAGTAATGCCAAACGCCATACAAGTTTTGCTTCCGTTTATGTATATCCGTTGGTTGATGACACTATTGAAATTGAAATCAACCCAGCCGATATTGAAATCACTACAGCACGCTCTAGTGGTGCTGGCGGACAAAACGTAAATAAAGTAGAAACCAAAGTGCAGTTAACGCACAAACCAACTGGCATACAAATTTCCTGCTCAGAAACACGCTCGCAACACGACAACAGGGCCCGTGCCTTACAAATGCTAAAATCGCAGTTGTATGAAATCGAATTGCAAAAACAATTAGAGCAACGCGACGATATTGAAGCCGGTAAAATGAAAATTGAATGGGGCAGCCAAATACGCAACTATGTGATGCATCCCTACAAACTGGTTAAAGATGTAAGGACCAATTACGAAACAGGCAATGTCGATGCCGTCATGAATGGAGATATCAACCCATTTTTAAAAGCCTATCTCATGATGATGGGACAAAAACAAGAAGATACAAGTACCCTATAGATGATCAAAATAGATACGATTATATTCGACCTAGGTGGCGTTCTTATAGATTGGAACCCGGAATATGTTTTTCTTGATGTGTTTAATAACGATCGGGAAAAAATGCAATGGTTTTTCGATAACATCTGTACCAGCGATTGGAACGAAAACCAAGACGCAGGCTATCCTATGGCAAAAGCAACCCAAGAGCGCATTGCACTATTTCCAGAGTATGAACCCGAAATACGAATGTTCTATGGTAGATGGGTAGACATGCTAGGCAATGCCATTGAAGGCACTGTGGACATCTTAAAGGAATTGCTGGATTCGGGCAGTTACAAAGTGGTAGCATTGACCAATTGGAGTGCAGAAACCTTTCCTATTGCTCTAAAAAAGTTTGAGTTTTTACATTGGTTTGAAGGTATTGTGGTTTCAGGTGAAGAAAATACCAGAAAACCTTTTGATGAGATTTATAACCTCACCTTAGATAGGTTTGGCATCACGCCACAGCATGCTTTGTTTATAGATGACAACCAAAGAAACATCCAAGCAGCTAAAAACCTGAACATTAACAGCATACAATTTAAAACCGCCGAACAGTTAAAAAGCGATTTAAAACAATACAATATTCTATTACCATGATAACCATATACCACAATCCGCGTTGTACTAAATCCAGACAAGGTTTGCAAATACTGGAAGATTCTGGAAAATCTTTTGAAACCGTAAAATATTTAGAAGAAACCCTTTCGGCTAAAGCACTGGAAGCCCTTATTAAAACACTAGGTATAAAACCTATGGATTTGGTTAGGAAGAATGAAGCCATTTGGAAAGAAAACTACAAGGGCAAAGCGCTAACCGATGCCGAAATCATTAATGCCATGGTAGAAAACCCTAAGCTTATTGAGCGCCCCATTGTTGTAAACGGGAACAAAGCCGTTGTGGGCAGGCCACCGGAACGCATTTTGGAGATTATTTAGCTTTTACTTTACTGGTATACGTAACACAAAGGTATAATGCTCGCCCATTTTGATGGTTTGTATGGAACGTAGAGATTTATTAAAAGCCCAAGTAGAACAGCTAGGAAAGGTATTGGCTAAAATACTGGCTGATTTTCTTAAATTGCCCAAAGGCGATTCTCGGGGGGTTGAACTAACCAATCAGCGTTTTCAAAATGAACTCGATATAGATATCGAAAAACTAAAGGCCTTAACAAAAGAGGAAACCGAAGACTATTTAAGAAGCCTCAACTTAACAGCAGATCACTTAGAAATTTTATCTGAATACATAAAAGAAATTGGGCTTACTAAGATTGAAGAAGATAAAGTAGCTGCAAAAGTTTGGCTGAAAAAAGCCATAGACATCCTTGATTTTGCCGATAAAATTTCTAAGACAGTCTCATTCATTCGAATTAATAAAAAAGCTGTAATAGATAGTATCCTACAGCAACAGGCATAAAGATGCCTTCCTTGGAATCTTTTAACAAATTATTAACCTATGCCCCTTAAACCATAGGCTATTTTTGCATTCTAATTTGTTAAAACCTAATTATGCACAAATTTTCCTTAGCCTTTATTGCTCTTATTACTTGTTTAGTAACCTTAAATGCCCAACCTAAAGGCCCTGAAAACACTGTGCCGAATCTTAAAAAAGTAGTTATTGTTGGTACTGTAATTGACAACGAAACAAGGCAGCCACTGGAATACGCTACCATTTCCCTTTACAGTCATAAAGAAGAAAAAATTATTGACGGCACTATTACCGATATAAATGGTGCATTTGAAATAAAAGTACCAAAGGACATATACGACATTAAGGTTGAATATATATCGTATAAATCTTATCAATTAAAAAACCAAAACATTCAGTCCGATTTAAACTTAGGCATGATTGCTTTAGAATTAGACGTAGCTGCATTAGATGCTGTAGAGGTTATTGCTGAAAGAACTACGGTTGAAATAAAACTAGACAAGAAAATCTACAATGTTGGGAAGGACCTTACTGTAAGTGGTGGCTCGGTGAGCGATGTGTTGGATAATGTACCATCGGTATCTGTAGACGCAGAAGGCAACGTGGCCTTAAGAGGTAATGGTAATGTTCGCATTCTTATCAATGGAAAACCCTCTGGATTGGTTGGTTTAAACTCTACTGAAGCCTTAAGGCAACTGCCTGCAGAATCCATCGAAAAAGTAGAAGTGATTACCTCTCCTTCTGCACGCTACGAAGCCGAAGGAACCGCTGGTATTTTGAACATTATTTTGCGTCGCAGCAAATTACAAGGCCTAAATGGAGCCGTAACGGTTAATGCTGGACACCCAAATTCGGCTGGAGTTTCTGCCAATATTAATTACAGAACCGGTGATCTTAATTTTTTTAATACGACGTCTTATAACTATAGAGAATCTATTGGACATTGGTATAACGATGTGAGCTATTTTGATGTTAATACACCCGATCTTTCAGAGAAACGCAATTGGGAAGATACCCGCAAAGGATTTACAACCAATGCTGGTGTTGAATGGTACGTAAACGATTCGGCGTCATTAACATCAGCTATTGTTTACAGTAATAACAATAACTTGAATAATTCTGTAAACGACATAGTGCAATTCGACAAGGTAAACAATACAACAAGCACGAGTCTCCGTTTGGACCCAGAAGACGAAGAAGGGGAAACGATACAGTATTCCTTAAATTTCACTAAAGACTTTAAAACTGATGGCCATAAGTTTACTTTCGATTTTCAATTTGAGGATTCAGATGAAAACGATTATTCCTTAATAAATTCTGATGGTATAGACTCAGATATACTAACCACCTATGAAGATCAAGAAAATATTCTTTTACAGACAGATTACGTTTTGCCCATAGGCGAAGATTCCCAATTTGAAATGGGGTATCGCGGTAATTTTAATAACAGGGTTACCGATTATATCGTAGAACTTTTAAATGAAGATACGGGTGAGTTTGAGGTTAACGCAGGACTAACCAATGTATTTGATTTTAAGCAACACATCCATGCCGTTTACACACAATATGGCAGCAAGTATGGCAAGTTTTCGTATTTATTGGGGCTTCGATTAGAAAATACCCGCACAACCTTGGACCAGCCCACTAGTGGTGATTTTAAAAAGAAAAACTTAACGGGTCTGTTTCCTACCGTAAACTTGAATTACGAAATAAGTGATGATGAAAGCATCACCCTTGGGTTCAATCGTAGGCTAAGCCGTCCTCGTGGTTTTATGCTAAACCCATTCCCTTCTCGTTCTAGTTTAACCAACGTGTTTCAAGGGAATCCAGACTTAGACCCTACCTATTCCGGCAAATTTGAGTTAGGGTACTTAAATCGCTTTGGAGACTTTACATTAAGCTCGGCAATATATTACCAACATTCTAAAAATGTCATCACATTTGTTAGCAAGGAAACTGGCGAAATTGTTACCATTAAAGATAAAGAAACTCCAGTAGTACAACGCGGTCCAGTAAACTTAGCTACAGACGACCGTTATGGCTTGGAAATGAATTTAAACTATAGTCCAACTCGCAAATGGCGTATTAATACAGACCTTAACTTTTTCCAATTAAAACGTGATGGAGAATTTAACGGCAAAGATTTTGGAGCCGATAACTTTACTTGGTCGGCCCGATTAACCAACAAACTTACATTGCCTGGTAATATCGATTGGCAAACCAATATGGATTATAGGGCACCGAGCAAAGACACCCAAAACAACCGTAAAGGAAGATATGCCGCCAACTTAGCATTTAGTAAGGACTTTTTTAAAGAAAAGGCTTCTTTAGCTTTTAATATTAGGGACTTATTGAATTCTAGAAGATTCCAAAACGAAATCACTACCGACTCTTTTACAACCCTACAGGATATCCAATTTAGAGGCGGACGCACCTATAACGTATCGTTTACATATAGATTTAATCAAAAAAAGAAGCCAGAAAGGTCTGGTAATTTTAGAGGCGGAGACATGGAAATGTAAAACGCAGAATAAGCAGGCACCAAACAAAAAAAGGAAACTAAATTTTAGTTTCCTTTTTTTGTTTTATAGAAAAATGATTTAAGCATTTAATCGCTTAGCCCTTTTTTCTTCTCTAATTTCTTTTAGTCTTTCAATTAAAGAACCTCCTATCCAATAAGGAATTACAAAAGTTAACAAAAAAATCATTAACCAAAATCCAATGGTTAATATGGTTAAGAATGCTAAAAAGCCTAAGTATTGATCAAATTCAAACATCATGGTTAGTGTCTTTTAAAATATGCCGCAAAGATAATGCAAAGCAATGTGTTTCACAATATCAAAATGAAATTTAATAAAAGTATTTCTTAATACCTACTATACCCGAGGCAAGGCAAGGAAACATTTGACTGTTTTTATTTTGACCTTAAGGCCAAAAATCGAAATTCTTTTATTTAGAATTCCCGTTCTTACGGGAATGACAATTTAAGTGGACACCCCGACGCAAGCGTCGAGGAATGCTTTTCGATTAACAGGGTTATTCACTAATTTAAATTAGGTTGCGGTGTTAAGCGTAAATATGGTTTTACTTCCTTGAACCCCTTAGGGAATAAAGCAGGTATATCTACCGTTTCTACTGCGGGAACCACAACACAATCGTCCCCATTGTTCCAATTGGCAGGCGTAGCCACTTTATGGTATGCCGTTAATTGTAATGAATCGATAACCCGTAACAGTTCATCAAAATTTCTTCCGGTTGATGCAGGATAAGTAATCATCAATTTCACCGTTTTGTCTGGAGCAATAACGAATACCGAACGTACCGTTAACTGGCTATCGGCATTAGGGTGAATCATATCATAAAGCACCGATACTTTTCTGTCCTCATCGGCAATAATTGGAAAATTAACCGTAGTTTGTTGTGTTTCATTAATATCGTTAATCCACCCGTTGTGGGATTCAATACCATCAACACTTAATGCTATAACCTTAACGTTTCTTTTGTCAAACTCTGCCTTGTACTTTGCTACCGTGCCAAGTTCGGTAGTACATACAGGTGTGTAGTCTGCTGGGTGTGAAAATAAAACGCCCCAGCTATCCCCTAGCCATTCGTGGAAATTAATATCTCCTTCGGTAGATTGTGCATCAAAATTTGGTGCGACATCCCCTAATCTAATTGCTGCCATAATACGATAATTTAAGTTTATTTTTTAATTCCTACTAAATTAATCTATTTAAAAGGATATTCAAAAGAATATCATGTTATTTGTGTGTTAAAAACATCTCAAAAAAACTAACCTTTATCATAAAATAAAACATCTTAAAACAATTAACTTTGTAATTCAAAATTAAAGCATTCATAAAATGAGTTTTAGAATAGAGAAAGATACTATGGGTGAGGTAAAAGTACCTGCCGATAAGCTTTGGGGCGCACAAACAGAACGCTCAAGAAATAATTTTAAAATTGGAGCACCTGCTTCAATGCCATTAGAAATAGTCTATGGGTTTGCCTATTTAAAAAAGGCTGCAGCTTATACCAATTGTGAATTAGGTGTATTACCTATTGAAAAACGTGATTTAATTGCACAGGTTTGTGATGAAATATTAGAGGGCAAACACGACGATCAATTTCCACTAGTAATATGGCAAACAGGATCTGGAACGCAAAGTAACATGAACGTGAATGAAGTTATCGCTAACAGAGCGCAACAATTAGCAGGAAAAGTTATTGGTGAAGGTGATAAAGTGATACAGCCCAACGACGATGTGAATAAATCGCAATCGTCTAACGACACCTTCCCTACAGGTATGCATATCGCGGCTTATAAAAAAGTTGTAGAAACTACTCTACCAGGAATAAAGCAATTGCGAAATACATTACATAAAAAAGCAGAAGCCTTTAAGGATGTTGTTAAAATAGGACGTACACACTTAATGGATGCCACTCCATTAACCTTAGGACAGGAACTATCGGGATATGTCGCCCAATTGGACCATGGCCTTAAAGCTCTTGAAAACACCCTGCCTCACTTAAGTGAGTTGGCATTAGGTGGAACTGCTGTTGGTACGGGACTAAATACCCCAAATGGATATGCTAAACGCGTAGCAGAGTATATCGCAGAATTTACTAATCTTCCATTTGTGACCGCTCCTAATAAATTTGAAGCCCTAGCCGCACACGATGCTCTAGTAGAAACCCACGGAGCGTTAAAACAATTGGCCGTTTCACTAAATAAAATAGCTAACGATATTCGTTTAATGGCTTCTGGACCACGCTCTGGTATAGGTGAAATTACCATTCCTGCCAATGAACCAGGAAGTTCTATCATGCCAGGAAAAGTAAACCCAACTCAATGTGAAGCATTAACTATGGTTTGTGCGCAAGTTATAGGTAATGACGTTGCAGTATCTGTAGGGGGATTACAAGGACATTATGAATTAAACGTATTTAAACCCGTAATGGCTGCAAACGTTTTACAATCGGCTCAATTATTAGGTGATGCTTGCATTAGCTTCGATGTTAACTGCGCAGTTGGTATAGAACCTAACCACGAGGTTATTAAAAAACTACTTAATAATTCCTTGATGCTAGTTACCGCTTTGAATACTAAAATTGGGTATTATAAAGCTGCTGAGATTGCCAATACGGCACATAAAAATGGAACGACACTAAAAGAAGAGGCCATTAACTTAGGGTATGTTACAGCAGAAGAATATGATGCTTGGGTTAAGCCCGAGGATATGGTAGGCAGCCTAAAATAATTTGGTCTTATAAAAACAAAAAACAGGCATCATCCCAATTGATTATTGCCTGTTTTTTTGGTTGGTTAGCTATCAATCTTTTTGTTCTAAAAAGAAATCGGGTTAAATTTAGAATTTAAAAAACACATATTCGTTAACAAATGTTAATCGGTGTCTATTTTCTTTCTAATTCTGCTTAATTGTACTGCCGTAATTCCTAAAAAAGAAGCTATATGGTATTGAGGAATAATCTTATCAACATTTGGAATTTGTTTTCGTAATGCCAAATAACGGCCTTTGGCATCTAATGATATAAGCTCTACCAAACGCTTTTCATATTTTGTATAAACAACTTCTAAAACCTTAGTATAAAGTGCGTTCATCTGGATGTTTTTACTACATAACGCCATAAACTTATCATAATCAATTTCATACAATTTGCAATCAGTTAAGGTTTCAAACACAAAAAGAGATGGGTTCTTTCTCATTAATGCAGTCAAGGAAGCAACAAAACTTATGGGGAGATAAAAACTTTTATTAAACTCTTTGCCAGCTTCAGTGGTTAAATAGCAACGAATTAAACCAGATACTAGCATGTAAATTTTAGAAGGGACTTCATTAAGCTTAACAAGTTGTGTGCCTTCGGGAATTTTTTTAAATTCAGATATGCCTTTTAGTATCTCAAAAGTATCTTTAGAAATATCGGTTATGGAATTTAAAAAATCTAAGCTTTTATCAGTCATGAGTGCTTTTTAAAGGTATTTTCAAACACTAAACAGCACATTTGTATACACAATAGTTAAAGTTAATGAAATAATTATTTTGTTCCTAAATTAAATACTACTATTGTTCTTAATTTTAGATGAGATGAAATATCCACAACTAAAAACATCGACGAACGAGAAGGTGTTTTTATGCATATTTTATTTTAAAAAAATAATAAATTGATACACATGAAATTACTTATAACCAACATCAAAACACTTTTACAGATTAGGGATAGGCATATTGAAAAGGTATCCGGAACAGATATGAACATACTACCAACCATAGAAAATGCATATCTTTTAATTGAGAACGACCGCATTATAGATTATGGCTTTATGGGAGACCATATTAATATTAAAGCCGATAAAACCATAGACGCTACCGGGAAGCTCGTATTGCCTACTTGGTGCGATTCACACAGCCATATTGTTTATGCAGGTAGTAGGGCACAAGAGTTTGTAGATAGAATTAATGGTTTAAGTTATGAAGAGATTGCTAATCGAGGTGGTGGTATTTTAAATTCGGCAAAAACTTTAGAAAATACTAGTGAATCGGACTTATTTGAGCAGTCAATAAAACGCGTGAACGAAGTTATAAAAATGGGAACTGGTGCTTTGGAAATTAAATCGGGGTACGGCCTTTCATTGGAATCTGAATTAAAAATGCTACGTGTTATTAAACGCATAAAGGCACATGTACCTATTGAAATAAAAGCTACTTTTTTGGGAGCTCATGCCCTACCTGAAAAATTTAAAAATAATAAAGAAGCCTACATAGATCATGTCATCAATGACATGCTTCCATTAGTTGCTAAAGAAGACTTAGCTGATTATATTGATGTATTTTGTGAAAAAGGTTATTTTTCGTTGGACGATATGCAACGCATATTGGTAGCCGGAAAAGAATACGGACTACCTGCTAAGGTGCATGTCAATCAGTTTAACGCTTTTGGCGGCGTGTCTCTTGCTGTTAAATATAATGCGCTTTCTGTAGATCATCTCGAAGAATTGAACGACGACGACCTTGAAGCGCTACAAGGTTCTAAAACTATGCCAGTAGCCCTACCCTCCTGCTCTTATTTTTTAAGCATACCCTATACACCTGCTAGGCGTATAATGGATAGTGGCTTACCTCTGGCTTTAGCAACCGATTATAACCCAGGATCTACACCTAGTGGCAATATGAACTTTGTTGTGAGTACAGCCTGCATAAAAATGAAAATGACCCCAGAAGAAGCTATTAATGCAGCTACTATTAATGCAGCTTATGCTATGGGGAGTTCAAAAGATTACGGTAGTATTACCACTGGTAAAAAAGCCAATTTAATAATCACCAAAGAAGTACCAAACTATAACCATTTACCTTATGCTTTTGGCGATAACCACATAGAACAGGTTATTATAAATGGAAAGGTTATTTAACAAAAAAGTCCCAAACTAATTAAGTTTGGGACTTTTTTATGAACTATTTCAAATTATTATTTTAGTGTAAACTCTGTTGTAGACACTAAGTCTTTCTCATTAAAAACATTAACAACATAGCGACCTTTTTCAAATTTGTTTTCTCCTTTTGAAGCTACAAATTCACAGATATTAAGGTTAGCATTTTCATAATTGAACTTGCTTACTATACTATAATTAAGCGTTTTTTCATCAAACTGAACCTGTTCGTTTAAACCAAGTGTATTGTTTTTAGGGTCGATAACTTGAATGTATAACTCTTGATCTCCAGCTTGTACCAAAGCATTCTTAGCAACTGTAAAGCATACTCTAATTTTATCTGAACGACTTGCTCTTTCCGTTGGGATTAATTTTCCTGATGTTCTTTCAATAACACCAAATCCTTTTAAGCCCACTGTAGATAAAACAGCGGCATTCTCAACAACTTCGGCCAAAGCTGTGTTTTGAACCAATAGGGAATCTGTAAAAACAGTACGTTCTTCAAGTCTTACCCGAGTACTATCAAGCGACGTGGCCAAATATGAATTTTCAACTCTTAACGAATCGTTTTGAGCCAATAGTACATCCATTTCTTTTTGAAGCGATAAGTATTTGCTTTTGTATCTCCATAAACTCTTTACATTAGTTTCAGATATTTTTAAAGAGTCTATCAATCCCTGAATTCTTGCTCTGGCTTCAACTAAATCGGCATTAGCGATTTCATTTTCACTAATAGCTTCGTCGTACTGTTTGGCCATGGCGTTTAGATCGTTCATAACCAATTGTTTCTCTTCGGTTAACTGTTTTTGGGTATCATTACTCTTCTTGTAAAGATTCATGGTATAGAACGCGGTACCTAAAAATAATACTAAAGCTATACCTAAAGCCACTTTTAATCCCATACTGCTTTTGTTACTTTCCATAATTGCTTTGTTTTTTAATTTATTAATGTTAATTCTTTTTTTGTTGTAATGTATAAGTAATAATTGATGTATTTTTATTCTTTCAAAAATTTAATTAACCATTATTTGTGGATAAACTCATTTTATTTAACACCCAGCAAAAAAACAACCTACTGAGTAAACGCTCTGGTGAATCCAAGTTTGGTGAACATGTTCAAATACTACCTAACATTTCCAATATATACGAACAACTTAAAAGTTTGGATGTCAAGTATGTAATTTTTGGCATTCCAGAGGATATTGGTGTGTTCGCCAATCATGGTAAAACAGGAACTTCTAAGGCATGGGAAGCTGCGCTTAAAACCTTATTAAACATACAGAGTAACGCTTATACTCATGCGGAAGACGTTTTAATTTTAGGACATTTAGACTTTAGTAACGAATTGCAACAAGTCTCTAAATTAGAACAATCAAAAAACAAACATATAAAAATAGCCCGCTCCATTGTAGAAATTATAGATACCTATGTGTCCCATCTGGTATTTCAAATCATATTGGCTGGTAAAATGCCCATTATAATTGGTGGAGGACATAATAATGCCTATGGTAATATTAAAGGGGCTTCGTTAGCATTAAAACAAGCACTTAACGTTGTAAACTTTGATGCCCATTCCGATTTTAGACCGGAAGAAGGCAGGCACAGTGGTAATGGCTTTAGCTATGCCTATGCCGAAGGGTTTTTGGAAAAGTATTTTGTGTTTGGGCTTCATGAAAATTATACGTCTGATACTTTATTAAAATCCTTGAAAAAATTTAAGTTTATTAAGTTCAACACTTTCGAAGCTATTGAAATTAGAAAAGAACTAAAATTTAAAACTGAAGCTTTACGTGCTTTAAGTCATATAGAAGACAAAGCCTTTGGTATTGAAATTGATTGCGATGCCATTCAAGGCATTCCCAGTAGTGCCATGACCCCAAGTGGTTTTAGTGTGAATAGGACCCGGGAGTTTCTAAACCTATTTGCCCATCATGAAAATGCGTGTTACTTACATATTTGTGAAGCGGCACCAACCAAAAAAACAGAATCGCAAATAGGCAAACTTATTACTTACTTAATTACTGACTTTATTAGAGCCCATGAGCGTTGATATTGTTTCTTTTGAAGAAAAGTACAGTACGTCATTCTATGATTTGAATATAGAATGGCTTAAAACCTATTTTTATGTCGAGCCCTACGACGAAGCTGTTTTAAGCAATCCCCAAAAGTATATTATTGAAAAAGGCGGACATATTTTCTTTGCAAAGCTTAATGACGATGTCGTTGGAACCGTAGCCCTGATGCCCTTTGAAGCCACTGGTTATTTTGAATTGACCAAAATGGCCGTATCACCAAATTATCGCGGATTCAAAATTGGGCAAAAATTAATGCAGCATTGTATTGATTTTTCAAAATCCAAGGGATTAAAAAAACTAGTCCTATACTCTAACACCAAACTGGAAAATGCTATTTATATCTACAAAAAATATGGTTTTATGGAAGTACCCTTAGAAACTAATAGCCCTTATATAAGAAGTGATATTAAAATGGGGTTACTACTCTAAAAATTTGAGGACAACAAGTCATCAAGTTCTACACAGTAATTATTATTTGTTTCACAAAGTATACTTAAGGTTTCTATTAGCAATTGATTTAACTCTTTATTTTTAGGATATATAACCTGTGCCAATTTAAATTCAGAATAAGCATCATAAACCCTATTGCCTTGCAATCGATTCTTACCAGAATTCATTAAAAAGTTAAAAGCCGCATTGTTTTCAATTATAGTCTTGTTATAAACCAATCTATTATAACGGTTTGAATAATTCGTAAAGTTTTGAAACGCTAAAAAGACCATTATCAATGCTATAACAACAAATAAAATTGTTAAAAAACCATGGCTCCTTTTGTTTTCAGTTATGCTAGGCTGTAACTTAAAAACCCTTGAGTAATGTTGTAATGGTGTAAAAGGCTTTAGATTTTTTCTTTCATAAAGCTTCTTTTTTGGATTTCTAGAGTAAATCCATCTTTGCATTCCGAATCCCATATAACCCATCATAATCCTTTTAATTAATAAGTCTAATATTTAAAAGGATTGTTACTATCAGGGTGAAAATTTAATAAATGAAGAAGTAACTTAAATTATTAATTTTCTATAGCCTTCAAAGAATCTATCTGCTTTTGTAGACGTCTTATTTCCAAAGTTTTGTCATCAACTATAGGAATGGCCATTGTGTCCTTAACCGATGGCGCAACCTCAATTTCTTTTGGGTTTTCTTCAAAGTAATCTCCTATGCCCTCACTTGCCCGCCACGCCTCATTCAATTGATCGTAAACCGTTTTATCCCAACCACTAGGCCGCTTTACATCAATCCAGACTACGTCGCGGTATTCACTATCAATCAGTACTAAATCTGGTGTGGCTGAACCATCAAATTGTTGCGCATTTCTATCGCTTATTGAAGAAATGGTTCCCATAAAAAACAGACGCTTTTTGCCCGCTATATCATTTATATAGGGCCTAAATTCTACTGGTGTATTGGCAGACCAATCGTATTCCTTTCGTGACTCCTGCACTTTTAATGGCATAGCCGACACCCCTGCATAGCCTTGTTTTTTGGCTGCATGATTATAATAATACAATTTGTTCGTTCCATCGGCAGGCACAAACACACTAAAACTTAAGCTGGTACGCTCCTCGCCTACAGGTTCTAACCCAAACCAATGGTACAGACCACTATAGGCCTCTACATCGGTAGTGGAGAAATCGAAATCAGTAACATAGGGCTGTTGATTTTGGTCCTTTGGCATTTCAGGGATTTTAACTGCCGTTTCCATATTCCATGGCAATGGATCACTAAAGCCTCCCAAAAACTTTAAGGACTCCGCCTGAAGTTGGGACACTTGTTCTGCTAAGGTATTTTGGCGCGTTAAATAGTTATGGTTTTTCATTTGGTCTGGTGCTATATAGGTGCCTTTCCCAATTAAAATGCGTTCTATATAATCAACAAAGCTATGCTCTCCATTATCGATTACCATAACGCCCCCAAATGTTGGATATGGAAATAAAAAACCTTTCCATTTTATTAAGCTTACCACTTCAACCCATTGTCCTTCATCATTTTTCATGTAATAGGTATCACTGGGTTCCATAGTGAATAACTGAAAAAAGTTAAATCGTTGTACAACGGCATTATAGGTGTTTCTGCTAAACTTCAAAGATTCTCCTATGGAAAAGGTTACAGGTATTCTATTTTCACTTGAAAACCTTGGAAATGGCGTGGTACTGGACACGGCAAACACTTCTTCGGTATTATCGGTCATACCCTGCCAAACATACTTTTCGGTGGGCTGAATGGCCATGGTCCATTTATTTTCATTGCCTATTCTCACCAAATGTGGTAAAGACACGTCTTTAGTTTCACCTACACTTTCATTGGCCATGGAGAAAATATTGCGTAATGGTTGGATACGCTCGTTTTGCGTTAATGGCAGTTCATGTATTTCAATTTTATTTAAATTATTGAATACATTATAGGTTTTCATATAATCGTACATTTTAAAGTGCCACCCAACACCATATAGCACCCCAAAGAAAAGCAATAAAAGCCCCAAAATAGCGAGTCTTCCTGTCGTACTGGCTGTTCGTCTAAATTTCCGTAGACCAAAATATAAAACGACAAGACTAAGCAGAATGATAAAAATGTATTTTCTAACAAACAATAATGCTGGTTGATAATCGTCGCGCAATACAAATAATGCAATGAGTAAAACCAGAGCAATAACTATGGTTATTCTTTTTTGCTTTTTACCTTTATTCCAATAATTTTTAATCATGTTCTTTCTGTCATTCCCGCGTAGGCGGGAATCTTA
This sequence comes from Aestuariivivens insulae, assembly GCF_022662195.1. Lineage (GTDB taxonomy): Bacteria > Bacteroidota > Bacteroidia > Flavobacteriales > Flavobacteriaceae > Aestuariivivens > Aestuariivivens insulae. The sequence goes on along the minus strand of NZ_JAKMCS010000009.1, from coordinate 83,843 downwards.
TTAATTTTAGTTCAAATTTTAATGTGGATTCCTGCCTTCACTTCGATACTTCGACTATGCTCAGCACAGGAAAGCTCTGGGTGACACGCAGGAATGACAATCATTTCAAATATCCTTTGTCCTTTAGCCTTTCACGAGCACTTTTCTCCTCTGTCTTGGGCATTTCTTTTGGTGCCTCAATAGCTTCTTTATCCTCTTTTTTTAAGTCCTCAATCAAATCTTTTCCTTTTTCGATGGTATCGTGAACTATATCTTCTAATGATTCGGTTTTTTCCTCAATAACCTCACTAGACTTAAAAATGAAATTTGCCAAGTAAGTCCCTACCAATGTTCCCACTACCATTGAAGCAAAAATGGAAATAGTCGCTAAGTCTATGGGAATTAAAAACCGCGTAACGAGAATCCCAATCAGAAATAGAAATCCAATAAAAACCAACCTCATGATGAATTTTTGCTGATAAACAAACCCTGTTTTATCGGTTGGTTTCATTTGTAGATCTTTTGAATACATTAGCTTATTAAAAAAGCGATATAAGCGATTGCCTTGCGATTCACGCCAGTATATTAATGCTCCAAAAAGTATGGAAGCAATAAAAATGATGAGTTCTAGTGTCATAGTTATTGGTTTTAAGTACGAAGCCTGAAGCTTGAAGTACGATTTAACAATGTGACTTTATTTCTAAATGTAATGGTCATATTCTTATAGTTTTTTGGTTTGAAGCACGAAGCAGGAAGCATGAAGTACTTTTTAATTATTTAACTTTATTTCTAAATGCAATGGTCATATTCATAATATCAAAACAATCGTTATAGTACTTAAAGAATTCCTCTTTTGGTATATAGTTTCTTCTTTTGGCTTTATGAAGACATGTAACAACTTCGGCTATTGAACGAATGGCATATCCCAGGAACTTTCTGTTTTCTGCAACTGATTGTAAAATGGAGCCTTCTGAAATATTTAGTGCAATAGAATCTGCTGCTCTTCTCAATTGTGAAGATAAATTATAAAGCTCTTCTTTAGGTAACTTTGATGCCAACACATTCATATCTTCTCCCAAATCCATAGCTTTTTGCCAAATAATCAAATCTTCAAATTTAAATTTCATCTGTTTAAATTTTAATTTCTTTTATAGGTTAAGTTAATCTTCATACTCTATCATCGCACTCTCCATACTCCATGCTTCATACTCCATACTCCATACTTCATACTCCATACTTCATACTTCATACTCCATACTTCATGCTCCATGCTCCATGCTCCATGCTTCATACTTCACGCTCCATACTTCATACTCCATGCTTCATGCTCCAAGCTTCATGCTCCAAGCTTCACACTTCACGCTTCCTGCTCCATACTCCATGCTTCCTGCTTCATACTCCAAACCTCAATCTATATATTATTACATATAGTCTCAACCACCCAGTCCTTAAAAGAATCGTCCCAAGTTTCAAAGCTCTTATAAAAAGCTTCTTTATCGTACCAATACCAATACAGTATATCTTTTGGTGAAACATTAACTAACAACTTCCAAATTAAATCTTGATGTTTAGCATCTAAGGATGAATGGGGTTGGTGAAGGGCTTCGAAAAATTTAAAATCGACTATATCAGCAATTTTATATTCGTTGCTCATTTCAGATTTTTCCAAATAGCGTTCTACGCCCATTACCCTTTTTCTTGACGCCATATCCAGTTTGTTAAGATAGCTTTTATATAGTATAGGGTCGTTTAGAATTTCTTTTATGGGGTGTTGTGTGTCTTTTAGGCACTGTGCCATTTCATATTTCTTGATGCGTTCGTACCGTTCTGTCTTCACGACTAGATCCAAATTATACTCAATAATAAGGTGGTCCCGTAATTTGTCCATGAGCTCTGGCTGTTGTATATGGTAAATAAGCACCTCATGACTCGTATCTTTTATGGCCTCCTTATACCATTTTTCGTCTTCAAAAACCACGATTGGCGTAATAAAATCACGCAACACATAAACCCCTCCAAAAGCCTTTGTATAAAAAGAATCTGTTGTATGTTGCAATTCATGCAAATCTAAATCGCGATGCCTTAAATCGCCATGCTTCTTAGCCGAATCCAACAATTGCTGATGCAGGCTTTCATCAATAAAATTATGGTCTCTATTAAAGGCATCTACCAATTCCAGTTGTTCTTTTTGAATGTTGACCAAACCATTTATCAAATGGAAATGAATCGTAATGACATTATATTTTAAAACATCCAATGGCTCATAAAATGCATCTATGCCTTGGTCGAAATCCAAACAAATGGCACAATCGCGAGTAATATCCTTTATTTTCTCTCCATGGACCTTAAATATGAACTTCATGATGTCCCTATCGAAGCTATGGAAAGAGAAATACACTGGTTTTCCTTGTTGCAATGGGGAAATAATAATTCCATGCGGATTAGCTTCACCGTTATTGAGGTAGAACAAATTATCTTTTTCTTCTGCCACTTCTGGGCTCCAACCTATGCCGTCTATATGGAAAGTATTCAGTTTGGTTTCCGAAAAACCAAGTTTCACCAAGCATTTGTTATAACGCTCAACCAATTTCCCGCTTACGGGAATAAGTTCACTTCTGTATAAATTGGCTACTTTTAGTTTGTCCATTTTTATCATTCCTGCAAAGGCAGGAATCTCATTATTTATTTATAATATGTTACTATCTTATTATTAATGAGTTAAAAAATTCAATTAAGAATTTCAATTACTCTATCTAAATCCTCACCTTTCATTTTAAATTAGATTCCTGCCTTCACTTCGATACTTCGACTATGCTCAGCACAGGAAAACTCAGTGTGCCACGCAGGAATGACAATATTATTCTAATAATTTATGAATCTTAATATACTGCAATAACATAATGGTTCTTGCATCAATGATTCTGTTATCTTCAACCATTTGAAGCGCTTCATTAAATGGTAGTTCCAACACTTCTATTTCTTCGTTTTCAGCTTCCAGTCCACCCCCTGTATCACTAATTTTATCGGAATCTGAATATGTCGCTATAAAAAGGTGAACACGCTCCCTAACTATGCCCGGAGATAAGAACACCGTACTTATGTGTTTTAGTCGGGCCACATGATATCCAAGTTCTTCCTTTGCCTCACGTAAAACACTGGCTTCTGGTGATTCTCCATCGTCGACAGCTCCTCCACAGACCTCTATGGAATAACCGTTAGACCCACCTGTTATATACACAGGTATTCTAAATTGTTTGGACAGAACAACATGCTTCGATTCTGGATTGTACAACAATAGGGCTACACCATCACTCTTACCGTATGCTTCATGCGATAAACGTTTCCAGCCTCCCTTCTTAAATTTATAATCGAAGTCGATACGTTCCAACTTACCCCAAACATGGGATATTACATTCGACACTACATTTTTAATGCGCTTATTTTCCATTCTCAAATTGTTGTCTTGCCTCTGTTTCTATATGCAATTGATTCACCCGAACATCGACCTTGCGTTTAAAATCGGTATCTGCAATGGTCGCTACATTATCTAAATAACGAACGACCTCTTGACGGCGAATTTCTGAAAAATCCAATCCTTTCATATTGGTACGCATCAATTCCTGAAGCATGTTAAACTTCGTATCGTAGTCTTTCTTAAAATATATTTCTGGGTTTTCAAACCAATCTTCTTCCAAATCAAAATCGGTTAATCGCAAGGATACAGCACTTTGGATATTCCTAACATCGCGTGATGAAAAGAATGGAAATGCTTGTTGCATGTCCTTATATAATTGGGCATAGAACAAATGCTGGTTGGTTTTAAATTGTTGTTCTACCTTGTCATATATCTCATGGACACGAACTTCAACCGGTTTATTGGTGGCATTTAAAATCTCTCCCATATTTTTTGCCAAGCCTTGATCTTGCAAATAGCTATAATTTTCTGGTCCTTGCATGTTTACAAAATCTGGCATGGTGTCATCAATTTTTCGCCACCACAAATAATCTTGGTCCAAAAAGTCGTGTTCTGTTTTGGCTCCATCTATTTTAAAGCGACCCTGTACCCTAGAAATTACGGCCTTATCTAACATTTCGGGAAGGTTGGTAAACAGCCCTATAGAACTGTTGCCATAATTAACGGCATAGGCGCCTTCGGTGTATCTTAAAAACACTCCTATTACTTCCTTAACACCAGCAGAAACACCTTGAGCTGTTCGCTCTTGCAAATTGTTTTCGGCATCATCAATAGGTGCAAAAATTAATTTTGTAGGATCTTGCAAAGGTTTCATCCATTCTACCATTTTTTCTGCCGACCCCCCTTGAAAGGTCGATATTAATGTATCTGGCATAGGGTGAAACAAAAAAGGGATATCTAAAGTATCGCAATGTTCTTTTAATCGCGTGGCAATGGCCGCAATAAGCATACTTTTTCCCGTACCTGGTATACCATACCCCATAAATACGGGCATAAAACCTCCCAATTCTTGAAACGGATTCTTTTTTGCCGTAAAATCATAACTCAACAAACGTTCGGTCAAGCGTCGTGCAAAGTGTTTGGCATCGCGGTTTCCAACTATTTGTTCGAATTTAATTTTATTGAACTCTACACTTTTGGCTGCGCCCTGAAATACATTGTTCCAGCCCGAAATGGCAAACTCGGACTTTTCTAACTTATAGGTTCTATCTTCAATGGTTTCGGTATATTCAAGCGTGCTTTTTCGTAGCTGTATTTCATCAATCAATGCTTCAAAATACACCACCGTAAAGTCTACAACATCTTTATCTGATTTAACAATATCTGGATGTCCTAAATATTTATCGTAATAAAACAAAGCACATGAAATACCCTTTATAGGCGATAGCAATGACAACTCTGGAATGCCTGCAAACTTTTGTTTCATTACACTTAAATCATCGGATGCATGCGGCTTTAAATCATTTAAAATTTTATATGCTGTAGCAAACAACATAAAAGCTGTTGCGGTATGCATTTTGCTTTCAAACTCGCGCTTGCCATTATTATCCAACGCCGATTTATTCTCATTTAAATTCGATAAACCTGATGCATCATAGTAACTATCCTTTATCCAAATACCTAGTGTGATACCTTCTTGTACTGCATAAAGGGTCTGATTTAAATTAATGGGAATGGCTACCGAATCTGGCAATAAACGCTTCTTTAAGGCCAGGATGGTTTTAGAAACTGATGTGACTTCACCTGTATTGGAGCCATTGTTTGCTCTTGACAAATACAATAATATAGATTCATCCTTACCATTGCTTTTATCTCTGTTTTTTGCTCTTGCCCCCTGCTCCCACTGTATGCTTTTTAAATAGGAGGTGGCTTCGTCGCGAAGTACATCGAGTTCAGATAATTTTATGGGAAATGTTGAATTGTGTTCCATTTATTTAGTATTCAGTCATCAGTATGCAGTTAGCAGTCTGATGTATTATTTAAATTTATCAGGGTTGTTCATCATATAATTGATGAGTTTCCCTATTTCCTTACTTTTATTCTGCAATTCTACAAGTTTCTCTTCAGAAATATATTTGCATGCTAAAGCAAAATCTAACCAAAGTTGCGTTTCGGAGTTTTCACTATCAGCATCAGACAGTTTACTTTTAAAATGTTTTTCATCTGTTAATATTTATTGTTTTTAGAGGTCAGATGCGATGCCCTAATTATCACATATCGGTTGGGTTTACAACTTTTGTAAACGGGCATTTCATATTGCCTCTTTCTGTAACTTTCAGCTATCGCTGAACATGTCGTTCTACTCGAGCGAACCATTTGAGACGTTAAGCCAAACATTTCGGACTTTGGAAAATCTTTAGTTAAATGAAAAATTTCAATTACTAAATCAAACCCCTTTTTGTAAGCTAATAATGTTTTAAATGACATTTATTTAATTTTTTCTTGACTGCAAACTGCTTACTTCTATCGGGGGCTTAGCCAACCTATTCATAAGCTCTGGGATTTTATTATAAAATAACTGAATAATCCTGTGTGGGGCCAATACGTAGTCTTGTTTTAAAACGTCATCCCATTTTTGAAGCGTTTGCTTATTGAAAAAGCTACCCTCTTTAAATTCACCTCTAGATCTTACCTCATCTATTTTTAAGGAAATAGCATAGGACTCCAATGGAATTTCCTTTTTCCCTATGCTTTCTAAAATGGCATGGGTCAATTCGTTTTCATCTTTTGCAAATACATTGTGTATGGGGCCTAAATCGATACGCTTTAGATACTTTGGAGATACTTTGGGTAACCGTCTGTCGATGGCATAAGCCATAGTGTCTAAGGTCATATCCCTATCGGCTACAGTCTGTAAAACTTGGTAAATTTTATCTTTATAATCGTTTATTTCATCTCCATCATAATCAAAATACATATAACAAATAAATGGCCGGTTGTGGGACACATCATAAAAGCTCCAACTTGTTAAATACCCTTCTTCTGAATGTTTTGGAGCAGCTAGAATCTTTCCTTGTACAAAGCGATTAAATATATAGTTCTTTTTAACCGATGTATAATACACAATGGATGCCGCCTGAAACAGTTTACTCTTTTTAATGGGTTGCTTATGATGCATTAATGTGTCCAAAAACTCTTCCTTTAGCGTCTCAATGGGCGTAAGCTTTTGTAAATAGTCTTCTCGCAGTTCTAAATCGTTAAACAAGTATCTAAACTCTAAATAGTTGGGGAAACCGGAATCTGTTAAATCTACTTTCATATTATCCTCTTCATCGTACATGTATTTTATGCGCATAGCTTCTATAGAATACAACAACAGGTCGCAATATTGCTTAAACAACAATACTTCCTGCTGATTGCACAACCCCTGCCTTTGTACTATAACTATCAATTCCTTTAAGGCAAAATCTATCATTCGATGGTAAAAGATATATTGCTTTTTAGAATCGAGTATGGCTGAATCTAATGGTGTTACTATGTGATTAATTGACATGTTTCAATTGATAATTAACAATTGTTGGTTGATTTGCGTTAAGGATTGAAGCGATATCCTTTTTATAATGGATTCTTGTGTGTCACATTGAGCTTTCCTGTGCTGAGCATAGTCGAAGTATCGAAGTGAAGGTAGAAATCCATTATAAAAAGATTTAGCGAAAAGCCTGACCCTGACGGTAAAGGTCAGGGAAACGCCCCAATTATTTTAAGACAACAAATCGTCTTCTCCAGCTTCTGGCTTAGGATTTCCTGTTGGTTCGCCATCATTCGATGGTTTGCTGGCATCGGCTTTGTAATAATCTTCAAAAAGCTCTTTCATATCAATACCGTAACGTTCGGCAAAATTCTTTTGTATTTCACCATCCTTAGCCCTAATTTCCTGCAATGCTTCGGCATAACTACTATAAACCCCTTGCATTACTTTTTCATGAACTGGAATATTATCCATCATATCCTGACGTGCCTTAGCACTTGCGGTATGCATCGAGGCCAATGTTTCACCTATATGCTCATCGGTTTTAACACCTAAATGCTCTAAAATGGCTGCAAATTCTTGATCTGTCCTTGCTTTTAAAGCTACTACGTAACCGTCGTAATATTTTAAACGTTCTTCGGTATCACTTTTCAACTTAGCTCGGTGTGTTTGCAAATTACTTCTTAAGGAAGTTAAAACCTTAATAGTTAAATTATGCTTGTGCACAAAGCTATCTTTACTTGCTGCCAATGTGGTATAGGCGTTTTTAAGTCCTTCTAATTCTTCCACTTTCTGTTCTAGCTCTGTTACCTTACCAATGGCTTGGGCATATTCAGTAGATTGTTTATCGGCGATATCTTCCAACTCTTGTCTAGCCTGTTTAAGCAAGGCATACTGCTCTTCGAGTTTGGCCTCTACTTCTTTTTTCTTTTCTAAGGCTTTTGTATGGTTTTTGGTCGCTTCTACAATGGCATCCTGTAATTTATCCTCAACCTCCTTTATTTCAACTTCACGGTCCTTTAAACGTGTTACCGCAGCTTGCGATTTATAGGACAGTTCACTTAAAAGGGTTTGCACATCGGCCTTTTCTATACGTTCCTGGAACATGGCTTTGGCCTTATTATCGGCTGCTGCTCGGGTTTTTTCTGCTACTTTAAGAGCTTCTTGGGCATTTTTTATTTTGCTTTTTCGTCCCCATAGGTTATTCCACCAAGTATCTGGTTTTGCTTCGGCATCTTCTAATTCTATCCTTGCCCGCTCCAATGCTTTTTGTGCATCGTCAATAACTTTTTGCTCTGTGGCATTTAAGGATGAAAATTTTTCAAAAATAATACCTACCTCGTCTTGATAATCGGTGAGATCCTTAATGGCATCCAAAAGCGTAGTCCTGTCTTTTTCTGCCATTTGCACTACATCGTCTAGAGTAGCATTTAATATTTTTTGACGTACTTCTGGATCGTCCTCTTGAGACAGTTTAGACTTCATCGTGTCTATGGCTTTCCCCCAATTAACATCTACTTTTTCGGTTTTTTCGTTTGAAGTTGTTTCTAGTAAATCAAAATCATCAGACATAGTATGGTTTTATTTTAAGGTTGAACAATTTTATAAACAAGCAATTTCTATAAAAAAAATCATTTCTGAAAGTAAAAAGATAGTAAGTTTTAGATTTTTCTTTCAAGATATAGCGTTCTATTTAATAGGTATAAATAATGGTATAAACGTTACATTTCAATATCCCTTTTTTAGAAAAAACACCTTTATGATTTTTATAACAAAGCCTATAATATAGTTGCTTAACCAGTAAGAATACTATATATTTGTAAGAATGTATTACATTAACCAATGCTAATGATGTTTAATTTGCCTTCAATACTTCTTATTAGCCAAAGCGATATTGTTACCATACTGATTATCGTGTTGGTCTTTTTTGGAATTCTTTTACTATTAGGGATTAGGAAATCCTATAAGTTGAAAAAGGAGAACGAACGTTTGGATAAACTAAGCAATGACTTAGCCAATAAGGAGGACAAATATGAAGACTTTACTGAAGGGCACATGTACCAAAACAAAGAGAATTAAACTTTTATTATGGCTTCACAAGTTTTATTATTTTTTATCATCACCTTTTTTGTTGAATTAATTTACTATAGAATAGTACTAGGTTACCAATGGAAAAACGGAATAAAACGGTTTAACAAAAATAGGGACATTATCATGAAGCTCTCCCTAAAAAATTACGTATTAGGATCTGGGCATCTTTACGAATAGTTATTTTTTGACATCTATAAATAAAAAAAGCGGGCCTTAGTAAAGCCCGCCTTTTAATAATCTATCGTACTAACTTTTTATACTTTATACGTTTCGGCATTAAATCGCCTCCAAGTCGTTTCTTCTTGTTTTCTTCATAATCGCTAAAACTTCCTTCGAAGAAATACACTTGGCTATCGCCTTCAAATGCTAAGATATGGGTACAGATCCTATCCAAAAACCAACGGTCGTGACTAATAACAACGGCACATCCAGCAAAATTCTCCAAACCTTCTTCTAAGGCCCGCAACGTATTCACGTCAAGATCGTTTGTAGGCTCATCTAAAAGCAATACATTCCCTTCTTCTTTAAGTGTCATTGCCAAATGCAAACGGTTACGCTCTCCTCCAGACAGCAGTTTTACCTTCTTGTTTTGCTCACTGCCCGAAAAATTAAAACGGCTTAAATAAGCTCTGGAATTTACTTGTCGGCCTCCCATCATAATCAACTCTTGTTCATCACTAAAGTTTTGCCAAATGGTTTTTTCGGGATCTATATTGGAATGGCTTTGGTCTACATAAGCTATTTTAGCGGTATCACCAACAACAAACTCCCCTTTATCTGGGGTCTCCTCACCCATAATCATTCTAAAAATCGTGGTTTTACCAGCACCGTTCGGACCAATAACCCCTACTATTCCTGCTTGCGGTAATTTAAAGTTTAAATCCTCATATAACAACTTGTCCTCATAACCCTTGCTAACACCTTTAGCTTCAATAACATTAGTACCTAAACGAGGGCCGTTAGGAATGTATATCTCCAATTTTTCGTCCAATTGCTTTTGATCCTGACTTAATAGTTTATCGTAATTGCTTAAACGCGCTTTCTGCTTAGCCTGGCGGCCTTTAGGTGCCATACGTACCCATTCCAACTCACGCTCTAAGGTTTTTTGACGCTTACTAGCCTGCTTTTGTTCTTGTGCCAATCGTTTTGATTTTTGGTCCAACCAAGACGAATAATTCCCTTTCCAAGGAATACCTTCACCTCTATCCAACTCTAAAATCCAACCCGCTACATTATCTAAAAAATACCTATCGTGCGTTACAGCTATAACCGTTCCCTTATATTGTGCTAAATGATGTTCCAACCAATGTACCGATTCGGCATCCAAATGGTTGGTAGGCTCATCCAACAATAGCACATCTGGTTCTTGAAGCAATAAACGGCATAAAGCCACCCTACGGCGTTCACCTCCAGAAAGCACACCTATTTTTTTATCACCATCTGGAGTACGCAAAGCATCCATAGCTATTTCCAGTTTGGTATCCAGTTCCCAGGCATTAGCAGCATCTATTTGATCTTGAAGCTCTGCTTGTCTGTTCATTAATTTCTCCATCTTATCTGGATCTGAATACACCTCTTCCAATCCAAACATGTCATTAATTTTGTTGTACTCGTCAAGGATGGCAACAGTTTCGGCCGCTCCTTCCCTAACAACTTCCAAAACGGTCTTCTCACTATCCAGTTGCGGTTCCTGCTCTAAATAGCCAACGGTGTAACCGGGTGCGAAAACCACATCGCCCTGATAATTTTTTTCTACCCCTGCAATAATCTTTAATAATGTGGACTTACCAGATCCGTTAAGTCCTAAAATACCAATTTTTGCCCCGTAGAAGAAACTCAAATAAATGTTTTTGAGTACGGGCGTATTGGCACTCTGAAATGTCTTGGTGACACCAGACATTGAAAAAATTACTTTCTTATCGTCGCTCATTATTTTTTATTTTTTTGTAGTTGAAGTACTCAAAATTACTATTCATCAAGAACAGGCAACTTCGAGAACCGCTTTTACCTCATTAACTATACTCTTCCTTTTAAAGCATTAAACACCCATGCATTGGCTAAAAACCCAATTCCTACCGAGGCAAATCCCCAGCCCGCTATATCGTCATATCTAAAAGCCCCTAAGGCTATCAATGCCAATCCTACAAAAATCATTATCCATGTGGCCCAAGCCAAAACTGTATTTTTATTCATTGCCATAATCTTTTTCGTTTGGTTATTTAAATAACGACAAATATCGCATTTTTAAACAAAAAAACATCCCGTTTATGGGATGTTTATAATTCGATTAAAAAAATGATATTTAAAAACTCATGGGAACTTCAATAAATAGCAAACCAGAATCTTCTTGTGCACTTATTTGAAACGTATCGGTTTCTGAAACACCTATGGCATCCCGTGTTTTTAAAGTATTATCTTCTACTGTAACATTACCGTGGATATTCATTAGGTAAACCCCTGAATTGGGATACTTTACCTCATATTCAAAATTGGTATTAGCATCCATATCTATTCTGGAAATTACAGCATCCTGGTGAATTTTTAAACTGCCCTCATGACTATCTTCCATTGAAGTCACCAATGTTTGGAGCTTATTTTTTCTGTCACTTTCTGAAAATGTTTTTTGATCGTATCTGGGCGACACATGCTGTTTGCTGGGTATTATCCAAATTTGAAACAAACTTAAATGCTCGGTTTCCGAACCATTAATTTCAGAATGTTGTATGCCGGTTCCTGCACTCATTACTTGTACTTCCCCTGGCAAAATTGGTTGCCACACCTCGTGCATATTATCCCTGTGTTTTAGAACCCCTTTTAGCGGAATGGTTATAATTTCCATATTATCATGCGGATGGGTTCCAAATCCCATTTTAGGTGCAATAACATCGTCGTTTAATACCCGTAATGCTCCGAAATGGATTTTCTCAGGATCATAGAAACCGGCAAAACTAAATGAATGGTTGGCCTGCAACCACCCATGGCTTGCAAAGCCTCTAGTTTCTGCTTTGTGAACTACTGTTTTCATCTTAATTTCCTTTCTTCTCTAATTGTTAATTTTGCTAAGTGCGATTATTAACCTAGCCACGAATACACAAATTTTTTAATCTTATTATACTTATATGTATAGTTTTTAACATTGTGCCTAAGTCTTCTGCCCTTAATTAATTTTATAAAGACAATAGCACAACATACTGCAATCTGAACACTGAACACTGAATACTGAACAATGTTACTACTATCTTATTTTATCTAGTAGGTCACTTAGCTTTGAAGCTTCTTCTTCGGTTAGGTTTTCCAATAAATCGTCTTTTAAATCTTTAGCTATGCTATCTAAAAGTTCCAATCCTTGCGGTGTAATTTCAATGTGCACTACCCGCCTATCGTCTGGACAAGCCAATCTACCTATTAATTGTTTAGCACAAAGTTTGTCCATTAACCTTGTTGCATTGGGAGACCGCTCAATCATCCGCTCTTTTATGGTTTGTACTTTAATTGGCTTTCCCGCACCTTTTAAAATTCTAAGAATGTTAAATTGTTGTGGTGAAATACCAAACGACTTAAAAAAATCATTTTGCAAGCTATTTATCCAATTGGCAGTATAAATAATATTAATCATGGCCTTTACCTTGTTGTTTGGAAATGCTGAATTAATATCTTTTGAAATATCTCCCATATACTCTGTTTTTCTCCGTTTTTAAATAGAAATAATCATTAACTGGCCCTAGAAATTGCTTGAAGCGCTTCTTGAAATTTCTCTACTTTCGATTTTAACTCCGCATCTAATTCATCATTAATAATTTTACCGTCTGAAAAATTAGCAGTAAACGAAGGCAATGAAAATACGTCTATAATATTGGCATTATGCCTTGGAAACCTATCTTGGGCTATACCCAAAACCGATTTAGCGCCTCGCTTCCCATCTGATGTTGCCATTAAAAGCATTGGTTTACCAAAAAAAGTTTTGCCTTCAATTCTGGACATCCAATCCAATAAATTTTTGAATACGGCAGTATATGCTCCATTATGCTCGGCAAGCGAAACCAAGATACCATCAGCAGATTTAATCTGTTCTAAAAATTTATGGGCATTTTCTGGGTGTCCAAATGCTGCTTCCTTATCTACGCTAAATAAGGGCAACTCGTAATCGTTTAAATCTAAAACTTCAACTTTAGCATGTTCTACTAAGCTTGCTGCATAAGTCACCAATTGTTTGTTTATGGATTGTTTACTACTACTACCGGCAAATGCCAAGACATATTTCATATTATTACTATTTATTTAAAACCAGCCAACAGTTACGCCTCGATAATTTCAATCTGCGCATCGGCTGCTTCCAGTTTTTCTTTGTTTTTAAACATTAACTGGTCCAATTTAACAATCTCTACATTAGTTATACCAATAAATGCCAAAAAATGTTTTATATATTTTCCGGCAAAATCGATATCGCTACCAATCTCAGTTCCGCCACTACTTACAACCACATAGGCTTTCTTGTTTTTCAATAGGCCTTCTGGACCATTTTCAGTATACCTAAAAGTTACGCCTGCCCTGGCTACCAAATCAAAATACGCCTTTAATGATGCTGGAATTCCAAAATTATAGATTGGCGTGGAGATAACCAAAGTATCGGCTTCCTTAAGCTCTTTTACCAATTGGTTCGATTTTTCCAAAAACTTTTCTTGCTCGGGGGTTCTTTCTCCTTTTACAAATAATGCCCCTAACATATCCTGATTTAAAAATGGTAAGTCTGAATACGTTGTATATCGTTTTACAACAGTCGCATCCGGATTTAGATTTTGAAGTTGCTCAAGAATCTTCGTTGAATAGGATTCTGATATGGAATCTATTCTATTGCTGCTTGAATTAATGTTTAGTATGTTCATAATAACTGTTTTTAATTATGGTACAAATATATGAAAAAAATAATTTATATTCCAAGGAATATATTTCCATGTATTATAATTTATGATTTCATTAACATAGTAGACGTGAAATTTTGAAACTTTTGTACTTTAGCATCAAACAAAAGTCGAATGGATATTAACTTCAATAAAAACGAAGATCATAATAAGCTACTACTATCCGAATTAAAGTCAAGGCTCTTAAAGGTGAAATTAGGCGGAGGAGAATCCCGCATAAAAAGCCATCAGTCTAAAGGAAAAATGACTGCCAGGGAGCGTATTGACTATATTTTGGATGATAAAAAACCAGCTATAGAAATTGCAGCTTTTGCTGGCGAGGATATGTATAAAGAGCATGGCGGATGCCCTTCAGGAGGTGTTGTTGTAAAGATAGGTTACATTAAAGACAAGCAGTGTATTGTTGTTGCCAACGATGCTACCGTTAAAGCAGGTGCTTGGTTTCCTATTACCGCGAAAAAGAATTTAAGAGCCCAAGAAATTGCTATTGAGAATAAACTGCCTATTATTTATTTGGTAGATTCTGCTGGCGTGTATTTGCCCATGCAGGACGAAATTTTTCCGGACAAGGAACATTTTGGACGTATTTTTAGAAACAATGCCATAATGAGCAGTATGGGCATTACCCAAATTGCTGCTGTTATGGGAAGCTGTGTTGCAGGAGGAGCTTATTTACCCATTATGAGTGATGAGGCTTTGATCGTTGATAAAACGGGAAGTATATTTTTAGCGGGAAGCTATTTGGTGAAAGCGGCCATTGGTGAGACGATTGATAACGAAACCCTGGGAGGTGCTACCACCCACTGTGAAGTTTCTGGGGTTACCGATTATAAAGCCAAAAATGACAAACATGCTTTAGACACTATAAAGAATATCGTCGATAAAATTGGTGATTATGATAAAGCCGGTTTCAATAGGATTGCCCCACAGAAGCCCAAAGAGAACCCAGAAGATATTTATGGTATCATCCCTAAATCCAGAGCCGATCAATACGATATGTATGATGTTATAAAACGGTTGGTGGATGATTCAGAGTTTGAAGAATACAAAGCAGGCTATGGACAAACCATTATAACCTGCTATGCCAGAATTGATGGTTGGGCGGTGGGCATCGTGGCCAATCAGCGTAAAATTATAAAAACTAAAGGCGCAAAAACCAAATCCAGCGAAATGCAATTTGGCGGAGTAATTTATAATGACAGTGCCGATAAGGCTACTCGCTTTATTGCCAATTGTAATCAGAAAAAAATACCATTAGTATTCTTGCAAGATGTAACCGGTTTTATGGTGGGCAGTAAGAGTGAGCATAGTGGCATTATTAAAGATGGCGCTAAAATGGTGAATGCCGTTAGTAATTCTGTAGTCCCAAAGTTTACTGTAATTATTGGCAATAGTTATGGTGCCGGCAACTATGCCATGTGTGGCAAAGCCTACGATCCTAGGCTTATCGTAGCTTGGCCTAGTGCCGAATTGGCTGTTATGAGTGGTAATAGTGCAGCCAAAGTATTGTTACAAATTGAAAAGGCCTCACTCGAAAAACAAGGCGAAAAAATTACACCCGAAAAAGAAGAAGCGCTATTCAATAAAATTAAAGCACGTTATGATAATCAGGTTTCCCCCTATTATGCTGCTGCCCGTATTTGGACCGATGCCATTATCGACCCGTTAGATACTAGAAAATGGTTAAGCTTAGGGATTGAAGCAGCAAATCACGCGCCAATTAAAAAGCCTTTTAACTTAGGAGTTTTGCAAGTATAATTTTAAAATCTCGTCTATTTTTCGTACCTTTTAGATTGTAAACCAACACTTTCTATTATGGGAACAATAAAATCATTAAACAAATGGGCCAATGCACATACCAATTTGCCCTTAGATTTATTACGTATAGCTCTTGGTGTCTTTTTATTTATAAAGGGCGTTAACTTTATGTCCAATAGCGAAATGCTTATGGAGCTATTCAAACCTCTACATAGTTTGGCCGGAGGGATGCTGATTGTACATTATGTAGCTCCAGCTCATTTTATAGGCGGTACTTTAATTGCTTTTGGTTTGTTAACCCGATGGGCCATATTAGCGCAAATACCTATTTTAATTGGTGCTATAGCTATTAATTTTGCTGGTGAAATGGTTGTAAACAATTTAATTTTAGCAATCATAGCCTTTTTAGTGTCCGTATTTTTTATTTTTTATGGTTCTGGTAGACATTCTGCCGACTATTATTTGAAAATGCAACAGTAAAAATCAAAGGGCCGTTTAAAAGTCACCCTTTTATCAATCTGAACTATCACACAGGGAAGTAGTCGTAATGAAGTATTATTTCTAAACTAATACCTGTTGAAAGCCAGATGCTCGATGTCCCGGAACAAGTTCGGATTAATTGTTTTTTATACTTTTGAAAACCCCTATTTTATAGTGGGTAAAATATTTTTTTAATCTTTAATTTTCGGAATTATTAGTCTTTCATTTGTATAGAGAATAATTTCATCTACTATACCGTCTTTATTTTTACGAAACTGAAATTCTACAGGTTGATTTTCATCTATAAAAAAAGTATCCTCACTTGAAGGCTTAAGCACAGTAGTGCCTTGATTTACTGTTACGGTTAGTTTTTTATCTTCAATAGCCACTGTACAAGTATCTTTACGAGTGCCCATTTCTAAATTATATTTACCTACATATTGTTCTAGGGTTGCCAGAGATAACTCAATGGCTTTATGCTTATGTTTTGTTTGGTTTAGCAACCACTCATACAACTCGGGGTCATTATAAGCTTGAACCCAGCTATTGTGGTATGTTTCTGGATAAACGGTAAATTTTACTTCATCATTAATTGGCTTCAATGCATTTATCATAGCTTCTGATGCAGAAATGGGTACAATACCATCCAGCTTACCATGAAAACACCATACAGGCATATGCCTTAGCTTCCAAACCTCTTTTGGGTTTCCTCCTCCACAAATAGGGACAATAGCAGCAAACATTTCTGGGTATTTCTGTGCCAGTTTCCAGGTGCCATAGCCTCCCATACTCAAACCTGTTAAATATACTCTATCGGTATCTACCCTATGTTTGCTTATAACATCATTTATCATTTGGTATAGAATATCTTCATCCCAACCTCTTTTGGCTTGAGGTGAAATAATAATAAAAGGAAACGTTTTGCCTTGTTCCACCAACATCGTCGGACCATGAACCTTGACTTTTTCTAAATCTTCACCTCTTTCACCTGAACCGTGCAAAAAAATCATTAATGGCCATTTCTTTTCTGTATTCGTATCGTAATCCTCTGGTAGGTATTTTAAATACTGTTGCTCTATGATAAATTTTTCACTCGATTGCTGAGCCATAGTTAATTGCATTCCTAAAATCCATAATACCAGATACGCCTTAAATTTCATAAAATAAACAATTGGTTAATTCATAAATATAATGGATTGAAACATGAGTTTTTTAAATTCTATGTTAAATTATTTACAAACCCTGATAAGAAGACACCAACCTAATAAACTCTGCCCTGTAGCCTTCCCGGTCTTCTCCTCTTCCCTTGTTTGCTAGGTCTATAACATCTTCCAATGTTGCATTATTATAGTACCTTGACTGTCGCAATTGCATACCAAACAATGCTACTGCCGATGCAAAATTAAAATCTGGTGACGCTTGGCTCATTTCATCTTTTTGCACATGTAACATTTCTATACTTTGGTCTTCACTTGGCTTTTTATATCTAAATTTAACCGTAAACAATTCGTCCGAAAAATTGGAATTGGTTTGTGATTTAGTATATTTTAAATCGGCTACATCCTTTAAATAATCACTTTTAACGCCAACAGGGATTACTTCGTATAAAGCAGTTACCGTATGTCCGCTACCTAATTCCCCTGCATCTTTGGTATCATCCACAAAATCTTCATCGGCCAACATTCTGTTTTCATATCCTATTAATCGATAGGCTTGTACTTTTTTTGGATTGAATTCAATTTGGATTTTAACGTCTTTAGCTATAGTAAATAGAGTTCCTCCAAATTCTTTTCCAAATACCTTTTGAGCTTCCTGCATGTTGTCTATATAAGCGTGGTTTCCGTTACCTTTGTCTGCCAGCGTTTCTAATTTCGAATCTTTATAATTGCCATATCCAAACCCTAAAACAGAAAGAAACACCCCAGATTTTCGTTTTTCTTCAATGAGTTGCTCCATCGCTTTATCGCTGGAAGCGCCAACATTAAAATCGCCATCGGTTGCTAAAATCACCCTATTATTCCCATGTTTTTTAAAGTGCTTCTCCGCTAATTTATAAGCCAATGTTATGCCAGCGCCACCAGCTGTTGAGCCTCCTGAACTTAGATTATCCAACGCGCCAATAATTTTCTCTTTTTGGTTTCCAGAAGTAGGTTCTAACACAACACCGGCAGCTCCTGCATAAACAACAATGGACACCTTATCTTTTTCTCGAAGCTGATTAACTAACAACTTAAATGCTTGCTTTAGTAATGGTAGTTTATTTTGAGAACCCATTGAACCGGAAACATCTATTAAAAAGGTTAGATTGGATGCTGGCAATTCTTCATTCAAGAATGTTTTTCCCTGAAGCCCAATTCTAACCAGTTTAGTGTCCTTATTCCAGGGTGTCTTGGACACTTCAGTAGTTATCGAAAATGGGTGTTCGCCAGTAGGTTGCGGATAATTATAGTTGAAATAATTAATCATTTCTTCAATCTTAACGGCATCTGGTTCAACCACCATACCGTTATTGATCATACGGCGAATATTACTATAGGAAGCTTTATCAACGTCAATCGAAAAGGTTGATAGCGGCGATAATGTGGTTCTTTCAAAAGTATTTTCCTCTATAACCGCATAACTTTCGTTATTCTCTATCCTAAAATTACCGTGGTGCGTGGTAATTACTATACAGCCGTTTTTGGCAATCCTCCCAAACTTCTTCTTGGCTTCAGCGCCGTCATATTCCGTTTTACTATCAATATCCTTTTTGGGTAAGCTATTAACAACATGATTATGCTCTTTTTTAACGGGCACACCATCAACTATATACAAGGGCTCTTTATCTACTTGGCTTTTATTGTTATTTGTTGATATAAGAATAACACCATTACTGGCTCGACTACCATAAATAGCTATGGCATTGCTGTCTTTTAGCACATTAACATCCTTTATTTCATTTGGATTTAAATGTTCAATATCATCAAAACTTGACAAAACGCCATCAACAACCACTAAAGGTTTTTTCTTGTTAGAAATAGATGCAGCACCGCGAATTAATATACGGGAGCTGGTTCCTACATTTGCATCACTTACTTGTAGCCCTGCTACGTTCCCTTGTAACGCTTTGGATGTTGTTGTAGACTGAATTTGACTTGCTAATTGGTTATGATAGGCTTTTTGTTTTTGACGCCTTAGTTGAGAGGCAGAGACAGCCGTTACAGCACCAACCACCTCTCTTCGTTTTTGGGTGCAATAACCTACAACCACAACTTCTTCTAATTGAGCAGCATCTGCCTGTAATGCTACCGATATGGTGTTTAACTTACCCACCTTGCGCTCTACGGTAACATATCCTACATACGAAAACACTAAAACATCAGTATTTTCAGCTTTGATTTCGTATAAACCGTCAAAGTCCGTTTGGGTTCCTATAGTTGAGCCTTTTACCATAATATTGGCACCTGGAAGCGGATGTCCGGACTCATCGGTTACCTTGCCTACAATTAATCGTTCTTGAGCTTGGGCTTGCATTAAAAAAGCGAATACAAATAACATGTTGAGTAGTGATTTCATAATTGATAATTTTAAAGTTTAGCTTAAAACTAAACCCTACAATTATGATATAAAACCTACAATGAGTAAAGTAACCTTTTTGTTGAGTAAAACTATCTATTTAATAAGGCCAATGTTTTTGAACGCTGAATTTTCCCCGTTTTAGTTTCTATAAATTTAGGAAGCGTAAAAATTTGCTTTGGTATTTCGTACTTATGAAGCGATTTAAGTTTCTTGATAGCACTTGAAACTTCAACAGTATCTAAACCATCATGCTCAATGACCAGTATAACCTGCTCCCCTAATTGATCGTCTGGAAGGGAAGTCACAAAAAAACGTTGCTTAATAACTTCGGAAAGTTTTTGTTCTATGAGCTCTGGAAACAGTTTGACCCCTCCTGAATTAATAACGTTATCGTAACGCCCAAGCCATTCAAACGTCGTTTTGGAATGCAATTCAACAACATCATTAGTCACTATTTTATTATCAGAAAGTTTGGGTGCATCTATAACCAAGCAATTTCGTTTATCTTGGGATACGGTAACATGAGGCAGGGTTTCAAAAAAAGCTGTTTTGCCTTGTTTTTCTGCTGAAAAATTATTCAACTTTTTAATAGCGATATGGGTTACGGTTTCAGTCATTCCATAGGTTTCAAAAGCGTGAACTTGTTTATGTTTCAACCTTTCTTTTAAAAACTGACTAACCTGTCCTCCGCCTATGATTAGAGTTTTCAATAGATCCATATCATCTAAGGAGTTTTCAACTTGAAACGGTGTCATTGCCGAAAATTGATACGTCTTGCCTATATCTATAAGTGGTTTAGAACTGGGTGAAACCACATCTAATTTAAGTCCTAAAATAATGGCTCGTATAAGCATCATTTTGCCCGCTATAAAATTTGAGGGCAAACAATGCAAGGCCGTATCTCCTGGTCTTAAATTAAAAAAATCTCCTGTAGCTATGGCCGAATTCACCATAGCTTGCTTTTTTATCTTAATTGGTTTTGGCGCTCCTGTTGAGCCTGAAGTTTGAACAACAATATAATCTTTGCCGTCTAACCAATCGAGTAAAAAAACACCTAATGCTTGCTGATATGGCTCCCCTTCTTTAATAAAACTATAGGCAACATCATTAAGATCTTCATAAGAATAATATTTGCCGTTTAACTCAAATTTTAGGTGTACGTTTTTAAATGTTGGATACATAAAACTCAATAACTTTAACACGGTTTGGTTTAGGCTCTTAAACAATAATTCTAAGGTTTTTAGAAATAGAACCGTATCGTGTTTCGAAATTAATGAATTTATTATAATGTATACCTAATTACGGACTTTAGTTTAGTTATAATAGATAAACAAATGCATTACTCTACAAACTGGAATGTGGTCACTACAAAGCCATGGTCTGACGGATATGGAATTTCCACACCGTTAATTTTAAGAGGGTCTCCTAAGTGTGCTTTATAGGATTCCGACTTAACAGCTTTCAATTTTGGTCCTTTGTAGTAGATATAGTCAATTCTATGTTCATCTTTTTTGCCTTTAGTATCCCAAGTTATTCCGGGATGTGACATCACATCAGGGTTTAGGGTTCTATAAGTATCTATCAGCCCCATGTCTTCCAATACTTTGGTAGCATACCAAGGCACTACTAAATTATTGTGTATAGCCATGGTACTTTCTTTCCAATCTAAATGCGATGGTGTGTTCATATCTCCTCCAAAGATCATTGGAATGCTATCTGTTTGTGATGCATATTCTTTGAGATATGGCAGTACTTTTTGAATCATATCATACTTAGGCCCTGTCTGTTCCCAAGCCAGCAATTCCTCTGAGGTCTTACCCATGGTTTCTGGTGCATCATCCCAAGGTAAATAATGAAACCAATTTGAAAAAAGTCTAATGGTTTGGTCTTTAATAACGACCTCTCTTCCTCCCAAATAAAAAGGATGCTCTGTATCTATACGTTTACCAAAAGGAAATTTGGAAAAGATAGACAAATTAACATTTTTATTGTCGAGTGCAGTTCCTTCTGGTGCAATTAAATGAAAATGATACCCGAGTGAATCGGCTATTTTTTTGCCCGATCCATAGGTTTCGACCATCAGAATGATATCGGGATCTACTTGACTTATTATTTCAATAACATGATCGCTTCCGTTAGGTATATCATTTCCGCCATGTAGTATGTTCCATGCCATAATCTTAAAATTATAAGGCTTCTCTTGTGTTTTGCAACTTACTAGAAACAAGGTTAAAACTAAAAGGCAATACGTAATTTTTTTCATCTTTATGGCTTTATTGTTAATGTCAATATAACTTATTTATTGAAAATATTGGTTTTTATATAGAATCACTCTAGTATTTTTTAAGTGCTTGCATAATGATGCTTTCTTTTTCTTGTGGAGGCAAACTATATTGGTGTTTATAGATAGCACCATCCCAATCGCCATACATGGCATTTGGAAATACAATAAATCGATTCCCAAACTTAGATGCATTTTCCCGTACCTTATCATTGCGTTCTTCCAACGGCTTTTTATCGAAAACAGCACTAAAGTCACTAAGGTTATCCCCTAGCAATAAAAGGATTTCATAGTTATTAGATACTTTTTCTCTTCTGAGTTTTTTACTGGACGTAGTAGTTTTCATGGTCAGATGATCATCTGTCGCATCAGGGAACCCCCATCGCTGTAAATCCTTTAATGTGGCTCCTCTTTCTTCTTCGAGACGGTTGGTGATATAAAAAACAGCTACGCCTTTGCTTTTTGCATATTGAAAAAACGATAATGCACCTGGAACGGTATCGCAATCTACCCTTGCGGTCCACTCTACCCATGAAGGATCACTATACTCTGCATTATGTATGGCTTGATGCACTTGATATGGACTGTTATCCAATACTGTTTCGTCTATATCTGTGACTATTGCCAATGGTTTATCGAAGGGCTGCTGTATTAAATCGTCCAATCTCATATGTGCCAAGTTATAGGCTTGATGGCATAAGGCTTTATATTCTCCTGCCTTTTGTTGCCATGCCGCCGCCCAGGCTGGCCCTTTTAATACCATTGGAGCATCTTGTGCTGTACTTACGGTACTTTGCTGTACTTTACATGATGTTAAACTTATCAAAAAAATGTATATATATAAGTAAATTGGTTTGGATTGTCTTAACATGTCTATAGTTCTTTGGAATAAATATTTGCATGCTTAATAAGCATGTGGATAATAAGTGTTTGTAAGGCTTCCATCGTCAAATAACTCGATGATAGTATATCCTGGAGGTGTTTCATGATACCAACATTTTCCTGCCGATTCTTCATCGCCTACACCCCACCAGAAACCGCTCATGGAACCATTACAATAATAACTCACATCGTTATAGACTGCTTTATCCAATAGGTGCATGTGGCCACTAATGCAGTGTATGCTTTTGTCTCTGTGCTTATAGAATAATTTGGTAATATACTTACTATCGGTATGGCTACCGCCATATGGAATGGTACTCACTCCCAAAATAGGGTAATGTGTCATAACCAATACAAAGGCTTTATGTGGTAAAGCTTGCAGTTCCTGTTCCAGCCAATCGCGTTGTTCATCATCCAACGCCCCTGCATTTTTATTATTGCTATCCAAAACAATAAAATGCCAATCGTTTTTCTTGAAGCTATAGTATCTTTTGGGGATTTCCAGGTTCTTTACAACATAGTCTTTGCCATACATAGCGTCGCTCTTATCTGGTGCTGCCCACCACATATCATGGTTACCCAAGCAACTGTACATATGGTATGTGTCAAATTCTTTTCTAAGTTCCTTCCAAACATCCCATTGCTTGATCACTTGCTCTCTTGTAATATGCCCATAATCGGCAGCCATAATGGTATCGCCCCCATTCAGAAAAAAATCAACTTGATGCTTTTTTATGTCTTCCAGGCATTTTTTAAAACGCTCAGGAGCATTATTATCAGTAGAAATATGGATATCTGTAATATGTGCTACTTTTAAAAGCTTTTTACGTTTTTTGTTAATGGAACTTTCTTGTGACAGCACAATGGGAGACATAGCTAGCATCCCCATAGATGCCCCTATTTTTTTTAAAGCCGATCTCCGTTTTTCGTTAAATTTCTTTTCCACTTTCTTCTTTTTGAATATTAAATCTTTTATATAATCTATTGTTCGATTTGATAAGTACTTGTATCCAAACCTATCGGAAAACTGTTCTCGATACATACCGACAGTAAATGTCGGCATACTCGAACTGACATTTATTTAAACCGAATAGTTTAAAACGAACAACAAATCATCATTATTTCTCTACCACCCAAGTGTTTGCTGTATTATACTTTGTTTCTAAAACAATCTTATATATTTTTGAAGGCAATTGTGAAATATCAATTGAGGCTTCTCCTTTCTTGATGGCTACTTGATCTAATAATTTATAACTATCGGTTCCTCCGGTATTAAACTCATTGGTTGTAGCCACCCAGATTTTTACTTTTCCTTTGGTGTTTATAACGTCCCAAGTTACATGTAGTGTGTTGTCATTTTTAACCGCTTTAGCATTTACTAATGAAACCTCTCCTGTTAAAGGCACACCGTCTATTTCCCAAAGCAACTCTTTTTTGGGTTTGATGTTTAAGGATTGTAACATGGTTGGCAAGATATCAACAATGCCTGGTTGATGTGTTTTAAAATAACTGTTTAAGTTTTGGGTATTAGTCACTATCCAAGTTAGGCGTTCCCTATCGCTTTGTCCACCATGATGTTTTCCATCTTCCTTTGTTCGTCCATGGTCTGTAGTGATGTATATTTCCCAGTGTTCATTAAATTGTTTTTGTCTATATGTGATGGCTTCCCATACTTTTCCTATCTGTTTATCTGCCTCCTTAATAGCATTGTAAAACAGGTCTCCATCTCCGTGCTCATGTCCCATATGATCGGTATACTCTAAGTATAGCCAAGAGAGGTCGGGAGCATTATCCTTAATGCAATCAAAAGCCTTAGACACTACATGTTTGTCTATGTTTTGAATATAATGGCTACTTGTGCCATGAGGAAAAGCAATGGTGTCATGCTCATAACCATCAAAATGATAATTCATTTTTACATGACCTGTTTCTGGAAGTCCTTCTCCTATTAATTTTGTTCTGTTGTCCAACCAAGTAGAGAACACAGCGGTTTTTAATTCTGGTCTATACTCCTTAGCCATTCTAAAAACGGTCCAATAGTTATAGTTGGGCTTCTTAATGCTATTTCCCCAAACATTATGTTTGTTTACCCAAGTGCCTGTAAGCAAACTATTATAGCCTACCGCCGATATGGTTGGTGTTTGTGAATAGCTATCTCTTCCCCCGCCTACATAAGCTCGCGTATATCCTCCTATAGCCGCTATTTTGTCTAAGTTTGGTGTTGGTACCTTTTCAATCACATCGCCAGGAATACCGTCAACTATTACAAAAAGTACTTTGGTGTCTTTTTTTTGGGCATGTCCAAAACAGACTGCTAAAATGAATATAAGGTTGAATAGTTTCTTCATTGTGTTTGTCTTATTCTATTTTAAAGGTTGCCAATACGCCTTTGTGGTCTGTGGGCCATTTGCCCTGTGGCAACAAAAATTTATCCTGTAAAGAAGTATCCTCTTTTCCTTGACCATTTACAATACATCCAGATGGACCAACGATAATAACATCGTTTAAAGTTAAACGCGCATCTTGATTAAAATAGATAAAGTCTATTCGATCTCTATCATCGGCTTCTGGAGTCCAAACCAACTTAGATAGTTGGACATCTGTATTAAAAGCGGCCCATGTAAACCCTGGATGGGTTACTGGATCGGGATATTTTACGCGATAGGCATCTAAATAACCGCTTTCCTGTAAGGTAACACTATTATGCCAAGGAACTACCGTACCATTATGATCGTACAAATCCTTTGTGGTTTCTGTCCAATCTAAGTGGGAAGGCTCATTAAAATCCCCTGCCAAAAGCACCATATTTCCTTTTTTTTGTTCTTCTGCTGCGTCATTTACAAAAATTTCAATGGCTTCATCGCGGCCTGAGTCTAGATTTTGCTGTAAAATTTCGTTGATATTGGTTATTGGCTCTGGTAATTTTTTCCAGGTAATACCATCATATCCTCTAGGTAAGTAACAGGCGTAATGTGTATAATCTAAATGGGCTCCATAGACAGCCAATTGTTTGGATTCGTCTAATTTAACAATACATTTTGTTAGTGAAGTTGTTCCTATTGCTGGTTTTGAAACGATTGGATATTTAGATAAGATTGTTGACGACTTTGCTGAATGAAAGGTATAATACGCCACTCCCAACGCTTTCATTTTATCTTTTATTCTATTGCTAAAAATGGTTTCGTTATAATTAGCCGTTTCACATAACATTACGATATCTGCTTCCGTTTGAAGTATTATGTCGGCTATGGCATCAAACCCACCATTAACCGCTGTACCTTCATGCCACATGTTTAATGCGAGTACCTTTAATTCCCCGTTAAAATCTACCATAGCTTCGGGGGTTGTGTTTTCATCAGGTTGTTTTTTTTCATTGTCCTCATTACTGCATTTACAACTTGTTACAAACACAAATGCAGCAAAGATAAATTTTAGGGCAGTCTTTTTATTTAACATTGTTTTGGATTTAAAGAAAAGGGAGGCTACCTCCCTTTTCTAATAACTAAACTAACTCAAAATACTAATTTTCAATACTGGTTTATGGTATAGTAATTATATTGTCTGAAGTATACCAATAGGCCCAGCTTCCTCCTGATTCCCAATACACTTCAATTGATATAGTGATTGTTTTGTTACAAACATCGTAAGTCCCTTCTCCTGCCTGTCTAAATTGATAAACATATCCATCGCTTACCAATCCTACATAATAGTCGTTAAACGATGCTGATCCAATTTTAGCACCTGCTTCCACAGGGGTTAGATTCACTTCTAGGTTTGCAACTGAAAGGGGAGAATAATCAACCAGATTTCCACTTAGGGTTAAAACACTTCCGTCAATAGTTCCTGTTACGGTATGCGGCGTCCAAGGCGTTGCACAATTTAAATCTGTGGCAAAAATATCGATATCTTCACTACACTCATTGTCTAATATAGTTACAACTTCTATTTTATTAGACTGATTTACGATACCTAACCCAATATCGATATTCGGGTTACTAACACTTTCTATAGTTATTTCCATAGTTAAGTCTTCTGTTCCGTCTAGTAAATTATCGATGACATCAATTGTAAATGGCTCCGATTTAATTTCTCCAGCCTTAAACACTACCGTTTTAGATTCTACATTATAATCTGTCCCCTCTTGAGCGGTTCCCCCAACACTTAGAGTTACTGTAAAATCCTCCTCTAATGTACTGCCATCATATCTTAAAAAGATGTCATGATCTCCTGCATTTTCCATTACCGATTCCTCTTCACTAATAAAGGAAACAAACTTATACCGTTCAAAATCATAAAGCTCTGGCGTTTCTTCACACCCTAAAAAGGACAGGGCCAATACTAGGATAAATAAATATTTTAATTTTTTCATTATATACTTTTTAAAATTAGTATGTCAATAAGGTTACCACCCCATAATCTGTGTTAGATTTGGATTTAAATCAACTTGTTGTTGAGGAATAGGTCTGTAATAATATTTAGGCTCTACAAATGTTCTAACAGCATTTTCTGTTACCATATTTCCAGATGTCCCATTGGATAGATAAATAGAAGCTCCCGAATCACCAAAAGGCCCTGCCTTATAATATATTAAATCCTCTCCAAGAGAATTTTGTTCTTTAGGAGAAGGAATGTCCTCTCCACTGGCAATAATAGCGATATCCTCAATACCATCCCCCGTCATGTCGTATTTACCTAACCCAGGAATATACATGCCAATTGGTAAAATCTCAAACTCTTTTCCAGCTGCCCAACGCATCATATCATCAAACCTAAAACCTTCGGCTGCATACTCAACACGTCTTTCTCGTCTTATTTCATATATAACACCTTGATTGGTTCCTGATACATTTGGAAATCTTGCAGCCATAACCGGATCCACATCACCATTTGCCGCTACTATATTTAAATCAGGAAGGCCAGCCCTCGCTCTTAAAAGATTGATCGATGAGTCCAAATCGCCCTGAGACAGTTCTCCTAACTCAGCTTTTGCTTCAGCATAAACTAACAATGCTTCGGCATAGCGATAAACCGCGACGTCAACACCTGCTCCTTCAGTTGAATTATTATACCCTTTAAGCTGGTGATATCCAGTAAAATTTCTGTTAAACTCGGTAACATAAGGATTTGTGTCTCCTGCCCAAACCCACCCTGGATACACAAAGGTTTGAGACATTCTAGGATCTCTATCCTGAAATTCTTCTACAAAAGTCATTGTGTCTGCTCCAGACTGATCTGTAAAACGTGTACCATCAGCCATTAGATAGCTGTTCATCAAAGATTTGGAAGGACTTTGTTCATAGTCACCAAATACAGTATAACTCCCACTAAACTTATCTTTTTCCGTATCATAAACATTCACTAAAATTGCTTCAGGATTATCGGCTAAAACCTCCGATTGGAACATGTCCATATAATCTGTTTCAGGATTACCCGTATTATGTAAAGAAAATTCCCCTGAATCCATTAACTCTTTAGCGGCATCTCTAGCTATCTGTAAGAAACGGTTAGCTGTACCTTCTAAACTTAATTCTGGATGGTATTTCCTGAAAGTTCCTTCATACAATGCTATTCTGGCCTGTAACATAACCGCTGCCCATTTGTGTATATTTCCTAGAGCAACATCTTCTTTAATATGATTAGAGGCGAACTGAATATCACTTATAATACTATCTACCACAAGAGCACGAGGGTCTCTTGGTTTATAGAGATCTTCATCACTAGTTGATAAAGTCTTACCATACCAAGGTACATCCGAAAAGCGCTTTACCTTGCTAAAGTAAAATTGGGCTCTATAATATCTGGCGACACCTTCGTAATGCTTTTTAGCGTCTTCATTAACCTCGGCCTTATCAAAGTTCTCTAAAAAGAAATTAATATCCCTTAAATAACTCCAACTCCATCCCCCTCCTATGTTTTCTGCAGTTGGTGTGCCTATCATTATGTTTTTGATTTCAACAGCTCCCGTAGTAGCTATATCATCGGTTCCTTGATCACTCAAAAACATGCCATAACCAGGTAGCGAATGCAACCCGTTTAAGTACAGTTGTAAATGTTCTTCAGAAGTAAAATAATTCTCTTTTACAATTTGCGTCTGAGGCGGTGTGTCTAAAAAGTCATCATTACAGCTTATAAAAGCTACCGTAACAATTAATATTAATAAATGTATATTTTTCATAATCTTCATTATTTTCTCATTTAAAATGTAACATTCAAGCCCAT
This sequence comes from Aestuariivivens insulae, assembly GCF_022662195.1. GTDB lineage: Bacteria > Bacteroidota > Bacteroidia > Flavobacteriales > Flavobacteriaceae > Aestuariivivens > Aestuariivivens insulae. Next base: position 54,732 of record NZ_JAKMCS010000009.1, on the reverse strand, counting down.
GGAAAGTTTACGTTGAAACGGATAAGCATAACCTTCTGCTCCCGTAGCCTCAGGATCAACAAACCCTTTAATATCTGACCACTCAAAAATATTCTCTCCTGTAACAAAGAATCTTAATTTTGAAATGTGTAGTTTATCTAACAATTTATCTGGAACAGAATATCCTACGGTTACGTTCTTTAACCTTAAATAAGCTGCACTTAATAAGTACTTCGTATTAGGAATTGCCAAACCAGAACCATAATTTCTATCGGCCAACCAACTTTGTAATACCGGATATTCTACATTAGTTGTATTGGCATTGGCCAAGCCTGCGTCTATATACGACTGTGAATGTTGTGCCATTAAAGCTGGACTATCATCTGCTGCTCTGTAAAAATTCAGCAAATGTGGATATACATTGGCATAAGGTTGTTGATATGGTCCCCAGAACAAATAATGTGTTGGATAATAATCTCTTTTCCCTACGCCTTGTAAAAAGCCACTAACATCAAATCCTTTCCATGATACATTAAAATTAAATCCATAGTTGTAACGAGGTGATCTATTTCCTATAACTTTTAAATCTTTAGGGTCTAATTCTGAGCTTCCTCGTAAAATCTTACCATCACCATCCTGATCAACAAATTTAGGCCAACCAGGCACAATAGTAAGAGCCCCCCAAGGGATAATAGCCGTCTCATCTAAATTGTCTATTTCTTCTTGGCTTTGAAAGAAACCATCACTTTCCAATCCCCAAATCTCTCCTCTTTTTTGACCTTCTCTCCATCCAGAAAATAATTTACTATCATTTTTAAATCGTGTGATAGTTGTTTGATTATCTGAAAGTACTATAGAGGCACTAATATCTAATGGGCTTCCACCAACTGTAAAACTATCTGTATAATTAATAGTCGCTTCCCAACCTATGGTTTGCTGATCTGCTGAATTTTGAAAAGGAGGATTTGTCCCTAATACAGCCGGCAACTCTACTCCAGGCTGTAACATATCATATACATTTCTATAATAGGTAGATAAGTCCATACTCAACATGTTATCGAAAAACCCCAATTCAACACCTAAATTAGTTGTCACTACACGTTCCCAAGAATAATTAGTGGGATCAATTGCCAAACCTGGAGCACTTACTCTTGTTGGATAATCACCACCAATTAAATAGGAAGACTCTCTGGGTTTAGGTAATGGGTTATAGTAAGCATATAAAAAAGCATTTTGATTTCCTAGAGCTCCCCAAGAACCTTTAATCTTAAAATGGTTTATAGTATTCTTTAGTGATTCACTAAAGTTCTTGCTGGCAATCCAAGCGGCAGACACCGAAGGAAAGAATCCATAACGTCCCTCTTTTGGAAATCTTGAAGACCCATCATAACGTCCATTGAATTCGAATACCAATTGCTCATCATAAATATAATTAAGGCGTCCAAATATGCCCTGTACCGCCCAGTCCGAAAAATCATACCCTACTGTATCCTCGCCCGAAGCCAAAGCAATGTTTGGAATAGAAGTTAATAACCCCGTGCGTTGCGCCCAAAAACTTTCATATTCGTTAACTTCTTTGTTATACCCAACAACTGCATTGAATTTATGCTTGTTAAAGGTTTTATCGTATGTGGCATAAACGTTAAGTACCGAGTATTTATTAACTCGCATACGTTCGTAAGCATAATCAGAGTTTTCATTTTCCCTTATATCGTCGGGACCATAACCAATTTGGTATTTGGTTCCATCCCAATGGTCTTTATTATACTCCTTTTTAAAAGTGTATTCCCCGGTTAGTTTTAGATCCTTGTTGAAAAAATATAAGTTTAACTTATTTGTTGTTTGTACCGTCGTATAATCAACAATTGTTTTTCCTCCATCAATCATTCTGGCTGCAGCATGTCCCGCTGCCGTGTTAGCCCAGGTACCATCAGGATTTTTTGCCACATCAGTTGGCCTTAAATTATATACATTGGTTAAACCATAGGTTGGAGTTCTTCGCTCTGTTAAAGATAAGAATGTATTGTTCTCAAAATCCATCCAGGAATAAGGTTCTACGTTAATTTTAGATCGCAATGCATCTCGTGTCCAATCATCTGTTGTTAAACGGTTCAAGCCATTCTCTTTGGTATGATTGGCAGAGACATAATAGCTAATGATATCCTTTGTACCACTTATAGACACATTGTGATTTTCGGAATAGGCTACTTTATCAAAGAAATAGTCATTCCAATTATTGTCTCCCATATATTGCCATTGTGTTGGGCTATTAGGATCCAGTCTTACATTGGGCACTGTTGGATCATCAGACCGCGCTCTTGCCCAGGCATAAGTATCTTCATCAAAACTTACATAATTCCAAGGCGTGTTACTGGTTGAAATATCCAACAGCCGTGAGTAAATATAGGGATCTGTAATAGGTTTAGGCGTTACGGTTGGCTTTCCCCAAATAAAAGAGTTTGAGTAAGTCACTTTATTTTTCTTTCCTTTTTTAGTAGTCACCAATAATACACCATAAGCCGCCCTAGCACCATATATAGCTGCAGAAGACGCATCCTTAAGAACCGACATGGACTCCACATCGTCAGGGTTTAACCGCGTTAAATCTCCTGAACTAGAAGGAACTCCATCTATAACAATCAAAGGTGCACTACTTCCATATCCCCCTATGGAACCTGCCCCTCTAATATTAATGGAAGCCGAGCCTCCCGGTGCTCCATTGGCAAAGGTCACATTTAAGTTCGCAACCGTTCCCTGTAAACTTTGTGAAACATTAGCTGTTGGTCTGTCTTCAAGCTTCTTCATATCTACAGGCACTACAGCTCCCGATATGTTTTCACGCTTCTGTGTTCCAAAACCTACCACCACCACTTCATCCAAGGCATTGGAATCTACTGCCAGAGTAATTGTGATTTCGGTTTGGGAACCTACTAAAACTTCTTTGGTTTCATACCCCACATACGACACCGTTATAATAGCATCTTTAGAAGTTACTTTTAAGGAAAAATTACCATCAAAATCGGTAGACGTCCCATTTGATGTTCCTTTAATTAATACTGTTGCTCCGGGAAGTGGCTGCTGTGTTTCACCATCAATAATAGTCCCTGTTACAATCTTTTCTTGAGCAAATACGCTTTGGTTTATCATAAACATCATCAGCAAAGCCAACAAGCTTTTATTAAAGCCAGATTTGTTTAAGATAATACCTTTTGTTCTGTTGCTTACAAGAATCAAAAAGTTTACTGTTTTCATTCGGTTGTTTATTTTGATTAAATTATTGTTGGGTGCTAATATATAAAATTATTTTTTGATTGAACAGTCAGTCAATTTAAAATTATTATATTATTTTTGTTAAATAATTATTAACTATGTTTGCAGTATGGGTAGAAAAAGTTTAAAAAAAGTAAGACAAAGGGAAATTATAGAAGCCTTCTATAATGTCGCTAAACAAGAGGGATTAGAGAATACCTCAATAGCCAAAGTTGCTAAAGTGATGGGAATAAACACCAGTTTAATATTACATTATTTCAAAACAAAAGAGGCCTTATTATTTGGGTTAATAAATTATATATTGGAAAATTATAAGTCTCTTTATACCATAAATAATGAGGAGAGCAGTGATGTTAGATTAATAAAAACAGTAGATAATTTATTTTCCCGAGATTGGAATAATCTAATAGACGACGGTGTTTTTTACAGCTGTTACACCCTTATTTTTAGAAACGACAATATAAAATCTGCGTTTAAGGATTTGCATGACTCTTTAAGGGAGTTTTTAGCAGAAGTTATTGAAGATGCTAAAAAAGATGGTATTATAGAGGTTAAAGATCCCAAGGAAACCGCTGAACTTATTTTCGTGTTGGTGGAAGGTGCTTATTACTATTTATCTTTATTTGATACGGATGATAAAGCTTATTTAGAAAACACTGAACGTTACAAACAAGCGGCTTTAAACATGTTGAACTTTAAACATAAGCTATCGTCTACGTCTTTTAATAATTGATATCAACGCTACTACTCCAATACACATCCAAACAAAATTGGTAAACAAATTAGGTTTGTCTTTAGAATCATAGGCACAGATCACTAAAAAGAGCCCCCCTAGTACATTCATTAACTGATATGTTACACTATTGTGTTTTAGTTTATTAGCACTCAACAAAAAATAGGAAAGTAAATAAGATGCAGCCCCAACCCAACCAATAAGTTCATAATAATTCATAGTTCACTAGTGTTATTCCAAAACCTTATCATCTTCACTTTGGGGTTCAATTACTTCTCCCAAAAGCCTGTCCTTCCAATTGGTCCATTTATATTTTTTGGATAGAATGAATAACAGCACAGGAAATATCACAAAAACCGGTACAAAAATTTCTCCTAGTCCCATGGTTTCCGGGTCACTCATATCTTTTAAAATGGAATGCGTTTGAAAAGCGGTCCAATCGGCAGTAACCAATAACGCCGTAAACAAATTATTGGCAGCATGAAAGCCCAAAGCCAACTCCATACCTTCGTCCATTAGTGTCATAATGCCCAAAAACAATCCTGTTCCTATATAATACACCATTATAATATATCCCAATTTGTCTACTTCTGGATTGGCAATATGCAGTAAGCCAAAAACGGCAGACGTTATAATTAAAGGCACCCATTTGTTCTTTACAATAACACCTATCCCCTGCATTAAATAGCCCCTAAACAAATACTCTTCAAAACTTGTTTGTAAAGGTACAAGCACAATGGCAATGACACATAGTATGATAAAGGGTACCAATTTAAAATTAAGCAGATAATTTTCTGGGGCAATAATGTAATCTATAAGTACCATACCACTGGAAATCACTCCCCACAAAATAAATACGAACCAAAACCGACTCCAATCGATTTTAGGTCGGCTAGTCGTTAAATGGGTCAAGGATTGTTTGTGCAAATATTTACTAACCAGAATCACCGCAACCAAACCCACTGCAAACGACAAAAGCATTAAAAAAAGATTAAGGTTGGGTTCTAACAATTGCATCATTTTGGTCTCATCCAGCCCACTTAAACCATCACCATTTGTAAATGATTTATATAAAACGGCAAAAGTAAAAGGCAATTGACCTATAATAACTGCAAAAATTATGATTGCTACCCCAACCAAATAGCGCCACCAATCGTGTAATACATTAAATGCTTGTGCTATATACATATATTAAGTTTTAAGTTCAAAATTTTAAGTTAGAATTAGAGTTTCTCCCCGCTAACCTTCAATCCCATCAATTATTAAATTTAAAGTTCCAATTCAAGTCTTTATTATATTTCAATGTTCCTTTTTCAACCTCTAAAGGGCTCTTAAAATTATTGGTAAACAACCCTCCTGTTCCTAATCCTTGTGGCAGTTTACTATTTTTTGTATAGGTGTACTGTGCAATAGCGTTTAGGCCTACATTACTTTCTAAGGCACTAGTTATCCACCAGCCTATGTCTTGTTGTTCTGCCAGTTCAATCCACAAATCACTTCCGCCAAAACCACCAACCAAACTGGGTTTTAGTATAATGTATTGTGGATTTATGGTTTGTAGCAATGCTTTTCGCTTTGTTACAGCAAATATGCCTATTAATTCTTCATCTAAAGCAATTGGTAAGGGTGTTTCTTCACATAGTTTGACCATCTCCTGCCATTGTCCTTGTTTTATGGGCTGCTCTATGGAATGTAAATCGTAATCGGATAAGCGTTTTAATTTCTCTAAAGCCTCTCCTGGTGAAAATGCGCCGTTGGCATCTACACGTAATTCAATATTTTTTGAAGTAAATGTTTTTCGTATGGATTTTATAAGGTTGATTTCCGTTTGAAAATCGATGGCGCCAATCTTCATTTTTATACAAGTAAAACCTGCTTCTATTTTTTCCTTAATCTGCTGTTTCATAAAGGCTTCACTCCCCATCCATATCAATCCATTAATTGGAATGGCATCGGTTCCTCTTGTAAAACCAGAAGGAAATAGATTAAAGGGACTGTTGGCTTCAAGTGATTTAAAGGCTGTTTCCAATCCGAATTGAATACTTGGCAGTCCGACAAGTTCTGTGAGCAAATTTTCTAAACCTAAGCCAATATTATTACACGCCCAGCGTAATTTTTCTTCATAATCTGGTCTATCATCGGCAGAAAGCCCTCTAAAGAGTCCACACTCGCCTACTCCAAACTTATTTCCTTCATTAAGCATAAGAAAATAGGTGTCCTTAGTCCTTAATATACCTCGCGAGGTTCCGCTGGGCTGCTTAAATTCTAGAGTATATTTCTCATATCTGGCCGTCATAACGCAGCCAAAAATACTCATTTATTTTTGTATTTTAGAATCATTAATTTTGAATATCCGTAAAGAAACATAAAAAGTAAAATACGGAGAATCATTTCACTATAGAATCACATGCCAACGTTTCCAGATATTATAATATACGCTATTCCCTTTTTTATTGTTGCCATGCTTTTGGAACTGTCCCTGACCTTAAAAGAGGGCCTAAAAGCAGTAAAAGGTTATGAAACTAAAGATGCCTTAGCATCTATTGCAATGGGATTGGGCAATGTGTTTTTAGGTTACTTTAGTAAAGCCCTTGTGTTTTTATGTTTCTTCCTTGTATATGATAATTTTAGGGTTTTTACCATTCCTGTTGCTTGGTGGAGTTTTATACTTATATTTTTTGCTGATGACTTTAGTTACTATTGGTTTCATAGAATTTCGCACGAATGTCGTTTATTTTGGGCTTCTCATGTGGTGCACCATTCCTCCCAGCATTATAATTTAAGCACAGCCTTGCGCCAAACCTGGTCGGGTGGGTTTTATTCTTTTGTGTTTTGGCTATGGCTACCACTGTTAGGCTTTCACCCCGGTATGATTGTTTTTCAAATGTCGGTAAGCTTATTATATCAATTTTGGATACACACCGAAACTATAGATAAAATGCCTAAATGGTTTGAAGCTGTTATGAATACCCCATCACACCATAGAGTTCATCATGGGAGCAATCCATTATATTTAGATAGAAACCATGCTGGTATTTTGATTATTTGGGATAAGCTATTTGGTACATTTCAACCTGAACTAAAGAACGAAAAAGTAGTTTATGGTTTAGTGAAAAATATAAACACCTATAACCCAGTCAAGATTGCTTTTATAGAGTGGCTACATCTATTTAAAGACGCTTTTTTTGGACGCAAAACACTAAAGGATAGATGGCTATACCTCATGAAGCCACCTGGATGGAAGCATGATGGCTCCGGACAAATTAGTGACGATTTACGTAAAGAATGGCTTAAAAAAAAATAAGCTATAACTCTATACTTGCTCCAATATCCAATAACATCAAATCCTTGTCTTTATCAAAAAACTTTCGCTTGGCCTCTTCATGGTCTATTTCAATATATCCAAAGGTATCAAAATGATAACCTAAAACTTTATCACAATCAACAAAATCACTTGCAATGATAGCATCGTCTATTCCCATAGTAAAATTATCACCAATGGGTAATATGGCTAAATCTAATTTGGTTCGCAAGGGAATAAGCTTCATATCAAAAGTAAGTGCTGTATCACCAGCGATATAAATATTCTTATGCTCCCCTTCAATCACAAAACCTCCTGGTTGCCCACCATAACTACCATCTGGAAAGGAGGAGGTATGAATGGCATTTACGTATTTTACAGTACCAAACTCAAAATCCCATTGTCCTCCATGATTCATAGGATGCCCTTCCAATCCTAATTTTTCGAAATGTGAAATGATTTCAAAGTTTGAAACAAGTACAGCATCGGTACGTTTGGCAATGGCTTCAACATCTAGAATATGATCTTGATGTGCATGGGTAATTAAAATATAATCTGCCTCCAGTGCGTCTATATCGATATGTGATGCTTTGGGGTTTCCCGTTATGAATGGATCTACCAAAATAGTAACGTTATTCACTTCAATTCCTAAACTGGCATGACCATAATATGTAATCTTCATGATGATACGGTTTTATACAAGAAAAATACTGATTTTACTCAAGAATTAAAAATTGTTTCCCCAAGAATATTTTATGTAAGCATTTATAACAAATGCCCCAATGCCATTAATACAGCTAGAAAAAATGTAGTGAGTGCCAGCTTTTTAAGTTCTGGGTCCAATAATTTTAAGTCGTTTGTTTTTTTAACTTTAATAAGATGTATTATCAACGGAATATAAGCCACAACAAATATTAAATTTAAAATACTTGTGTAGTATAAAATTCCGAATAATGCCGACAATACAATTGCTGAGCCAACTAAAAAATAATGGTATTTCTTTACTCGATTTGCGCCAAGCTTGACAGCCATGGTTATTTTACCAGACTGTTTATCGGATACCAAATCCCGCATATTGTTCAAATTTAAAACGGATACACTTAGAAGACCTATAGCACAAGCCGGTAAAAACACCACATGATCTAAGGTTTTGGCATATAAGACATAACAACCTATAACACTTAACAATCCAAAAAAAACAAACACAAAAAGATCGCCCAAAGCTCTGTATCCATAGGCTCTCTCGCCAATAGTATATTTTAAGGCAGCAACAATAGATGCTATTCCTAATATAAAGAACAAGAGTGTTAGCAAGAAGTGTTTAACCCCAAAGGATGAAAAAATGAGAAAAAAGGAAAGCCCAATACATATTAGTATGTTAATTCTAATGGCATTGAACATTTCGTCTGGAGAAATCTTGCCACTTTGTATAGCGCGTTGTGGCCCTACCCGTTCATCATTATCTGTTCCTTTTACACCATCGCCATAATCGTTAGCCAAATTGGATAAAATTTGAAAGCTTAACGTGGTTAAAATGGCTAGAATAAAAATATTCCACTTAAAATAACCATTATAAGATGCCATGGCCGATGCTAAAATGATACCAGAAACAGAAAGCGGCAGGGTTCTTAACCGCATGGTGGATACCCATAATACTAATCTACTCATATTAGGGAATCCATTTTTTTTCAAAATTAGGCTTTCGCTTTTCCAAAAAGGCATTTCTACCCTCAACAGCTTCATCGGTCATGTAAGCTAAACGTGTTGCCTCACCGGCAAATACTTGTTGTCCTACCATGCCATCGTCTGTTAAATTCATGGCAAATTTCAGCATTTTAATAGATGTAGGGGACTTAGCTAATATCTCTTGAGCCCATTGATATGCAGTATTCTCTAATTCATCATGGGGAATTACTGCATTTACCATGCCCATTTCAAAAGCCTCTTGGGCAGAATAATTACGCCCTAGAAAAAAAATTTCACGTGCCTTTTTTTGTCCAACCATTTTAGCCAAATAAGCCGAACCATATCCACCATCAAAGCTAGTAACATCTGCATCGGTTTGTTTAAAAATAGCGTGCTCCTTACTAGCTAGGGTTAAATCGCATACTACATGTAAACTATGGCCGCCACCAACAGCCCAACCAGGCACAACAGCAATGACCGCTTTTGGCATAAAACGAATTAAACGCTGAACTTCCAATATGTTTAGACGGTGATAACCATCTTCACCCACATAACCCTGGTGTCCCCTAGCCTTTTGATCGCCACCACTACAAAATGAATACACACCATCTTTAGTTGATGGGCCTTCGGCAGATAGTAATACTACACCAATATTTACATCTTCGTTAGCATCATAAAAGGCATCATATAATTCGCTTGTGGTTTTAGGCCTAAAGGCATTGCGTACATTGGGTCGGTTAAATGCTATTCTAGCAACACCTCCACTTTTTTTATAGGTAATATCTTCATATTCTTTGGCTATTACCCAATTCGCTTGCTCCATATTCATTATTTTAGCCAAAAATAGATTTTATTTCATAAATACCTTTGATTCTGCCATGAAAAATAATTTTTTAAGACTTGTTTTTGGACTTTGTTCACTATTATCTTTTTCTCAATCCTATCAATTTGAAACCGTAACAGACATCGAAGCAACAGCTGTGATTAGTCAGGGCAAAACAGGAACCTGTTGGAGTTTTTCAACGTCATCCTTTCTAGAAAGTGAAATTATTAGACTTACAGGACAAAGCATAGATATTTCAGAAATATATAATGTTAGACACACCTATCCAAAAAAGGCCTGGAGTTATGTAATGAGACAGGGTAAAGCTCAATTTAGTGAAGGCGGCTTGGCTCATGACGTCATTAATAGTATTTCTGAATTTGGTCTAGTTCCCAATAGCATCTATTCTGGCTTACCCAATGGCAAACAGCGTCATGATCACTCTAAATTGGCAGATAGTTTGAAAACCATACTGGATCAATACCTTAAAAGCCCTAAAGATTATAAAGGAGATTGGAAACTAAACCTGAATAATGTATTAGATTCGTATTTAGGAGCTACCATCTCGAATTTTGAGTTTGAAGGTAAAACCTATACGCCTTTGAGTTTTTTGGAGTATACCAAAATCAACCCGAACGACTATATTACCATAACTTCTTTTACACATGTACCCTACTACGCTAATTTTGTATTGAATATCCCTGATAATTTCTCCAATGGAACCTTTTTGAATGTACCACTAGACGACTTGGTGAGCATTACCAATAATGCTCTAAAAAAAGGATATACCATTGAATTGGATTGTGATGTTAGTGAGAAAACCTTCTCTGCTAAGCATGGTATTGCTGTAATTCCGCAAAATAAAGATGATAATACTAAAATACTAACAGAAATTCTACCTGAAAAAGAAATTAATGCAAGTTACAGGCAAGAAGAGTTTGAAAATTTTAATACCACAGACGATCATTTAATGCACATAACAGGAATTGTTAAAGACCAAAAAGGAAATACATATTATAAGGTGAAAAATTCATGGGGATCTAATTCGAGTCGTGTATCAAACGGGGGGTATATTTATATGAGTGAAGCCTATTTTATGTTAAAAACAATATCTATTATGGTACATAAAGATATTTTGCCTTCAGAACTACAGAATAAGGCCCTTACTATAACCGATTAGTTATCTTAATATAATTTTAATATTTTTCTTTCAATTACATAACATTAAGTAATAATTATTTATTACTTTTGTAAAAAATTTATAGATAAACAGTCAATTACTTGTATATAATCGGATATATATGTATTTTGTCTTAATCTTAAAAACCCCTAGTCTATGCTATTAACAATTACGCTTTGTATTCTAGCTTTAGTTGCAATTAATTTTCTACTATTATTTTTTAGCTGTTCAAAAACCCTCAAAAAGCAAAAGTCTCCTGCCGAGAGACCAGTTGTTATGAGACCTACGCTTACCAAAGTATTGGAGGAAGAGCCGCTTGCTCCAACAGGGAGTTAGTCTTACTAAAATGTTTGTTACCAAACCAATACCCTCTATTAGCACTCAATGGCGATGGATGCCCAGATGTTAGCACATGGTGATTTGTATTATTTATGAGCTTGGATTTTTTCTTAGCATAACCACCCCATAGTAAAAACACAATATTACTTTCTTTTTTATCGCTTATTAATTTTATAACAGCATCGGTAAAAGTTTCCCAGCCTTTATTTTGATGGCTCCCCGCTTGGTTTGCCCTAACTGTTAATGTTGCATTTAACAGCAACACGCCTTGATTGGCCCAACGTAACAGATTACCACTTTTAGGGTAAGGAATTCCCATATCGGCTTCTATTTCCTTAAAAATATTCATCAAAGATGGTGGATGTGCTATGCCATCGTTAACCGAAAAGCACAGCCCATTGGCTTGCCCCATCCCATGGTATGGATCCTGACCAATAATAACCACTTTTACATCATCAAAACTACATGCGTTAAACGCATTAAAGATTTGATTGCCTGGAGGGAAACAGGCATGGCTTTTATACTCCCGCTTTACATAATTAGCTAACTGATTGAAATAAGGCTTGTTAAATTCCGTTTCCAAATATGGTTTCCAACTGGGGTGTATATCTACATTCATTATCTAAATTAAATTAAGAACATAATAAAAATGGGATTTTGCAATAATATATACCTTTGAAAAGAGCATAAACAAATTTATTTTTCTTGCTTGCCTATCAAAATACTTTTCACCATGTTAATGCTTACTTTTTTGGTTTATGTGTGATTTTAGTCTCTAGTCTCTAGTCTCTAGTTTCCAGCTTCTGGCTTCTAGCTTCTAGCTTCTAGCTCCAAACTATAAAATTTTAGCCAGTAATTCCTTTAATAAATCGCCTTGGGGTACTGCATTAGCCCCTACGCCCTTGCTTTTAACATCAAACTCCCTAAGCGTAGCTACTACAGCACTCACTTTTTTCATGGGATAATTTCTAGCGGCAGTAATATATTCATTTACAAAATATGGGTTGATTTTTAATGCCGATGCCACAGTACGCGGTGACTTATCGGTTAAACCATGGAAATGCAATAACTGGGAGAAAAAATTAAACAGCAGGGATACGGTAACTACCATTGGATTATCCTTAGGGTTTTCAGAAAAGTAATTCACAATTTGATATGCCTTAACAGCATTGCATTCCCCAATGGCTTTGCGTAATTCAAAATTATTAAAGTCTTTACTAATACCTATGTTTTCTTCAATCAACTCGGGTGTAATTTGACTGCCTTTTGGTAAAATAATTTGAAGCTTTTCCAACTCATTATTAATCTTACTCAAATCGGTTCCCAAAAACTCAACCAACATTTGGGCGGCTTTAGGCGTAATAGTATAATCTTTAGAGGATAATACCCTGCGAATCCAATCGGCTACTTGATTTTCGTAAAGCTTTTTACTTTCATAAACAACACCAACCTTTTTTATAGTCTTATAAAGCGCTTTACGCTTATCAATTTTTTTATACTTGTAATTAACAACTAAAATGGTTGTGGGTTGCGGATTTTCGGCATATGAAGCCAATTTTTCAATAGTGCGCGCTAAGTCCTGTGCTTCCTTTATAATAACCACCTGGTACTCTGCCATCATAGGATACCGCTTGGCATTACTAACAATCTCTTCAATAGAGATATCTCTTCCATATAGTACCACTTGGTTAAAGCCCCGCTCCTCTTCGGATAATACAGTGTCTTCAATAAAATCTGAAATCTTATCAATATAATACGGCTCCTCGCCCATTAAAAAATAAATGGGTTTTATCTTGCGATTTTTTATATCTGTTACCAGCTGTTTTACTTCGTCCAAATCTTGTAAATGTTCAAATTTTAACACCAAATCCTAATTACAAAAAGTAACCTCTAGGAATTTATGTATTGCTTATTGTTATTTATGTTATAGTAGAGTAACTTTGAAAAATCATAAAATCCAAGTATTGCAAGCACTTAACTTTCCAAAGTATCCATTCCGATTCAAAAATAGCGAAAATAAAGTTTCTATATTTGATGCCATTCGCAAAAAGTTTGTGGTTTTACAACCAGAAGAATGGGTACGGCAACATTGCATTCAATTTTTAATTCACGAAAAGGGATATCCTAAATCTTTAATTAATGTAGAGAAAGAATTGATAATTAACGATTTAAAGAAACGTTACGATGTGGTGGTTTTTAATCCCGATGGGAGCATTCATTTAATTGTAGAATGTAAAGCGCCCAGTGTTACTATTAATCAAAACACATTCGATCAAATAGCTCAGTATAATTTGGTTTTAAATGCAACCTATTTAATGGTTACCAACGGAATAAATCATTATTATTGTGCTATGGATTTCGAGCAAGAACGTTATCATTTCCTAAAAGAAATTCCAAATTATCAAGGATGAAATTAGCTGTTGTTATACTGAATTGGAACGGGAAAAACTTATTGGAACAGTTTTTACCATCGGTCATCACACATTCAAAGCAAGCCGATATTTATATGGCCGATAATGCTTCCACAGATGATTCGGTTGCCTTTACTGCAACTCATTTTCCTTCAGTAAAGATCATTAAAAACGAAATAAACGGTGGCTATGCCAAAGGTTATAATGATGCGTTAAAGCGAATTGATGCCGATGTCTTTTGCCTTCTCAATAGTGATGTAGAAGTTACCAAAAACTGGCTATCTCCAATTATTGACATCTTTAATACCGAACCCAACACAGCCATTGTACAGCCTAAACTTTTGGATTTCAATAACAGGGATTTTTTTGAATATGCAGGAGCAGCAGGTGGCTTTATTGATAAATATGGGTACCCCTACTGTCGCGGACGCATTTTTGATACTATTGAAAAGGATGAAGGCCAATACAATGATAATTCGAACATTTTTTGGGCTTCTGGAGCCTGCTTTTTTATTAGAAGCGCTGTGTTTAAATCGTTAGAGGGTTTTGATGAATCGTTTTTTGCTCATATGGAGGAAATAGATTTATGTTGGCGGACACAAAACGGTGGTCACAATATTAAATATTGTAGTGAATCTTTTGTTTACCATGTTGGAGGGGCGACCCTTAATACCCTTAGCCCAAAAAAAACATATCTTAATTTTAGAAACAGTCTGTTTACGCTAACCAAAAACGCAAAAGGGCATATTGCCTTATTACTTTTTCCTAGACTGGTGCTAGATGGTATAGCTGGAATAAAATTCTTATTGGAATTAAAACCCAATCATACATTTGCCATAATAAAAGCCCATTTTGTTTTTTATGGAAAGATTTTCAAATTATTGAAACAACGAAGATCAGTAAAAACTAAAATAAAGTACTACAAAAGAACATCCATAGTTATGGACTATTTCGTAAATAGAAAGAAACGCTACAAAAATCTATAAAATAGTTCGTAAAAGTTATGTTAAAATGCCAAAAACGGCTGATTTTTATATATTTTTGTGCAAACTTAATTTTAAAATTAATCCGATACGATAATTATGAAAAAAATTGTATTACTTAGCTTATTAACAGTAATTTTTTTGAGTTCATGTGTTTCTAAAAAAGAATTCATGGCACTTCAAGAAAAACAAAATGAAACACAGGATTTACTTAATTCTGCAACCGTAAAATTAAATGCTTGTTTAGAAGATAGAGCATCTGCCACTGCTAGAGCAACTGCTTTAGAAGAACAGGTAGCCGATTTAAGAAAAAGTAACGATAATTTACAAGTTCTATCTGCCAAAGGTGCTAGTAACGTTGAAAAAACCTTAGAAAGCATTAAAGAAAAAGACTTAAAAATTTCCCGTTTACAAGACGCTATCACTAAAAAGGATAGTGTTACATTGGCATTGGTTACTAGCTTAAAACGTGAAGTAGGTATTAATGATCCAGACATTGAAGTAAATGTTGAAAAAGGTGTTGTATTTATTTCTATCGCTGATAAATTATTATTTAAAAGCGGTAGCTACAATGTAACCTCGCAAGCAAAAAATGTACTTGCTAAAGTTGCTAAAGTTGTAAATAGTAAACCGGATTTCGAATGCATGGTTGAAGGACATACAGATAATGTACCTTACAGAAAAGAGCCATTATTGGACAACTGGGATTTAAGTGTTAAGCGTTCTACTTCTATTATTAGGGTTTTAGAAGAACTAGGTGTAAAATCTAGTCAGTTAATTGCTGCTGGTCGTAGTTTTTATGTGCCTTTAGTTGATAACGATACTGCTGAAAACAGATCAAAAAACAGACGTACACGTATTGTAATCCTTCCAAAAATCGATCAGTTCTATGACATGATCGAAAAAGAAATGAAAAACTTAGCTGCTGCAGGCAACTAATAAAGATCACAAATACATTTAAAAAAGCTCAACCTTAAAAGTTGAGCTTTTTTAATTTATAAAATATCCAAATCTCCTTTACCCTCCCTCACTATCAAGGGCTCACTCTCCGAAAGGTCAATTATGGTAGAAGGCTCGTTGTCACCATAACCACCATCAATTACACAATCAACAATACTGCCCCATTTTTCCAATATAAGTTCTGGGTCTGTGGTATATTCCAAAACTTCATCTTCATCACGAATAGAGGTCGACACAATAGGGTTGCCCAATTGTTTAACAATATCTAAAGCTATGGCATTATTGGGCACACGAATACCTACGGTCTTTTTCTTTTTAAACGGATTTGGTAATGTTCTGGCTCCTGGAAGAATAAAGGTATAGGGACCTGGCAGGGCTCGCTTCAATATTTTAAATGTCGTAGAGTTTATTTGCTTTACATAATCGCTTAAATTACTCAAATCGTGGCAAACAAAAGAGAAATTGGCTTTATCCAATTTCACACCCTTAATCCGAGCAATACGCTCCAAGGCCCTTAAGTTTGTAATATCACAGCCCAGTCCGTAAACCGTATCGGTTGGATAAATAATCAAGCCCCCCGATTTAAGAATGCTAACCACTTTAGCTATCTCCCTTGGATTTGGGTTCTCTTCGTAAATTCTATAAAATGCTGCCATATAAGTAAAACGCTTTCATATACAAATGTAAGACAACTTAAAGTTTTCACAATTAACATAAATCATAAAAAAAACTGTAACATTTCAAGTTTAATTTAGTCTTAATTATATGTTTAGATGGCTAATTCGCATATTCCTATTTTTTATTGGCTGTAACTTTGCTTTTGCCCTAGACGGTGTTAATTTACCAATATTGCTTACCAAAGCCGAAATAGTAAATGAGCATACAACCCGAATTCCCTTTAAAGTAATAGACCACTTAATGGTTATAGAAGGACAGCTCTTAGGTGAAAATGGTAATTTTATTATCGATACCGGATCTGAGCATATGATTCTTAATAAAGTACATTTCCCAAAACTTTATAACCATCAAAATAAAGGCGTCACAACTTCAGGTGTAATAAACACTATAGACAATCCATATGAAAAGCAGATTAAGGAATTCTTTTTGAATAATTTTAAACTTCAGGACAAGACCTCTGATGTTATTGATCTATCCCATATCGAAAATTCAAAAAAAATAAAATTATTGGGCATTATAGGTTATAGCATTCTTAAAGATTATGAGGTGTTTATTGACTTGTATTTAAATCAAATGACATTAACACGAGTTGACCGATTGGGAAACAAGCTAGCACAAAAAGTATATTTGGAAAAAATAATCGATAGTATTGATTTTTCTTTAAAAAAGCATACTATTGTATTAAACGGAAGCATTAATGACCAAAAAGTGCGATTTGGCTTGGATACAGCAGCAGAGTTTAACCAAATTAACAAGAGTGTTAAACGTAAAGCCTTAAAATATTTTATTCCAACGAAACGCTTGGTCCTTACAGGAGCATCAAACAAAGAGATTGAAGTATTGGCAGGAAAATTGCACCGTGTTAAATTGAGTAACACTATTTACTTTGGACCAATGGATACCGTGTTAACCAATTTGAATCAAATGAATGAGGCCTTCGGTACGCAATTGGACGGTATTTTAGGCTACGAATTTTTTAAGCAAAAAAGAACCATTATAAACTATCAGAAAGAAAAATTATATTTTATAAATTACCCTATACAACGATTTTGAAAATTACAGGTTTACATAGCATCCTATTCATTCTATTTCTAGTGCCTTTAATTGTGAGCTCGCAAGAATTGCCTTTGAAAGGTTATAGAATTGAAGGTGACGAAGTGGTTTTTACGTTCGATAGGCGTGATTACGACAAAGTAACAAAAGACAACTCGAGCGTAAAACTCGATTTTAGGGATTTTGATATTGAAAGCGTAGTCGTTTCTGGTGAGTTCAATAATTGGTCCATGAAACAATGGCGCATGGCCAAAATTAATGACAATATCTATGAGCTTAGAAAAAATATAACCGATTTTTCCGATGCTTTTTCATGGGAATTCAAATACGTTATTAATAATGCCTATTGGGTAGAGCCCTCTCGTGATGATCCTAATATTGCCAAAGCCACAAAATATGGTTTAAGGTTAAGAGGTGTTTACAACTTAAAAATGTACATGGCCTACCCCGATAAAAATGGCAATGCCCGCTTTAAACTCAAGGGCTATGAACATGCCAAAAAAGTCATTGTTGCCGGCAGTTTTAATAAATGGAACGAATCTTTATTTAGAATGCATAAGGTAAATGGCGGATGGGAACTGACCTTAAATATAAACCCCGGTGAATATGCCTATAGATTTATAGTAGATGGGCAATGGATGGAAGACCCCCACAACCCCAATAAAATTGAAAATGAATATGGCGAGTACAATTCGGTAATAGATATTAAAAAGCCCATTACCTTCTTCCTGCCCAATCACGCCAATGCCCATAGGGTTATACTAGCAGGCTCTTTTAATAATTGGTCTGAAAATGATTTAAAAATGATCAAAACCGACGAAGGCTGGTATTACACCATTCGCCTTTCTGGCGGGAAGCATCATTATAAATTTATTGTGGATGGCGAATGGCTCGTCGACCCCGAAAACCCCGTTATGGAATATGATGGCGATGGGCACATTAATTCTGTTTATATGGTTCGTTAGTGTATAATGAATTTAACTGGTATACAGTTGTAGCTCATATAAAATAAAAACATTGGTCAAAATTACACTTATATGAGCTTTAATGGTTATATTTATGAGCTTAAAATATTGAAATGATTAGTGAACGAGACGAACAAATCATAAATTTTATAAGAGAGAAAAAAGGAAATTCTTCCAAAGAGATTTTTGAAGGCATAACCATTCCTGTGAGTTACGCTACACTTAAACGATCCTTAACAAAGTTAATTTCTAAAGGTTATGTAGTTTCAGAAGGTCAAGGTAAAGGGACAAAATACTTTCTATCTCCATCTTTTGAACTTATCCAGCCAATAGACATCGACAAATATTATGAAAACGAAATTGATGAAAGACAAATAAAGGAAACCTTCAATTTTGAGTTGATCAAAGATATTCTGAATAAAAATAATGTGTTTACAGAAAGTGAATTAAGCAAACTCAATTTACTGCAAAAAGAATACGAAAAAAACATTATAGAGCTCACCCCTTCCGACTACCAAAAAGAACTCGATAGACTTGCCATTGACTTGAGCTGGAAATCTTCTCAAATTGAAGGCAACACCTATTCACTATTGGAGACCGAACGATTGTTAAAAGAAAAACAAACCGCTTCAGGCAAAACAAAGGAAGAAGCTATTATGCTTTTAAACCATAAAGACGCCCTTGATTTCATAATTGAAAACAAAAACTATTTAAATCCATTGAGAGTATCAAAAATAGAGGATATTCATAACATCTTGATCAAAGAGCTTGGTATTGAAAGAAACTTAAGAAAACGACGTGTTGGTATTTCAGGAACAAATTATAAACCACTCGATAATGAGTTCCAAATAATGGAAGCTCTAAGGGAAGCTTGCAAGGTAATAAATGGAAAGAAAAGTGTTTTTGAAAAAGCATTACTAGCTCTGGTATTGATTTCCTATATTCAGCCATTCACGGACGGAAACAAAAGAACGGCAAGAATAGTAAGTAATGCTATTTTAATAAATTATAACTATTGTCCATTATCATTCAGAACTGTTAACTCAATTGATTACAAAAAGGCAATGTTGTTGTTTTATGAGCAAAACAACATATCTAATTTCAAGGACATTTTTATTAACCAATTTGAATTTGCAGTTAAAACATACTTTTAAAGAAAAACCAACTACAAACTTAAATTTAACGCTTCAAGTTTAAGCTTATCCAATAACCTTCAATTTAGCAAATCGTAGCAATAATTTTTTAACGCCGCCATGGCTAAACTTAATCTCGGCTTTTGTATCGGCTCCTTTGCCTTCTATTTTTAAAACTTCTCCTGTTCCAAAACGAATATGCTCTACCATATTTCCTACAGCCAAATTATTATCAAATAAATTGGCACTTTCATCTTGGGAGCTGTTAGAAGTTTTTGAAACCGGCTTCAGGTTTTTAGGGGTGCTAACCTGAAACTTCTCGGGTTGTGTTTTTTTAGCCCCTTTATTAAAGGCTGGTTGTTTTGCTGGTTTAAATCTTAATTTATTAGGCTCTACCCTCCGACTTTGCTCTGGGATGGCATCACCAAAAATATCGGCATCCAGCATTGGGTTAAAACGACGTTCTTCAATAGGTGTAACAACATCTAAGTACGCTTCGTCAATTTCTTCAATAAAACGACTAGGGTCTGAATCGACCAATTTCCCCCAACGGTATCTCGACAAGGCATAAGTTAGATAAGCCTGCTTTTCGGCCCGCGTTAATGCTACATAAAACAAACGCCGTTCTTCCTCCAGTTCGCTACGCGTGTTCATACTCATAGCACTAGGAAACAAGTCTTCTTCTAAGCCAACAATGTAAACATACGGAAATTCCAAACCTTTAGCCAAGTGAATGGTCATTAAAGCAACACTGTCTTGATCGTCTTTATCATTATCCAAATCGGTTGCCAGAGCTACGTCTTCTAAAAATTCGGCCAACGATCCTGTGGAGTCTACCAATTCTTTTTGTCCTTCCACAAAATCTTTCATACCGTTTAAAAGCTCTTCAATGTTTTCCATTCGGGTTACCCCTTCTGGCGTTCCATCTTTATTGAACTCCCTAATCAATCCACTGGTTCGGGTAACATGCTCTGCCAATTCAAACACATCGGCCGTTTGGTTCATCACCTGATAGCTTTCAAGAAGCGTTACAAAATCTTGTAACTTGGCTTTAGTTCCACTATTGATCTTAATATCAACAGCATCAATGTTTTTCATGACATCGAAAATGGACTTATTATAGCCATTTGCTGCAACGATTAACCTATCAACCGTTGTTTGGCCAATACCACGTGGCGGAAAGTTAATCACGCGCTTTAAGGCTTCTTCATCGGCAGGGTTAATAATTAATCGCAAATACGACAGGACATCCTTAATCTCTTTACGTTGATAAAACGACAAACCTCCATAAATTCGATACTTAATATCACGCTTTCGCAAAGCATCTTCTATAGAACGGGATTGTGCATTGGTTCTGTACAATACAGCAAAATCACTGTTTTTTAGTTGATGCTCCATTTTGTTTTCAAAAATAGTACTGGCGACATAACGCCCTTCATCACTATCGGTCAACGAACGGTTTACCTTTATTTTTGGTCCTTCTTCATTCGCAGTCCAAACCACTTTATCCAACTTGGTTTGGTTTTTATCTATAATGGAATTCGCTGCATTGACAATATTTTTAGTGGAACGATAGTTCTGTTCCAATCGGTAAAGATTAACATCGTCATAGTCCTTTTGGAAATTAAGGATGTTATTAATATTCGCACCACGAAACGCATAAATACTCTGCGCATCATCACCTACAACACAAATGTTTTGAAACTTATCGGAAAGCGCCCTAACAATCAAATACTGGGAATGGTTGGTATCTTGATACTCATCCACCAAAATGTATTTAAAACGATTTTGATATTTAGCCAAAACCTCCGGAAAACGCGTTAACAACTCATTGGTTTTTAAAAGCAAATCATCAAAATCCATCGCCCCTGCTTTAAAACAGCGATCCACATATTCCTTATAAACATCCCCCATTCTAGGGCGGCGTGCCATGGTATCGGCTTCAATAAGTTCTTGATTTTGAAAATACGCACGAACCGTAATCAAACTGTTTTTATATGATGAAATACGGGATCGTATTTGTTTGTACTTATAAATATCCTTATCCAGATTCATTTCCTTGATGATAGATGCTATCAATCTATCTGAATCCTGGGTATCATAAATTGTAAAATTACTCGGGTAACCCAATTTATCGGCTTCAATACGCAATATTTTGGAAAATACCGAGTGGAAGGTTCCCATCCATAAATTTTTGGCTTCGCTATCGCCTACAATAGTAGCAATACGTTCTTTCATTTCACGCGCCGCCTTATTGGTAAAGGTCAATGCCAAAATATTAAAGGCATCAATACCCTTACTCATCATATAGGCTATGCGATAAGTTAACACCCGGGTTTTCCCAGACCCCGCTCCAGCTATAACAATCATAGGGCCATCTATCTGTAATGTAGGAGCTAACTGTGCTTCATTTAACTGACTTAAATACTTCTCCAAATCAAATTCATTTTAAACCGTGAAAATAACCAATGTTATGCTTTTAAATAAGCCATTTTATTAATAATTATAAACAATTGTCCCCTCCCTGTGCATTATAAAATTTTGAATATCTTTAGACTTGAAAACACAGTGCGTTATGAAATATACTTTTCTCTTTTTTACCTTCTTCGGAACCGTTCTTGCTTTTGGGCAAACGAGCCTGGACCAACAATTTAAAGATATTGAACCTAAGGTTGTTGAATGGCGGCGGCATTTTCACCAAAACCCAGAGCTGTCCAATAGGGAATTTAATACTGCCGAGACCATTGCCGAGCACTTAAAAGCTCTGGGATTGGAAGTGCAAACAGGGGTAGCCCATACCGGGGTTGTGGGCATACTACAAGGAGAACAGTCCGGAAAAGTTATAGCCTTACGTGCCGATATTGATGCCCTACCAGTAACCGAACGCAATGATTTACCATTTAAATCTGAAGTGAAAACCACATTTTTAAACACTGAAACCGGTGTGATGCATGCTTGTGGGCACGATACCCATACGGCTATTTTAATGGGTGTAGCTGAGATACTGTCCCAAAACAAAGATAAAATTAAAGGTACGGTTAAATTTATTTTTCAACCAGCAGAAGAAGGCCCGCCACCAGGTGAAGAAGGCGGAGCTCCCCTTATGATTAAAGAAGGAGTATTGGAAAACCCTAAAGTGGATGCCATCTTTGGGTTACATATTCGGTCTAACATTCCAGTTGGTCAAATTAAGTACAAACCTGAAGGTTTTATGGCTTCCGTTGAGCGCTTTGTAGTTAACGTAAAAGGGAAGCAAACCCATGGTTCTGCTCCATGGAATGGTGTCGATCCCATTTATATTTCAGCTAAAATAATTGATGGGTTTCAAAGTATCATTAGTAGGGAATCGAATCTACTTGTTGAGCCAGCCGTTATCACCGTTGGAAAAATAACCAGTGGCGTACGATTTAATATTATACCAGAAAGTGCCGAGATGATAGGAACCGTTAGGACTTTAGACCCAAAAATGAGAACACACATTATCACGCGCATGACCGAAATGACCGAGACCATCGCAAAAGCTTATGGTGGCAGCGCTACAATAGAGTTTCAAGAAAATACAACCATTACCTATAACGATCCCGAATTGGTAAAACAAATGTTGCCTTCATTACAAAAAGTTGCCGGTACGGAACATGTTATTTTGAGCAAAGCAATTACTGGCGGCGAGGACTTTTCCTATTTTCAAGAACAGGTTCCCGGATTTTATTTCTTTTTGGGCGGCATGACCAAAGGCACAACCGAAGCCTTTCCGCACCACACACCAGATTTTTTTATTGATGAAAGCGGATTGCTCCTAGGAGTTAAAGCCTTAACCCAAATTACTTTTGATTATTTAAACCAGTAAACCTCTTACCATGTTAGATTTTCTATCCCATATTTCTTGGTGGCAATGGGCCCTTTTTATTTTGGTTGTCATTGCTATTAGGGATGTGTTTTTACAAAGAAACCACACCATTACCCATAACTACCCCGTTATTGGTCATTTAAGATATCTACTGGAAAAAATTGGCCCAGAACTAAGGCAGTATCTTGTTGCCAACAATAGAGAGGAATTGCCTTTTAACCGTATTGAACGGAGTTGGATTTATGCCTCTGCAAAAAAAGAAAACAATTACGAAGGTTTTGGCACCGATAGGGATATTTATGCACACCAGCATATATTCATTAACAACGCAATGATTCCATTTACTATAGATGCTTCGCACCCAAATAGTATTGACAAAACGTTTTTGCCTAGTGCCAAAGTCATGGGTGAGTTCAACAAGCGAAAAAGACCTTATCGGCCAGCTTCAGTTATCAATATCTCGGCCATGAGTTTTGGGTCTTTATCGGCTAAAGCCATTGAATCTCTTAACAAGGGCGCAAAAATAGCTGGGGCATACCATAATACAGGGGAAGGCGGTTTGTCGCCCTATCACAGTAATGGCGGAGATGTTATTTTTCACTTTGGGACAGGCTACTTCGGGTGTCGCTCAAAAGATGGTGGATTTTCCATGGAAAAGCTTGTGCAACTCGTTGACGACAATCCGTTCATACGCGCTATAGAAATCAAGTTATCACAGGGCGCTAAGCCTGGTAAGGGCGGTGTATTGCCTGGAGCAAAAATCTCTAGGGAAATAGCAAGAATACGAGGTGTTGAAATTGGTAAAGACGTGCTGTCCCCTCCAAACCATAAGGCTTTTTCTAACATACCGGAGATGGTCAATTTTATAGAAGACATTGCTAAAAAAACTGGGTTACCAGTGGGTATTAAAGCAGCCATAGGCAAATTGGATCAATGGGAAGAGCTGGCAGATATAATGAAAGAAACGGGTAAAGGCCCCGATTTTATTACCGTTGATGGTGGTGAAGGCGGAACAGGTGCCGCACCACCAAGTTTCGCAGACCATGTATCCTTACCATGGGTATATGGATTTAGCGATCTATACAAGTTGTTTTTAAGCAAAGGCCTAACAGAGCGTATTGTTTTTATTGGAAGTGGTAAATTAGGCTTTCCTGCAAAAGCCGCTATGGCTTTTGCAATGGGAGTAGATTGCATAAATGTAGCCCGTGAAGCTATGATGAGCATAGGTTGCATACAGGCCCAGGTATGCCATACCAATCGTTGCCCTAGCGGCGTAGCTACCCAAAGTAAGTGGCTGCAAAATGGCATAGACCCTACCTTAAAGTCGGTACGATTAGCACAATATTTTAAGACCTTTAGAAAAGAACTTGTTGAAATAACCCATGCCGCCGGCTACGAACACCCTTGCCAATTTAAAATGTCGGATATTGAAATGAATGTAGACGACCATAATCTCTCCAAAGAATTAAACAGAACCTATGCTTACGAAAAAGCTCCTGTTCCTTTTTTAGGAATGCAAAGCTTAAAAGATTGTGTATATTTGGGAGGAAAAAACTAAACCTTCACGGATTAATAATCCGTAGATTTAGTAATTAACACTTGCTAAGTCGGGTTTCTAAAATCAGATAATGGTCAAAAAACCTATAAACCAATAATCTATTAACCTATTAACTTATATTAAAAGCTTATGGACGCTACTCGTATTGTTGACCTATTCATGTATATGATTCCTTCTCTTGTGGTTGGGATTTTAGCTTATTATTTCTTTAAGGAACATACTAAAAACGAAGATGGGCGCAGACGCTTTTTACTAAAAAAAGACTTAGAAGTTACAGCGCTTCCCCTACGCCTGCAGGCCTATGAAAGAATGGCCTTGTATTTAGAACGCATTTCTCCTAACAAACTACTTATAAGAGTACCTCCAATCTCTTCAAACAAAGAAGATTATGAATCGTTACTTATACAAACCATTGAACAGGAATTAGAGCACAATTTATCCCAGCAAATCTATATTAGCGATAAATGTTGGAACATCATTTCTGCTGCAAAAAACGCAACCATACAGCTTATTAGAAAGGCCAGTTTATTAAAAAAGTCTGAGACCGCCGAAAAGCTACGCGAGGTGATTTTAACCGAAATGATGGATCGCAGAGCACCTAGTGATGCCGCATTATCATTTATTAAAGAAGAGCTTAGCGAACTGTTCTAATCGATCCGTAATTCGTTATACTTGGCTTGCGATAATTTTTCTTTTGCATAATCAAAGCCTTGCTGCCACCAAGATGTCATTAGTTTTTTATTAAAAATCAATGCGTTTTCAGTTAGTTTTGAAGGTGTATAATATAAATTAAGTTGAACATCCCTGTTTTTAGCCGCCAACTTCCCTATGGTAATGTCGTTGCGCTCTATTTGATCGGATAAATGCCCAAACAAGTTTATTAAAAGCGAAAATGGGTTTTTACCCAACACCTTATTATACTCCATAGACTCCGACTCCAACACAATGGCATCCACTTCGGTAGCACCTCTTAAAATCGCTTCACGAATAGGTACCACACAACCTAAGCCTCCATCGGCGTACTCAAATCCATTTTTCTTTACCAAGGACATAAACGGAATGTAGTTGCACGAAATCCAAATCCAATCACAAAACTCTTCATAGCTACAATCCTTAATAGACTTATACTCTACCCTGTTTTTAGATAAATTAGAAACGGTAACCACAACATCATCTTTAGTGGTCTTGATAAAATTGTATTCTTCAATTGTGAAATGTTTTTTTATATGACGTCTCAGCGATTTACTTTCACCAAAGGTCCGTTTCATTTTAATGAATTGCCAAAGCGTATTAATAAAATCTATGGATACAAATTCGCGATTCCCCTTCTTGCGTAGAATAAAGGGGTTCACGCTAAAAATATTGTGTTGCTGCACATTCGTATAGATATCGTATAGCTTATCAATTTTTCCCGCGGCTAAATGTGGTACCAACAAACTACCTGTAGACGTACCTATAAAAATATCGTAATCATATCCCATTTCCTGAATAAGGTACTGCGCTACCCCACCAGCATAGGCTCCTTTACTACCACCTCCGGATATTACTAATGCTTTCATTTTTTAATCGATTTCCTTTAATAATTGTTTGGCAAACTTTGAAAACTGCCATACATGATGTTTTGCCGCTTGTTCTAAATTTTCTTTGCAAACCCTATCACAAGCCTTGATGCTATTAAGATACTGAAATGCATTTTGCCGCACCTCAAAATGATATTTTGGATTGGTATACCCCCTTAATTCTTCAAAATAGCGCTGTTTATTTTCGGGTTCAAAATCCGAAGTAACCAACGCTAAGGCCAACCAAAGCGTTCTTATATTTTTATCATTAAAGCCTACAATGCCCTTGATTTGGTTTAGATACCTTATTCTGTCTTCAGGGAAATTAGTCCACAAATTATACAAAGCAGCTTCTATAGTGAGATACGATTTGTCGGTTAAAAGCGATTCGTAATCTTCTTTTAATTCTTTTGGGATTTCAGTCATTGCCTTAGCAATAGCCCGTCGAACTTTAACATCGCCTTTTGAAAAAGTTGCTTTAGAAATATTATTACCTAACTGCTCGACAATTTTTTCGTTTAAAAATGAATCATCCGATTGAAGGAAAATTATTTTACAAGCTTCTGGTTGATTATCACAGTCCAAGGGAAAGTATCTAGTTAACCCTAATGGATTCAACTGACCATGCATATCTTGAATAAAAACTTTATTAGGAAAAAACCTTTTTTCTAGTTCTTCATAATGCAATTCCGAAGATTTCAACCACTTTTCAACAAAATTCCGCAAATCCTGCCCACTTGATTTTTCAATTTCTTTAATAAAATCATCGGTTTTTACATTTTTAAACTGATACTTCAACAGATACTTCTTAACGCCTTTTCTAAAAGCTTTATAGCCTACTTGTTCCCGCAACAAATGCAACACCCAAGCTCCTTTTTTATAAAAGGTAACACTACTCGATTTAGGATCTAAAAGCGACGTACTTTGCCCTGCTTTATCCTGCTCAAAGAGTTCCTGGGCGTATTCATATAAACGCCAGTAATAGTAATCGTCACCAAAAATATCTTTTTCAGCCAAAAGTGCATAATAGGTCGCAAACCCCTCCTGCAGCCAATGGTGTGTACCGGAGGTCTCAGTAACCAAATCTCCAAACCACTGATGCGCCAATTCGTGGGCATTTACGTTTACATAGTTTTTATCGACAAAGGCAATAGAGTCTATCACAAAACTATCAGAAAAAATGGTGGTACCGGTATTTTCCATTCCAGCATATAAAAAATCCTTAACTGGCACCTGCTTGTAGTTCTGCCAAGGATAAGGTACGCCAATTTCTTCTTCCAGAAAATCAAACATACGTTTGGTATATCGATAGGTTGGCTCAAATTTCAAGGAATCTTCAGGATAATAGTACATTTCCAATGGAATTCCACTTTTGGAATATTCAACTTTTTTATCATACTTACCTATCGCTAAAGCCACCAGATAGCTCGACATAGGCTGTTGCATATCGTAATGCCACTTAGTTTTGCCATAATAATCTTCCGTTTTGGTTAACTTCCCATTGGCAATAACTTCATATCCTTTATCGAAAACTACGGATATATCAAATTCAATCTTATCGTTCATGTCGTCTATGGAAGGTAACCAATTACTGGTGTATTTACCTTGACCTTGGGTCCAGACTTGCCCATTTTGATGATTGAGGCTATGTACTGAGCTTGCTGAAGCACTCTCGAAACCTCCATTACTATCCCAGCCAATAAAATACAGGGCTTTTTTAGGATTGGTTGTAAATCCAATATCTATTTGGTTCTTTTCTCCTTTTTTAAAAGGGTGTTTTACCACAATATATTTGCCATTATAATCATGATATACCTTTTCATCGTACAAAGCTTCGATATGTGTGAAATTTTGTGCGTCCAAGAATATAGAGTCCACATCTTTTAAAACTTCAAAAGTGTAAACTATATGCCCTCCTATCTGTCCTTCATTAGGCTTTACCACCAAATCTGCTTTAGCGGTCTTAAAGTCAACATAATCGGTTTGTTGCGACAAGCAAACCAAGGAAATAAAAAAGAAAAAGTATTGGAGCAATAACTTCATAATTCGAATATAACAAACTTTAGTCCAAAATACCACTTGTTAATATATTCAAAAGAATTATTTTAGTTTTATGAATACCACCAATCTTCAGACCCCTATCGATTACCTTAAAGGCGTTGGCCCTAATCGCGCCGATTTACTTCGCAAGGAACTGGGTATTCATACCTATCAGGATTTAATCAACTTATTTCCTAATCGTTATTTAGATCGCACTAAGTATTACAAAATCTCCCAGTTGCAGCGCAATACGGCAGAGGTACAGGTTATTGGTAAGATCATAGAATTTAAAGAAGTAGCGCAAAAGCGAGGCAAACGTTTAGTGGCCACCTTTCGAGATGACACAGGTGTAATGGAACTGGTCTGGTTTCGAGGACACAAATGGATTCGAGACAGCTTAAAGCTCAATAAACCTTATGTTGCTTTTGGTAAAACAAATTGGTTTAATAGCCGATTTAATATGGTTCACCCTGAAATGGAGCCGTTGGAAGAGCACGAAAAAAACCTGCGCTCTGCCATGCAACCTATTTACCCTTCTACCGAAAAATTAGCCGCAAAGAGCATTACAAATAAGGCGATCAATAGAATTATGCAAGAATTATTTCTTGAAACCAAAGGACGTTTTGTTGAAACCTTACCAAACAACCTGTTATCCGAACTAAAATTAATAAGCAAAAGTGAAGCGCTTTTTAATATTCATTTTCCCAAAAGTCAGGAGCTATTAGCAAAGGCACAATACCGATTAAAATTTGAAGAGTTCTTCTATATCCAGCTACAGCTTATTTTAAAGAACTTAATCCATAAAACCAAAATCAAAGGCTTACCGTTTGAGCATGTTGGATATTATTTTAAAACGTTTTATGAGTCGCATTTGGCTTTTGATTTAACCCAAGCACAAAAGCGTGTATTAAAGGAAATCCGTTCCGATTTAGGAAGCAATGCACAAATGAACCGTCTTTTGCAAGGCGATGTAGGTTCTGGAAAGACCGTAGTGGCCTTCATGTCAATGCTCATGGCACTTGACAACGGTTATCAAGCCTGTTTAATGGCTCCAACTGAAATTTTGTCAGTTCAACACTATAACGGATTGATTGAATACTGCAATTTACTGAATATCAATACAAAACTATTAACGGGTTCAACTAATACTTCAGAAAGAAAAGAAATTTTTGAATCACTTGAAAATGGCGGTTTGCACATCTTAATTGGCACTCATGCCTTGCTTGAAGACAAAGTAAAATTTAAAAATTTAGGACTTGCCGTTATCGATGAGCAACATCGTTTTGGTGTGGCACAACGAAGTAAACTTTGGAAAAAAGGGCCAGCAAGCCCTCCTCAATCCTCCCAAAGGGAGGAAGCTCAAGCTGTACGTACAAAGTATATGACTGCTCGTCCATCAACTTATAATTTGATCAAAGAACTACAGAAAGAAAACAAAAAAAATTCTACTGAAGCTGAACGGGTTTTATGGGAATGCCTAAGAAATAAAAAGCTAGACCATAAATTTAGAAGACAGCATATAATTGATGAATTTATCGCCGACTTTGTTTGCCTGGAAAAGAGTTTAATCATTGAGATTGATGGAGGCTATCATAATACTATTGAGCAAAAGGAAGCGGATGAATTACGCACTAAAATACTATCCGAAATAGGATTTAAAGTTATTCGTTTTACTAACCAACAGGTTATTGGTGATATTGACAATGTTATAAATTTTATTTTGAAGCAATTGGAAAGCCTCCCCTCTGGGGAGGTTGGAGGGGCTACCCCTCCCCACATCTTAGTGATGTCTGCCACTCCTATTCCACGTACATTAGCCATGTCGGTTTATGGGGATTTGGACATTTCGGTTATTGACGAATTACCCCCTGGAAGAAAGCCTGTTAAAACGGTACATCGTTACGATAAAAATAGACTAAATGTGTTTCGGTTCATTAAAGATGAAATTGCCAAAGGCAGGCAAGTGTACATTGTATACCCTTTAATACAGGAAAGCGAAGCATTGGATTATAAGGATTTGATGGACGGTTACGAAAGTATTGCCAGGGATTTTCCGCTCCCCGATTATCAAATATCCATTGTTCATGGTAAAATGAAGCCTGCCGACAAGGATTACGAAATGCAGCGGTTTATTAAAGGGGAAACCCAAATAATGGTTTCTACAACCGTTATTGAAGTCGGGGTTAATGTTCCCAATGCTTCGGTAATGATTATTGAAAGTGCCGAGCGTTTTGGTTTATCGCAATTACATCAGTTACGTGGCCGTGTAGGCCGGGGCGCAGAACAGAGCTACTGCATCCTCATGACAGGCCATAAATTAAGTAACGACAGCAAGGTTCGTTTAGAAACGATGGTCAAGACCAATGACGGATTTGAAATTGCCGAAGTAGACTTAAAACTTCGTGGGCCAGGGGATATTATGGGGACGCAACAAAGTGGTGTGCTAAACCTTAGGATAGCCGATATTGTTAAAGACAAGGATATTTTGAATGCGGCACGTTTCTTTGCCAAAAAAATTCTTAATGACGATCCTTCACTCTCTAAGCCAGACCACGCAATGATCTTGAACACCTATAGATCTATGGGGAAATACAAAAATATTTGGAATTATATAAGCTAAGACCTGCCAGGTTTTTAAAACCTAGCAGGTCTGCTAAAAGAAAACTGTTGTAGTTTGATTGATGACAGTTCTTATATAGCATCCAGCTCAGCCAATAACTTTTCAGAGTTGGCTTTCACATTAGCTGGAGGATTCATTGATAATGATTTTTTTAAATATTTAATAGCATTCTTTTTATCTCCCATAGTCTTGTAACACTCCCCTAGACTATCATAACCATTAGCATCATCTGGGTGGTTAGCTACGTTCTGTTTAAAATATTTTAATGCTCTAGTATAATCTTTTACTGCAAGCATTTGATATCCTAACGCATTTAACTGACTTTTATTGGCTATTGCGGAAGCCTCATCCATTAGAGCAGTATACTCGTCTGTATTCCCCATTTTATTTAGGATTTGTCCTTTTATGGCTAAATTGTTAAACGTTTTTTGACTATAAAATTGACCAGAAATAGCATTGTTTATCCAACCTAGGGCTTCTTTTAAATCACCGCCATTATTTAAAGCATAGTTTGCTGCTTGCTCCCAATTTTGACGTAAAAATCCATCTTGCCCATCGAATTTAGACCTAATATCGTTTAACACTACCGTTGGAACATCGACCTCTATTTTAAAAGGGAACGCTTTTTTCTCCCACTTCAAGGAAGCAACCACTGCATTTGGCTCCACACTGTCAAAAGTATAGGTTAACAATTCGGTATGTGGTATTGTTTCAGTATTGATTGATACACGCAGGGCGTCTTCCTCTGGTTTATAAAAGTAACTACCCCAAGCAATATGGTTTTTGGAAAAAATAAGAGTGGCTGTATCGTCTGGATTTACAATAATATGAAAACCATATTTACCCGCCTTTAAAGGTTGCCCTTCAATTTTTACATCGTCTGAAAATTTAATAATCGTATTTTCATTGGCACCGGCACGCCAAGGCGATTCTTTAGCTGTACCAAACCCGAGGTTATTCATACCATAAGGCACAAGTTTTCCCCAAACTTCGCGGCCCTTAACACTGGGTCTGGAGTACGCAATAGTAATATCGGTTATACCTACACGCTGTGATACTTTAGCTAGTTGACTGCCACGAGGAAGGTTTAATTGAGCAAAAGCATTGAAATTGAAAATCAGGGCAAAACAAAAAAGTAATTTGGTAATGGAGTTAGTTTTCATTTGGCTGTAGTTTTTTGATTTATCTAAAAGTATGTAGAAAAGACACTAACGGATGTTATGGTTATGTTAAAGCTAGCGCTTACATTGTTAATTAACTTTCCTTTAAGAAAAGGCAAATCATATAGAACATGTAGAAATGAGCTCTATAGCACTAGGTTTGTTCTATACTAGTAAAAGACAATCTGTTTAGTTACAGTCCTGTGCGTTCAAGAGATTGCTTCGTGCCTTACAATAACACTACCACACAACTTATTAGACTATTACTCCTGTAGAACCAGTATCGTGAGGTATTAAGCGATACACAAAACTCGGATCGAGTCCTTTTTCTTTTCGATGCGACACATACAAAATAGCCGTTTCGGTTTCTAAAGCTATTTTGTTAATCAAGGCTGTAAAAAGTTTTACGTCAGTATCGTCCAGACCATTAGTGGGCTCGTCCAAAATAAGTAATGGCGGGTGTTTTATCATGGCCCGGGCAATCATCACTAAACTTTGATACCCCCTGGACAGGGATAAAAAATCGGATTTTCTAATATCAAATAGCCCTAAAACCTGCAACCAATGTTGTGCTATCTTAATCTGTGCATTGGTTGGTGTTTTGTATAAGCCAATAGTATCAAAAAAACCGGAAACAATCATATTTCCAATAGAATCGAGCCGTGTAAAACCACGAAGCATATCTGATGAAAAATAACCTATCTTTTGCTTGATCTCCCAAACACTTTCCCCACTTCCTTTTTTAACACCAAACAAGACAATTTCCTGACCAAAGGCTTTTGGGTTATCACCAAAAATCATACTTAAAATGGTGCTTTTACCCGAACCATTAGGCCCAGTAAGCTGCCAAAACTCTCCCTTTTTTATTTCCCAATTAATAGCATTTAAAATTGGACGTTCCCGATATGCTACCGAAACATCGGTAAACTTTACGATAGGGTTTACTTTTTCTGAAATTGACCAGTATGCTTTTGGTAAATCCCCAAGAAATATTTCCTTCGAAATGGGATTTTTATTGGGTTCTGGCTTAAATTCAACCAAGCGGTTATCCTCTAAACGGAAGACTTTATCTATAAAAGGAAGGATATCTTCCCTCCTTTTTGATATTTGTATAATTTGTGTTTTACGGCTTAAAGCAGCTAAAGTAGATTTTATGTCTTTTTGAGCTTTAATATCTAAATTCCCGAATACATTATCTACAATAATATATTCGGGATTTTTAGCTATGATATGATGAAGTAAGGCTTTTTTGCGTTCGCCCTGTGAAGCGTATTCTAAACCTTTCTTTGTTTTGGTCTCAACATCAAAACGACCATGAATCCGTTCTTCTTTAATAATCTTATTTATGGTTATCTCTGAAAAAAGGGCGCCTTTTAAGTTTGAAAGCTCACCTACAAACTCAGCTTCATACTGAAGACGTTCAATAAGCTTTTGCTTACTATCTTTATTGGAGATATAAACGGCTACGTGGTTGTTCAAAAAGCTATTTAATCTACTTTTAAGTTTTTTGTATGATAACCAACTAAACCTTCAATAGGTCTACGTTCAAAATTCCCAACAGTAAAGCCCATTTCTTCTGCCACTTCTTTAATTTCATTTTGTGCAAAAAAAGCAATGGATCCAGCGAAATGTACTGGGACTTTATCTAAATGGTCTTTATATTGAAAGATCATGTTCTTAGCAAAAAGTCTTATGCCTTCTTTTATCAAATTAATGGTATAATCTGAATCTTTATGCAAAAACATAAACTCTGCAAAATTCGCTAAATAAGCATTAGGGTTAGGTTGCTTATATAAATTATACTTTATATAATCTGCATCCATATTATATTTACTACCAAAAGCTACCTTAACATTTTCTGGCATATTATTAAAGTAGTAGTCTCTAATAAGTTGTTTGCCATAATAGTTTCCGGAAGCATCATCCATAAGGGTATACCCTAACGAAACAACATCTTGATGAAGGTTTTCTCCATCGTAGTAACTACAATTAGATCCTGTACCTAAAATACATACAACCGCTGCTTCATCTGGCGTGTTGATACATGCGTATACTGCCGCCATAGTATCTTCGTTAACTTCTACATGGGCATTCTTAAAAAAGTCTTGCAATACCCCACGCAGTGTTTCTACTGGCTTTTGAGTACCGCAACCAGCTCCATAAAAGAACACATGTGTTACTTTGTCGCGATTATTCTTAAGATCTTCATTTTTTTTAATTATTTTTTTTAGCTTTTTTTCTGGTAAGATTGCCGGATTTAAACCTTTTGTACGCACCTTTTCCAGTAATTGGTTACCATCTTTATCTACAGCAATCCAATCTGATTTTGTAGAACCGCTATCAACAATTAAAATCATAAGTCAAGAGTTAAAAAAACTCCACAGAATACTGTGTGGTTTACACAATAACTCTGTGGAGTTATTATTATATTAAAATATTTAGTTTCCTTTTCGCTGCAAGCTAATAAATTAGCTTCTAATATTAATTAACTGCGATAGGAAATTCTTTTAATTAAATAGAGGCAATGTGTTGTGCTAAATCAACCAATTTTGTTGAATAACCAAACTCATTGTCATACCAAGATACTAATTTAAAGAAATTATCATTTAAAGCAATACTTGCTCCTGCATCAAATACGCTGGTTTGGGTTTCTGCAACAAAATCTTGAGAAACCACAGCTTCTTCAGTATAACCTAAAACGCCATTTAACTCATTTTCTGAAGCTTCTTTCAATACCGCCTTAACTTCATCCCAAGATGCAGACTTTTCAGTTCTTACTGTTAAATCTACAACAGAAACATCTGGAGTTGGTACTCTAAAAGCCATACCTGTTAATTTTCCGTTTAGTTCTGGAATCACTTTTCCAACAGCTTTTGCTGCTCCAGTAGATGATGGGATAATATTTGCTAATGCACTTCTACCACCTCTCCAATCTTTTCTTGAAGGGCCATCAACAGTCATTTGTGTAGCTGTTGTTGCGTGAACCGTAGTCATTAAACCTTCTACAATACCAAAGTTATCATTAATAACTTTAGCTAAAGGCGCTAAACAGTTAGTTGTACATGATGCGTTAGACACTATAGTATCTTCTGCAGTAATCTTATCATGGTTTACTCCCATTACAAACATAGGGGCATCTGCTGATGGTGCCGAAATAGCAACCTTTCTTGCTCCTGCTTTGATATGAGCTTGTGCTTTGTCTAATGTTGTGAAAATACCTGTACAGTCCAATACAACTTCTGCTCCTACAGCATCCCACTTTAAATCTTCTGGGTTACGCTCTGCAGTGATTCTAATTTCGTTACCGTTAACTACTAAGTTACCGTTATTGATATCTACTGTACCATTAAATCTACCGTGTACAGAATCGTACTTAAGTAGGTATGCAAGATGTTCTACGTCCAACAAATCGTTAATTCCTACTACTTCAATATCTGGTCTAGAAGCTGCTACTCTAAAAGCAATTCTACCTATTCTACCAAATCCGTTAATTCCAATTTTTAATTTTGACATGTTCTTAATTATTAATTTTTATATGCTCATTATATCTGAGACACGCAGTAATTCTAAATTTATTTTTGTTTTCCCTTTAATGGCATTATCCAACGGTGTTAATTCCATTTTATTGGCTATAAGCCCTACCATATAGTTTGTTTTCCCTTCTAATAAGGTCTCTACAGCCTTAACCCCCATTCTACTGGCTAAAACACGATCGAAACAGGATGGCGCACCACCACGTTGCATATGTCCTAATACAGATACACGAACATCATAGCCTTCCATATTGTCGTCTACATATTCTTTAAGCTCAAAAATATTTTTACCTATTTTATCACCTTCTGCAACAATTACAATACTTGAAGTCTTACCTGATTTTCTACTTCTGTTTAAGGACTCTACTAGTCTATCTAACCCTAAGTCTTCTTCTGGAATCAATATCTCTTCTGCGCCTCCGGCTATACCTGTATTTAATGCTATGTGCCCTACATCGCGCCCCATAACCTCTATAAAAAATAAGCGATTATGTGAACTTGCAGTATCTCGTATCTTATCAATGGCATCTACCACTGTATTGAGTGCTGTATCAAAACCTAAGGTGTGGGATGTTCCAAAAATATCGTTATCAATTGTACCTGGAATTCCCATCACTGGAAAGCCGAACTCCTGATTAAAAACAAGCGCTCCGGTAAATGAACCATCACCTCCAATTACAACCAATCCTTCAATATTATTGTCAACCAAATTTTGGTATGCAATTTTTCGTCCTTCTGGAGTCCTAAAGGTTTGAGAACGCGCCGATTTTAATATGGTTCCGCCTTTATTTATTATTCCTCTAACGCTTCTTGCTCCCATTGATTTGAAGTCTCCTTCTATCAAGCCTTCATAACCCCTATACACGCCAACGCATTCAACGTCATGGTAAGCACAAGTTCTAACTACTGAACGAATAGCAGCATTCATTCCTGGTGAATCACCTCCTGAAGTTAAAACAGCTAATTTTTTTATTTTCTTTGGCATTAAACTTTTCTTGATTTTTGGAAGGTAAAATTAATAAACAAATATCATATATATATAGCATTTACAGTATTTTAATACTATTTAGAACTATAACGTTTTAGTTAAATCTGTACTTCTACAGGGAAATTAAACACACCTAAAAGAAACTAATTTTCAGTCTTTTCGGCAGGTTTTAGTTTTACAAATTCTGGTAGTGGGGAATTATTGCCTTTATTGGGTACTTTTTCCAAAGTCTCTTTTTTCTCTGTCTTTTTCTTCCTTTTAAACAAACTTTGTATCAATTCTTTAAAGGTATTGAAATCTACATTATATGAAACACCGATCCCTTGAGTATAACCTATGGCCTCTCCAAAGTTTTGAATGCTATTTTCCCTGTTGAATACTTTTGCTGTTAACGTACCTTCTTCATTTAACAAGAAATCGATCTCCACATCACCTGCTACAACGGTTTCTGTTGCACTTGCTCCCCCTATGGGTACACCAACTTTTCCATTAATTAAAACCCGATCACTTATTTGTGTTTGCAAGGTAACGCCAACTCTATCATTGGTTTGGTAGTCTGGTCTATTTTGCCCTGCTTCATAATTAATACCTAGATTAAACTTTCCGTCACCACTAGAAAATATGCCATTAATAATACCATTAAGACGTTCTGCAATAGTACCCGAAAAATCCAATTCATTAAGCCCCCTGGAAAACGACCCTGTCGATAACAGATACAATGCTTGGTTCTGCCTATCGTCTTGGGACTCCAATCGGTACTGTAACTCAGACTTTACAGTTGAGTTAACATTTGGAAAATCGAAGGTAAAGTCGGGGTTGGGTTGCATTAAATCGTCTTCCAAGTGGATTTTTAATTCAACAGGAATACTTCTGTTTATGGGATTGTCCAGTAATGGTGATGGGTTCGCTTGCGTTTTATATATGGCTTCCATATCTATAACTGCTCCTAAGGGTTCGCCTTCCCATGCTATTGTTCCACCTGGCTGTACAATAAATTGTTTTTGCACGAGCCCGCCATAAGCAAAATTATAAACCCCTTTAAAGACCGATATATCTCCCCACATTTTAAATTTTCCATTGGTATTAATCTCTACCAATAGGCCACCGGCTCCGCTTCCTTTTAACGAATGCCCTGTATTTTTATCTATTATAATTTCTACTTCGGCATCTTCTGTGACATCCAAATCAAAATCCAACTCCAAGCCTTTTATATCCTTAAAGGTTATTTCTTCTCCTTTTTTTCTTGCTGCTTTTTCTTCTCTGGTTACAAATCGTATATAAGTATTATCTCCAAATGATTCGGTATCACGGATAGGTATTTTAAACTCGGTGCCCGTTTTGGTTTCTCCCGTAACGCTAATAGTTAACTGATCGGCTGGCCCATAAATACTCGCAGACCCACCAATAAATCCTGTCCCGTAATACAAAGACTCTTCAGATTCTTTGGTATCCAGAACTAATAATCGTGGTGTAGAAATATCTAAATTCAATCGCCAATCTGATAGGTTTGTATGGCTTAATGAACCTCTTAATTCTCCTTTTGAATTGTATTTGGTATCGGTAAGCTGTAAGTCTTTAAAATTAAAACTTTGATCTATTAATATAACTTGGGCGTTATCGTTAAACGCATAATCTACATTAAGGTAAGGAACACCTAGGCCCCCTCTATTAAGCAATAGCTTACCATTAATGCCTGGTTTTTTAAGATCTCCATTAATCCTAGCTGTTCCAGAAACTTGGCCACGTATATTGGACAATACTCCATGCAGTAATGGGTTTAATGGCTGTAAATTAAGTGCATCAAAATTAAGGTTCAAATCAATGTCCGAACGCTTTCCAACAACATTAATATGCCCTTTAGCACTAAACGATTTGGTTATATCGTCTTTAATAGCGGCATTTATAGTGTAATTGGTTAACGTTTCATTTCCTTTGATATTAGCATCGAAAGAGCCCAATAAAAAATTATTGAGTTTAAAGTTGTCTATAATAATTGTGGAGTTTGGCAGGTAGCTCCCATTTTGTTGCAAAATATCCAGTTTACCATTAACGTTTCCCGCTAAGGATAAACTATCAATATCTGGTGTAATTTTAGCTAAGTCTACATCTTTAAAATTAAGTTTGATATCTTTTTGGGTAGAATCCTTTATAAAACCGGACAGTTTTATTTCTTCAGAATTGTGATTTATTTTAAACTGATCGATATTGAATTTTGTCAACGCTTTATTAAAGGATACTTTATTAAAGCGGTCTTTGGCTTCGTTAATAAACCATTTATTGTTTTTTATAGTAACATCAGACTTTTTAAACCCTATAACCGATTCGTTTTCTTCATTTATAGTATGATAAAAACTTAAGTTGTAAACATCATTATTACGCTTACCACCATTAAACTCAGAACGCATAAACAGCGTATCGTTAACAGTCGCATTAATCAAACGAAAATCGGATACACTATAATATTTTGTACTTAGGCTATCTAACTCTACATAGGTATTAAACAATGGGTTTTTGTTATCTACCTGAAGTTCTATATTCCGGACCAGATTTTCGGCAAGTTTTATTTCGGGCGATTTAAACAATAATCTGAACGCTTTAGCATCACTTTCAACAGTACCTTTTATAAAGGTGTTTTTTCCCACCTGGATGTCTGGTAAAAAGACTTCCAGTATTTTATTGTAAATGGTGAAATTAAAATCGATGTACTGATTGTCTTTTACTTCATGAGGTATATAATTGGTGTAGATATTCCCTAATGAGTTCTCAAAAAGCCTTTTTAGGTCATTAAACTGAAACTCCCCGTCCATACTACCACTTATAATATCTGGAGAATTCACACGAATATACCTTACACCATTATCGAATCTTGAACTGGTCTCAAATCGCTTAAAATAATACGTGTTATATTCATTTTTATAGGTGGTGTTGGTAAACACGATGTTTCCATAAGCATCATCAAAACTACTGCCATTAACATTCATTTTAACCGTACTTTCAAATAGCGAAATACTATCTTTTTTAACAAAATTCAATGCTTT
The DNA here is from genome assembly GCF_022662195.1 of Aestuariivivens insulae. Classification (GTDB taxonomy): domain Bacteria; phylum Bacteroidota; class Bacteroidia; order Flavobacteriales; family Flavobacteriaceae; genus Aestuariivivens; species Aestuariivivens insulae. The sequence continues at coordinate 14,895 of NZ_JAKMCS010000009.1, read as the reverse complement.
TAAATTAGCATAATCTACTTGGGCTTGAAAATCGTATTTGCGTACATTTTCAGAAAAATCTACAATACCGCTAAAATTGAAAATAAAGTTTCTATCATTTGTAACGAGGTTTCCATCAAAAATTTTGTTCCTTATGGTACCGGCAACTTTAGTGTTTTTATAATCGTATCCATTATAAACCGCATTAAAAATATCCCCTTTCACTTGGGTATTAACCGTTTCACTTAAAAACCCCTTACCATCTACATCAAAATCTAAAGACACTACCCCTATTGTAGGTGATTCAATAAAAGTCCCTACATCAAATGCTTCAAGACTAATTTTTCCTTTGTAAGTTGCGTCGTCGATACTCTTTATTTTAGATATATCTAAATTTGATTTAATGATACCTAAATCGGTATCAATTTCAATATCGGCCTTAACTTTTGAAGCTGTAACTTCCGAAGTACCAATAATTGTAAAATACCCGAGCCGTTCAAACGATGAAGGTATAGAAGCCCCCAACACATTGGGCAACATGCTTTTTAAATCGGCATAAGTTGAAGATAAATTGCTAAACCTACCTAACATATAAAAGTTATTGGACTCTTTGTTAAATAGGTTTTTAAAATTTATGTCGCCATAAACTTTTGTATTTCGACTGGAGTTCAGTCTTAACTTATTGGCCTTCAAATCATTTAAAGTTCCAGATAGATCAACATCAAACCTTGCCCGTTGTTTCGTGCCGAATTCATTATAAAAGGTATTAAGCTCATCCAATAGCACATTAGAGTTCCTAAAAGATGCGTTAATAGTTACCTTATCGGTAAAAAACTGTAAATCTTCCCGGTTATACAAAAATTTTAGATCACCCTTTAAAACAGAATTTTCTGTTTTTACCTCCAACGCCTCAAAGGTCATATCGGTAAGAGTGTACTTAAAATTAGTCATTAGGTTTTTTATGGTAACTCCCCTACTATCCTTAAGGCTTAAGGTATTTATTCTAGCACTTACGTCGCTACCACTTATTAAAAAATTAGTGGCGTTAATGTTTAAGTGGCTAAAATCAAGCCCTCTTTCATTGGCATTGTTCTCATTGGTTAGTTTAAAAACACCATCGTAGATAGAGACATCACTGGAAGACAATAAAAAGTTACCTTTTTCTTTTCGTGGATTATCGCTTTCCAACTTCTTAACAAAAACATCCAGATTAGTATCTTTGGCATCCTTATAGGTTTTTATATTGAATATTAAGCCTTCTATGTCTATGTCTCCAAAAACCAAATTACCTTTAATTAAGTTCGGTATACTTATAATGGAGGTGTTTAATTCTGAAATACTTATTAAAGTATCTTTCTTGTAGTCTTCAATATAAATATCCTTAAGCTCAATATCGCCATTAAACTGTAAACTCACACGCTCAATATTGATATTGGTTTTGAAGTCCTCGTTTAATTTATTGGTTACATAATTCCCTAGATTGGTTTGAACGGAAGGAATAGACAAAATGAGCACCAAAATGATGAAGAGCAGCAATAGTATTACCGCTATTTTTGATGCTATTTTAAGTACTTTCTTGATATGTTACAAAGTTAAAATTTTAATTAACAAAGCCCGTATGATGCATAGCAACCTATATTGGACATATTACTCACTAAATCTATTATTAAAAAATAAAAAAGACTAGTTTTGTACTGACTTATAAATAAAAGCACTCGCTTTATTTGATTTCAAAATTAACAATTATTGTGCCTAAAATTTAGTAATGGCTGAACAAAATATTTACATCCTAGGAATTGAGTCTTCTTGCGACGATACAGCTGCCTCCGTTATACATAACGGAAAAATCTTAAGCAATGTTATTGCCAACCAAAAAATACACGAAGCCTATGGCGGTGTTGTACCAGAATTGGCTTCAAGAGCACATCAGCAAAACATTGTTCCTGTAGTAGACCAAGCCTTAAACCAAGCCAATGTTTCTAAAGAACAACTTAACGCAATTGCATTTACCCGCGGCCCAGGCTTAATGGGATCACTTTTGGTTGGAACATCATTCGCAAAATCTTTAGCCTATGGTTTAAATATCCCGCTAATTGACGTTAACCACATGCAGGCCCATATTTTAGCTCATTATATCGATGAAGAAGGCTACAGTAAGCCTCCCTTCCCATTTTTAGCCATGACCATTTCTGGCGGCCATACGCAAATTGTACGGGTTGACAGCTATTTTAATATGACGGTGATAGGAGAAACCATCGATGATGCCGTAGGTGAAGCCTTTGATAAAAGTGGTAAGATTTTAGGTTTAGGCTATCCTGCCGGTCCCGAAATTGATAAACGTGCCAAACAAGGCAACCCAAAAGCCTTTAAGTTTACAAAACCTAAGGTAGATGGGTTAAATTTTAGTTTTTCTGGTTTGAAAACGGCCATTCTCTATTTTATTCAAAAGGAAACCAAGAACAACCCCAATTTTATTGAAGAACACATTAACGATATTTGTGCTTCCATACAATATACCATTATTGGTATTTTAATCGACAAGTTAAAACTGGCTTCAAAACAAACCGGTATAAAGCATATTGCAATTGGTGGAGGCGTATCTGCAAATTCAGGAATACGACAGGCCCTAAAGGATGGCGAACAAAAGTTTGGATGGACCACTTACGTGCCTAAATTTGAATTTACAACAGATAATGCCGCCATGATAGCCATTGTGGGTTATTTAAAATATCTTGAAGGCAATTTTACAGCACAAGACGTTACAGCTTCGGCACGATTGAAAATTTGATTGGCACAAATTCACGAATCATTTTATAAATGAAACACAAGAAAAAACATTCGTGAATTCGTGGCTAAAAACAACCTAAACCTTTATGCAACTATTCTATAATCCAGACATTAACGAACAAACCATTGAGTTTGCCTTCTCTAAAGAAGAAAGCAGGCATATCACCAAGGTCTTACGCAAAAACACTGGAGACACATTGCATATTACCAATGGTAATGGTTGGCTATTTACAGCGGAAATTTTAATAGCCGACATCAAGAAATGTGTCGCTAAAGTTACGCATAAAACATTACAAGAAAAACGTTCATACAACATACACTTAGCCGTGGCGCCTACAAAAATGAACGATCGCTACGAATGGTTTTTAGAAAAGGCCACCGAAATTGGTATCGACACCATAACCCCTATTATTTGTGACCGTAGCGAACGCAAAGTGATTAAACCAGAACGTTATGAAAAGATATTGCAATCGGCCATGAAGCAATCGCTTCATTGTTACTTGCCTAAACTAAATGCTGCCATTACCTTCAAGGAATTTATAAAACAAGAGCTTAAAGGTGATCGTTTTGTAGCCCATTGCGAAGAAACCGATCGAAAAAGTTTGAAACAGGAACTTCACCCCAACACCCCTACCACAATTTTAATTGGTCCCGAAGGCGACTTTAGTGTTAAGGAAATTGAAATGGCCCTAAAAAATAATTTTATTCCTGTAACTTTGGGAGCAACCAGATTGCGCACAGAAACGGCTGCGATAGTAGCCTGTCATGCTGTTGCTTTTATAAATGAATAGATAAAACCAATGAAGAAAACGCTCCTTCTTTGTACTTTATACTTTGTACTTAGTACTATAAACGCTCAAGAAATTGCAGTTTTAAAGTATAAAGGCGGTGGCGATTGGTACAGTAACCCAACAGCACTATCCAATTTAATTACCTTCTGTAACGAAAGGATAAATACTAAAATAGATGGAAAACCACAAACGGTAGAAGTTGGCAGCACTGATATTTTTCAATACCCTTTTATACACATGACAGGGCACGGCAATGTATTTTTCAGCGATGGTGATGCCGAGAACCTACGCAACTATTTGGTATCGGGAGGCTTTTTACATATTGATGACAACTATGGCATGGAACCTTTTATTACCAAAGAATTAAAAAAGGTATTTCCAAATACAGATTTAATTGAACTTCCTGCCAACCACCCTATTTTCAACAATGCTTTTTTATTCAAAGATGGCCTACCTAAAATCCATGAACATGATGGAAAACGACCACAAGCGCTTGGTATTTTTTATGAAGGCAGGTTGGTGCTTCTGTTTACTTATGAAAGCGATTTAGGAGATGGATGGGAAGACCCCGAAGTTCATAACGACCCCGAGGATGTTAGGGAGAAAGCCCTTAAAATGGGAGCTAATATTGTAAAATATGCGTTTGAGAATTGAGTTATTTGTTATGAACTTAAACCAAACTTAATAACAGAATAACTCATTAACACAATAACTCATTAACACAATAACTCAATAACACATTAACCCAATAACTTAATAACTTAATAACTCATTAACACAATAACACAATAACTCATTAACCCAATAACTTAATAACACAATAACTCATTAACTCAATAACTCAATAACTTAATAACTTAATACAACTCAACAAACAGCCACCAACTACAAACAACCGACTACCGACTAAAAAAAGATGCAACTAACCCATTACAACACAAAATTTAAGCGACATACCTTCCCTATTTCATTAGTTTGTGATAACGTTACCAACGCCCCAAACATAGGAAGCTTGTTCAGAACCGCCGATGCCTTTGGCATTGAAACCTTGATCCTTTGTGGTGAAGTCATTCCTTTTGGCAGAAAAATGACCAAAACGTCTAGGGCAACAGAAAAGGTGGTCCATTATAAAATTGAAACCTCGACAGTAGAAGTCATTGAACAATTAAAAAGCAAAGGACACCAAATTATTGCTTTGGAAATTACTGAAAACAGTACCCCCATTCACAATATTACGTTTTCAGATGAATCCCCAATAACTTTGGTTGTGGGTGATGAAAATTTTGGTGTTTCAGAAGACGTTTTAAAATTATCCGATGCTATTATCCATATCGATATGTTTGGCAATAATAGTAGTATGAATGTAGTACAGGCTACCAATATAGCACTATACGAAATTACAAAACAGCTTAGATCTCTTTAATTTTTTTTAGATACCCACAACTATTGCTTTACGAAAAGCATAGCTGCTCGTTTTTGTTTATCTTTAAAACATTAAATTATCTTTGTATTAAATAAACAAACAGGTTATGGTAATGACAATAAAACAGGGAGCTACAAAAAAAAGCATTAAAGACATACTAAAAAATTTAGGTAAGGAACTAAAACCTAAAGGGGTTGATGTTTATAAGTATGTTGGGAAAATCAACCTAAAAAAGGACGCTGTTAACATTCAGAAAGAACTTCGAAATGATTGGGAATAAGCTTTTTATTGATACTAACATCATACTTTACCTCTTAAATGGAGATGAAACATTAGCTGAATTATTAAACGAGAAACAACTCTATATTTCTGTGATTACTGAACTGGAATTATTGGCATACGGAGGTATTACTGCAAAAGAAGAAAAAATCATTAAAGAGTTTGTATCTCAATGTAAAACAATAACAATTAACAATGCTATAAAACAGGAAACCATACGTGTTAGAAAAACATATAAGACAAAACTTCCGGACAGTATTATTATCGCTACAGCATTATATTTAGATTTACCACTAATTACAGCAGATATAGACTTTAAAAAAGTAGAAGAGCTTACCTTGTTATACTATGAAACTTAGGTTACTTAAAGCACTTTAACCATTTTATAATCATCCATAATAAAGCCATTACCAATATCCTTTACTGTTGGCCCTACATTTTCAAAGCCTAGTTTTTCATAAGCTTTTATAGAATTCTGATTGTTTTTGTTTACCGTTAGCGTAATGCTTTTTAAGTTAGCCGCTTTAGCTTTTTCTTCAACAAACTGTAACGCAGCCTTACCTATTTTTTTACCTCGATATGCACTCAACACATATATCTTACTTAAAAACAATGTGTCACCATCGTTTATAATAGCGATATAGCCCACAGGTTTATCATTATAAGCCAACATAAAATATTCAAAGCCATCAGCTATTTGTTCTTTTATAGCCTTAGCCGATTGAAATTTATCCAGCATATAATCTATTTGAGGCTTCCCTACAATAGAAATATAATGTGCTCTCCAAATCACATAAGCTAGTTGTTCAATAGCCTGATAATCTGATTCTGTTTCAGCTTTACTAATTTTAATCATCGGAACTTAATTGTTATTAGACACTTCAGAATGCAACCATTTATCGGTCAATTCATAAAAATCGTATTTTATGGTCGATTTTTGTCGCTCCAAAACGCCGCTTTGAAAATTACGCTGTAAAATATCCTCTATTAGGTAGTCCTCTTTATCATTATAAGGATCGAACTCTTTTTTAAGCGAAATATCAAACATACTTGCTGTTGTATTATACCAAAAAGCTCGCCACCCACTTCGTAGCTCCTTAACCAAATCGAAGGTTGTACGACCGGTTTGCCTATGGATCAATTTCACCAAAATCTGTCCCTCTGTACGTGTTAATTTTTTCAATTCATCTGAAAACTCACCTTCAATATATTTCTGGATCATTTTAGTATACCTTTTTTTATCCCGTTTTTTAGTTAATGTTTCCAAGCGCCTGTTTAAGGAATCCAACCTATCGGCTGCTAATTTCGCATAAGGGTATACTTTTACCGTTTTTCGTCTTAAAATTAAATACCTGATACGGTCTTTTCTGCTATCAAATTTAAGTTTATGCAATAGCATCACCTCTTCTAAATCAATAGCTGTTCTAGGCACCGAATCGCCTTTTATAATTAAATACTCATATGCTGTAGTATCCTGCTCTTTTTCACTTATTTGTGAAAACACTACAAAAGGAGAAAGTAAGATTATATATTTTAAGAGGTCCTTCATAAATATGATCTGGAGCAATTGTCTTGGCAAAATTAACAATTTACAATATGCAAACATGATTTTTAACGGATTATTGGGTGTCCTGTAACCCTTTATTTTTTCTAAATACAAATAAAAATGCTTAGTAGATTTAAAGCACTGACCAACAACAGGTTATTTTTAGACCTGCCAGGTTTTAAAAACCTGGCAGGTCTCGGCTCTCAAGTGATTACGGCATGAAAAGTAATTTTCGTCATGTACTTAGAAATACAAACTGATTACTACAGATGAATTAATACGCTTTAATTTTTTTTTCAGACACAACCTTTTTCGCTTATAAAATCCAATATGTTTATCGTTAATATTATTATTTTAGTGCAAAACTTTTAAACATGGCAAAGAAGAGCATTCTCAATAAAAAATCGTTAGCATTTTTAGAAAACTATTTAAACAATGCTGCACCTACGGGCTACGAGTGGACCGGACAAAAAATTTGGATGGATTACCTTAAACCTTATGTCGATGAATTCATTACAGATACCTACGGCACAGCTGTTGGCGTCATAAACCCCAAAGCAAAATATAAAGTGGTTATTGAAGGACATGCCGATGAGATTTCCTGGTATGTGAATTATATTTCAGACAATGGCCTTATTTATGTGATTAGAAATGGCGGTAGCGACCACCAGATTGCCCCGAGTAAGGTGGTTAACATCCATACCAAAAAAGGGATTGTAAAAGGTGTGTTTGGCTGGCCCGCAATACATACAAGGGACAGAGCCAAAGAAGAAACGCCTAAACCAGATAATATTTTTATCGATTGTGGTTGTGCCACCAAGGAAGAGGTTGAAAAACTAGGCGTTCATGTAGGCTGTGTCATCACCTATCCAGACGAGTTCCATATATTGAACAAAGACAAGTTTGTATGTCGTGCATTGGACAATCGTATGGGCGGATTTATGATTGCCGAAGTAGCGCGCTTATTAAAAGAAAACAACAAAGAACTGCCTTTTGGACTTTATATAACCAATGCCGTACAGGAGGAAATAGGTTTGCGTGGTGCCGAAATGATCACCCAAACCATTAAACCTAATGTTGCTATCGTGACCGATGTTACCCACGACACCACAACTCCTATGATAGAGAAGAAAAAAGAAGGACACTTAGAGCTGGGTAAAGGGCCTGTAGTCGCCTATGCACCTGCCGTACAACAAAAATTACGGGATTTAATTACCGATACCGCAGAAACAAACAAGATTCCATTCCAGCGTTCGGCACTATCGCGTGCTACCGGAACAGATACCGATGCCTTTGCCTATAGCAACGGTGGGGTGGCATCGGCATTGATTTCATTGCCTCTACGCTATATGCATACCACAGTAGAAATGGTACATCGCGATGATGTTGAAAACGTTATCCGTTTAATTTATCAAACATTACTAAGTATTGAAGACGGAGAAACGTTTAGCTACTTTAAATAGATTATTTTGCTGATCTTGTTTCAGCTTCTCATTATAAACTTGCTAATATCCCGAATCAGGCTTTGAGAGCACTTCGACTGCGCTCAGTGTGACAACACAACGTCTGCTCGGGATGGCATTTTAATATGATCTTAGTTTCATGGACGAATACATAGACATAGTAACCAAAGCGGGAAAGCCTACTGGAGAATCGGAATTAAAGTCTGTTATACACCAAAAGGGCTTGTATCATAATACGGCACATGTATGGTTATATACATTAGATGGGGCCATTTTATTAGCACAACGATCGGCTAAAAAGACCATTTGCCCATTACTATGGGATGTGTCTGTCGCCGGACATGTCGATGCTGGCGAAACCATAGAACAAGCAGCCATTCGTGAAACGAAAGAAGAGTTAAGCCTGGATATTTCAGAAAAAGAACTATCAAAGATCGGTGTTTTTGAATGCTTTCAGGATTACCCCAACGGCATCAAGGATTACGAGTTGCACAATACTTTCATTTGTGAATTAAAAACATCCTTATCTCAACTCGTTCCCCAACCCAATGAAGTGGAAGCTCTTAAATTAGTCAGTTTTTCAGAATTTGAAGGCCTCCTTGCTAACAGTGGCACCAACAATCATTTTGTGCCTTCAAATAAAGCTTATTATAATATTATATTGCATGCCATTAAGCAACACATCACATAAATGTACTTACTTTTAGCGGCTATTGTTCCTTCATTAATTATTATCTTTTATATCTATAGAAAGGATAGATATGAAAGGGAACCTAAACGCTTAATTTTACTGAATTTCTTTTTAGGGGCCATAGTCAGTATTATCATTACTACCATATTGTACTATGCCTTTAATATTGTATTGCCTTTAGCCAATAGAATGAGTGTTTTTCAGCAATTTGTAAAAGCGTTCTTTGTTGTAGCACTCACGGAAGAATTCAGTAAATATGTCATCGTTCGTTATGTCGCCCAAAATAACAAATCCTTTAACGAGCCTTTTGATGGCATTGTGTATGCACTTACTGTATCGATGGGATTTGCAGCGACCGAAAATATTCTTTATGTGTTTGAAGGGGGCTACCAAATTGCATTGATTAGGGCTTTTACGGCTGTACCGGCCCATGCTACTTTTGGTATTTTAATGGGCTACTTTATGGGTAAGGCGAAATTTTCAAAGCACAAAACCATTTTAAATCTTTTGGGCCTACTAGCCGCCATGCTATTTCATGGGGCCTATGACTTTTTCTTGTTTATAGATTTTGTGCCCGGTATTTGGTCTGGTGCTTTGGCCTCTTTAGTTATTGGTATAGTACTATCTAGAAAGGCTATTAGGCACCATCAAAACAATAGCCATTTCAAACCCTTATAAATTTTTGCAAGACATAAAGCCTAAAAGGGTTAGGTTTTTAATCTTATATTTATAGCTCTATAAAAGCAACAACTTATGGATTATAAAGTTAAAGTGAACCACAGTATTACATTTGAATTAACCAAAAATGCTGTCATGGGTCTTGACGCCGTAAATAGCTCTCCGAACAAATACCATATTATCCATAATAACAAATCTTATTTTGCAGATATCATAAAACGGGATTTCAATTCAAAAACCTATACCGTTGCCATTAACAATACAAGGTATACCGTTGAGATAAAAAATCAGTTAGATGCCTTAATAGATGAAATGGGCTTTGCTATTGGCTCAAAAAAGCTGGTAAGTGAAATCAAAGCACCCATGCCCGGATTGATTTTAGATATGGCCGTTCAAGTTGGACAACGGGTAAAAGAAGGCGACCTATTGCTGATACTGGAAGCCATGAAAATGGAAAATAGTATTACTTCTCCCATAGAGGGTGTTATAAAATCCATAAATGCCACTAATGGTGATTCTGTTGAAAAGAATCAATTGTTAATTGAGTTCGAATAATAATCGCTAGTGCAAAGCAACAAAATGAATAAAATATTAGTAGCAAATAGAGGTGAGATAGCCATAAGGGTGATGAAAACCGCGCAAAAAATGGGGATTAAAACGGTGGCTGTTTACTCAACTGCAGATAGAAATGCGCCCCACGTAAAATTTGCCGACCAAGCTGTGTGTATAGGCGCCCCTCCTTCCAACCAATCCTACCTTAAAGCTGATAAGATTATTGAAGTGGCCAAAAACCTTAATGTAGATGCCATACACCCGGGTTATGGTTTTTTAAGTGAAAATGCCACTTTTGCTGAGCTTTGCGAAACCAATAATATCATTTTTATAGGCCCTAAATCCAAGGCCATAAAGATTATGGGAAGTAAACTTGCCGCTAAAGAAGCTGTTAAACAGTATAACATCCCAATGGTTCCGGGTATAGATGAAGCTATCACAGAGGTCTCTAAGGCGAAAGACATAGCCAAACCCATTGGCTTTCCCATACTTATTAAAGCATCGGCCGGTGGTGGTGGCAAAGGCATGCGTATTGTAGACAAGGAAAGAGATTTGGAATTCCAAATGAATCGAGCCATAAGTGAAGCTACATCGGCTTTTGGTGATGGTTCTGTATTTATTGAAAAATATGTGGGTTCACCGCGCCATATAGAAATTCAAATTATGGCCGACAGCCACGGCACCATTTTACATTTCTTCGAACGGGAATGTAGCATTCAACGCCGCCATCAAAAGGTAGTCGAGGAAGCCCCTTCATCTGTTTTGAGTCCTGAACTAAGACAAAAGATGGGAGACGCCGCCATTAAGGTGGCCAAATCCTGTGATTATTTGGGAGCTGGAACGGTTGAGTTCCTTCTGGATGCCGATCATAACTTTTATTTTCTGGAAATGAACACGCGCCTGCAAGTAGAGCACCCCGTTACAGAGCTTATCACTGGGGTGGACTTGGTGGAACTACAAATAAGGATCGCCAGAGGAGAAAAACTCCCCATAACACAAGATGATTTAAAAATTAAGGGCCATGCCCTGGAACTTCGTGTTTATGCCGAAGACCCGCTACATGATTTCCTTCCCAGTGTAGGCCATTTAAAAACCTATAAACTTCCTATAGGCAAAAATATTAGAGTAGATAATGGTTTTGAGCAAGGTATGGATGTTCCCATCTATTACGACCCCATGCTTTCAAAATTAATCACCTACGGAAAGACCCGCGAAGAAGCCATTCATACCATGATCAAGGCCATAGAAAATTACCATATTGAAGGTGTAGCAACCACCCTGCCTTTTGGCAAGTTTGTATGCGAACATGAGGCTTTTAAATCAGGGAATTTCGACACCCACTTTGTAAAGCAGCACTACACACCAGAGGCCATACAGCAAGGCATTGAAAACGAAGCGAAAATTGCAGCTTTAATAGCAGTTAAACTATATCTGGAAGACCAAAATATGTTACGTTTACCTAATACCTAATTATGGATTCGAAAGACGACAAAATATCAAAACTCAAATCGCTTGAAACCCAAGCCAAACTTGGTGGTGGACAAAAGCGCATTGATAAACAACATGCCAATAAAAAGCTTACCGCAAGGGAACGCATAGCCTATTTGCTGGACGAAAATTCCTTTGAAGAAATTGGCCTATTGGTGACCCATAGAACAACGGATTTTGGAATGGAAAACCAAGTTTATTATGGGGATGGGGTCATTACTGGCTACGGCACAATTAATGGTCGCTTAGTCTATGTTTATGCACAGGATTTTACGGTTTTTGGAGGATCGTTATCAGAAACCCATGCCGAAAAGATTTGCAAAATAATGGATATGGCTGTTAAAGTTGGAGCTCCCATCATTGGCTTAAACGATTCTGGAGGTGCTCGCATTCAAGAAGGTGTACGGTCGCTTGGTGGCTATGCCGATATATTTTACAGAAACGTACAGGCTTCGGGTGTTGTTCCTCAAATTTCGGCCATTATGGGCCCCTGTGCCGGTGGTGCCGTTTACTCTCCAGCTATAACCGACTTTATTATTATGGTTGAAAATACCAGTTACATGTTTGTTACGGGGCCCAATGTGGTAAAAACAGTTACCAATGAAGAAGTTACAAGCGAAGCCCTAGGAGGAGCAGAAACCCATGCTACAAAATCTGGTGTGGCCCATGTGACTTCAGCAAATGATGTGGAATGCCTCGAAGACATCAAAAAACTATTGAGCTATATCCCTCAAAACAATACCGAGACTGCTAAAACAATTGATTTTGAATTACAGGATGAGATAAGAGATGAATTATCAACCATTGTTCCAGACAGCCCCAACAAACCTTACGATATGCATGAAGTTATAGCGGGTATTATTGATAAGGATTCTTTTTATGAAATCCACAAAAGTTACGGCGAAAGCATTATTGTGGGGTTTGCACGTTTAGGAGGCAGAAGTATTGGCATTATTGCCAATCAGCCCATGGCATTTGCAGGTGTTTTAGGTGTTAAGAGTTCCAAAAAAGCGGCACGCTTTACGCGGTTTTGCGACTGTTTTAATATGCCGCTTTTAGTGTTAGTGGATGTACCGGGATTCCTACCAGGCACAGACCAAGAATGGAACGGCATTATTGTTCATGGTGCCAAACTGCTATATGCCCTAAGCGAAGCCACCGTACCAAGGGTAACGGTCATTACTAGAAAAGCTTATGGCGGTGCTTACGATGTAATGAACTCCAAACACATAGGAGCCGATTTTAATTTTGCATGGCCAGGGGCCGAAATTGCCGTTATGGGTGCCAAAGGAGCCAGTGAAATCATTTTTAAAAATGAAATAGCCCAAGCAAAAAATCCGGAAGAAAAAATAAAGGAGAAAGAAAAAGAATATGCCGAAAAATTTGCTAACCCTTATGAAGCTGCCAAACGTGGTTTTATCGATGAAGTGATACTCCCAAAAAATACAAGACGCAAATTATTGAAAGCCTTTTCTGTTCTTGAAACAAAAAAAGAAATCAGACCAAATCGTAAACATGGTAACATTCCTTTATAAATTGATTTAAGTTTACGGTTTATTTTTACATCATTAACCGTTTTGCATTTTGAATAAAAAGAGTAATAATATGTCTGTTCGAGTGTCCCGACAGTAAACGTCGGGACGTATCGAGAACTATTTTAAAGACTAAAATTCTAACCCGCCTGCCGATAGGCTGGTTGACAGAATTTTGTCAAAATACACAAAGGGTACCTTTATGTACCATAAACCAACCAATTATACTTTTATGAACTGGAAAAAACTAAAAAAAACACTGGGACCGGGAATCTTGTTTGCCAGTACGGCTATAGGTGTATCACATCTGGTACAAAGCACCCGTGCTGGTGCCAATTATGGTTTTGCGCTTTTACTATTTATTGTAGCGGCCAATGTGCTTAAGTTTCCGTTTTTTGAATTTGCTGCACGCTATGCCAGTGCCACTGGAAAATCCCTGATTGATGGCTATAAAAGGCTAGGCAAGTTTGCCATTTGGACTTATTTTATCGTTACCATTTGCTCCATGTTTTTTGTTAGTGCCGCCGTGGTTTTGGTTACCGCAGGCTTTATGGACAATCTCTTTGGCTTATCTGGACTTTGGAGCACGTTTAAGCTATTTCCTGTGGCTTTGGTTTTTTTGGTTACCGTAGGGCTCCTTATGTCTGGAAGGTTTACTTTTTTAGACCATTTTATAAAAGTGGTTGGCATTACCCTTTTAATTTCTACCCTTATTGTGTTTGTGCTTACCTTATTAAAAGGCCCTGCCGAGCATGTCCCAAACTTTATCCCACCCAATATTTTTGATGACACCAGTATTTTATTCATTATTGCCGTAATGGGTTGGATGCCAACGGCAATGGATTTATCGACATGGACAAGCCTTTGGATTGTTGAAAAGATAAAATCCACGAGTTACCACCCAACATTAAAAGAAACCCTTTTCGATTTTAATTTCGGATATTGGGTATCTGCGTTTTTGTCCATTTGTTTTGTTACTATTGGGGCCTATTTAATTTACGGTACAGGGCAATCCCTACCCGCTGGAAGTGTCGGTTTTGCCGATGGCGTAATAAAGCTGTACACCACAACCATGGGCAACTGGAGCTATATAATTATTGGTACAGCGGCATTTTCCATCATGTTTGGTACCTGTATCGGACTTTTTGATGGATATGCCAGAACCTTGCAACGCACCACTACCCTATTGTTTGCCAAAAGAGAGGATAAAACAATCGATTCCCGTAAAGTTTATATTTGGTCGCTAGTTATCTTAGCTGTAGGCTCATTTGCTATCAATGCCTTCTTTTCAGGGCAATTTAAAATCCTTATCGATTTGGCCACGACCATTTCCTTTTTAATAGCGCCTCTGGTAGCCATCGCCAATTTTAGATTGGTAAGCAGTAAGTATATAGATAAAGCCTTCTTACCGGGCAAACTCATGAAACTTATAAGCTATCTCGGTATTGTTTTCTTAACGGGTTTTGCGCTTTTTTATGTTTATGTGAAGTTTATAAAGTAAGTATTAACGCTTAATTTACCACCATTATTTCGTTATAAAACTATAGAATTTTATTACATGGACTTCCTATATTAGACTGGACATAAAGATGAGAGAATATGCTTGCTAGTTATTAACTTAGCAATTATGAGAAGTAAACCCAAACATTACACTTTAGAATTTAAACAAAAGGCAGTGGAGTTGAG
>NZ_JAKMCS010000008.1 GCF_022662195.1 Aestuariivivens insulae | reverse complement strand
ACAATAATAAAAGAAGGCATTCCTTTTTAGGAAATAAAACTATAAGAGAATTTGAATTAGATATGTATAACCAGAAACAGGCAGCTTAGTCATTCAACTTAAAGTCCATTTTTTTGTTGCAAGTCCACATAAAGAATTGGTAACCAAAGCAAACAACAATTGGGCTAAACTAAATAAAGCATAATAAATACTAATTCTGAAAAGGCATTTGAAAAGGCATCAAGTGCCTTTTCTTATGAAAAGACTTTAGATGACAAATAAATCAGCAAGAACTATATCCATACAGCTGGAGTAAGAATGATTTTTGGAGCAGCTTTTAGCATTGTACTGCTTAAAAAGGAAGCACAGCAGGTAACAGCATATATAAAAAATTGCTTGTAAATGATTAATTCATTGGCATTTTCATATATTTAAGGTCAGCTTGAGGCTGAAAAATTCATTCCATTTACACACAACTTACATATATATAAACGTTGACAACAATTAGCTAAAACAATAAAAACATGGAGAATTTAAACCAAGTCATTGAGAGACATTATCTTAAAGAAGGTCTATTTGAAGATATATTAGGTCGATTAATGGACCAAGGACTTGACCTGAATTCGGTTAACCGGAGTGATATTGCAGGAGTAGATGAATTTCATGTAAGAGGCGCAGCTGTTTCCAAAGAACTTGCGCAAGCAACTAATCTTAACGGACTTGAAGTACTAGATGTTGGATGTGGACTTGGCGGTCCATGTCGTATGATGGCAGATGAATTTAATTGTAATGTCACTGGTATTGATCTTTCTAATGAGTACATTAGAACAGCCAGAGCGTTATCTAAGTTGGTAAAACTTGACCACAGGACGAAATTTGTAGTTGGTAATGCCACAAACCTTCCTTTTGACGATAGCTCATTTGATGTAGTTTGGACACAACATGTTCAAATGAATATCCCCGACAAGAAAAAATTCTATTCAGAGATCAAACGAGTTTTAAAACCCGGTGGACATTTTCTTTACTATGATATATTCAAAGACAATGATATAGAAGTTGAATATCCTATGCCTTGGGCTTCCTCTGCCAATCACAGTTTCTTATTCAAAAGTAATGCAATGAACGACATCCTAAATGAACTGGGATTTGAGAGGTCGGTAATTACAAATCAAACCAAAGCTGGAATAGACTTCTTTGAGGCACTTGTAACTAAGTTAAAAGCGTTTGGACCACCTAAAATAGGATTAAATGTTCTTATGGGTGAAAGTACCAAACCCAAGCTATTAAACCTCTTGAGCCACTTGAAAAGTGAAGCATTAATGCTTGAAAGCGGGATTTATAAAAAAGCGTAACTGTTGGTAATAAGGGTTCCTATGAAATCAAATTGTAAAATGATTTATAGGGATAATGGAATAAGCCCCCTATAGAGTTTATACCCAGATTTGAGGATGAAATAAATTTAATCTCCAAACCTGAACTTAATAACAAATCTTTTTCGAATTTAGTGGAGTCCTAAAATGGGATAGGCTACAGAAAATAGTTAATCAAAACCTACTCCACCCCACAGCCCTTCTTACGCCGTGTATCAATCAAATAAATAATTTTCCATTGTGTGCCGTCCTTAAACAACTGGAAAGAATTCACGCCACAATGGTTAAATTCACCATTAAACCAAAACTCATAAGGTGTCCAGGCATTGGCCATATTGCCATCTACCTGTATGCTATAATCCAACAAACGTTCGTCCCATTTTTGGTCGGCAGGTCTCTTGGCTATAGCATCAACAAGTTTTTGCAACTCATCGGTCACCAAAACATCCTGTCCTTCCTTGTTTCTGTAGGCCGTTTGCAATAAGACCTTATCCATCATAACTGACTTCATTAACGTGGTGTCTCCTTTATGGAAACCTTCAAAAAAAGTATCGACTGTTTTACGAACTTCAAACGTTTCACCTTCCTGACCAAAAACCGCAGAGGTAATAGCCAATATTAAATAAACCAATATACGTTGCATGATGATGTGTTTTTATCTAAAGTAATACAACTGTTCCAACTGCCTTGTGGTTTAAAGAAAAGTTTAACAGTATCTACTTAATTTATTACTTTTACAAACTGAACTCATTTAAACGTTTTGGGTTCTCCATATAAAACTAACTAAGCAAATGTCTACAGCAAAAAAGGAATACAAACGCATTACAGTAAAGTCATTAGTGGATATGAAAGCCAACGGCGAAAAAATATCCATGCTTACCGCTTACGATTACACGATGGCGAAAATTGTTGACGGTGCTGGAGTTGATGTCATTTTAGTGGGGGATTCGGCCAGTAATGTTATGGCGGGACACGAAACCACGCTCCCCATTACGTTGGACCAAATGATCTATCATGCGTCATCTGTAATCCGTGCAATAGACCGGGCCTTAATTGTAGTAGATTTACCTTTTGGAAGCTACCAAAGCGACCCTAAGGAAGCCTTACGTTCTGCTATTCGTATTATGAAAGAAAGTGGTGCCCATGCCGTAAAATTAGAAGGTGGCAAAGAAGTAAAAGAATCCATAAAGCGTATTTTAAACGCGGGAATTCCTGTTATGGGACATTTGGGACTAACCCCACAGTCCATCTATAAATTTGGTACGTATACGGTTAGGGCCAAAGAAGAAGAAGAAGCCAAACGCCTAAAGGAAGATGCTTTAATGTTAGAAAAAGCAGGGTGTTTTGCTATTGTCCTTGAAAAAATTCCAGCTGCTCTTGCCAAAGAGGTTGCCGAAAGTGTTTCTATCCCCATTATTGGTATTGGTGCCGGTAATGGTGTAGACGGCCAAGTATTGGTGCTACACGATATGCTGGGCATGACCCACGAATTCCACCCGCGTTTTTTACGACGTTATATGAACCTGTTTGAAGATATGACCAAAGCCATGCAGCAATATGTAGCCGATGTAAAAAGCATGGACTTCCCCAATGATGAAGAACAATACTAATAGTATTGATCATCTAAAAACCCACTTTTTTCAGAAGTGTAAGCTAGCTAACACTTTAAGAGCATAAGATTTAATAATTTTGAGATTAGTACTAATCTTAAAAGCTATTAATTATGAAAAAAACAATTGCTTCCCTCTTATTATTAGGCATATTTATTGCTTCCACAGGATGTTCAAATGAAAACACGGAAGCTATCCCAACCTCTGAAGCCAATAATTTGGCGCTTCTCCAATATTTGACCGACATATCGTCCAATGCCACAGCCACGAGCAAAACAAATTCCAATGCTAAATCTGAAAATTCACCGCGTCAACGACCTCCAATTTGGGCAGACTGCATAGAATATACAGGTTTGGTAGTACCTGCTACATTTAAACCCAGTAGCGGTAATTTTGACGAGCTCTATATGATGCCGGGCGGCATGTTTTATGGTGGGCTTCCCTTAATTTCAGATTCTAAACCAGGTGACCAAGATTATAATGGCGGCCGTTGGCATATGAACCTTTTAAAAGAAGGAGTTGACGCTAGTAAATATGCTGAAGCATGCAACGAAGAAGCTTTAGATTTAAACGATTTTGAATCTATAGACATGTATTTTGAGTGCCCTTTACTTCCAAAAAGATAAATAAATCATACTTGTAAATTAACGGGAATGCGCAATGCATTCCCGTTTTTGGTTTTATATAACACATAATTGAATCCTAATTGGTAAATTGCCAATAAATTTATAGTCTCATTCTTTCTATGAAAGTTAAATCCAATCCATCTAACCTTCAAATATTATACGAAGACAATCATATTATAATTGTAAACAAACGTGCCGGAGATATTGTTCAAGGCGATAAAACTGGAGACACGCCGTTAAGCGATATCGTTAAGCATTACGTAAAAGACAAGTACAGCAAACCAGGCAATGTGTACTTAGGTGTCGTGCATCGGTTAGACCGCCCCACAACTGGCCTCGTTATTTTTTCTAAGACCAGCAAGGCCCTACCCAGATTAAATAAATTATTTCTTTCGAAAGACATCAAGAAAACGTATTGGGCCATCGTTAAAAACGAACCACCAAAGCCTCAAGGCACATTGGTTCATTGGCTAAAAAAGAATCCCAAGAACAACAAATCCACAGCTTACCAGAATGAAGTTAAGGATAGCAAAAAAGCGGTCCTTCATTATAAAACCCTTAAGCAATTGGATAATTATGTTTTACTTGAAATTAATTTGGAAACTGGCAGGCACCATCAAATCCGTTCACAACTTTCCAGTATAGGATGCCCCATAAAAGGCGATTTAAAATATGGCTTCGACCGAAGTAACAAAGATGCCAGCATTCATCTTCATGCCAGACATATCGAATTTATGCATCCCGTAAAACAAACTCCTGTTAATATTTTGGCTCCGCTACCAAAGGATCCTGTTTGGGATGCCTGTCTGTAAATTTTAGTATCTTTAAAAAAACACCTTGATGACCATACCAGAAATCGTTTCGCTACAAAAAGCGTTTTTTGAGTCTCAAAAAACAAAAGATGTCAACTATAGGCTTCAGCTTCTAAAAACATTGAAACAAGAAATCCTTGTAAAAGAACAGGATATATATAATGCACTATACAAAGACTTTAAAAAATCGCCTTTTGAAGCTTTTCTAAGTGAGTTTGGCTTAGTGGTTTCTGCTTTGGATTTAGCCATTAAAGATGTAAAAAAATGGTCTAAACCTAAACGTGTAAGACCTTCATTATTAACATTTCCTTCAAAAGACTATATTTATAAAGTACCCTATGGAACGGTATTAATAATTGCGCCGTGGAACTACCCCTTTTTATTAGCTCTAGAACCATTAATCATGGCCATAGCAGCAGGCAATACTGTGGTAGTAAAGCCTAGTGAACTTACGGAGCATACTTCGAAAGTCATTACCAAAATTATTGAAAATGTTTTCCCTAAGGAAATAGCCATTTCCATTGAAGGCGGTGTGGAAACCTCAACTGAATTATTAAAACAGCATTGGGGTTATATTTTCTTTACCGGTAGTACTTTGGTTGGAAAAATGGTTGCGGTTGCAGCAGCAAAACACCTAACACCAGTTACCCTTGAACTTGGAGGAAAATCGCCCTGCATTATTGACGATACTGTCGATTTGAAATTAACCGCCCGCCGATTGGTTTGGGGTAAACTCTTAAATGGCGGACAAACATGCATAGCTCCAGATTATGTCATTGTAAAATCCAATATTAAGACCTCGTTTATAGCAGCCTTAAAAGCTGAAATCATTAAACAGTATGGAGAAAACCCAAAAAATTCACCTGACTTCCCCAGGATTATAAACCAAAGGCATTTTTTGCGTTTAAAACATTTACTGGCTGGTACAGATGTTGTTTTTGGTGGTGATACAGATGAAGAAACCCTTTATATATCTCCCTCTTTAGTTAATGAACCAGAACTGGACAGCGCCATCATGTCTGATGAAATTTTCGGTCCCATATTACCCATTCTGTCTTTTGAAACCGAAAAAGATATTGAACGCATTATTCATAAGCTTGAAAATCCTCTAGCGCTATATGTGTTTTCAAAAAACAAAAAATTCACCAAAACCATAATAAACAAATACAGTTTTGGCGGTGGCGTTGTAAACGATGTATTGACACACCTAGGCAACCACAGGCTTCCTTTTGGTGGGATTGGCTCCAGTGGTATGGGGCAATACCATGGCATACATAGCTTTAACACTTTTACTCACCAAAAATCAATTATGAAAAGGGGTACATGGCTAGACCCTGCTTTACGCTACGCACCCTATAAGAACAAGTTTAAAGTATTAAAAACCTTTTTTAAGTATTTTGGATAACACCTAAACTAAAGGATATGTAATCTCAAGAGTAACGCCTCCATGGGGCTTGGAATCGATATCCAAATTAGCATGGATTAAAGCGGCCCTACTTTTCATATTAATTAAACCAGAACCTTTTTCTATTGTATCGACATCAAATCCTTTACCATCGTCTTTGGCTATAATAAGGAGTTCGTTGGGTTGATAATCCAAAGTAATACTTACATTTTTGGCTTCGGCATATTTAACCGAATTCGACAAAAATTCCTGTAAGATCCTAAACAAAATAATTTCGTGCTTGTTGTTATTAAATGCCCTTTTTTCTCCAATAATTTGAAACGTAGCGGTTTCAAACTTCATCTTTTTCAATCGGTTTAACTCATTGGTTATCGATTGCTCAAACCCCAAATTTAAGACCACATCGTTATTCAATGTTCTTGAAAGCGCCCTTACTTCATTAAGACTATCCTTTAAGGCATCTGCAGTATCTTTAAACTTATCCTTAACCTCATCGGCAACCTGCATCTTTAAAATACTCAATTGCATATTGGCAAAAGACAGCATCTGCCCTATATTATCATGCAACTCCCAACCTATATTCTTAAGGGTTTGTTCCTGGGTTTCTGTTTGGGCTTGTGCTATTTCTTCTTCAAATGCTTGTTGTTGCTTGATGCGATCTAATAGTAATTTGTTTTTTCGTTTTTGAAATACAATAAAAAATACAATTACCAGTGTTGTAATGATAACTAAAACAGTAACCATATACACCAACAAATAACGCTCTGAAGCTGTACTTACTAGTCGTTCTCCGGTCTGCACCATATAAAAGCAAAGGTATAAGTTAAATACATGAATATATTAGCAACTAAATAAATCTCCCATTTTAGGAATATGAAGTTCCAATCCCTATGGGAGTTATAAATATCATAAAATACCAAAGGCGTAATTATGAGCCACCAAATAAAGATAGCACTACTAATATAAAAATTCAATGATCTATAGAATGTAAGGATTTTATCGCTCGTAAGTATTTCGATGAAGTAAAAAACGGTACACAAAAAAATAATCATCGCCCCCATCACACTAATAATAGGAAAAAAACGTAAAAAATAATCATCCCAATGACACAATATATATACTAATGAAAACACAAAGAACAAGACAGATATGTACTTTATAATATATTTAAACTTTTTATTGGTTAAAACTATAGTGTAATAAAAAGCAAAAAATAAAATAGCTCCTATTTTCCAATACATTGTTGACCACCAAAAATTCCTGACCAACCGTGTACCCTGTAAAAAATTAAAAAAACCGTCCCCTTTTATATAGTTAACATAACTACCTGCAAAGTCACAAATGGAAAGGTATATCAAAAACCATATAAAATATTTAGCAACTGTATGTCTGTATTTATTATAACATAACAAACCAGTAACAGCTGCTAAAATTTCTATACTAAAAGTAATTGAATTTTTATATGCTAATAAAAAATCGTTCATTTAAAATTTTCAAGGATATCCAGTATCTCCTCCAGTACCATCGTTTAAAGGAGATACAGGCACATCTTCATTTCCCCCTTGTAAACCTATATTTAAACTGCTAGCTTCAGACGTAGATTTTTTACCCGTTGGCACTATAAACATGGTGGTTAAATTTTTCTTGGACTGTCCTGCATTAGATCCATAAACCCCTAAGTACACCCTAATACCAGACATGTTATACCCCAAACTATCCGATTGGGATTTGGCATAGGCTAAATAGTTTTCAATATCGTCCAATGCCCACCACGTAGAGCGGTCGTCATGGTTTCTACCTTGTTGTTTTGCGGCAGAATCTACGGCTGCTTGTCGGTATTTAGTCCAATTATTGTTCAATTCCTTGGCCTCATTGATGGAAATGACCCCGCTGGGCTTCATTACCTTCATTTCCTTTTCTAATTGTCTCGGACAATAAAAATATGTTAATACGGCCCCAATGGCAAACCCTAAAAGTATGTACCCCAATTTTTTCATAATTATAAAGTTTTAAAAAAGATTTTTAAAAGTACTAAAAAAGATTTTAACTGTAAGATTTTATTTTAAACTTAATCAGGAAAGCCTAACATACTTCCCATGCCAACCGTAAATAACCAGCTCCCATAAATAGCATGCTCTATAGAAACCAATAGTGTAGACCTTGTTTTATAGTAGGTTAAAGCAAATAGCAAGCCTCCTAAAAACGTTAATATTAAAACCAAAAGATTTTTAAAAAATACATGTCCTAAAGAAAACACCAAGGCGTTAACCACTATTAAAACGTTTTTATTGGTTAAAATCGTTTTATATCTGTTAAAAAAAAATGTCCTATAAACAATCTCCTGTGGGTACACCGAAAAGACACTATATATAAAAAGGATCAAAAACCAAAATTTAGGTTTTTCTAGCAATACATAAAAAAGTACATCTTTATTGGTAATCCAGACAAAAAAAGTGGTCAGCGCAGAAATAATTATGAGTTTCACTAAGGTTTGCTTCCAAAACAAAATCCAATTTAAACCTATAGCCACTTTAAAGGCTATCTTTTCATGCCTTAAGAGTATATAGCATATATATATAAAACCACAAATACCTATACTTAGCTTAAGCCAAGCCGAATAATTAAAGGTAAAGCCAATGGGCAATACCATAAAAATGATAAAAAACTCTATTATTTTATAGCGTAATGAATCCATCTTAAAAACCAATAACTGTAGAATGTTTTACTTCATTAATAACAAACATGCTATGGGTGCTACCTATATGGTCTATGGTTGTTAGCTTTTTTACCATAAACTCCCTAAAAGCAACCATATCTTTTACTATAACCTTTAATAGGTAGTCGTAATCACCACTTATATGATAACACTCTAAAACCTCATTTAAGCTTGCCACTTCTTTTTCAAACTTTATCACATAATCCTGGGCGTGTTGCACCAGTTTCACATGGCAAAATACCATAAAAGCCTTATCAACTTTCACTTTGTTCACCAATGCCACATAACCACTAATAAACCCCTCCCTTTCTAGTTTTTTTATGCGTTCGTATACCGCTGTAACCGAAAGGTTTAATTTATTGGAAAGTTCCTTATTGGTCTGTTTGCTGTCCTCTTGTAAATATTCCAGTAACTTTTTATCGATAGTATCAAAAACCATAATTGAAAATTTTTCTATTAATCACCTAATTAATCACAAATTACAAAATTTAAATCTAATTTTTAAACATAATATAGTTTTATTATCTACATTATAACAACATTATTGTTTTTTATTCATATTCTAAGGAATTTTGTACTACCTAAACACTTCAATCATGGCTTTTAAACCCGCAAACAGCATTCAGGATTTACAATATTTTGGTGAATTCGGAGGTGTAAATCCTTCCATATCAGATTCATCAACCTATACTTTTTTATCGGCAAAAACCATGTTCGACACCTTCGAGGGCAATGCCGATGGCTGCTATCTATATTCGCGCCACTCGTCGCCTTCCAACTTGTATTTAGGAGAAGCCCTAGCAGCCATGGAAGGCACCGAAACTGCCAATGTATCTGCCTCTGGAATGGGTGCTATTACTCCTGTTTTACTTCAACTTTGCGGTTCTGGCGACCATATTGTTTCCAGCAGAACGATTTACGGAGGCACCTACGCCTTTTTGAAAAATTTCACGCCACGATTCCATATTAAAACCTCCTTTGTTGATATAACCAATCTCGAAAAAGTCGAAGCCGCCATAACCAAAAACACCAAAGTATTATACTGCGAAACCGTTAGCAATCCACTATTGGAAGTAGCCGATATTAAAGGTTTAGCCAACCTGGCTAAGAAATACAATATAAAATTGGTTGTAGACAATACCTTTTCACCCCTATCCATTTCGCCAGTGAAGCTAGGAGCAGATATTGTAATACACAGTTTAACCAAATTTATAAATGGCTCTAGCGATACCGTAGGTGGCGTTGTTTGTGGATCCCAAGAGCTAATAAACCAGTTACGCAATGTTAACGACGGTGCTTCCATGTTGCTTGGCTCTACCATGGATAGCTTGCGAGCGGCCTCTATTCTAAAAAACCTAAGAACATTGCATATAAGAATGCAGCAACATAGTAAGAATGCACTATACTTGGCCGAAAGATTTGAAACGGACGGATTAAAAACCGTATATCCAGGATTGCCATCGCACCCCTCACACGAACTGTTCAAAAGCATGATGAACGAACAATACGGCTTTGGTGGCATGCTTACCATAGATGTAGGATCCCTTGAAAAAGCCAATGAGCTTATGGAACTCATGCAGCATAGAAACCTGGGCTACCTAGCAGTAAGCTTAGGATTTTACAAGACCTTGTTCAGTGCGCCTGGGACTTCAACATCTTCCGAAATTCCAGAAGAAGAACAAAAGGCCATGGGATTAAGTGACGGTTTGATACGCTTCTCAATCGGGTTGGATGCCGATATTGAACGCACCTACCAAGTAATGCGCAACTGCATGGAAGAACTGGGTGTTTTAACCAAACATTCAACATCTAACATTTAACCTTTTTGGGCGTTCCCGTCGCTACATACCTGCAAGGTTAAAAAGATACCTTGCAGGAAACGCTCTGGTCGGGCTTTACGTTATATCCCTGACGAAAGCAAAGCTTTGTCAGGGGATGCCACTGCAATCCCTAACGCAGACCAAAACCACAAAATCAACCCACTAACATCTAACTTAGTACTTGATACTTTGTTCTTTATACTTGATACTTCGTACTTTGTACCATCAAGCATCCAACCTCCAATATCAAGCTTCCATCATCAAATCCCCTTAGCCCGTTTCCAAATAGCTTGCATGGCCTCACTAATTTTTTCAGTATTACGCTCAAAGGGCTTCATGTTCAATCGGTTGTTTTCATGGTAAAGCACAAAACTAAAAACACACGAATTAGGATCGTTTTCATCTAAAAGCGGATACCTTAAATCGCTGTATAGGTAGGCATCAGCACTCACTTTATAAATACTATAATACCCATTGCTAAACCAGGACAAACGCTTAACATCTCTATATTCCGAAGGAACTAAATCGCGTTGCTTAGGCAGTGTTATAAAATGAGCAAACCTATTATTGGTATCAAACAAGGAGTAATTGGCAATAAGGTAAGCCTCTTCAGTTTCGGCTATGCCATACCAAAGTACATTAGTAAAAATAGCTGGTTGCACCGTAAAACGCTTAAAAGACACACCTCTTTCTTTTAAAGAAGCTTTAAACGTATAATCAACATAAAGTTTATTACCTATAGTGAACAGCATATAAACCGAACTTATACCAACACCCAATTTCAACCACAAGCGTCTTCGATTGGAAGACCTTTTAAAAAACATTAAAACAATTACACAAACTAAAAAAGGCAGGGTATATAAGGGGTCAACGACCGCAATATTATTAAAAGCAACCCGATTATTGGAGAACGGCGCCAAAATTTGCGTTCCATAAGGTGTAAAACAATCTAAAATGGGATGTGTAAATAAGGACCAAAAAAATAAAAGTATCCAATTCTTTAGAGTCGTAGTACCCAAACGCCTTCCCGAATCATACAACCTATAAACCAACCACCCCAAGCCAAAAGCGGCTAAAACAGCAAAGAAAAATGAATGCATAAATCCACGATGGAACAACATGGCATCAATATTATTACCATGAATCCAACTGCCCACATAAACATCTAAATCTGGAATGGTCCCTCCTATAGCCCCAAACAACAAGGCTTTGTTCCCTATTTTCTTTCCTAATACAGCCTCGCCACAAGCGGCTCCTAAAACAATTTGGGTCAACGAATCCATATAACACCCTGTAAATTAAGACACAAATGTACACAATAGCACAGCATTTGCATAGCTTATACGAAAATCGTAACATTACCAGATTAAAATTTATTTCATGCAAGACAACAATAACATTTCCTCATTTGAAGCCAACGACCAAAGGATTATTGAGAACAAAGAGCTAAACCTACTGGAAGCTTTAATACCTGTAGTTATTCTTATGGGGTTGCTGGCCTATAACATCTTTTTTGTGGAAGATCAGGAATGGTTCGGCACTTATACCAATCAAATCATTCTTATAATGGGAGGTGCCGTGGCTGCGGTAGTTGGATTTTTCAACAGGGTATCTCTAAGCTTGATAATTAAGGAAATATGGGAAAACCTAAAAAGTGTCTTTGTTCCTATTCTAATTTTGTTTTTAGTCGGGGCCTTGGCGGGCACCTGGCTAGTAAGTGGGGTTATTCCTGCTATGGTTTATTATGGCTTACAAGTGCTTAATCCTGCCATTTTTTTACCTGCTTGCGTTGTTATTTGCGCATTAATATCTATAGCTACAGGTAGTTCCTGGACTACTTCGGCTACGGTAGGCATTGCCTTGGTTGGTATTGGAACCGCATTGGGCATACATACAGGAATGATCGCGGGTGCCGTAATTTCCGGCGCCTATTTTGGTGATAAAATGTCGCCGTTGAGCGATACAACAAACCTTGCTCCAGCTATTGCCGGAACAGATTTGTTTACCCATATAAGATACATGACCATTACCACGGTCCCAACTATTATAATAACACTAATTATATTTGCTATACTAAGTGCTGCAACAGAAACTTCTGGGAGTGCAGATTTAAGTAATATATTGGAAACAATACATAACACCTTTAATATTACGCCTTGGTTATTTTTAGTCCCTTTGGCTGTAATTGCTTTAATTTTAATGAAGACAAAGCCCTTAACCGCCCTTACAGTAGGTGTTGTTTTTGCTGCTATTTTTGCCTTCATCTTCCAAGCTAATATTTTGAATAGTCTGGGGGATTCTAAATTAGGTTCTGTTTTAACTTCAGTATTAACGGATACCCAAATAGCGACAGATAACGAAAAGCTTAACGAACTCTTTTCTGCCGGTGGTATGAAAGGTATGCTTTGGACCATTTACCTTATTGTTAGTGCCATGATCTTTGGTGGTATAATGGATGGTATTGGAGCTTTGGCAAGGGTAACCAAAGCTTTGCTTACGGTGGCAACATCAATATTCGGATTGTTTGCTAGTACCGTAATTAGCTGTCTAGGTTTAAATGCCATTGCTTCAGATCAATATTTGGCCATTGTAATCCCTGGGAAAATGTTTAAAAAAGCATTCGACGATAAAGGTTTGGCGCCAGAAAACCTAAGCAGAACACTTGAAGATTCTGGCACCGTAACTTCAGTATTAATTCCCTGGAATACTTGTGGCGCCTATCAATCTGGTGTTTTGGGAGTAGATACTTTGTCGTATGCCGGATATGCTTTTTTCAATTTTTTGAGTCCGTTTACCACCTTACTCTTTGCCGCTCTTCACATTAAAATTAGGCACCTAAAAGGCGAACTAAAAAGCAAATTGACATAAACTATAACCTCATAAATTTTTAAAATAATAAGTTATTGCCATTCTTTGGGCATTATCTATCTTTGCGGCTGTTTAAAATTTATATAACTTATAAAACAATTAAAAAATGGCAGTATTAGTAGGTAAAAAAGCACCTCAATTTAATGCTCAAGCTGTTGTAAATGGCGGCGAGTTTGTAACTAATTTTTCATTAGATCAATTCATTGGGAAAAAACACGTTGTGTTATTCTTTTATCCAAAAGATTTCACTTTTGTATGCCCAACCGAATTGCATGCTTTTCAAGAAAAATTAGCTGAATTTGAAGCTAGAAACACTGCAGTTATAGCCGTTTCTACAGATACAGAACAATCACACTATGGCTGGTTACAAGTTGATAAAAACCTGGGGGGAATTAAAGGAATTACATATCCTTTGGTTGCCGACACCAATAAAACCATTGCTGCTAATTACGATGTATTAGCGGGTGATACGTTCTACGATGAAGAAGGTTTGCTACAAGCAGAAGGCGAACTAATAGCGTATCGTGGTTTATTTTTAATAGACAAAGAAGGTGTCGTGCGTCATCAAATTGTAAACGATTTACCTTTAGGAAGAAATGTAGATGAAGCATTACGTATGGTTGATGCCTTACAGTTTGTTGAAGAAAACGGTGAAGTTTGTCCAGCCAACTGGAACAAAGGAAAAGTGGGAATGCAAGCTACCCATGAAGGTGTTGCTGATTTCTTAGAAAAACACGTTAACTAAGCTTTCTAAAAACAATAAATGAAATAATTCTTGAAATTATTTTATTTAGATTCCCGTTTTCACGGGAATGACAATATCAACGGAAACCTCAAGGAGCTGCCTCGAGGAATTCTTTTTCAATTAAAAAGCCTGCTGAAAGTTGTTCAGCAGGCTTTTTTTTGTTTAACACAATTTATTAATCAAAACTTAATCTAAGTCAAAACGATCGGCGTTCATTACTTTAGTCCATGCGGCCACAAAATCCTTAACAAATTTTTCTTTGTTGTCGTCTTGCGCATAAACTTCAGCATATGCTCTTAATATAGAATTTGAACCGAATACCAAATCAATTCGCGTGGCCGTCCATTTGGTTGCGCCAGTCTGTCTCTCGTTAATTTCATAAAGGCCACCACCAACGGGTTTCCATTGGTATGACATATCTGTTAAATTAACAAAAAAGTCATTGGTCAAAGCGCCTTCATTATCTGAAAACACCCCATGTTTAGTACCTCCATAATTTGTTCCCAATACACGCATACCACCTAACAAGACTGTCATTTCAGGTGCGGTTAACCCCATAAGCTGTGTTCTGTCCAGCATCAATTCTTCTGGACTAACCACGTAGTCTTTTTTCAACCAATTTCTAAATCCATCTGCTAACGGCTCTAATGGTGCAAATGATTCGGCATCGGTCATAGCTTGGGAGGCATCACCCCTACCTGGAGCAAAGGGTACACCAACATCCATACCTGCATTACTAATAGCTTTTTCAATACCTACATTCCCTGCCAAGACGATGGTATCGGCAACACTAATACCAAATTCAGCAGCAATAGGTTCTAATGCCGAAAGCACATTTGCTAAACGCTCTGGTTCATTGCCTGCCCAATCCTTTTGCGGAGCCAAACGAATACGAGCCCCATTGGCACCACCTCTAAAATCGGAGCCTCTAAAAGTTCGGGCACTATCCCAAGCTGTAGACACCATATCGGAAATAGAAAGGCCAGAAGCGGCAATTTTAGCTTTTACGGCTTCTACATTGTAATCCTTTTTGCCTTTGGGAACTGGGTCTTGCCAAATTAAATCTTCCTTTGGCACATCTGGACCAAACCAACGATCTTTAGGCCCCATATCGCGATGGGTCAATTTAAACCAAGCTCTTGCAAAAGCATCAGAGAATGCATCAAAATCGTCCTTAAATTTCAACGAGATTTCTTTATATACAGGATCCAGCTTCATGGCCATATCAGCATCAGTCATAATGGGGTTCTGAGGCGTTTTCATATCTTCTACATCAACAGGCATATTAGAAGCTTCAATACTAACCGGTTCCCATTGCCAAGATCCTGCAGGGCTTTTTCTGGACTCCCATTCATGATTAAACAACATTTCAAAATAGCCATTATCCCATGTGGTTGGATTTGCGGTCCAAGCACCTTCCAGGCCACTTGTAACAGCATCCCTTCCCTTGCCTGTTCCAGTTGGATTAGACCAACCAAAACCTTGTTCCTCAACAGCAGCACCTTCAGGATCGGCTCCTAAAATACTGGCATCACCATTACCATGGGCTTTACCAACGGTGTGTCCGCCAGCGGTTAAGGCTACGGTCTCTTCATCGTTCATAGCCATCCGTTTAAAGGTCTCCCGTACTTGCGCTCCCGTTTTTAATGGATCGGGATTCCCATTAACGCCCTCGGGATTTACATATATTAATCCCATTTGCACAGCTGCCAATGGATTTTCCATAGTTTCTGGGCTATCTACATTTTCATAACGCTCATCGCTAGGTGCCAACCATTCCTTTTCAGCACCCCAGTAAACGTCTTTTTCTGGCCCCCAGATATCTTCACGACCAAAAGCAAAGCCATAGGTTTTGAGTCCCATACTTTCGTAAGCAATATTTCCGGCCAGAATAATTAAGTCTGCCCAACTAACCTTATTACCGTATTTCTTTTTAATTGGCCAAAGCAAACGTCTCGCTTTATCCAGGCTCACATTATCTGGCCACGAATTAAGCGGCGCAAAACGTTGGTTGCCCGTTCCTCCACCGCCACGACCATCTGAAATCCTATAAGAACCCGCTGCATGCCACGCCATTCGAATCATCAACCCGCCATAGTGCCCCCAATCGGCAGGCCACCAATCTTGACTGTCTGTCATTAAATCATTAAGGTCCTTTTTAAGGGCATCAACATCCAATTTCTTTAATTCCTCATGATAATCAAAATCGTTACCCAATGGGTTGGTTTTGGTATCATGCTGATGTAGGATATCAAGGTTTAATGTATTAGGCCACCAATCTGTAACCGACCTTTCCGTAGCCGTATTTGCCCCATGATGAAACGGGCATTTACCTAATCCATTAGATTGCTTATTATTCTCCATATCTTGAATTTTATTTGTTTGTGAATACCTTAAAAATAACAATTAATCACCAAAGATTTTTTAAAATATATTTTTATATGTTATATTAAAATTGACAAAACCTATTAGGACTTAACTTTTTGAATAATTTTTCAAAATAACCAACACAAACAATTTAATATTCTTATTTTTAAATCCTAATTTTAAATATGTATAGAAATGGCAATATTATCTTTAAAAGGAACCCCAATTAACTCAAAAGGAGAGTTACCTAAGGTTGGGGACAATGCCCCTGATTTTGAATTGGCCGCAGCCGATTTATCAAACAAAACATTAAATGATTATAAGGGGCATAAGGTTATTATGAATATCTTTCATAGTATAGACACTGGTACTTGTGCTGCATCGGTAAGAGCGTTCAACAAACAGGCGAGCGCATTAGAAAATACTAAAATCTTGTGCATTTCTAAGGATTTGCCTTTTGCCATGTCAAGATTTTGTGGTGCTGAAGGCATTGATAATGTAGAGACTTTATCCGATTTTCGTGACGGCAACTTTGGAGAAGCTTACAATTTAACCTATATCGATGGTCCTATTCGCGGACTTTTGGCAAGGGCCATTATCATTCTTGATGAAAACGGGAAAATCATTTATACACAACAAGTTCAAAGTGTAACCGAAGAACCTAACTACAATGAGGCCTTAGAAGCTTTACGCTCTTAATAAGAGATGAATGTCTAAAAAAGAGTCCTTATTAGTTAACAGGTTAAAAAGTATTAAGTATGCCTACAAAGGCGCCTTTTTACTTCTTAAAAAAGAATCCAGCATTAAAATACAGGCTTGTATTGCGGTATTAATGACTGTGCTTGGATTCTTTTTTAATATTTCACCAACCGAATGGATTATCCAGTTTTTAGCTATTGGTATGGTTATGAGTATTGAAGGCATAAACACTGCTATTGAAGAAGTTGCTAATTTTATACACCCAGAATATCATAGCAAAATAGGTTTCATTAAGGATATTGCTGCCGGTGCTGTATTTATAGCTGCCGTTTTTGCTTGTGTTATTGGCTTAATAATTTACCTGCCAAAGATTTTTTAAAATACTAATGCCTTTAGGAGAAACGTTAGTAATTTGTATTTTTGTTGCAGTCTAAAAACAATAGTTTTTAACCCAATTTGAATTGACCCCTTTAATGGCCAAGAAAAAAACTAAAATCAAAAAAACACCTAGAAAAAAACTAAAACTTCCTAGTTTTAAGTTATCCAGTCAGCAAAAACTTGTCTTTGGTAGTTTTTTGGTGCTTTTTGGAATATTGCTCTTTATTGCTTTTCTCTCGTTTTTCTTTACTGGAAAAGCCGATCAAAGTACGATTTCAGAATTTATGTCGCGTGACGCCAAAGCAGAAAACTGGCTTAGTAAAACTGGGGCTTGGTTAAGCGACTTTTTTATACATCGTGGCTTTGGCATAGCTGCCTTTATCTTTTCTGGATTAATCTTTCTATCGGGGGTTTATGTCCTTATGGACATTAACAAAACCAAATTAAGAAAACACTGGTTTTGGGGAACGCTAATAGTCTTATGGCTATCTGTTTTATTTGGGTTCTTCTCCAATGCAAATGATATCCTTTGTGGCACTGTAGGGTATGAAATCAATACCTTTTTACAAGATTATATAGGAAAAATAGGTGTTATCCTCCTGCTCTTATTTGGTTTGATTACTTACCTAGCCATTCGCTTTAAAGTTACTTTTGAAAGCTTTACAAGGCTATTCAAAACTGCAAAGAAGAATATTACAGACGACTTTTCTGAAATAAACGATGATAGCTATGTCCCTATAGATAATAATCTTTCTGAAGAGGCGGAAGCCATTAAATCGGCTTACGAATTAAATTTGGATAATGACAATGCTTCAGTAAAAAAAGAGCCAGAAAGCAAAACCATTGAAGCCCCTCTAGAAGTTAATGTTGCTGAAGAGGAAAGTGATCATGAAGAAATAGAGATTACCGTTGAAAGCGTTAAGGAGGAAAGCTCTGAAACTGATAACCTGGCCAACAAACTGGTTGAGGATTTTGGTCTATACGACCCTACATTGGAACTGGGGAATTACCAATTTCCACCATTGGATTTATTAAAAAAATATGATACTGAAGGCATTAAAATAAACCAGGAAGAGCTTGAGGAAAACAAGAATAAAATTGTTGAAACCTTAAACAATTACAAAATTGGTATTGCGAGCATTAAGGCAACCATTGGTCCAACAGTAACCCTTTACGAAATCGTTCCTGAAGCTGGGGTTAGAATTTCCAAAATTAAAAACCTAGAAGACGATATAGCCCTATCGCTTTCAGCATTAGGTATCCGTATTATAGCACCTATTCCAGGAAAAGGAACCATTGGTATAGAAGTTCCCAATAAAAATGCGACCGTCGTGTCCATGCGTTCGGTGATTGCCTCCAAGAAATTTCAAAATTCCGAAATGCAATTACCTATCGCTTTAGGAAAAACTATTAGTAATGAGACTTTGGTGGTCGATTTGGCGAAAATGCCTCACCTGCTTATGGCTGGAGCTACTGGACAAGGAAAATCGGTAGGTTTAAATGCTGTACTTACCTCCTTACTTTACAAAAAGCATCCAGCAGAGGTTAAATTTATTTTAGTTGACCCCAAAAAAGTAGAGCTTACCCTATTCAACAAAATTGAACGCCATTATTTAGCAAAACTTCCCGATAGCGAAGATGCCATTATTACAGACAATACTAAGGTAATTAATACACTTAACTCCCTTTGTATTGAAATGGACAACCGCTACGAATTGTTAAAAAATGCCATGTGTAGAAACATTGCGGAATATAATGCCAAGTTCAAAGCTAGAAAATTGAATCCGAACGATGGACATCAGTTCTTACCTTATATTGTGTTGGTTGTAGATGAGTTTGCAGACTTGATTATGACCGCCGGGAAAGAGGTTGAAACTCCTATAGCACGCTTAGCACAATTAGCACGTGCCATTGGCATCCATTTGATTATTGCAACGCAGCGTCCGTCTGTAAACGTTATAACAGGTATCATTAAAGCGAATTTCCCTGCACGTATAGCCTTTAGGGTGACATCAAAAATAGATTCAAGAACTATTTTAGACGGCTCTGGTGCCGACCAGCTTATTGGTCGCGGTGACATGCTGTATACCCAAGGCAACGATTTAATCCGTGTACAATGTGCGTTTGTGGATACCCCTGAAGTAGAACGCATCACCGATTATATTGGTGCCCAAAAAGCATATCCAGAGGCCTATCAATTACCAGAATATATTGGTGAAGAAAGTGGCACAAGTCTTGATATAGATATTTCCGAAAGAGATGCGCTGTTTAAAGAGGCCGCTGTAGTTATTGTAACCGCACAACAAGGTTCTGCTTCTTTATTACAACGAAAACTAAAATTGGGATACAATCGTGCTGGAAGACTTATAGATCAACTGGAAGCTGCCGGTATTGTGGGTCCTTTTGAAGGCAGTAAAGCAAGGCAAGTGCTTATCCCTGATTTAGCTGCTCTCGATAATCATTTAGAAAATGAAATTTAAAAAATGAAAAAGATTATAATCGTATTATGTGTAGTAATGACTTCTATTGGTTTTTCACAAACTGCCAATGAAGCAAAAACTTTGTTGAATGACGTTTCAGAAAAAGTAAAAGGCTACGACAATATTTCAATTGATTTTAAATATGTCCTTGAAAACACGGCCGAAAACGTAAGACAAGAAACACGAGGTGATGTGGTCATGCAAGGTAACAAGTACGTATTGAACATATTGGGCATTACCCGTATTTATGATGGCAAAAATACCTATAACATAAGCCCAGAAGATGAAGAGGTAACCATATCTTCATCAAATGGCGATGAAGAAGACAGCATTACACCTAGTAAAATGCTGTCCTTTTATGAAGAAGGATACACATACAAAATGGACATTGTTCAAAATGTAAAAGGCAGGAAAATTCAATATGTAAAATTGTCTCCCATAGATTCCAATTCAGAAATAAAAAGTATCCTGTTAGGTATCGATGCCCAGACCAAACATATATATAACCTTATTCAAATTGGGAATAACGGTACAAAAACAACACTTACCGTTAATTCTTTTAAAACAAATGAACCCATATCAAAAAGCTTATTTACCTTTGACATGAGCAAATACAGCGATTATTATATCAATAAATTAGATTAGGGTTTTCCTGTGAAAATATTAGATCGTTACATACTAACCTCCTACCTTAAAACATTTATCAGTGTGTTTTTAATACTCATACTGATTTTTATTTTACAGACTATTTGGCTTTATATTAAAGAATTGGCAGGTAAGGACCTAGACATCATTGTGGTCATTAAGTTTATTTTTTACTTTTTACCTAAGCTTATTCCTTTGGTACTGCCGCTAACCATACTTTTGTCATCCATAATGGTTTTTGGTAATTTTGCCGAAAACTATGAGTTCGCAGCCATGAAATCTACCGGTATTTCATTACAAAGGGCCATGTCCGGGCTTAGCGTATTTATAGTTATTCTTGGATTTACTACATTTCTCTTTGCTAATAATGTTATTCCTTGGGCAGAATTCAACTCCTACAACCTACGTAAGAATATAGCAAAGCTTAAGCCCGCCATGCTTTTGGCCGAAGGTCAATTTAATGCTGTGGAAGGCACACCCTATAACATAAAATTTGCTAAAAAGACAGACGACAACCACATTGAGGACGTGGTTATCCATATAAAAGGTGGAAACAATAGAAAACTAGCCACTAGAATAAAAGCTAGAAATGGGGTTTTTATTGGAAACGAAAAATCTGAAGTTTTAAAACTTATTTTAAGTGATGGCAACTATTATAATGACATTACAAAGAAAAAAACATCAGAAAATAAGAAGCTTCCCTTTGCCAAAAGCACCTTTGATACCTATACTATTAATATTGACCTAAGCGGAATGAATGATGTGGATATGGAAGACAAATCACTTTCAGACCGATATAACATGCTTAATTTAGGCGGTCTGGACAAAGCAATGGATTCTCTTTCCCAAAAACGTCAAACGGAGCTTAACGACTTTTCCAAATCGCTTTACCAACGTTCCAGCATCCAAAATTTAAACAGGCACTTACCTGATATAGCTAAACAAAAGCAACCTAAAAAAACTATCAATTTAGATAGTTTGTACAGTGGTCCTATTTTAGATTTATTTGATACTAAAGCGAAAAACCAGATCGTAAATACGGCTTTAAACGCTGTAAACAGTACAAAGCAAATAATAACGTCCAAAGAGGTCTTCATTAAAAATGAAAACATCATCTATAAAAAACACATTGTTTCTTACCATGAAAAATTGGCTTTAGGCTTTGCCTGTATAATTCTGTTTTTTGTAGGCGCACCGCTTGGCGCTTTAATTCGCAAAGGTGGTATAGGACTACCTATGGTTATAGCTATACTCTTGTTTTTAACCTATCACTTTATAGGTATTTTTGCTACCAATAGTGCCAAGAGCGGGGAATTCAACCCTATTTTAGGCAGTTGGTTTTCCACCTTAGTCATGCTTCCTTTAGGTGTTTACTTAACCATACGCGCTACTGCAGATAAAGGGCTGTTTGATATGGATAGTATTATAGAGCCCCTAAAGAAAGTATTCAAATTAAAAGAAAGAAACAGCGTAGATTATACGTTTTTGAATAGCTATAAAACCGATCAACTTGTTGATACTATAAACAACTATGAAAGCTTAGGGCACGATGAAAACACAAGATACGAAGCCATTAAAGTGTTTGAAAGCCGAGGGCTAAGCATTCAGGATATTCGTGAGCAAGGAGTAGCTATTGACAAACGCTTTGATACCTCAAAGAACATCATAAAAAATTATAACGAACACTCAAAGTTCACTACGGTGTTATATAGTATTGGTGTTATTTTACTTGTGCTGTTCTTTGTATTTAGAAACAATAAGCTACCATCATTGGCATCGGCTTCCATACAATTAAGTATAATATCTTTATTTCTTTACTTAATTTACTACATTAAAGCCACCTTAAATTTATTTACATTTTACAAGCACATTAACAAAAAAGCACCAAACATTATATTACTCATATTAGGCGCTCCTTTATATATGGTTACTTTTCCATTTAATCGAGTTAAAATAAAAGAGCTCTTAAAATTAAATGGCTTAAATAGTTTAAAATAAGCCATATCTTTGCACCATGATTTTTGAAGACACTATGACCACAAAAGCTACAACCATTAAATTAGATGCTATTCACGATGCCATTGATGATATTAGAAACGGTAAAGTCATTATTGTAGTCGATGATGAAAATAGGGAAAACGAAGGGGACTTTGTAGCTGCTGCAGATAAAGTAACACCGCAGATGATAAACTTTATGGCCATGCATGGTCGAGGACTTATATGTGCACCGCTTACCGAAACTCGTTGTAAAGAACTGGAGCTTGATATGATGGTTAGGAACAATACCGATCCTATGGAGACTGCCTTTACTGTGTCGGTAGATTTAAGGGGTAACGGTGTTACCACAGGCATTTCGGCAAGCGACAGGGCAAAAACCATAAAAGCACTTATCGATCATAGCACCAAACCATTTGAATTGGCAAGACCAGGACATGTCTTTCCGCTGGTTGCTAAAGAAGGAGGTGTATTAAGACGTACCGGACATACTGAGGCCGCTATAGATTTTGCGCGCTTGGCTGGATTAAATCCTGCTGGGGTTATTGTGGAAATCATGAATGAAGATGGTACAATGGCAAGATTACCACAACTTATGGAAGTGGCCAAAACCTTGGATTTAAAGATTGTTTCCATTGAAGATTTGGTAGCCTATCGTATGCAACACGATTCGCTAATTGATAAAAAAGAGGATTTTGAAATCGAAACACGGTTTGGAAGTTTTAGACTAAGAGCATACAAGCAAACCACTAATAATCAAGTACATATAGCCTTAACCAAAGGACAATGGAAAGATAATGAAAAAGTGCTTACGCGGATAAATTCCACATTGGTTAACAATGATATTTTAGGTACACTTACCAATACCGTAGACGACCAATTAAAAGCCATGTTTAAGGTTATAAATGATGAAGGCAAAGGCGCTATTATCTTCATCAATCAAGAATCGCAATCCATGAACATATTAAAGCGTTTGGCTTACCTAAAAGAAAATAAAGTGCCCCATAAGGTTACTAAAGCACCAAGGGTCAATATGGACTCGCGCGATTTTGGTATAGGCGCACAAATACTCCATGACCTTAACATTCATAAACTACGTTTAATCTCCAATACCGAACAAACCAAACGTGTAGGTTTGATTGGTTACGGCTTGGAAATTGTGGAGTATGTGAAGTATTAATTGCATTATAGGTTAATTGTACATTAACAATCAACCTATAACCAATTTTTACCTGCTTTGCTTGAGTACAGATACAATAGCTTCACCCATTTTTACAGCTCTTTGTCTCACTTCCTCTTCGGTCCAAGAGAGTTTTATCAAACAGGAAATGTTTCGGGAGATATAATCATCAGATTGCTTGAACGTCTTGCTCTTTAGATATTCAAGCCCTTCCTTTACTTCTTTTGAAATAGGGAATAATGATTTTAAATCCTTTAAATGTTCCCATTTACGTATGTAATGCCAATTGTTATTATAATAATGAAAGCATCCATCTATCCCAGCTTCTTTAAAGGCCAACATGACTTTATTGGATATTTCCAAATTAGGCAAAAAGAAATTTAAAAAAGCATAACTCTCTTCACCTCCCTCAGGAACAGTTCTAAAAGTAACCTCAGGTATTTGTGACAGGGTCTCCCTTATAATATTGAAATTTCGCTTTTGAATGGCTAAAAACTCAGGTAGCCGTTTTACTTGGGCCAAGCCCACTGCAGCGTGCAATTCTGAAATACGGAAATTATATCCTAAAAACGGATGTGTTTCCGCTCCCCTATCATTTCCAACATGGTCATGCCCATGATCGCTATAATGGTCGGCATTGGTATGATAATTTTCATTATTGGTAATTACCGCGCCACCTTCACCGCAGGTTATGGTTTTTACAAAATCGAACGAAAAACAACCCAAATCGCCAATGCTACCCAAGGGTTTACTGTTATAGGTCCCTCCTATGGCCTGGCAAGCATCTTCTACCAAAAGGAGTTTGTGCCTGCTACAAACAGCCTGCAGAGCATCCATACGCCCCATGCTGCCACACATTTGTACTACCATAACCGCCTTGGTCTTTGCGGTTATAGCCGCTTCAACTGCTTTGGGGTCTAATGCCAAGGTATCATCAATATCCACTAAAACAGGAATAGCCCCCAGCATCATGATGGCTTCAAAACTGGCCACAAAAGTAAAGGTGGGCATAATCACCTCATCTCCAGCTCCTACTCCTGCCGATGCTAATGCCACCGTAACCGCAGCTGTACCACTAGAGACCAGCTGTACGTGTTTGGTTTGCAAAGTGCTTTGCAATTCTTTTTCCAGTGCTTTGGCCTTCCAATGGCCATTGCGCATTCCATCGAACCCGTAACGCATTAATACACCGCTATCTAGAACATCATTAACTTCGTTTCGTTCCAATTCTCCAAATAATTCAAATCCTGGCATAATTTTATGTTGTTATTTTTTTGTGTTAGCCCTCCCTATCGGCAAGCATGGATTGAGGTTCATCGACTGTACTAAGCATAAACTCCAAGCCCTACCTTCTTGGTGCCCGAGGTGTCACACTGAGTTTACAAAAGTGTTCTCGAAGGCACCAAATGAGAGTGCTAAATATTTGTTTATAATTCAATTACAGTTTCCTCTATGGGTTTGCGTACCTTTTTAAATGACGAAAACATATCGTCTTCGGCTCTATAGCCCACCGGCAATAATAATACAGATTTTAATCCAAGTGCCTTTAATTTAAGTGACTCATCAAGCTTATCTGGGATAAACCCTTCCATAGGCGTTGCATCTATTTCCTCTATGGCGCAAACCGTCATAAGGTTTCCTAAAGCAATATAGGCTTGATTTTTAGACCATTGCCGACGCTCTTCCACAGTCATCTTTTGCATCATATCCATAAGGCTTTTTCGGTAGGGCTCTAAAATTTCGCTAGGCGTTTCCCTAATATCCTCTATATTTTTGTAATAGTCGTTCACATCATGATCCTGTATATTATCTTGAATACAGATGACTAATAAATGGGAGGCTTCCAAGACCTGCTTTTGCCCATAAGCATGCGCTACCAAAGGCTCTCGCTGACCTTTATCGCCTACCACTACTAAGCTTATAGTCTGTAACCCAAATGAGGTTGCTGTTAAATTGAAGGCCTCTTTTAATATCTGTAGTTTTTCACTGGACAGGACTTTATTGGTATCAAACTTTTTGGTAGCGTAACGCCATTTTAACTTTTCGATAGTACTCATTTGCTCGGTAAAATTTTTACAAAAATAAGATTTGTAGTTTCTTTTTTCCAAGAATATACTACTTATTAGTGAGTCAAATATTTTTTTTAAAATTTGAACAAAAACTTATCTTTTTATTTGAAAGAATTAAAAAAGGGTTCTATATTTGCAACCGCTTAGGAGGAATGGCAGAGTGGTCGAATGCGGCAGTCTTGAAAACTGTTGAGGGTCACACCTCCGGGGGTTCGAATCCCTCTTCCTCCGCTTAAACCCTAGTAACAATTGTTACTAGGGTTTTTTATTTGGTGAGTGGTATGGTTGCTCTAAATTTTATTAACTATTAAATTTCCAACTTCAATTTCATCTTCCTCTTTGTCCAATCTAATAATAATGGTTTCCTTTTGCTCATTAGGTTTAGCGTAATTGGTAAATAAGGTCACTTTAAGTACAGTTGGCCCAGATATTTTTTGAACGCTATCGGCAAAATAATCCACCATAACTTTGTAATTGCCCTTTATCGCATTTTTGAGTAAGAATGATTCTGGTCCATAACCTTCTGTTAAATCTTCAGACATTCTTCCTCCTATATTGGTTTTGGAATGGCTATAATATGCTTTTTCTCCATTCGGATCAATGACCCACAAATCAATATCAGTGTCATTATGGTTCCAATCAATTACTACCCTTACATCCATTGGCATTTTAGTAAATTCCTTTTGAAGCGCTTCACTCAAATCAAGTTCATTGCCATATTTGGATACCAGCCGATTCAATTCGATAAAAGCAATATGTTCAATCCCATAAAAGCGTTCTTCTTCATCCTTTTCTAATAAGCCTCCATTGTAAATCTTGTACAATAAGTCAAAGCTTTTTTGCACATCTCCCGTATATTCATACGCCAATGCCAAATCCCTGTAAGACTGAGGTTCTTCTGGCCTTAATTCGAGTACTTTTTCATATACAACAACGGCTAAATTATATTGTTTGAAATATTCTAATTTATATGCCAAAGCACGCATTAACTCATGGTTGTGAAACTCTACCTCGATAAGGTTAGTTAATATCCTAATTGCTATTTCTGGTGCTTTTTGTTGATCGAAGAAATCTGCAACATCCAAAAAGAATGAAGGACTATTGGAATATTTGCCGCGTAAATCCAAATATG
The DNA here is from genome assembly GCF_022662195.1 of Aestuariivivens insulae. Taxonomy (GTDB): domain Bacteria; phylum Bacteroidota; class Bacteroidia; order Flavobacteriales; family Flavobacteriaceae; genus Aestuariivivens; species Aestuariivivens insulae. The sequence continues at coordinate 184,279 of NZ_JAKMCS010000008.1, read as the reverse complement.
TTTTATAAGCTGATTCAATTGTTGATTCTTTTTCCAAAATAGGAATATAGGGGGTATCTGGATTCCATGGCTTTAGTTCAATCTTTTCTGAGATTTCCTGATTTAATTTATCAATAGCCTCCCGATTTTTTTCTTTACCATCTTTAGTTACTATGATAATTAAACCATTACTGGCTCTCGAACCATATAGCGACGAAGCTGCTTCGCTATTTAATGTTTGGATGGATTCTATATCCTCGGCCTTTAAGTTGGTTAATGGATTCATTTCTGAAACAACACCATCCATAACATAAAGAGGTGAATTATTGACTATAGACGTATTGCCTCTTATTGTAATTGAAGAATCATTTGATTCTTTTGTTACATCCACTCCAGCTACACGTCCACTTAAAGCTTGTGCAACCACAGTTGTAACTGAAGCCGTAACATTAGATTTTTTTTGAACACCGTAACCTATAATTACAACCTCATCAAGTGTTGCGCTATCCTCTTCTAATTTGATATTAATGTCATTATTATGACCTACTATAATATTTTTTGGTACAAATCCGATATATGAAATTTCCAATTCATCATTTTCTTCAGCATTGATGGCGAAATTACCGTCAAAATCTGTTTGTGCTCCCCGTGAAGTTCCTTTTACATAAATATTTGTACCTGCTAACGGAATTCCAGATGCATCTAAGACTTGCCCCCGAACAACACGCTTTGTAGAATCTACATAAGTTCGGTTTCTTGCTTGATTTGCTGAACCAGTATTTAAAGCATGAGGAACGTCCTGCTGTCTAGTTTGGTTTAGGTTACTATTTCGCTCTACTTGATTTTGCCCAACCTTTGTAACCATTGAAGTCTCTAATGGAAATTTAGAGGCATACCACTTTTTGATGTCTTCATAATCCATGAATAAAGTCTCCCTTCTATCTTGAATTTCAGTTTTTCTTTCTGCTTCAACCATCTCCAATTCTTTAATCCTTTGCTTATACCCTTGCTTGAGCTCCTGTGGTGGTTCTATACGGTAGCGCACATAATCTTCCAATCTGTCCAGAATGAGCATTGAAGTATAATCTGAAATAAGATGGTATTGTTTCGCATGTTTTATAATAAGCTCTTTATTCTGCTTTTTATCATGATTGAGGGCTTTGAGTTTTTGTTTGGCCCATAGTTGTTTTACCAATTTGGAACTTTCGGTTGTTCCTAAGACAACAGGTACTCTCTGCATTATCTTCCCTCCATATCCAAATAATAGCTCTATAGTTGTGTTCTTTGAAAACCTTCCTGTTATAGAAAAATCATTATTGACGTTAGTATTCTTATTTGGGTAAATCTCTGTAATGGATGTATTATCCTTAATCCCCAAAAATTGGAAGGTTTCATGTCTTAAAAGCTTAAGCGCCTCCTGATGGGCAAGTCGGACTAGATTAATATAGCTACCTCCAGTGTTAGTGGCTAAGGAATTAAGATAGCTATGGTTGGCTGAAACTACCGAATTAACAGTATAAATAGTACTTTCATAAGTACTTGATTGTGTCCCTAAATTTGACAAACCATCTGTAAACAACAGAGTTTCACCTACATTAGGCACTAAACTTCCAATGAGGTTAAATGAAGTACCTCCATCATATGTAACAGCTTTGATATGCTCTTTTAGAGCACGCCATTTCCCATTTTTTATATTAAATGAAGTATTTGAATGAACCGCACTACTAAAGCTTACAAAAGTTATATCTACATTTTGAAGGTAGTTGATATAATTACCTAATAGCTTTAATTCTTCTTCTAAATTTCGGTTTCGCATGGAATAAGAAGCATCCCAAAGAATGTTTATGGATTTTGGTTTCTGCTTTAACTTTTGGTTTGAAGTAAGTCTCTTATTGATATAGAAATAATCATTGTAAGTCAGTATAGATTCCTGACCTAATTTACTGGGTATCCCAATAATTACAGGTTTATTTGGGGCGAACTCTTTGTCCTTAAAATGAGCCTTATAAATATTACCCTCTTTTCTGAAAAAGAAATTGTCATAACCCTTATTTTTGATTGTTGGTGTTCTATTGGCATATACGTCAATAGTCATTGAAAATTGATCAATCGTCTCATTGATACCTAAAGGTAATTCATAAATAAGCTCTTCATTGGAAGTGAACAACTCTTGTTCACAGGTAATGACAATATGTTTATATGACTTTGGCAAGATTGGATAAACTCTGGTTTTATAATTATTGCCCTCCGTTTTTTCCAATAAACCGGGATCTATATTTTGCCTCACCCTACTTTCATAAGCTACTCTGGCCAATTCCTTTTCTACGACTACAGCCTCACGCAATTTTCCATTAACATCCATAGCAAAACGTGATACGGCTTGCCCCTCTCCCAAGGGAAATACTAATTCACCTTCTAAAGTTCTGTCCAATCCATTATAATACCTCATGTCGTAGGTTGTGGTCGCAAAATTTCCTGTGATGTTGACTGTGACGGTTAAATGAGATAGCTTTAAACTACTGGAGTCACTTAAGACTACCTTAGGAGATTGTTGGGGAAATGCTAATGTGATTGCAAAGGCAAATAGGAAGTGGACAGTTAGTTTCATAGTTATGTTGATTTATTGAAGTAAATCTCAAAATAACCAAACAGAAAAAAAAGGAATAATGAGTAAAGTGCTTATTTCGATGAGTGAACTAAACATTCCAATTAAATATAAACAATAAGTCTTTAACTTTTTAATTTCCTTTTCTAGAGCTTGAAGTGGGTTTAACCTCTTCGTCTAAAATTTTAAGCACTATATTCTTTAGTAAATCATACTCGAAATTTTCATTAATAAACACAAATGTATAATGCCTTCCATTTTTATCCATGCCCACAGCATATTTTGGTCCACCCATTTCAACAGAAATTGGAGAATTTTCAGTTTGTATAGTAAATTCGGTTTGACCGCTTTCCTTATTATGAGGCTAAAAAAAAGGAACGCGCAGAGCGTTCCTTTCTTAGTTAATCGCAGAACTACAGCTTAAAACATATACTGTAAGAAAGCTGAAAAATTACGACCAGGCTCGGTAATAGGTATCCTTCCAAAATTGGTTTGATTGGTAAACGAAAAGTTTAAGTGGTTGTGATACGCTTCATCGAATGCATTAATAACAGCAACACCTAAAGTAATCCCTTTTATTGGCTTAACGCCCAACCTTACATCTATAGTTTGATAACCATTTGTTTCGGTCTCTCCAAAACTCTTGGAGATGTTTTTTTGCTTAGACACTAAATTATACTGTACATTGGCCCAAAGTTTCTCTTTTTTAAAGCCTAAAATCAGTTTAGAATTAAATGGTGGCGTTAAAGGTAAAGACTCTTTTAAATCGTTATTCTTGGCATAGACGTAAGCGCATTCAGCTTTAAGATAATAATCCTTTAAAACATTAACTTGCATGGTAGCTTCCAGACCGGTTTTATAAGCGTCGTCCAAGTTTTGGAACACTTTTGTATGTCTAGGTTCTGCCATGGGCATATACTTTCGGTTTAAACTTTCGTCAACAATACCAACGATATAATCTTCGAAAAACGCATAATAAAACGATGCAGAATATTTAAAATTATGAGTGATGTCCTTGCCTTTAAACCCTATTTCGAATTGGTTGTTAACCTCAGCCTTTAAATTGGGATTTCCCATATACTCATAGGGGTCCTGCCCTACCGTAAAATGGTTAATAAACCGTTCCACCATATTGGCTGAACGTACCCCCCGGCCATAAGCCGCTTCAAGCGTAAACAGTTCCGAAACCAATGTTTTAACCGATATCGTACCGCTTATATTATGTTCTGTACGTTTGCCTAAGTCATACATCGCTTCAAAATCGGCTTCGGGATCTTTTATATTGGAAGTTACTTGATCATAACGCACACCAGCAGTCATTACTGTATTGGGCTTTATACTATACTTAGCCTCTGTAAAGACTCCTAAATCGGTAATGTATGAATCCTGCCAAACCTTATCATTAAAAGTCATTGGCATCGGTACTGGCATACCGTTCATCATTTTAACCAAACGGGTCCTGCCACCGTCTCTAGCGATATGCAAGGCATCGACACCCGAAAATACATTTAGCTTTTTTAAAGGTGTCCAGTTAAGCTCCATTTTACCTCCAGTGGTTGTGGCTTCAATTGCCGATGTGGCCTCCATCATCATAAATATAGGTCTATAGATATTTGTCATAAAATGATCCACAAAACTGTAATAGGCTTTGGCAGTAAAAGCCTTACCTATATTACCTATATCATTCCATTTATAATCCAATGCTATAATACTGGTATTGTCATATTCTGAATCCATTGGCAAAGCCGCATGAAATATATCACGCCCAAAAGATTGTCGCCAATGGGCTTGCAGACGTTGGTTATCGGTGAAGTTAAGGCCTAGTTTCACGCCATAATCCGTACTTCGGAATGACGACGGAATTTCAATATCGTTACCATCTTTATAATTGCCAAAATCCCTATAGCCTGCATTGGCTATAACATCATATTTAGGTTGAATGTACTGCAACTGAATCATATTGACAAGCGAATTGCCATTGCTTTCGTAACCTACCGAGGCTTTACCATGAAAACCACTAGCTTCATAATCCGGTTTTTGACTTACCATGTTAATAACGCCTCCAAAAGTAGCGCCATAACGCACAGTATAGGGGCCTTTTATAATTTCTATTTTGGTGATTTCTTCAGGTATAATATGGGTGGTAATTGGATCCATGCGGTTGGGACAGGCATGCATTGCTTTTGTCCCGCCATCGTATTGTATGTTTAACTGTTCCGATTGAGCCGCCCTAAACGAAGGGTCTATAGCGTAATTGCCTCGCTTTATCGAAGAAAAGCCGTTGATATTGTTAAACAAATCAGCCACATTTTTAGGCTGTACAACTGCTTCTTCATATTTATTGGAAGTTACCGTGAGCGTAGGATCCGATTTTAAGTTTCCCGTTACAATAACTTCGTTTAGTTTAACCATTTTGTGTTTAGTTGTGTCTTGAGGTGTCGTGTTTCTATTTTGACCATAAGACATCGCTGAAATTAGCACGCACAAATACGCACTATAACATGTTTTCATCTATAGTAATATTATAATTTAACTTAATAGGGTTTAGGTAAAAGTATACCTCGCTAAGATTATAAATTACGCTTGTGGGGGATGGAAACAATCTTCAAGATTGTTATAAGAATACAAATTTTTATAAGCAAAGATGGATTTGCTTTTCACTGCTTCATCAAAATTTATCACAAATTCTGAAGTTGCAAGGTAGTATAAAAGCAGTTCTTTAAAATCTATAATGGACTCTGGTGTTTTTTGGTCTTTGTCTTGCGATTTGGACACTTTCATTAAATGGCATTTTCCATTACAGGCCATCTCTGGCTTGTCCTTGTTCTCACACAAGGCTTCAATAAACCCCATTGGATCAATTTTATAGTATGCATAAGTAATGGACACCCTTAAACTATTACATAGAATAAGTGCGCTTAATCCCATCATCACTATAAAAAGTCCTTTTTTCACGGGGCAAAAATAGGCTATAATATCAATTTAAAAAGTGATGTTTGTCACATTATTAAAATATTTTTTAGGTAACTAAAATGGGGGTTTTGTTTCTGAAATTTATCATGATTTCAAAATTAAGAACTTGTTTTAACAACTACAGATTGCCTTAAATCCTCTAAAATGTAAGACACGCTTCTTCATTGGGTAACATTTGTTACCAAACACTCTAACCGCTAGAACTACTTTTGCTACGTAAAATTTAAAATAATGACTCTTAGAACACACATCATCATATTTTTTATTGGCACTTTGGCATTACATGCCCAAGAGGTTAAACCTATTAGTAAAGCAGAAGTGCTTCATACGGTTTCTGAAAACAATACGGCTATTAAAATCTCCATAGAAGAATTTAAACAAGCCCGTGCCGATTACAGGCAGACCAATGCTGTTTTCTTACCGAACATTACGGCTAGCCATACAGGTATTGCTACAACCAATCCATTAATGGCCTTTGGTTCAAAACTCAATCAAGAAATTGTAACACAAGCCGATTTCAATCCTGCATCATTGAACGATCCATCACAGATACAAAATTTTGCTACCAAGTTAGAGATACAACAACCATTAATAAATATAGACGGTATCTACCAACGCAAAGCCGCGAGGTCTAAAATGGAAGCCATGTGGCTTAAAATAGAGCGTCAACAAGACTATATGGCTTTTGAAGTCGACAACGCCTACATGCAATTGCAATTGGCCTATAAAGCGGTGGATGTATTGGAGCAAGCTTTAGAAGCCGCAAAAGCAAATAAGGACTTAGCTGATAACAGTTTTAAACAAGGTTATTTACAGCACGCCGATGTGTTAAATGTTGAAGTACGGCTAATTGAAGTTAAAAACCAATTGCAAATAGCCAAAAGCAATGTGCAAAATGCCTCTAACTATCTATCGTTTTTAATGAATGATGACTCCTTTGTGACTTATAGACCAACAGACCATTTAAACATCGATACCTCATTAACTGAAAGCAAAACCATTTCGGAAAACCGTAGCGACATTAAAGCCATGCAATTGGCTACCGATGCCTACAAGGCAATGCACAAGGCCGATAACATGGCATTCTTACCACGCTTAAATGCATTTGGCAGTTATGAAATGTACGACCATACTATTTTCCAAGCCAATGCTAATGGCTATCTGTTTGGTGCCAAATTGAGTTGGGATTTATTCCAAGGCTCCAAACGTTTGGGGAAAGCCCAAAAAAGTAAAGCTGAATTTGAAAAATCGAAATTGGAATACAACCAATACCTATCACAGAGCAAACTGGAATTCAACAAGACCAAACGCATGCTTTTTGATGCAGAAAATAAGCTCACCTTATCGGAATTGGCTTTAAAACAATCGGAAGAAGCCTTAAGAATAAGGACCAACCGCTTTAAAGAAGGTTTGGAAAAAACATCGGACCTATTAATGGCCGAAACACAATATGCCCAAAAGCAATTAGAATATTACCAAACCATTTTTGAATACAATTACACACAAGCCTACCTGAAATTTTTAACTAAAGAATAACCTGTCGACCCATTAATCGACATTCACATAAAAACACTTAAAACAATTAAAAATAAACGTATGAAAATAACATATAGCATCTTAACCCTTTCCATAAGCTTAGTTTTAGCCAGCTGTGGTAGTAAAGACCAAAAGTCAGCAAATGATGGTTTGCAAACCATTCCGGTTACCATAAACCAGGTTGCCTCTAATGACCATAGCCCCTTTTTAGTGGTAAGTGGTAAGGTTCTGGCGAAAAACAGTGCCAATCTAAGCACTAGAACGATGGGATTTGTAAACAGTGTTCCTGTTAATATTGGTGATAAAGTACAAAAAGGACAGTTATTGGTGGCCATTAACAATGCCGATTTACAAGCCAAACAGGCACAAGTTAACGCTAGCATTATTGAAGCTACGGCAGCCTTTAACAATGCCGAAAAAGACTATTACCGTTTTAAAAACCTGTTTGCAGAAAACAGTGCCTCACAAAAAGAGCTCGATGATATAACTGCTCATTTTGAAATGGCCAAAGCACGCTTGGAAGCCGCTAAGCAAATGAAAAACGAAATCAACGCCCAATTTGACTACACCAATATAAAAGCGCCATTTAGTGGGGTGGTAACCCATAAAACGGTTAAAAAAGGCGATATGGCCAACCCTGGACAACCTTTAATTTCTATTGAAGCTCCTGGAGAATTTGAAGTAATGGCCCTGGTTCCAGAAACCGAAATTTCTCAAATTACTAAAGGCACTCAAGTAGACGTTTCCATAAAGTCCATTAATGCGACCATTACGGGAAAAGTTACAGAAGTAAGTACTTCGGCCAGTCAAACTGGTGGACAATATTTGGTTAAAATTGATATCGATGAAACCAAGGCCAACTTGTTGTCTGGCATGTTTACAGCGGTAAGGTTTCCTATAGAAAAAAAGGAACAAAACCAGATGGTATTAGTTCCCACTGAAGCTATAGTAACCCAAGGCCAGTTATCGGGTATTTATACCGTAAGCCAAAACAATACAGCCATTTTACGTTGGTTACGTTTAGGCCGAACTTTTGGCAATGACGTTGAAGTATTGTCCGGCTTAAATACCAGTGAAGCCTATATCGTTTCGGCGGAAGGAAAATTGTACAACGGCGTTAAAGTTAGTATTCAGTAAACCATTAAAAAATGCGTTAAGGATAGCAGTGGTATCCCCTGACAAAGCTTTGCTTTCGTCAGGGATATAACAGATAGCCTGTTAAAACGCCCAAAAATAAAGATACAAAATGAAACATCCATGGCTAAAAATTATACCCCTTACCGGAATGATAATTTGGATGTTACATGTAACATTAAAAAACAACAAATAATATTAATACATGAAAGAAGGTATAGCTGGAAAAATAGCCAAAGTCTTTATGAATTCAAAGCTAACGGTACTCTTAATGATTGTTTTTATGGTCATTGGGGTGTACAGTTCGTTTTTAATTCCGCGTGAGGAAGAACCTCAAATTGATGTGCCTATGGCCGATATCTTTGTGGGGTACCCCGGAGCAAGTCCAACCGAAGTGGAATCGCGTGTTATAAAGCCTTTGGAACAATTGATTTCGAATATTAAGGGCGTTGAATATGTGTATTCTACAGCCATGAAGGAACAGGGCATGGTAATCGTGCAGTTTTACGTAGGCGAAGATATAGAGCGCTCTTTCGTTAAACTATATAACGAGATTAACAAGCATATGGACCAAATGCCTGAAGGCGTTACGTTTCCATTAATTAAAACCCGTGCTATTGATGATGTACCTATATTGGGCCTCACACTTTGGAGCGAAACATACGATGATTACCAATTGGGACTACTGGCCCAAGAACTGGAGACTGAAATTAAAAAAGTAAATAACGTTTCCACAACGCACAAAATTGGTGGTAGGGAGCGTCAAATTCGAGTGGTCTTAGACAAGGATAAAATGGCCTCTGCAGGGTTGGATTTTTTATCGGTTTCTGAAATGATAAAAGCCAACAATACCCAATTAAATTCGGGGACTTTCGATAAAAATGATACTGAGTTTATTGTAAATACAGGCAAATTCTTAGAAACACTTACCGATGTAGAAAACTTGGTGGTTGGCACACAACAGAACCAGCCCATTTATTTAAAACAAGTCGCCCAGGTTATTGATGGCCCAGAGGTTCCACAAAACTATGTGAGTTTAGGGTTTGGACAAGCCAGTGATAAAGCCCCTCAATACCAATCGGAATACCCTGCCGTAACCATTTCGGTAGCCAAACGAAAAGGGGCCGATGCCATGAAAATAGCCGATGTTATTATAGATAAAGTCGAGCACTTACGTAAAACCTTGATCCCCGATGATGTCCATGTAGAAACGACAAGAAACTATGGTGAGACGGCATCACATAAGGTATCGGAATTGTTATTGCACCTTATAGGGTCTATTATTGCTGTAACTTTTGTAGTTATGCTAGCTATGGGCTGGCGCGGTGGCTTGGTTGTATTTCTATCTGTCCCCATCACTTTTGCATTAACGCTCTTGAGCTATTACATGCTAGATTATACGCTCAACCGAATTACCTTATTTGCTTTAGTGTTTGTAACTGGTATTGTTGTGGACGATTCCATCATCATCGCAGAAAACATGCACAGGCACTTTAAAATGAAACGCCTACCCTTTAAACAAGCGGCGCTATATGCCATAAACGAAGTGGGGAATCCAACTATCTTGGCAACGTTTACCGTTATTGCTTCTGTTTTACCTATGGCTTTTGTGTCTGGATTAATGGGACCTTATATGGCTCCTATGCCCATTGGTGCTTCTATCGCCATGATATTATCACTCTTTGTCGCCTTGACCATTACCCCTTACCTGGGCTATATTTTCTTGCGTGAAAAAGACAAGAAAGGCGCTGAAGAGGAAGACAAAAAACCCTTGGAAGAAACTCGTTTGTTTAAATTATATGAAAAATTGGAGCGTCCCTTAATTGAAAGCCGTGCTAAACGCTGGTTATTCTTAGGCTCTACATTTGTTTTGTTATTAGGCTCTATGGTCCTATTTTTCACCAATTCGGTGGCTGTAAAAATGTTACCTTTCGATAACAAAAATGAGTTTCAAGTGGTTATCGATATGCCCGAGGGCACAACCCTTGAACGTACTGCCGTGGTTACCAAAGAAATTTCACAATATTTATCCACACGACCAGAAGTTGTTAACTATCAAAATTATGTTGGTACATCAGCTCCCATAACCTTTAACGGTTTGGTACGTCACTACGATTTACGGGGCGGAAGCAATATGGCCGATATCCAAGTTAATTTGATAGATAAAGGTGAACGCTCGGCCCAAAGTCATGATATCGCTAAACTTTTGCGTCCGAACATCCAAAGGATAGCTTCAAAATTCAATGCCAATGTAAAAATTGTTGAAGTGCCACCTGGACCTCCTGTACTGTCCACTATTGTAGCAGAAATTTATGGTCCGGATTATGACAAACAGATTGACATAGCCCATCAGGTTAAATCCATTTTAAACCAAACAGATGATGTTGTAGATATCGACTGGATGGTAGAAGCAGATCAAGTTGAATATCAGTTTACAATCGACAAAGAAAAAGCCATGCTATATGGCGTGGCTCCCAAACAAATAGCCTACACCATGAATATGGCCTTGGCTAACCGCCCCATTACCACGCTTTACGATGAAGATGCCGTGAACCAAATTGGTTTGGTTTTAGCATTGGATGAAAAGGAAAAATCGACCATTACAGATATTTCACAATTAAAAGTAAAATCGCAACAAGGTGGCTTAGTCCCTATTGCAGATTTAGTAGACATTGCAGAAACCACAAGTGCAAAAAGCATTTACAGAAAAAATCAAAAACGTGTGGTATACGTCATGGCCGATATGGCTGGCAAACTAGAAAGCCCTGCTTATGCTATTTTAGGCATGGAAGAAAAGTTAAAAAACATCCCGTTACCACAAGGTTTTACGATTAATGAAATGTATTTGGGGCAACCCGATTACGAAGATAACTTTACCGTAAAATGGGATGGTGAATGGCAAATTACCTTAGAAGTATTTAGGGATTTAGGCATAGCCTTTTTAGGTGCCATCATTCTAATCTACATATTAATTGTTGGTTGGTTCCAAAACTTTAAAGCACCTGTGGTGATGATGGTAGCCATACCATTATCATTAATAGGTATCATTCTAGGTCACTGGTTAATGGGCGCCTTTTTTACGGCAACATCTTTTATTGGTATGATAGCCTTAGCCGGTATCATGGTAAGGAATTCGGTATTGCTTATAGACTTTATCAATCTACGGTTGGATGAAGGCATTCCATTAAAGCAAGCAGCCATAGAAGCAGGAGCAGTACGTACAACCCCTATTTTATTAACTGCAGGAACCGTTGTAATTGGTGCCTTTGTAATCCTTTTTGACCCGATATTCCAAGGTTTGGCCATTTCACTAATGGGTGGCACCATTGTATCTACCGTATTGACCTTATTGGTAGTGCCGTTGGTATATTATATGATTGAACGTAAAAAATATAAATAGATAACAACCATGAAATTAGTACTAGTCACCGCTGTAGAAGCATTTAGAAAAGACGTTATTAAACTCTTTAAAAATGCCAACATAGAATCCTTTAGCGAATCTGAAATAGATGGCTATAAAACACCAAATGCAGTAATGGTATCGTCAAACTGGTTTGGAGGGGAACGCACAGGAAATGAGTCTGTCCTATTTTTTTCATTTACGGATGGAGTTCAAATAGACCGTCTTTTCGAATTAATTAAAGCATTTAATAATGCATTAGAAACTAACAACCCCATTAGGGCCATTGTAGTTCCAATAGAAAAATCAATATAAACTTTAAATATTCAAAATCATGTTAAACAGGTATATCAGAGCCATAGCAGGCACATTTGTTATTATAAGCGTACTATTAGCCATGTTTGTAAATCAAAATTGGTTATGGTTTACACTATTTGTAGGAGCCAATTTATTGCAATCGTCTATTACAAAATGGTGTTTAATGGAAACTATTTTGCTGAAGCTAGGCGTTAAAAAATAGAATTTTACGTTAATAGCTCTTAAAGAGGTTGTTTGATTCTTCAAATGGCCTTTTTTCATTTCTATAAAATAAAACTACTAACTCGAAAGCGACTCTTATACACAAATATCTTCTCTTAAATACTAAATTCTAATCACAAAAGTTATATTTTTAGCCTATAATAAATGCTATTTAAATGAAAAAATACTGCTACGTTATATTCACCATAATATTTTTAACCCTTTGGAGTTCCTGTAGAAAAGATTTTGAATTCTCGCCCAGTAAAGGCAATCTTGGATTTTCTAAAGACACTGTTTACCTAGACACGGTATTTACAAACATTGGTTCGAGTACATACAATTTAAAGGTATATAACAGAAGTGATGAAGATATTTTCATTCCAACGTTAAGACTAGGCTTGGGGGAATCTTCTGCATACCGTTTGAGTGTTGATGGTATTACCGGCAAAACCTTTGAAAACGTAGAAATATTAGCCAAGGACAGTCTATATATTTTTGTTGAAACGACCATAGATATTAACAATTTACCAAACCTTGACGGCTCCTATTTATATACCGACCAAATTGAATTCGATTCGGGTTCCAATCAGCAAAAAGTGGAATTGGTTACCCTAGTAAAAGACGCAATTTTCATCTATCCCAATAGGGATAACACTACCAAAGTTATTGAAACCTTAACGTTAAATATTGGAGGGGAAACCATTGAAACAGAACTTCAAGGACGTGAGTTACTCCCCGAAGAGCTTACCTTTACCAACGCAAAGCCTTATGTTGTTTATGGCTTTGCTACTGTACCCGAAGGCGAAACCTTAACTGTTGAAGCTGGGGCCCGCGTGCATTTTCATGATAATTCGGGCATAATTGTATCCAACAATGCATCGTTGCATATTAACGGCAGCTATAGTACAGACCAAGACCTCTTGGAAAATGAAGTCATTTTTGAAGGCGATCGCCTGGAACCGGAGTTCTCTGATGTTCCAGGTCAATGGGGCACCATTTGGTTGGTTGATGGCAGTGTAAATAATATCATCAATTACGCGACAATTAAAAATGCACTCGTTGGTATTTTAAGCGACGGCAACCCAAATGAAGCCAATAATAAGCTTTCCATTACCAATTCCCAAATCTATAACTCTGGAAGCTTTGGTATTTTAGGACGAAATACATCCATTGAAGCCGAAAATATGGTGATTAACAATGCAGGGCAATCGGCTTTTGCCGGAACATTTGGCGGCAAATATAATTTTACACATAGCACCATAGCTAATTATTGGAACAATGGTTTTAGGAGTTACCCTTCTGTACTATTGAGTAATTTTATTGTAGACGAAGATAATAACCCAATAATTACAGATTTAACCGAAGCCAATTTTAACAATTGCATTATTTACGGTAATGATAACCCCGAAATATTGCTTGATGAGATTGAAGATGATGCCGTAAATTTCAATTTTAAATTCACCAATTGTTTGATTCGTTTTAAAGACGACAACAACAACTTTACAGGGCCTAATTATGATCTTTTGGATACCAACCATTATGAAGGCAATATCTTTAATGAAGACCCGCACTTTAAAGACCCTAGCAACAACCAATTGATTATTGGAGAAGAGTCGGCTGGAATAGGTAAAGGTTTGGCTGCTTTTGCCACACAAGTACCTTTTGATATTTTAAATGTCGACCGAACCAGTTCACCAGATTTAGGGGCTTATCAGCATATCACTTTTCCTAAAGCAAATTAATGCTCTGTAACGTCCTTAAAATCTAATAAAAATCAATGAATGCCGTGTAATTGACGTAAGAAAACCGTTATAAAATTAATCTTCTTTAATTATTTTAGACACCAAACAAAATACTATCAATATGTCCGACATAGGAAATAAAATTAAAGAGGCCAGAAAAAGAAAAGGAATATCACAAGATCAACTAGCAGAATTGACTAATATCAATTTAAGAACAATTCAACGCATTGAAAACAATGAAAGCACTCCTAGGGAAAAAACCTTAAATTTAATATGTTCTGTATTAGATTTAAATATAGCTCAGCTTCTGGATTCTGAAAAGCAAATTGAGAAAAAGCAACTTGTAATACCCGCAATACTGACTTTATTAATATTTTCTAGTTCTTTACTAAAATGGTTTTCTTTTAGAGCTACAACTGGTAATAAAACTGTAATAGGAAAGATTCTAAATACAACTGGATGGGACGGGAGTCTTTCAGTTCGAAATATTGTAATTTATAATTGGCTAGTTAGTATTTGTGCTATTTCCATTGGAGCCATCTTAATATTAACTATCCTAAACATTATAAAAAAAGATATTCTATTTATTACAGGACAATTATTAGTCATCTTAATATATATCATTTTTTATATTCTTGTTAGTATAAATCATAGCAGTCTGCAATTACAATATGGCTTGTTCCTTACTATAGCTGCAACTGTAGGGCTGAGTGTTTTATATTTCAGAATGGAAAAACATATCGCTTAAATATTACACTAATACTTAATAAAAACAAAAATCCTGCAATTATGCAGGATTTTCTATTTTGAATATTTTGAAAGCTGTTAAGCAAACAATGGCTTATCTTTCATCATATCGTTTACTTTCTCTCTTACCGCCTCTAAAACAGCTTCATCTTCATGGTTTGTTACAACCTCGTCAATTAAATCAGCAATAACGCTCATATCACTTTCTTTAAGTCCGCGTGTGGTTACTGCAGCAACACCTAATCGAATTCCAGAAGTTACAAATGGTGACTTATCATCGAAAGGCACCATGTTTTTATTTACGGTGATATCGGCTTTTACCAATGCTTCTTCGGCTTCTTTACCAGAAATGTCTTTATTACGTAAATCGATCAACATACAGTGGTTATCTGTGCCTCCCGAAATAATATTATAATCTTTAGCAACTAAAGCTTGTGCTAAAGCTGCTGCATTGTGCTTTACCTGTAATTGGTATTCCAAGAAGTCGTCACTTAAGGCCTCACCAAAAGCGATGGCCTTAGCAGCTATAATATGCTCTAATGGCCCTCCTTGGTTTCCAGGAAATACTGCGGAATCCAATAACGAAGACATTTTTCTCAACTTTCCGCTTTTTAAGGTAATACCAAATGGGTTTTCAAAATCCTCGCCCATCATAATCAGACCTCCTCTTGGCCCTCTTAATGTTTTATGCGTAGTTGTTGTTACTATATGACAGTGTGGGATAGGATCATTTAAAATACCCTTGGCTATCAATCCTGCTGGATGTGAAATATCGGCCATTAAAATAGCACCTACACTATCGGCGATTTCTCTAAAACGCTTAAAATCGATATCACGGGAATAAGCTGAAGCACCGGCTATAATCAATTTAGGTTGCTCCTTGGTCGCTATCTCTTGTATTTTATCGTAATTCAACACACCTGTTTCCTGCTCTACACCATAAAATACAGGGTTGTACAATTTACCAGAAAAGTTAACGGGCGACCCATGGGTAAGGTGTCCACCATGCGATAAATCGAATCCTAAAATCTTATCCCCTGGTTTTAAACAAGCTGCAAAAACAGCTGTATTGGCCTGGCTTCCAGAGTGCGGTTGTACATTTACATAAGCAGCTCCAAACAGTGCCTTTGCCCTATCTATAGCTATTTGCTCTACTTCATCAACCACTTCACAACCACCATAATAACGTTTACCTGGATAGCCTTCGGCGTATTTATTGGTTAATACCGATCCTGCAGCTTCCATTACTTGGTCGCTCACAAAATTCTCTGATGCAATAAGTTCTATGCCATGAAGTTGGCGTTCTTTTTCAGCTTGGATAAGTTCAAATATTTGTTCGTCGCGTTGCATAAAATTTGATTCTAGTTAAATATTCGGCAAAAATAACAAATAGATTAGTTAAATACATCAAAAAACATATATTTACCCTTAAGTTTTAAACCATTTTATTAACTATTGCATTAAACCTTAATTTTAGCCGTTTTTTTTAAAAAAATTATGTAGGTTTGATTAGAATTTTACAAATACAAAACACTAAATAAATATGCCTATATCAGCAAATAATCCAGATAGAACCTCATGGTTACATGTCGATAAAAATTCAGATTTCCCCATTCAAAACATTCCTTTTGGTGTATTCCTAACACGCGATGACATTATAACCATAGGAACCCGTATAGGAGATACTGCTATCGATTTGGGAGCTTTGCACCAATTAGGCTATTTTGATGGCATTCCTTTGACTGATGATATTTTTCTTCAGGACACCCTAAACGATTTTATTGCCGATGGCAGAAAAACATGGCGAGCGGTTAGAAACCGTATCGCTCAAATTTTTGATGCCGAAAACAACACGTTAAAAAACAATAAACAGCATAAGGAAATTGTATTGTTTAGACTCGATGAAATTGAAATGCAATTGCCTGTGCACATTGGTGATTACACCGATTTTTACTCCAGTATAGAACACGCCACAAATGTAGGCACCATGTTTAGGGATCCAGACAATGCCTTACTGCCAAACTGGTTACATATCCCTGTGGGATATCATGGTAGGAGTTCTTCAATAATTCCTTCTGGAATTCCGGTACATAGGCCACAAGGTCAAACCTTGCCAAATGGTGCTACCGAACCAGTTTTTGGCCCTAGTAAATTAGTGGATTTTGAATTGGAGATGGCGTTTATAACGACAGATGCCAACGATTTAGGTGAACCAATTCCCGTTGAAGAAGCTGAAGAATACATCTTCGGATTGGTATTATTCAACGACTGGAGCGCTCGTGATATTCAAAAATGGGAGTATGTGCCCCTTGGTCCTTTCTTAGCCAAAAATTTTGCGTCTTCCATTTCGCCTTGGATAGTAACCTTAGACGCATTGGAACCCTTTAGAGTTGAAGGGCCTAAACCCATCAAACCACAATTGGATTACTTGAAATATAAAGGCAAGAAAAGTTTCGACATTAATTTAGAAGTCGCCATACAACCCAAAGGCGCTAAAGAACAAACCGTTAGTAAATCTAACTTTAAATACATGTACTGGAATATGGCACAGCAATTGGCACACCATACGGTTAATGGTTGTCCTGTAAACTCTGGTGACATGATGGGTAGTGGTACCATTTCAGGGCCTACTCCAGATTCATATGGCTCTATGCTAGAACTTACCTGGAAAGGTGAAAAGCCCCTAAAAATGAAAGACGGTACCGATCGTAAATTTATTAACGATCATGATACTGTAATTATGAGGGGCTATTGTGAAAAAGACGGTACTCGTATAGGCTTTGGAGAAGTATCAACAAAATTACTTCCCGTTTTTAATAAAAAGTAAACAACTGATTTCCAGTGACATAAACCAAATTTAGTATTTTTTCCTATTTTTGGCATTACTATTGGAATATCTATTCCTATGTAAACCAAAATCCTTAACCTATGCAAAAAATTTTACTTCTCACTTTGTTGGTCTCCCTTTTTGCTTGCAGTACACGTAAGCAAGTCGAAAAGGCGGTTAGTTATGGTAATTATGACGAAGCTATTGCTACCTCAATAAAAAAGCTAAGTACAAGCAAAAATTCTAAAAGAAAGCAAGACTATATCATCGCTCTTCAAGACGCCTATACTAAAGCTACCCAACGTGATTTAAGTACCATAGACCATCTAACTAAAGACAACAACCCTGAAATATACAGGGCTATTTACGAACTTTATTTAGACCTCCATTCCAGACAGGAACTTATAAAACCGCTTTTGCCGCTCTCCGTAAATGGCAAAACCGTATCGTTTAAGTTCAATAACTATAGCAATGATATTATAGCGTATAAAGAAAAAACTTCCGATTATCTATATGAAAAAGGCATTAAACTTCTTGACCAAGAAGACAAAGCTGTTATTCGGGAAGCATACAATACCTTACAATATGTTGAAGACATTAACCCCAACTACGAAAATACAAGGGAATTATTGCTAGAAGCCCATGAACGTGGAACGGCATATATAATCGTGACCATAAACAATGATACACAACAAATTATTCCACAACGGTTAGAAGATGATTTGCTAAGTTTCGATACCTATGGCATTAACAATTTCTGGAGTGTTTATCATGCCCAGCAAGCCGATGACATCAATTATGACTATGCTATGGAACTTAACCTTAAGCGCATCAATATATCTCCTGAACAAATTACCGAGCGTATCTTAGAAAGAGAAAAAGAAATTGTTGATGGGTGGACCTATAAACTGGATGCTAAAGGCAATGTTTTAAAAGACAGTTTGGGCAATGATATTAAAGTGGACAAAATAATAAACGTTAAGTGCCGCTTAAAAGAAGTCAAACAATTTAAATCCTCACAGGTTATAGCCGATGTCGTTCATATTGATTTAAAGACCAAACAAATATTAGATTCTCATACCATAGATAGTGGTTTTGTTTTTGAATATTTTTATGCCTCTGCCCGTGGTGATTTACGTGCGCTCAATAAAGAAGACAAAAAACTATTGGAAAATAGGCGTATCCCTTTTCCCAGTAACGAGCAAATGGTTTATGACACAGGCATGGATTTAAAAATGAAACTTAAAAAACATATCTTAGCTTTAAATCGTAGTTTTTTTAATTATTAAAATGAGCATAGACCTATACTCAAAGAGCTCATCCGTTATTAGGTAATAAACTTGTGAAAATTTTAATTATACAGCAAAAAATGATTGGTGATGTGCTTACAAGCAGCATTTTGTTTGAAGCCATTAAATCACAATATCCTCAATACGAGCTTCATTACCTAATAAACTCCCATACTTATCCTGTGGTACAGCATAACCCTTATATTGATAAGTTTATTTTTTACACCCCCGAAATTGAACAAAGTAAAGTAGCTTTATTAAAGTTTGCCCATACATTACGAAAAGAAAAATATAACGTACTTATTGATGTTTATTCAAAATTATCAAGTAATCTCATTACCCTTTTTTCTGGAGCCGGCACCAAGATATCTAAATATAAACCCTACACCTCTTTACTGTACCATCATGCCATTAAATATGATAAAAGCTCCAATCCCAAACAAGGATTAGCAATTATAAATAGGCTACAATTATTGATGCCCCTAAATATTTCAACCGAAATAAATTACAGTCCAAAAATTTACTTAACACAAACTGAAAAAGAGCAAACAAAAGCGTTTTTGGAATCGCATCAAATCAATATTGATAAACCGCTAATTATGATAAGTATTTTGGGAAGTGGTTTACTTAAAACCTACCCTTTTGAGTATATGGCGAAAGTTTTAGATTTTATTGTAGAAAACAAAAAGCAGGTTCAAATTTTATTTAATTATATTCCTAGGCAAATCGATGAAGCCAAAACCATATACAATTTATGTGAACACAGTACACAAAAAGCCATTCACTTTGATGTATATGGAAAAAACTTACGGGAATTTTTAACCATTACATCTTTTTGTAACATGCTTATAGGTAATGAAGGTGGTGCCGTTAATATGGCCAAAGCATTAAAAATACCAACCTTTGCTATATTTTCTCCATGGATAGACAAAGCAACATGGAACCTTTTCGAAAACAAAAGCAATATGGGTGTTCACTTAAAAGATTTTAAACCGGAACTATATACTGAACCTGAAAAAAAATACAAGAAGAATGCTTCAAAATATTACCAAGAACTTACGCCTGAATTATTCTATCAAGATCTTAAAACCTTTTTAAGCAACAACTAAATCATAAAACTTCTAAAGCTTTCCTTACTGCTGTTTCTACAAACCACCCTTTCTTCACTTTTTCCTGTACTTTTAAAACATTACTTTTCATCTCCCTATACTCTGATTCAGATAAATCTTTTAAAATAGAATTTAAGTCTTTTAAGTCTGATACTACAATACCTAATTTGTTTACCAAAACAAATTGTGCAATAGCTGCTTTATCCCAAACAATAATTGGCAAACCACATAGTAAGTACAATGATGTTTTGTGTGGATTGTTATACTTTAAATACTCTCCTAAACTCCCACTACATGAAACTGTTGACACGCCATCCCATACCAAACCAAAATCTGCTTCTATTTTATAGGCAATTTGATCTGAAGGAAAAGCCCCTTGATAAAAAATAACCGATTGTTCCTCCTTTACTTTTCGCTTATTGGGGTTAAAACCAACACCATATAACTTTAATTTAAATTTACTATTATCCAAACAGTCTAAATCAAACAAATAAGAATTCTTACCATTACCAAAACCTCCAGCATAAGCAATTTCATATTTATCTTTAATGAAAACTTCTTGGTTTTGAAGTGGTTTGTTTTTAGCTACATAATCAAAAACTCCTAAAACGACAATAGGTATATTTGTGCCCTGTTCTAAAAACCAAGTCTTCATAGATTCATTATGTACTACAATAACATTAGAACTTATAATTTTAGACAGCTCCTTTTCAACATCTTTAACTCTTCCTTTTAAAACTCTAACATCATGTACAATGGTAATTATTTTACACCCCTTCAACTTTGAAAAAAATGTAATGTACCTTCTAAATTTATTATTGGGATATTGGGTGCAGATAATCGACTTAAAAGGCAACCTTATTAAGGCCTTTGTAATTCCAAAAAAATTCTTACCTGTTCCTATTGCAGAACTAGGAATAGATGACTGTTCAAAACCTAAATTCTTAAACCCTATATTATTTAAAGAAAATTCACAATCTGTTTTTGCTTTACCAGCTGCGTTAAACAAAGATTTGTAATTTCTAGAGATATAATACATTTGTTTGAAATTTTATGATGTTTTAAAATAGTATAGCTTTGCAAAAAAATAAAATGTATGCAAAAATATGATTTTTTAATTGTTGGCGCTGGTTTATTTGGTTGTGTATTTGCACATGAAGCTAATAAACTGGGTAAAAAATGTTTGATTATCGACAAAAGAGATCATACTGGAGGCAATGTCTATTGCGAAAACGTAGATGGTATTAATGTTCATAAATATGGCGCCCATATATTTCACACCAATGATAAAGCTATTTGGGATTATGTTAACCAATTTGCAACATTTAATAATTATGTAAATTCGCCTGTTGCAATATCTAAAGGGAAACTATATAATTTACCCTTTAATATGAATACATTTTATCAATTATGGGGAACTCAATCGCCTGAAGAGGCCAAAACCATTATCAATAAGCAAATTGAAAAATTTGGTGTTAAAACTCCAAAAAATTTAGAAGAACAGGCACTTTCTCTTATTGGCAAAGACGTTTATGAAGTTTTAATAAAAGAATACACCGAAAAACAATGGGGTACAAAACCTACAAGTTTGCCACCTTTTATTATAAAACGTCTACCTGTAAGATATACGTTTAATAACAATTACTTTAATGACAAATACCAAGGGATTCCTATTGGAGGGTACAATAAAATTATTAAAGGGCTTACAGAAGGCATTGAAGTAAAAACCAATATAGATTTTTTCGAGCAACGTAAAGAATTAGAATCTATTGCAAAAAAAATAGTTTATACTGGTAAGATAGATGAGTTTTTCGATTATAAATTTGGCAATTTGGAATATCGCTCTTTGCGTTTTGAAAATATACGGTTAGAAAAAGAAAACCATCAAGGTAACGCCGTTATTAATTATAATGATACAGACGTCCCTTATACCAGAATTATAGAACATAAACATTTTGAATTCGGAACCCAACCAAACACTATAATAACGAAAGAATATCCCGAAAAGTGGACTCCAGAAAAAGAAGCTTATTACCCCATTAACAATAATGAAAATCAAAAAAAATATGAACTCTATAAAAAGCGCTCCCAAACAGAAACAAATGTAATTTTTGGAGGTCGATTAGCGGAATATAAATATTATGATATGCATCAAATAATTGCTTCAGCATTACAAAAAGTAAAGAAAGAATTAAAAAAATAATAAGTCTTAGTTATATCTCTACCAGGTTTAATTTATTTTATAAAAAACAACTATTTTTACCCAACGTATGTTTACCTTATAGATAATTTTATTTATAATATAGGCCTACCTATTACTTAGCAGACCTTCTAAATCGATTTAAGTTTGAGTACTCCAAAAAAAATTTCTGCACTAATGATTACCTTTAATGAAGTAAACCATATAGATGCTGCTATTGAAACCATAAATTTTGCTGATGAAATCATAGTTGTTGATTCGTTTAGTAATGATGGTACCTACGAAAAGTTAAAATCATATAAAAATGTAAAAACGATACAACGGAAATTTGTCAATTTTACAGACCAAAGAAACTATATATTAAAGCAGGCCAAATATGAATGGGTTCTTTTTATTGATGCCGATGAACGTATTCCTGAAGCTTTAAAAAAAGAAATTATTGAATATGTTAATACGCCACATGAGATAGTAGGTTTTATGTTCAGGCGCCTCTTTTACTTTAAACAGAAGCGAATTCGGTTTAGTGGCTTTCAATCAGATACAACCTACAGATTATTTAAAAAGGATTGCGTAAAGTATATTGAAGACAAGATTGTTCACGAAATGCCCATATTAAATGGAGAAAGCAAAGTGCTTAAAAACAAAATGTTACATTATTGCTTTGATAGTGCTTTACACTACAAGTCCAAAATGGAACATTATGCCAAATTAAAAGCACTTGAACTACACAAGAAGGGAAAGAAAGCCTATACGTTTCATTTTTTGTTTAGGCCCCTTTACAAATTTATAATGAATTATTTTTTTAGGCTTGGGTTTTTAGACGGAAAAGAAGGGCTAACAATATGCTATTTAAGTGCTTATGGTGTGTATTTCAGATACCAAGAATTAAAGAAATTATCAAATTAAAAACTAGTTAGACTTCCAAAATTTTAATTGTTTTTTAAGGCGTTTCTTCCTATGGAACCTGTATTGAAAATCTTCAGTCTCTTTCCACATAAGATCAACTATGGCATTATAATCTTCACCCGTGCATTTAGCATATTCATCACTCATCACCTCTACCATGGATTTGTGAATGGTTAACCTAGAAAAATTCTTAATACGGGTTTCAAAATCTAATGCGCCAAATGTCATTCGATTTAAGTCTACCAGATAAAAATCATAACTATTGCCATTCTTTTTTATTAGGGTATTACCTGGTGAATGGTCTAAAAACAGTACGCCTTTTTCGTGTAGTTTATGGGTAAATCTAGTAAATGCCCTAAGAATGGTCTCATGATCTGGAAAACTTAAATCGGTAGTTAGTTCTCTATAAGTAAGATCGTAGTCCTGATGTTCACTTATATAGTAGCTCTTCCCAAATAAAAAAGGAGACGCAAATTCATAATAAGCTATGGGTTGTGGTGTTCCTATAGTTAATTCTTGCAATTTGTTGGCGTATTCAAAAGAACGCTGTGCTTTGCTTTTCCTAAAAAAATTATAGGCTATTCTGTTTATAATATTTGGAACCTTAAAAGATTTAACATTTATAGTTATTCCTTCCAGTTCAAATAATTTTAAAGCATTCCTATCTTGATTTCCAAAGGGAATGCCTTGAGTTGAAAAGTTTTTAATAATAGCATTTAAAAACTTTTCATTAACAATAAAACGCTTATGTATTTCTTTTTTACTAATCATCTACATTCTGTCATAGTTCATTCGAAGCTTAATTATAAACATGAAAGTGTATTAATTGATTTTTGTTTCCCAAAATTCTTTCACCTTAGGCTTTTCAAAGCCATGGCAACCAAAAGGAAGCATATTATTATTAAGTTCAAAACCTATTTCAGGTTTCCTGTCCACAGCAAAAGCTACCGCTTCTTGATAATTTGGGATTGTAAATTCATCAATTAATGTTGGAACTTTAATCGACCAAAATACATCTTCCATAATCCAAAAATCATCCTTTTTCCTTTTAAGATTTTCCCTTATTTCCTCTTTTAGTTCTTGGGTAACTTCTAAACAACTGCTTATACGCCTTAAAGAAAACCCCCCATTACCAACTTTAAAGAATATTATATTACGCTCCTTTTTTTTCTTTGAATGAAATAGTTTAAAAAATCTATTCAACAATGTATTTCTAGATGCTAACCACGGAGCTCCAATATAATCATACCCTTTCAAACACCACGTTTCTAATTCATCTTTAAAAACATAAGCATCCAATTGGTATATCAAAATATATTCACTGTCCACAAATCGGCTATAAAAATCTTCAGAAAGCATTAATGCATTATAACTAAAAACATCCTTAAAATAAAAGTCATCGAAAGTCTCAACACTTATAAGGCCATTAAAATCAATACTTGAAGAGTCCAGTGCTTTAGGCTGAACAAATACAATAGGATAATCCCCCAATACCTTAACACATTGGTTGAGTGATTTCCGTTCACCTTCGGTTAAATCAGTTTTATAAATTGGGATTACAACTTTTACTAAATTTTTCTCCATTTTCAATTGTAATTTGTTCAAGCTTCTGTATTTATACAGTAAATTTGCAAGGCTGCAAATATAAGGTAAAACTATGCAAAACGAAATTAAAAAAGCTTTAGCCGTACTTAAGGAAGGAGGGCTCATTCTCTACCCTACAGATACCGTTTGGGGTATTGGTTGTGATGCTTCGAATCCTGAAGCCATAAAAAAAGTTTACCAACTCAAACAACGCGAAGACAGTAAGGCTCTTATTTGTTTGGTTGCAGACGACAGAATGCTAAAAAAATATGTAAAGCAAATACCTAGCGCTGCTCTGGATATTATTGATATAGCTGATAAACCAACCACAATAATTTATGACAATGCCCAAAATTTAGCCAGCAATTTAATTGCAGATGATGGCAGTATTGCCATTAGGGTACCAGACGATGAGTTTTGTTATCAACTATCCAGGAAATTCAATGCTGCCATCGTTTCTACATCGGCCAATATTAGCGGTGAGCCTACCCCAAAATCGTTTAAAGAAATAAGTCCGGCTATTTTAAAAGGTGTAGACTATGTTGTAGATTTGCACCGTGAAAAAATGTGTACTAAACCTTCATCTATCATTAAACTAAGCAATAATGGTATTGTGAAGATCATAAGAAAATAAGCTTAGATTAGCCACGAATACACGAATAAATGTCTAAAATTATATACAAGGATGAGAGTTATGCTATAGTTGGGGCTCTGTTTGAAGTATATAATAACTTAGGGAGTGGGTTTTCTGAGATTGTTTACAAGGATGCTTTAGAATATGAATTGAACTTATTGAACATCCCTTTTACTAGAGAAAAGGAATATGCTGTAAGCTATAAAAACTCATTACTGAAGCATAAATTTTATGCTGATTTTGTGGTTTTTGACAAAATAATTCTTGAAATAAAATCTGTTGAAAACATTAATGATAAACATGTTGCACAATGTATAAATTATTTAAAAGTCTCAAATTGTAAACTAGCCATATTAGCTAATTTCCATAAAGACTTACTAGACCATAAAAGAATTGTTTTATAAAGTTAACTTCAAAATGAAAACAGCCTCGAATACACAAGTAATTTATGTGACAAACCAGTCATATTGTTTTGAAAATTATTCGTGAATTAGTGGCCATTGAAAATAAAACTTTGAATTGAAAATAAAAAACAGCCACGAATACACGAATACACGGCAATAAAAAAATGAACCACAAACAAGCCTTAGAACATCCCATATTCAAAATTATTTCCCAATCGGCAAATGCACTTAACGTTGAGGCTTATGTTATTGGTGGATTTGTACGCGATTTTATATTAAACCGTGACAATGCCAAAGATATTGATGTTGTAGCGGTTGGCGACGGCATTCAACTCGCCAAGCAAGTAGCCAAGAATTTACCTAACAAACCCAAGGTGCAGATATTTAAAACTTATGGTACCGCTATGCTTAGGCTTAATGATATGGAAATTGAGTTTGTTGGTGCACGTAAGGAATCCTATACCGAAGACAGTAGAAATCCTGCCGTAGAAAATGGCACATTAGAAGATGACCAAAACCGTCGCGATTTTACCATTAATGCACTGGCCTTAAGCTTAAACCCCTCTAATTTCGGGGATTTATTGGATCCTTTTAATGGTATTCAAGATTTAGAAAGCAAAATCATAAAAACGCCCCTAGATCCAGACATAACCTATAGCGATGACCCTTTGCGTATGTTACGTGCCATTAGGTTTGCTACCCAATTAGGGTTTAAAATTGAAGATAAATCACTTAAAGCTATTACCAAAAATAGTCATCGTATTAAAATAATAACCAACGAACGCATCGTTACCGAACTGAATAAAATACTTGAAAGCCCAAAACCTTCAATAGGATTTTTATTGCTGGAAAAAACAGGGCTTTTACAATATATTTTACCAGAACTTACCGCTTTAAAAGGCATTGATGAAGTTGAAGGCCAAAGACATAAAGACAATTTTTATCACACCTTAGAGGTTGTTGATAACATCGCTAAGCACACAGATAATTTATGGTTACGATGGGCTGCACTGCTACACGATATTGGCAAAGCTCCAACAAAAAAGTTTAGCAAAAAAGTGGGTTGGACATTTCATGGGCATGAGTTTGAAGGTTCTAAAATGGTATACAGACTTTTCAAAAGGTTAAAAATGCCTTTGAATGATAAAATGAAGTTTGTACAAAAAATGGTATTAATGAGTTCGCGCCCCATTATCCTGGCCCAGGACATTGTAACAGATTCTGCAGTACGCCGTTTGGTTTTCGATGCTGGAGATTATGTAGATGATTTAATGACGCTTTGTGAAGCCGACATTACCACCAAAAATCCAAGGAAATTCAAAAAGTACCATAACAATTTTAAGATTGTACGTGAGAAAATTATTGAAGTTGAAGAACGTGACCATGTTCGCAATTTTCAACCGCCAATTTCTGGTGAAGATATTATGAAAACCTTTGGTTTAAAGCCTTCCCGTGAAATAGGCATTATAAAAGAAAGCATAAAAGAAGCTATTTTGGAAGGTGATATACCCAACGAATATGATGCCGCATACCAACTTATGCTTAAAGAGGGTAAACGCTTAGGACTAAAAGTTACAAATTAGATGGTTAACATTGTAAGAACAGATGCTTCGAACAACGATTTTATTTATTTAGTAAAACAACTAAATGAATACCTAAAAGTAGTTGATGGTGAAGACCACGGTTTTTATAATCAATATAACAATATAGACGTTATTAAGCATGTTGTTGTTGCCTATAACAATGGCAAAGCCGTTGGCTGTGGCTCTTTTAAAAATTTTGATAAACAAACCGTTGAAATTAAACGCATGTTTACGCTTCCCGAATCCAGAGGCCAGCAAGTTGCCACTCAAATATTGGGAGCATTAGAACTTTGGACAAAAGAATTAGGCTATAGCCATTGTATTTTAGAAACTGGAAAACGACAGGTGGAAGCGGTTTCTTTTTATAACAAAAATAAATACCAGATTATTCCAAATTTTGGACCTTACAAAGGCATATCCAACAGCATATGCTTTAAAAAAGAACTGTCTGGGGTTTAGTATTGAGAACAAAGTATTTAACGGGATGTTGTTCTTTAACTGATGGGGCCGCGTTAGGGATTGAAGCGGCATCCTTTTTTGAGGAACGAGAAAAAGATATAGCGAAAAGCCCGACCGGAGCATTGGACCTGCAAGGTTTTAGAACCTTGTAGGTTTAATGCGTAGGGAACGCTAAAAAAGTTAGAAAAATTAATATTTGTGAATTCGTGGAAACAAAAAAAGACAACAAAAAAGTAATCTACTGGTTGCTAACGGGCTGCTTCCTTATCTTTATTATGGTGGTTATAGGTGGGGTTACCAGATTGACCCACTCGGGCCTGTCCATTTCCAATTACAAACTCATTTCTGGTGCCATACCTCCTATGAACGAAACCGAATGGCAAGCTGCTTTCGAGCTCTATAAACAATATCCCGAATACCAAAAACTGAACAACCATTTCTCGTTAGAGGATTTTAAGGACATTTATTTTTGGGAATGGTTGCACCGCTTAATTGGTAGGCTTATTGGATTGGTCTTTTTTATACCTTTTTTATATTTCCTAATTAAAAAACAACTCACCAAGCCAACCATAAAGAAAGCCATTATCCTTTTGGGACTAGGTGCTTTTCAAGGATTTTTAGGTTGGTATATGGTTAAAAGCGGACTCGTGGACAGACCAGATGTAAGCCATTACAGGTTAGCCGCGCACTTAACCACGGCCTTTGTTACATTTGCCTATACCTTTTGGGTTGCTTTAGATTTAATCTACCCTGTTAGACAGACCGTTCATAAAGGATTCCGCAATTTAATCCGATTTGGATTGGCCATATTACTCCTTCAAATTATATACGGTGCTTTTGTTGCTGGTTTAGATGCAGGCTTTATCCATAACCACTGGCCTATGATGAGTGAAGGTAAATTTATGCACGAAACCGTATATATCGAGCATGAACCACTCTATAAAAATTTTATTGAAGGCAAAAGTGGGGTTCAGTTTGTGCATAGAATATTAGCCTTTGTCGTTTTGTTTAGCATTTTGTTCATTTGGTTTAAATCGAAAAAATTGCAATTAAACAGTGTACAAAGCAGTGGTTTAAAAGCGCTTCTAGCTTTAGTTGGCCTACAGTTTTTATTAGGTATTTTTACCATATTGTTGCAAGTCCCTGTATGGTTAGGGGTAGCCCATCAAGTTGGCGCATTTTTCTTGTTAAGTGCAATGACATTTACCCTTCACCGCTTTAGTAAATAGTATAAAAAACCTACATTTGCAAAACCAATTCATAGGATAGGATTGGTATAGTAATTAAGCAATAGGTTAGCTAACGTTATTAAGTTTTTAAAGCAATAGAAAAACAAAACAACACTAACAACTTAATAACCAATAACTTTTAATAATGATTTATAGATTTAGGGTAATACTAGATAACGATACAGAAGAGGATATCTTTCGCGATTTAGAAATACGTGAGGACGACACGCTTGAAGATTTGCATAATATCATCACACAATCCTTTGGATTTGATGGTACAGAAATGGCTTCGTTCTATATTAGTGACAACCAATGGAACCAAGGCGAGGAAATATCGCTTTTCGATCTAAGTGATGATGGTTCGGCTCGTTTAATGAATGAAACCAGAATTAATGATGTTGCACACGAAGTATCCCCAAAACTTATTTATGTATACGATTTTTTAAGCATGTGGACCTTTTATGTGGAACTTGCCGAAATCGTTGAAGAGGCAGAAGGCTATGATTACCCTAACCTAATGTTTGTTCAAGGCCAGGTGCCAGATACCGCCCCAGAAAAATCATTTGAAGCCGATGATGATGACGATTTCAATGAGTTTGAAGATGGATTGGATGTCGACGATTACGACCACCTAGACTTTGATGAAAACTGGAATTAAAACTTACCTCAAACTTTCCAGCTTTACATTTTCATAGTTTCTAATTAAAAACTCTAAGGCATGCTTTAGTATTTGCCCCATGTTTTCAGAGCGCTTGAAATTTACATCTTTGGTATACTGAAAAATTTTCATTTTCAATAAATCAACATTGTCTTGAGTAGAAATAGCATCGGTTTCCATACAGTCTATCAACTTGCCTATTCTATTTTGAAAGCTCTTTAAGCGCTTAACCAATATTGAACGCTCTTCTGTTTTATATTGGTCTATAGAAAGTTTCTGTATGGTTGAAGAGACCAATTCTACCATTTTTAAATTTTCTTTAAAAAACTGGGGCCTGTAAATGTTAAATTTACCTTCATAGCTTTGTTGGTCAAAATCGATAGCCCTAATTTTATAAACCACATGGTCAAAATCGTGGGTAGGCACAATGACGTAGTTGTAAGAACGCATATCGCCCAAAAGCCTAATCATACAGCGCTCATTAAACTTAACGAACTCCTTAGCTATTTGTGCTTTTTCGGATTTACTACAATTAGGAAGCATTTTTTTTATAAACTCATCACCAGGCACTCCAGCAATATGCTCTTCGATTAGCGTATTCTTATATACCAAAAAATTTAAGTTATACGGCGAGAGCATATGTTCCAGCTCCAGCCCATAAACCCTTGAAGCATCTGCAGATTTTACATAAAAATAAGTGTAGTTGTCATTTAAAATATTTCTAATCTTAATTCTAAATGGCTTAGAGTTCCCAAACGTGCAAAAATCAATAGCATCAACATTTAAAAACGGAATGGTATTAATATTCCCATCAGAATGCAGTATACTATAAATCTTTTTCAACGATAAGTCAATTTCTTCCCTTTCAAACTCATTATAATACACCCTTAACCAAAGCGTGTCATTTCCCTCTTTATCGTATACCACTAACCCACCTTGAAAGCGCAGTAAGTCATCATAAAAAATAGGTATTCTAACATCCCTATCATATCTTATAAGATAATTATGCAACTTTTGCGAAACAGGGTATGATGGTTTCTTTTTAGATATCTTTAAATCCTCCATAATCTATTGCTTATTCAAATTTACTACTTTTATCATTACTGCTATAGGGGTCTTCTAAAAATCTGAAATACAAGGTTTGCAAAAAATTAAAGACTGAGCTTACCAATTGTAAATGAATATTTTAATTTTGAAACCTAGCAGACTTTGGGTTTTTAAAAGTTCCCTGTAACAAAAACAAGTAACTGTCGTCATACTTTCAAAACCAATCACACTGAATTTACTTCAGAAAAAAATTAAACTACATTTGGAACCCATTCTAACAATCAACAATCTCACCAAAAAATTTGGCTATTTAACAGCTGTTAAAGATTTGTCGTTTACCATAAACAAAGGCAACGTTTATGGCATTTTAGGGCCTAACGGAAGCGGAAAATCTACAACCCTTGGCGTCGTTTTAAATGTCGTAAATAAGACCTCTGGTGATTTCCATTGGTTTGATGGTAACACCACAACCCACGACGCCTTAAAAAAGGTAGGGGCCATTATTGAACGTCCCAATTTTTACCCTTACATGTCTGGATACCAAAATCTAAAGTTAGTTTGTAAAATTAAGGGGGTTGATTATAGTAAAATAGAAGAAAAGCTAGAAGTTGTGGGCCTTTTAGACCGTAAGGACAGTAAATTTAAAACGTATTCCTTGGGTATGAAACAGCGTTTGGCCATCGCCTCTGCCCTATTGAACGAGCCCGAAATTTTAATATTGGACGAACCTACAAACGGTCTGGATCCTCAAGGTATCCATCAAATACGGGAGATTATAAAACAAATTGCTGCCAAGGGCACAACCATTCTATTGGCATCACATTTATTGGACGAAGTTGAAAAAGTATGTTCCCATGTGGTCGTACTTCGTAAGGGCGTTAAATTATATTCCGGTCGTGTGGATGAAATGATTTCCAGTCATGGTTTTTTTGAGTTAAAATGTAATAAACAGGATGAACTACGTACTTTTTTAGAAAACAATCCTGCATTTGGCAAGATCAAAATTCAAGACGATTTAATTACAGCTTTTTTAAATGAACCTCTAAAGTCCGAAGATTTTAACAAACAACTATTCGACAAAGGCATCGTACTAACCCACCTTGTACAACGCAAGGAAAGCCTGGAAGAGCAATTTTTACAATTAACGGACAAAAACTAAACCACCATAATGCTACGACTTTTAAACCTAGAACTACAAAAACTGCTTTTAAACCGAACGAGTAAAATACTCATTTTCATATCGTTTATTTTGCCGTTTTTTGTGATATTACTATCATCATTAAAAATAAATGTATTTGGGTTCTTTACTTTGGAATTGGGGGAATTGGGCATATTTAATTTCCCCGTAATTTGGCATTTAACTACGTTTTTTGCCTCCCAATTTAAATTCTTTTTTGCTATTGTGGTTGTAAGCATGATAGGTAACGAATACAGTAATAAAACCATAAAACAAAACCTAATTGATGGCTTGAGCAAAAAGGAATTTATACTTTCTAAATTTTATACCATCGTTTTCTTTTCATTGGTCTCAACCGTTTTAATTGGCTTAATTTCTCTGTGTATCGGCTTATATTATTCTAGTTATAATGAGTTTGGTATCATCATGCAGGAAACCAACTTTTTACTAGCTTATTTTATAAAATTAGTGGGGTTCTTTAGCTTATGTTTGTTTTTTGGAATGCTCATTAAACGGTCTGCCTTTGCATTGGCGTTTTTATTCATTCTTTATATTTTAGAATGGATAGCTTTTGGACTAATGAGTTGGAAAATGGATTCGGATATAGCTGAAAAAATCCAGAATGTCTTTCCTTTAAAATCCATGTACAAGCTAATAGACCAACCCTTTCAACGAATAGCTATGTCTAAGTTTCCAGACAAGGCCGATTTAGCGTACGACTACGCTGTACATTGGTATGAAATTGCTATTGTACTTGGGTGGACAACGCTATTTGTCTTTTTATCGTATAGATTATTAAAAAAGCGAGATTTATGATATATTTGATGGCTTTGCCATGAAATATGAAAAATATTGCGATATTATTAACAATATGCCTATTTGGCTACTATTCTTTTTCACAGGATGAAGCTTCTAATTGGTACTTTGGTTCAAATGCAGGCATACGTTTTAATCCAGATGGCTCTACCACAAACCTTAACAATGGGCGCTTAAACACTATCGAAGGTTGCGCAACCATTTCAGATAGCAATGGTAACTTATTATTTTATACAGATGGTATTACCGTTTGGAATAAACTGCATAATCCCATGCCAAATGGCTATGGTCTTTATGGTGATCCGTCAAGTTCACAATCGGCTATAGTAGTTCCCAAACCCAATGACCCCAACATATATTATATTTTCACTGTAGATACAAGTAACGGACAAAATGATCCCGACAGAGGGTTTAACTTTTCTACGGTAGACATGAGCTTAAATGGTGGTTTGGGTGACGTATTGGGTACTTCAAAAAATTACAATTTACTTCAGGACAGTTCAGAAAAAATAAGTGCCGTATTAAAAGACTGTGATACCAAGTCTATATGGGTAATTACCTTGGCTTCTTCAACAGGAGCTTCAGAAGAAAACCCTATTTTTAACACATTCTATGCTTATGAGATATCAAGCACCGGTGTAAGCACTTCTCCAGTAAAATCTCAAGTAAATGTACCTATAAGCGATTATAGAGGATATCTTAAATTATCACCAGATGGTACCAAACTGGCTTGTGCCAACGCATCTTCTGGGTTATATATTTTCGATTTTGATACTGCAACTGGCACGGTTAACAATCCAACAGCGTTAACTATTAATTTCAATCCTGGTGGAAAGCCTCAAGTTCCTTACGGCGTTGAATTTTCACAAAGCAATGAGCTTCTATATGTAACGGCCTATTATGAAACACCTAGGGATGAATTCAACAATCCTTCCAGCCAATATGGTTCGTTGTTGCAATACGATTTAACAGCTCCAAATATTAATGCTAGCGAAACCGTTATAGACCACAGGCAAATGTATCGTGGTGCACTACAATTAGGCCCTAACGGCAAAATATACCGATCCATGAGTGCAACCTATGGGCTCGGTTCTCCTTACCTTTCGGTAATTAATAATCCAAACGCTAGAGGTGCAACCTGTGATTATAGACATAATGCCGTTGCGCTAAGTAGGACTTCCAGACA
This sequence comes from Aestuariivivens insulae, assembly GCF_022662195.1. GTDB lineage: Bacteria > Bacteroidota > Bacteroidia > Flavobacteriales > Flavobacteriaceae > Aestuariivivens > Aestuariivivens insulae. Next base: position 150,536 of record NZ_JAKMCS010000008.1, on the reverse strand, counting down.
AGGCCTACCTCCTTTTATAGCATCCTTTTTTGCTGAAAAAATAAACATTACACAAAAGACAATTAATATTACGTTTTTACCACTTTGTATTGGAGAAAATTACACACTAAAAGCCGATGATATCCCAGGAGCTACCTATACCTGGACCAAGGATGGGACAATTTTACCCGATAACAATTTTGAGTTAATTATTTCCCAACCAGGAGAATACAAAGTTGTAGTTGAAACTATCGATGGGGATTGTAACGCTTTAGAGGGCGAAGCCCTTGTAAGTTATTTTGACCCTCCCATAGCTAACCAGCCCAACGATGCATTAATTTGTGATGATGACAATGATGACACTTATGCCTTTGACCTAACCACAATAAATTCAGAAATTTTAGGATCTCAAGACCCCACTGTTTATGAGGTTAAATATTTTAGATCACAACAAGATGCCGATTTAAATCAGAATGAAATAAAAAATCTATTCAATGCGACAAGCACCCCTCAAACCATATTCACAAGAGTTGGCCTGTTTGAGAACAATACTTGCTTCGATACATCCATATCCTTTACGGTTCAGGTGTATAAAACACCTATCATAAGCGCGATTAAGGATTTAAAGGCATGCGACAATGAAACACCAACAGACCCAGATACTTCCAATGGATTGACCGATATCGATTTACATCAAATAGATGCTGACATCCTAGGCCCCCAGAATAGTTCAGATTATACCATTACCTATCATAAAACCACAAGCGATGCACAAAACAGAACAGGAGTATTAAACTATGCTTACACCAACCAAACCGCTTTCGATGAAACCATTTATGCTAGAATAGAAAATAAACTGCATACGGACTGTTATTCGATTTCAGATCCTATTCACTTAATTGTGGATCCGCTCCCCGCTTTTTCAAATACGACACTTATACAATGTGATGAAGATGGCGTTGTAGACGGTCGTACAATTTTCAATTTATTTGAAGCAAAAGGGGAGTTGACTAACCAACTTCCCAATAGGTCTGTTTGGTTTTATACAAATATTAAAGATGCCGAAAATGGTACCAATGAAATTCAGAACCCAATTAATTTCCAAAACACAAATAACCCTCAATCAATTTATGTTCAAGTAGTTAATAACACTACACTATGCTTTGAAGTTGCAGAACTTATTTTGGAAGTTTCTACAACTCGAATGGATGATTATGTTGCACCTGCGCTTTGTGATGAAGTTGGCTCTGAAGATGGGATAAACGAATTCAATTTAACCGATATAGAAGCAGACATGCAAGCCCTTAATGGCTTTACCTATCCCATTACCTTTTACGAAACTTATAACGACGCCCTCCTGGAACAAAATGTTTTGGAGATGTCCTATACCAACACCACCCCCTATTCACAGACCATTTATGCCAGAGCCGAAAATAACAATGCATGCTATGGTATTAGTAAAGTCCTGTTAACGGTAAACAAACTCCCCAATATTGAGACCGAGGCGCTCACCTATTATTGCCTAAACACTTATCCTCAAAAAATAACTTTAAATGCTGCTGTATGGAACGATTCACCAAGTAACTATACTTATAAATGGTCTACTGGCGAGGACACCTATGAGATCCAGATCAACGACCTTGGTACCTATAGCGTAACCGTAACCAATGCCAATGGATGCTCCAAGGACAGGACCATTACCGTTGAACCCTCAAACATTGCCACCTTCAATGCCACCCCTTTTGAAGTTAAGGATGCCTCTACAAACAATACCGTTACCGTTTTTGTCTCGGGTGAAGGCATCTATCAATATGCCCTATACGACCAATATAACCAAACCATCTATAGGGATTACCAAGACAGCGACCGTTTTGAAAATGTGTTCCCCGGCATCTATACCGTAAACGTTAGGGACATCAAAAACAATTGCGGAACGGTACAACAACAAGTTTCCGTTATAGGCTTTCCCAAGTTCTTTACACCCAACAACGATGGTGTACACGATACTTGGCAAATCTATGGTATATCCGGTATGTTCCAGCCCAATTCCAAAATCTTGATATTTGACCGCTTAGGAAAACTTATCAAGGAACTGGATCCTTTGGGCGAAGGTTGGGACGGTTCCTTTAAAGGCAACATGATGCCAACCGACGATTATTGGTTTGCAGTGACCCTACAGGATGGACGTATTTTTAAAAATCATTTTACATTAAAAAGATAACTATTGAAGTATTTTCACGAATTTTTATTCTTAATAGCATTCTTAGCAATCCCCAAATCTATCAATGCACAACTTCCAACAGACTGTACAAATGCAGTAATTGCCTGTGGTAATTCAAATATAAATCTCGATGTAAGCGGTGTAGGCACTCAAGAATTAAGTGGTTCAAACACCTGTTCAAGTCAGGAGAACAATAGTGTTTGGCTAAAAGTTACATTAGTTACCAGTGGTACCTTGGGGTTTACGCTTACCCCAAATAGCACAGCAATCTCTGAAGATTATGATTTCTTTGTTTTTGGCCCCAATGCCACTTGCGGTAATTTAGGGCAAGCCATACGATGTTCTACAACAAACCCTCAAGCTGCTGGGCAAGGCAATAACTTAACAGGAATGAATAGTGCTTCTACCGATATATCTGAAGGCCCTGGCGCAGACGGAAATAGCTTTGTAAAATGGTTGGATGTACAAGCTGGTGACACCTATTTTATAGTTATTGACAGGCCTATAGGCAACAGTCCATTTAGCCTTGAATGGACTGGCACAGCTGAGTTTTCAGAAGCACCTACCGATGAATCCATTAATGCTGGTACACCATTAAATTTAGAAAGTTGCGATGTTACCCTGCCTTTTAATGATGGCTTTACAGAATTTAATTTAGAAGAGAATACAAGTACCATTAAAGGGTCGCAAACCGATATAGCTGTGACTTATTATGAATCGGCTAGTGATGCCAATATTGGAATCAATAAACTCAAATCACCTTATATAAACAATAAAAATCCACAAACCATATATGCCCGTATTACAAATACAAAAACAGGTTGTTTTGAGCTAACGGATTTCACCCTAAACGTAAACCTCGGCCCAAGTTATACACCACCTACCGATTATGAACTTTGTGATAATTTAGATGATGGCAATGATACTAACGGTCAAGTGGTATTCAATCTCGATTCTAAAACTCCAGAACTATTAAATGGTCAAGATCCATCAAACTTCAATGTATTCTATTATTTTTCAAAAGCTGAAGCAGAATCAAGAGGCACACCACTCCCTAACATGTACTATAATTCAACCCCATTTAACCAGCAACTATTTGTTAGGATTGAAGATGTCTTAAATCCAGATTGCAAAAGCATAACACCTTTAAATTTAATAGTTCATCTTAACCCCGAAGCTTTTAACGCTAGTTTGTTGCAGTGTGATGAAGATGGCCTAAAGGATGGATTCACTACTTTTAACCTTAGTGAAGCACACGACGACCTAGTTGGCAATTTGCCTAACCATACAACTTTCTTTTATTTGGATAGCAACGATGCTGCCTCAAATAACACCAGTAATGCTCTACCTCCAATTGGTTTCAACAACACCGAAAACCCACAAACAATCTATGTAGCGGTGGTTAATGATGATACTGAATGTTTCTCTACCACCAAATTAGTACTGGAAGTTAGCATCACAGATATTGGCAATACGGCACTTTACGAATGTGATGACGACGGTATTGAAGATGGGTACCATACTTTTAATTTAAACGATGCCATAAATAATCTAACTCTGGGATTGCCTAACAATCTTAATATTACTTTCTTCGGAACACTTGACGATGCCCTTCTGGAACAAAATGTATTGGAGATGTCCTATACCAACACCACCCCCTATTCACAGACCATTTATGCCCGTGCCGAAAATGACAATGCATGCTATGGTATTAGCGAAGTCCTGTTAACGGTAAACAGGCTACCAGACATCGAGACCGAGGCGCTCACCTATTATTGCCTTAACACCTACCCTCAAAAAACAACTTTAAATGCAGCTGTATGGAACGATTCACCAAGTAACTATACTTATAAATGGTCTACTGGCGAGGACACCTACGAGATCCAGATCAACGACCTTGGTACCTATAGCGTAACCGTAACCAATGCCAATGGATGCTCCAAGGACAGGACCATTACCGTTGAGCCCTCAAACATTGCCACCTTCAATGCCCACCCTTTTGAAGTTAAGGACGCCTCTACAAACAATACCGTTACCGTTTTTGTCTCGGGTGAAGGCACCTATCAATATGCGCTTTACGACCAATACAACCAAACCATCTATAGGGATTACCAAGACAGCGACCGTTTTGAAAATGTGTTTCCTGGCATCTATACCGTAAACGTTAGGGACATCAAAAACAATTGCGGAACGGTTCACCAGCAGGTTTCCGTTATAGGTTTTCCCAAGTTTTTTACACCCAACAACGATGGGGTGCACGATACTTGGCAAATCTATGGTATATCCGGTATGTTCCAGCCCAATTCCAAAATCTTGATATTTGACCGCTTAGGAAAACTTATCAAGGAACTGGATCCTTTGGGCGAAGGTTGGGACGGCTCCTTTAATGGCAAGGTAATGCCTACCGACGATTATTGGTTTGCCGTTACCCTACAGGATGGACGCATTTTTAAAAATCATTTTACGCTAAAGAGGTAATAGACACACAAAAACCTTTAAAAAATACTTTTAATCTGATTTTCTTTGCGTTTTATCTATAAAAAAACTACTTTTCGCCTTAGAAAACCAAATCATTTAGTTGTTTTTGCCCAAATAAAACAAAGTGAAAAAGAACCTACAGGCCTATTTTCTTTTAATGCTGCTGCTCTTTAGCGTTAAATCTCTTCTAGCTCAACAAGTTACTATTGACAATAATGTTTCGTTACAAGACCTCGTCCAAAACAATCTTGTAAACGGCTGTGTAGAAATTTCAAACATAAGTTCATCCGTAAATGGAACAGCAGACGGACTTAGTAGCTATGGTGCTTTTCAGCGGGGTAGCTCTAATTTTCCGTTAGAAAATGGTATGGTTTTATCTTCTGGTGATGCAGCTTCTGGAGGCAACACGGTTAATAATACCAATTTAGATGAAGGCACCAATGGTTGGGGAACAGATCCAGATTTTGAAACAGCACTAGGTGTAAACAATACCTTTAATGCCACTTCAATAGAGTTTGATATTACGACCATATCCGGCCAAGTGGTTTTCAATTATATTTTTGCTTCAGAAGAATATAGGGAAACGTTCCCGTGTTCTTCCTCAGACGGGTTTGTCATGCTATATCGTGAGGCAAACACGACAACCCCCTATCAAAATCTGGCTTTAGTTAATGGTCAGGCCACTGTCGTAAATAACATCCATAACGATATCTATACCCCTGGTGGCAATATTGAATGTAACGCCACAAACTCCAATTATTTTCAACAAGGCAATCCTTCGGACACCAATTACAATGGACGCACCACATTGCTTTCGGCCACAGCTAATTTTCAGCCTGGTATAACCTATCATGTAAAACTTATCGTAGCAGATCATATAGATTCCCATTCGGATTCTGCAGTATTTATAAATGCTGAAGCCATCAATACTTTAGAACTTGGTAACGATATAGGCACTTGTGCCCCAAGTGTTACGCTTAATGCAGATATCAACAATAGTAATGCACAATATACTTGGTACAGAGATGGAGGTGTTATTACGGGAGCTAATAATGCCATTTACAACGCCAGCCAAACCGGATTGTATCGTGTAGAGGTAAGTGCCCCTGGCATATCATGTATTCTAGAAGATGAAATTAATGTAACCATTGATACCGAAATCCCCATAAGCATTCCAAATGCCAGATTATGTGATGATGGAAGTGGCAGTGAAACATTTACGCTTACAGATCATAACAACCAGGTTTGGAATGCCATACAACCGCCTCCAGCCTCACTCAGCATACGCTATTATGATGATGTTACCGAACGTAATAATAATACCAATGCTACTATTAGCACTACACAAGTAAATGCTGGAGCTTCCCAAACCATATATGTTCGGGCAGAAGACACTAGCTCTGGCTGTGTTTATCTAGGTGAATTTAACATTACCGTTAACCCAAAACCTGCACCTATAGACCAAAGTGAAGCTATTTGTGACAACGATAACAATCCCAATGGTGAAACACTGGTTAATTTAACAGACTTCGATAATCTGTTTTCCAATTCTACCGATGAAGCAGTATCATACCACAGCAGTAATAATGGCGCTGAAGGTAATTATGGAATCGTGAGTTCTCCATACTTTATGAATACACCCAATGTGACACTCCATGTAAGAGTTTATAATTCGGTGACTGGCTGCCATGGCACGGCTATCTTAACCCTTAACCAATTACCACCGCCCAATACCAACCCAACAACCCAATATTTGGATGGCTGCGATAAACAATACGACGGTTACCACCCTTTTAATCTTGAGGATGTACTAACTAATATTTTGCCTACGCCCTCTACTGGGCTTACACCAACATTCCATACCACATACCAAGACGCCCAAGATGACCAAGACCCAATTACCGACCCCACCAATTATACCAATGCGTCCCAATATGAGGAAATCATTTATGTGCGGGTTGAAAATGACACTACAGGCTGTTTTAGCATAACGCCCCTACGTATTTTCCCTAACCTATTGTTAGATGGTATTAATATTCCCAGTAATGCACCTATATTATATTGTGATAATAATGAAGATGGTGAAGAAGAAATTTTCATAAACAGTTTATCCAACTACATCACCAGTACCGTTCAAGAAATAGCAACGGAAATAAGCATTAAATTTTATACGGATAGCTCAAGAAGTAATGCTAGTGAATTACCTGCAGGTAGCTCGTTCATGCTTACAGGTCTTACCACCTTATACCTCACCCTAGAACGTAACGGTTGTACTGAAGAAACAGAAATAGAATTGGATATCAATCCATTTACGGTTACAGATCCACAAGACACAACCTATTGCGATACCAATAGCGATGGTGTGACCTCTATAGATCTATACACCCTAGATAGCCATGTCACCAATGGCAATACAGGTATTTCTGTACGTTATTTTCAATCAGAAACTTATGCAAATGATGGAACCAATCAAATTTATACGCTAAATAATGTTTCGGGCACTCAAACTTTATATGTGCAATTGGTTAACAATAGTGACATTAGATGTTTTAAGGTAAGATCGTTTAACTTAGAAATCATTCCAGCACCAGATGTCAATCAAGTACCAATACAATACCTGTGTAACGATGGGACTAGCAGTTCTACAACAGTAGACCTCAACGACTATATTGACGATATCATCAATGGCAATCCAGCCGATTTTAGCATTTCATTTTACGATGTAGACCCAAGAGACCCTAACAATACGGCCACGCCACTTAGTAACAGCAATCTAAGCACATACGATACAGCCATTAGAAACCAATTGGTTTTTGCTGAAGTTACCGATAATACCGGTACAACAACATGTCCGGCTTACACCTCCATTCGATTTATAGTGAGCCAAAAACCAGTTCCTGCTACCGTTAGCCAACTACCAATCTGTACTAATACAAATACAGCGCCGACCTATCGATTTGTAGATTTCGACCCTACTATTTTAAATGGAAACAATCAAAATGAAGTCTTATATTTTAAAAACGATGGTACACCATTGGTAGATGCCACGCCTATATATAAATATAGTTACTATTCCCCAGTAGATGGCGAAACTATACAGTTTGTCGTACGTCATATTTCAAATGTTGAATGTAACACCTTGGGAAGCTTTACAGTAACCATTTCATTTTACCCTGAATACAACCAAAACTTTACAAGAAACTTAGTACCGGAATGCCGAAACGGAGACTATGAGCATGAATTTGATTTAATTCCCATACGACAAGATATAGAATCGGGCGCTCCAAACCCGCTTAGCGTTCGATTCTGGGAAACCTTTAACGAAGCCGATAACGCCAGTACACCAGACCTAGGAGATCAGTTTTTTTCAGCAGAAAGACAAGGTGTGTTTTATGCTAGAATTGAAAACGCCAACGACTCTAGATGTCCCATTATAGAAACCATCTCATACGAAATTTATCCTACGCCACTTATTGATGCCGCAAGTATAGCTCCTAGTTGTGCACTAGATAGCAACAGCACAACTGCAATCTTTGATCTAAGTACCGCTTCAATTAATGTGCCCAACGTACGGCAAGGTTTCGATATCCGATTGGAGTATAATTTTTATGAAGGAATGGATAGCAATAACAAGGGTATTGCTCCTATTGCCAGTTCAGATATCAACAACTACTCCAGTTCTGCCAAAACCATTTATGTGGAAGCCATAGCCGTTAGCAATAATTCCAATAATGAACTTTGTAGGTCTAATGAAGTATTCCCATTGCAACTGCAAGTAAATATTCCCCCTTCTGTTTTCTCCTTTGCGCCATATCCGTTTTGTGAAACAGATACCAATAGTGTAGATCTATCGGAAGTCGATACACATCTGGTAAGCAGTGCAATTAATAGTGCCATTGTTTATTATGATAGCAATAATACTGAAATCACCAACAAACAATTTAATTATAATGTTTTAGGCTCCTATACCATTACAGCAGCCATTACAGATAATGATATAGGGTGTACAAGCTATGCCGATTTCGAGATCGTAATCTACCCGAATCCCATAGCCAATATCATTACCAATCCCACTGAATGTAATGACGATTACGAACCAGGACTGGAATTCCAATTGGAAGACTATGATGATGCGATTCGCGGCAGTCAAGATCCGGCCATTTATAGCGTTACTTATTATGATGATATTGATAAAGCCAATACGGGCTATGCAGATGACCAATTAGACAAAACGGCCTATGAAGCCTATAATGGACAAACTATCTATGCCCGATTAGAAAATGAAAACACAAATTGCTATAGTACTACCCAGTTCCAAACCATTATAAACCCATTACCTGTAGTGCCTCTTGATGATGTAATACCATTATGTCATAACGACCTACCAGCAATACTAAATGCAGATACTGGAAACCCAACAGATACCTACGAATGGTGGGATGGACGAACAACTTCAGCAATATCTGTAGACCTAACCGATTTGGGCGACCATTGGGTGACCGTAACTACAGATTTAGGTTGTTCTTACAAAAAAGAGTTTACTCTTATCGAATCTGAACAAGCTACATTAGAAGCTACTGCAACTGCTGACTTTACAGACCCCAATACCATTACTGTTACCGTTAGTGGCCTTGGCGATTATCAATTTGCTTTAGACGGAGGCACTCCACAAGATTCCAATATTTTTAATAATGTAAGTTTGGGTCCCCATATCGTTACCATTATAGACCTAAATGGCTGTGAACCTATTTACACCGATGTATTTGTAATAGACATCCCTAAATTTGTAACCCCAAATAATGATGGCGCCTTCGATACTTGGCACATTGTGGGAATAGACCGTTTACCAGGCACCCAAGTTTATATTTATAATAGACACGGCAAGCTAATAAAGATGTTACCATATACAGCCATTGGTTGGGATGGTACCTTTAATGGACAGCCTATGCCAGCCGATGACTATTGGTTTTCAGCAGACATTATACATAACGGAGAAGCTTTTAATATTAGAGGACATTTTGCTTTAAAAAGATAGCTTAATTTTTTTATTAAGACACCCGTTGTGCATTTTGGGCCAAATAATTCAACAAATGTCGGTTCGAGTGTCCGCCAAAGGCGAGACGTATCGAGAACTATTTCAAAAATTAAAACTCTTTTCTGCCTAAAGGTAAATTCTAGTTAGTTCCGCTGAGTAGAGCCGAAGTACAAATTTTACTCATTTCAATCATAAAATTCAATCAAACCAACCTCCCGAATGGGCAGTTTGACAAAATTTTATCAAAATACACAACGGGTTAAGTACTTAATTATATATTTGTTAGCCAGTTTACTAAAAAAACAATGTGAAACCCAAAGCTATCAACACTCCATTTAAGTCCTTAATAAATATTCTGGTCTTTTTAATTTTTACCCAAATTTCCAATTCCCAATCGACATGTTCTTTAGGAAATCCTGTATTTATTGAAAACTTCGGCTCTGGAACCAATAGATTGGGTCCCTCTTTAAATCAAGACCCAAATACAAACGTACACCCAAATTATAGACCTGCTAGTTTATATACTTATGTAGGGTCTGGGTCTGTTTCATGGGACCAATATGGCATCATGAAAGACCCTAAAGATGCCGCACCTGGAGGTGCTGGGTGGAACGATAGCTTTCCCGATCATACAGGCAACCCCAATGGGTATTTATACTATTGCGATGCCAAGGAAGAGCTTAAGGTATTCTACGCCCAAAAAATTGATGGGCTATGCGAGGATATTGAATACGAGCTGTCTGCCTGGTTTGCCAAAACCAATGGTCCAAATTATTTTTTTGACCCTAATATTAAACTCATCATAGGCTTTACGGATATAAACGATCAAAGTATTGGTAGTATAGTTGACACTAATACCGGCCCTATTGAAGGTGTTGGAGCTAATAGGTGGCACCGCAAAAGCTTGGTGTTTACAGTACCCTCTGGTACAGAGAATATTTACTTTATGTTAAAAAACAATGTCTCGGGAACACAAGGGAATGATTTGGCAATAGACGATATAGAAGTAAGACCATGTGGTCCAAAAATAGACATCACTGATCAATTAACCAACAATGTCATAAACGACCAAAGCTATTGTCTTACAGACACAAATAATCAGCCCGTAAGCCTAACAGCCAATATACCTGCCAGCTTTGTAATGCAATGGCAAGCCTCTACTGAACTTGGCATATGGACAGACATCACAGGTGAAACATCCGGCACACTCAATTACACCATAGATTCGGGTAGCTTTCATCAACTAAGGCTCAAATTTGCCCATAATCCAGATAATTTACTCAACACCAACTGTCATTTCTTTTCAAGCCCAGTGTCCTATTATCGAACTTATGCCAATACTGCTCCTCCCATGCATTTGTGTGATGATGACAACAACAAAACCATGCCTTTCGATCTAACCTCACAAAGCGGCTTTATAAATACAACGGTAGGCATGACCATAAGCTTCCATGCTTCTAAGCCCGAAGCCGAAGCCGGCACCCCAGCCATCCCAACACCAAGTGCTTTTGAAAGCGGTAATGCCACCATTTTTGCCAGGGTACAAAACGATGCCAATACCAGTTGCTATGCCATATCCAGTTTTGGCTTGGAGGTCTATGACTCTGCATTCCCTTTAGGTCCAGATAGCATAGCGCCCATTAGCGAATGTGACGATTCGTCGGTTGGTTCCGATACCGATGGCTATAAGGTGTTCGACCTAACCCAACGGGAAACGGACATCCTTAACAACCAATCGGCCACAGACTTTACCCTATCCTATTTTACAGATGCTACTTTCTCCAGTCCAATAAGCGATCCCGCCAACTTCGAGAATACGGTCCAGGGAGGGCAGACCATCTATGTGCGCATGACCAATAATGCCTTTACCGATTGTTACGCCGATACGTCTTTTGAAATTGAGGTCTACAGCCTGCCCGTAACCTCGCCCCCCAGTACCTATACCCAATGCGATGACAGCAGTAACGATGGCCAGGCATATTTCAATCTAACCCTAGATTGGATCAAGGAAGAGATAAATCCCAATTACATTTCAGAGGGCCTAAGCTTTACCTATTACGAAGACCAAACTGAAGCCGAAAATGGAGGCACCAACATTGCAAACCCCGAAAGTTACCAAGACGGCCTTGGCTTTGCCACGGAAACCATTTGGATTAGGATAGAAAACCCTAACGGTTGCTCGCGTGTGGAGCCGTTGGATTTGGTGGTAAACCCTTCCAGTATTGCATTGGATAACTATAGCCCCAATCCGCTTTACCAATGTGACGATGGTTTGGACCAAAGGGATGGCATTGCCACCTTCGACCTGACCGATATACAAGACCATATCGAGACCACTATTTTTTCTACCATCAACGTAACGGCCCATTTTTATGAAAGCTACACAGATGCCGAACTGGAAATAAATGAAATTACAGATACCGATAACTATGAAAATATCACATCGCCCAGCCAGGACCTATGGGTACGCGTAAAGAGTGATCTGAACAACGATTGCTTAGGGCTAAAGGAATTCCCCGGCCTATTAAACGTAGAAGCCTTGCCAAAGGCCAATCCCGTAACGATAGGCAGACAGTGCGACCATGACACCAGCGATACCGTAATGAGCTATCCCTTCAATACATCGCTAGTGGAAAGCACCGTATTGGGAAGCCAAAACCCAGCAGACGTTAACATTAGGTATTTTGATGAATCGGGAGCCGAATTGTCAAGCCCTTTACCAAATCCTTTTTTGACAGAAGGCCAGACCATTACCATAGTGGTCACCAACAACAATACCCAAGACCCCGATGGCCCCTGTTCTGACGAAACCACACTGGAGTTCATAGTTGACGAACAGCCCATCATAGCAAGTCCTGTCCCACAACAAGTGGTATGCGATGGCGATGCCGGGGATGACGAGAATGATGGGATTTACCCTTTTGACACCTCCAACTTTAAGGGTACCGTACTGGGCTCCCAAACAATGGCTATCTATTTTGATTATATTGATGAAAATGGAACACCTGTAGCGGATAGCCCCTCCCTACCCAATCCATTAAACTCAAGCGACCAGACCATAGCCGTAAGGGTCATAAACCCCAATAACCTAGACTGTATAGCCACTACAACCATTGACCTTAAGGTAAACCCCCTACCCGATTTTTCAATTGTTGAAGAAGAGATCGTATGCACCTCGGATCCATCGTTTACGGTGCTGCTGGACCCAGATATAGCAAATCCATTAGATTACAACTATGAATGGGTTTTCGAAGATGGCATGGTACTTTCAAACGATAAGGCATTGCCTGTCTCCGAACCAGGGGATTATACCATCACCATTACCAACCCAACAACGCTTTGCCCACGCAACAAGACCGTTTCGGTAAAGGCTTCAGAAAAGGCCTCCATCACCCAGGACGACCTGACCATTGTGGATATTTCAGAGAACAATTCGGTGACCATTAACAACCCAGCTAGCTTGGGATCTGGAACCTATCAGTTTGCATTGGGATCCAAGGATGGTGAGGTGGTCTTCCCTTATCAGGACAGCAACGTGTTCAATAATGTAAGGGCGGGCATCTATACATTATTCGTCAAGGACGATATCTGTGGAACGACTGAGCTTGACCTCTATGTGGTGGGCTACAGAAAGTTCTTTACCCCAAATGGAGATGGCAGTAACGATTACTGGCAAATCCAGGGACTGAGTGCCCTACAGGCCAACAGCAATATCCATATCTATGACCGCTTTGGAAAACTGCTCAAACAGCTCGCTCCACTTTCACAGGGCTGGGACGGCACCTTTAATGGCACGCTCATGCCAACGGACGATTATTGGTTCAGTGTTGTACTTAGTGACGGTAGAAATTTCATGGGGCATTTTACTTTAAAGCGATAAAGCTTCATATGACGCCATTTTATAAATCAAGTTTAGTATATCAAAAAACTATTAAATGTTATGGCTTTGGTTTTAAAAACTTTACATTCACATTTTTAATATTCTAATAATGTCAAGAATTGTAATTTTATTCTCTCTTTGCCTCTGTTTTTACAGTCCAAAAGCTTTTGCCCAACTAAATGCCCAACTAATTGGCAATGCTGTTAACCAAGGGAATAATTGTTACCTTATAACGCCTGATGCCGTAAACCAATATGGAGCCGTATGGTATACCAATCAAATAGATTTTACAGAAGATTTTGAAATAGTTTTCGACGCCTACTTTGGTGTCAATAATGATAATGGTGCGGATGGAATAGCTCTTGTTTTTAAACCAAATTCAGTACCTGAATTGGGTGGTCTAGGTGGAGAAATTGGATATGGTGGAATTTCACATTCTCTAGCTGTAGAATTTGATACTTGGCAAAATACAGACTATAACGATCCTGCTGCAGATCATATTGGACTTATGATTAATGGAAACTCCAATCATAATTCAGATTTAGCGATCGCAGAATTACCCAATATTGAAAATGGAAAATTTCATGAAATAAAGTTTTCTTGGAATGCTACCACAAAAACCATAATAATAGCTAAAGATTGTGTTCAAGAAATAACCTATACTGGGGATATTGTCAACCTTGCCTTAAACGGAAATTCAATAGCCTATTTCGGATTTACTGGCTCTACCGGAGGTTTTAGTAATGAACAAAAAGTTTGTTTTAAACGTGTTACCTTTGTTAAACATTTAACCTTACAGAATCAAAATATTTGTATTGGAGATACTATAAATACTATAGATGCCACCGTTTCTGGGGCTGCTTCCTATAATTGGACACCAATTACAGGTGTTAGTGATCCCACATCCCCAAAACCAATTTTTTCCCCAACTTCTACAACAACCTATCAAGTAGAAATTACCGAACAATGTGGTAATATGTATACAGAAAGCTTTACGGTAGAGGTGCAGTCCATTCCTAATGCTGCCACTCCTCAAAATATAAAGGCCTGTGGTAATATTGATGGATTTGCAATATTTAATTTACTGGACAGGTATGATGATATTAAAGAAGCTCAAACAGATGTAACAGTTTCCTATCACACTTCGCTACCAAATGCACAAGCCGGCACCCCAGCCATCCCAACACCAAGTGCTTTTGAAAGCGGTAATGCCACCATTTTTGCCAGGGTGCAGAACGATGCCAATACCAGTTGCTATGCCATATCCAGTTTTGGCTTGGAGGTCTATGATTCTGCTTTTCCTTTAGGTCCAGATAGCATTGCTCCCATTAGCGAATGTGACGATTCGTCGGTTGGTTCCGATACCGATGGCTATAAGGTGTTCGATCTAACCCAACGGGAAACGGACATCCTTAACAACCAATCGGCCACAGACTTTACCCTATCCTATTTTACGGATGCTACTTTCTCCAGTCCAATAAGCGATCCCGCCAACTTCGAGAATACGGTCCAGGGAGGGCAGACCATCTATGTACGCATGACCAACAATGCCTTTACCGATTGTTACGCCGATACGTCTTTTGAAATTGAGGTCTACAGCTTGCCCGTAACCTCGCCCCCCAGTACCTATACCCAATGCGATGACAGCAGCAACGATGGCCAGGCATATTTCAATCTAACCCTGGATTGGATCAAGGAAGAGATAAACCCCAATTACATTGTTGAGGGCCTAAGCTTTACCTATTACGAAGACCAAACTGAAGCCGAAAATGGAGGCACCAACATTGCAAACCCCGAAAGTTACCAAGACGGCCTTGGCTTTGCCACGGAAACCATTTGGATTAGGATAGAAAACCCTAACGGTTGCTCGCGCGTGGAACCGTTGGATTTGGTGGTAAACCCTTCCAGTATTGCATTAGATAGCTATAGCCCCAATCCGCTTTACCAATGTGACGATGGTTTGGACCAAAGGGATGGCATTGCCACCTTCGACCTGACCGATATACAAGACCATATCGAGACCACTATTTTTTCTACCATCAACGTAACGGCCCATTTTTATGAAAGCTACACAGATGCCGAACTGGAAATAAATGAAATTACGGATACCGACAACTATGAAAACATCACATCGCCCAGCCAGGACCTATGGGGGCGCGTAAAGAGTGATCTGAACAACGATTGTTTAGGGCTAAAGGAATTCCCCGGCCTATTAAACGTAGAAGCCTTGCCAAAGGCCAATCCCGTAACGATAGGCAGACAGTGCGACCATGACACCAGCGATACCGTAATGAGCTATCCCTTCAATACATCGCTAGTGGAAAGCACCGTATTGGGAAGCCAAAACCCAGCAGACGTCAACATTAGATATTTTGATGAATCGGGAGCCGAATTGTCAAGCCCTTTACCAAATCCTTTTTTGACAGAAGGCCAGACCATTACCATAGTGGTCACCAACAACAATACCCAAGACCCCGATGGTCCCTGTTCTGACGAAACCACACTGGAGTTCAAAGTCGACGAACAGCCCATCATAGCGAGTCCTGTCCCACAACAAGTGGTATGCGATGGCGATGCCGGGGATGACGAGAATGATGGGATTTACCCTTTTGACACCTCCAACTTTAAGGGTACCGTTCTGGGTTCCCAAACAATGGCCATCTATTTTGATTATATTGATGAAAATGGAACACCTGTAGCGGACAGCCCCTCCCTACCCAATCCATTAAACTCAAGCGACCAGACCATAGCCGTAAGGGTCATAAACCCCAATAACCTAGACTGTATAGCCACTACAACCATTGACCTTAAGGTAAACCCCCTACCCGATTTTTCAATTGTTGAAGAAGAGATCGTATGCACCTCGGATCCATCGTTTACGGTGCTGCTGGACCCAGATATAACAAATCCATTAGATTACAACTATGAATGGGTTTTCGAAGATGGTACAGTACTTTCAAACGATAAGGCATTGCCTGTCTCCGAACCGGGGGTTTATACCATCACCATAACAAACAAAGCTACAGGTTGCCCACGCAACAAAACTGTTTCGGTCAAGGCTTCAGAAAGGGCCACAATCACGCAGGATGACCTTACCATTATAGATATTTCCGAGAACAACTCGGTGACCATTAACAACCCAGCTAGCTTGGGCTCTGGAGCCTATCAGTTTGCATTGGAATCCAAGGATGGCGAAGTGGTCTTCCCTTATCAGGACAGCAACGTGTTCAATAATGTAAGGGCGGGCATCTATACATTATTCGTCAAGGACGACATCTGTGGAACGACTGAGCTTGACGTCTATGTGGTGGGCTACAGGAAGTTCTTTACCCCCAATGGCGATGGCAGTAACGATTACTGGCAAATCAAGGGACTGAGTGCCCTACAGGCCAACAGCAATATCCATATCTATGACCGCTTTGGAAAACTGCTCAAACAGCTCGCTCCCCTTTCACAGGGTTGGGACGGCACCTTTAATGGCACGCTCATGCCAACGGACGATTATTGGTTCAGTGTTGTACTTAGTGACGGTAGAAATTTCATGGGACATTTTACTTTAAAGCGATAGTTTACTGTTAATTGAGAGTTAAACCAATAAATCCTAGGCTTTATTGTAAGAAAAAATAGTCTCAAAGATTCCATAATAACTTTTTTTTACATTTTCATCTAAAACCCTTAAACCTTTTGCTTTTAACCAAGTCAAACTAGTTTAAATATTTTACTTTAGTCTTTATTTCAATACTAAAACCATCCATTTTTAACAACTATTTTTGAGATCCTTAAATGCAACCATTCAAACTATTAAAATATATATCTGTTGTTATATGCCTTTTCATGACAAGTATTGGATTTGCCCAATTAAGTAAAACGCATTATATCCCTCCCTTAACAAGTTCGGAATTTGGTAACGCTAACCCCGAAGATCAATACCTATATATATCTACACCTAATACTTCCCAAGTCCCTTACACCATAATACCTGTCGGGCAACCTACATCCAACTATATCACAGGCATTGTTTTAAACACTACCCCCCAAGTAGAATATATTGGGACTGGTAACACCCAATTATTTGTTTCTTCCAACACGACAAGTACCATAACCAACAATAAAGGCTACATCATAGAAGCCGAAGCCCCTATCTACGTTTCAGTTCGTATGAATGCGGGGAGTGGTTCACAAGCTGGAGCCTTAGTAAGTAAAGGGCTATCGGCTCTTGATACAACATTTAGAGTGGGGACTTATACTAGTGAAAATCCACAAAGCAACTATTTAAGTTTTGTAGCTGTAATGGCTACAGAAGATGACACCGCAGTAACCTTTAGTGACCTTCCAACGGGGTTAATTATAAAAAACTATGCGGGTTCCACTCCTGTTTCCGTTAACCTAAACCGAGGAGAAAGTTATGTTTTGGCCATTAATGTTTTAGATAATGGCCCATCGGTCAACAACTTAATGGATGGCTTAATAGGCTCCCTTGTTTCATCCAGTAAACCCATTGTAGTAAATTGTGGGTCTACCAATGGAAGTTTCCATAACGGAAATGGCAGGGACTATGGAATAGACCAAATTGCTGGGCTTTCAAAAATCGGCAATAAATATATTTTTGTTAGGGGAAGTGGGGCTAATGATTGGGAAAATATTTTAATTGTGGCCCATACAGACAACACATCCATAACAATTAATGGAAGCCCTATTACAACCATAAATAAAGGAGAATACTATGTTATTGAAGGAAACTACTATAATACCAACGGTAACATGTATGTGGAAACCTCTTCAGATGTTTTTGCCTATCAGGGTGTTGGGTCTACTTCAGAAGCTAACCAAGGCATGTTTTTTGTGCCGCCCCTAAGTTGTGAAACTAGAGGAAATATTGATAATATTGCCAACATTGATAACATTGGAAATGTTAATTATACAGGCGGGGTTTCTATAGTCACCAAAACAGGAGCTACCGTTACAATAAACAACCTTCCCATTACCAATTTTTCAACTATCGGGCCAAGCACAGTAACGGGCAATGCAGATTATGTTACTTATAAAGTTACCGGGTTAACAGGGAATGTGTCTGTTCAAGGTGACGATGAATTGTATGTGGCTTACTTTAATGTGAATGGTGCGGCGACATCAGGAAGCTTTTATTCTGGTTTCCCAACAGCCCCAGAAATTAATTTTGATGCCCAGTTTGCAGCCTTGGGCAATTGTATTCCAAACATAACGCTTGAAGCGGCCAACACCCAAAATTTTGATTCCTATGAATGGTTCTTTGACGATGGCTCTGGTTTTAAGGTAATATCTTCAAACGTCCCTTCAATCACACCAAACCAACCTGGAAAATATAAATTAATTGGCACTATAAACTGCACTGGCGAAGTACTCGAATCGGTTGAAGTTCCTGTAAGCATTTGTCCTGATGATGTAGATAATGATGGGATTATTGATAACCTTGACATCGACAACGATAATGATGGGATTTTAAACTGTACCGAATCCAGAGGGGACGTAACCATCAACCTCACCAATTTAAACAACCCCATACTGGAGTTTCAAGATGCGTCTACCAATGCGTCCATAACAACAGGAATCTATACCACAACAAGCAGTTCTGGCGGTAACGTTTCCATAAATGGTAATACTCTAGGTAATTTCACCAGTACGGTAGACCCTGCTGCTAATGCTGAAGGTGACTACACCATGGCATTTACAGAATCAGTAAATGTTAAACTATCCGAAGACACCACCATAATACACACCGCCGTTGATGGCGAATATTTTGTTGTGAAAGTATTACCCGTAAACAAGAACATTACCTTGGTTGATCCAGATGATAGACTATTGGTTGATTCTAATTTTGATGGTCTGTTTGAAACCGGCATCACACAAATTTCGGGCTCTGAGATTCACTTTAAGGTTAATCCTTCCCCTAACGGAAATACGCCATATGCCTTTTATGCCAATCAGGTTGACGGATTTTCATTTGTCCACAGATTATCAAATCCATTAGCAAGTTCGACCTTTGAGGGGATGATATCCTTAACCTGTTTTACAAATGATAATGACAATGATGGTATTAAGGACGAATTGGATTTAGATAGTGATAATGATGGCATCCCTGATTTTATAGAACATACGGGAACCATCATTCCCATTACCCATAACGATATCAATTTAGATGGTTTGGACGATGCCTTTGATCCGCCCCTAACACCCATTGATACCGATGGAGATGGAATTCCAGATTTTTATGACTTGGATAGTGACAATGACGGTATATACGATTTAATCGAATCGGGACAATTAGGAACCTTATCAGATACAAATCTTGATGGTATTGAAGATGGTTCTTCTGTTGGTACAAATGGATGGGTAGATGCTGTAGAAACTAGTCCGGACAGTGGTGAAATAGGTTATACTTTAGCCGATACAGACGGAGAAAATATTTTTAACTACATCAGCTTAGATAGTGATGGCGATGGTTGTAGCGATGTGATTGAAGCTGGTTTTTCTGATGGTAATGCCGATGATTTACTTGGGGATAACCCCGTTATTACAGACGCTAATGGTTTAGTCACCAATCGTGTGGACGGTTATACCATCCCCAATGCAGATTATATAACCATTGCCCCTATTACCATAACAACACAGCCCATTGATACCACCATTTGTGAATCTTCTACTGATGTTATCTATGTGGTTTCTCCTGAAGCTGAAACTTACCAATGGGAAGTGAGTACCGATGGTGTTAGTTGGAATACCATTGTAGATGGTGCCAATTATAGTGGAGCTCAAACTAGCGATTTAAGTATTACAAATACGCCGCTAAGCTTTAATAACTACCTATATAGAGTGAAACTGGACAGAATTGGAAACTCATGTGGGTTATATTCCAATGAAATAGTCTTAACCGTAAATCCGTTACCTATAATAACATCACCCGTTTTATTAGTTCAGTGTGATGACGACAATCCAAGCACGTTAGGCTATAGTGCTTTTAACCTTACCGAGGCGAATGATGAAATTTCTGTCAATGCCGCAAATGAAACGTTTACCTATTTCACAACACAGCCTGCAGCAGAAAATGGGGATATAAATGTCCCTGAGTATATTTCAAACTATACAGCATACGAAAACCAAACCGTTAGCAATGACATAGTTTGGGCTCGTGTTGAAACCATAAATAGTTGTTCCATAGTTGCAGAAATTCAATTACAAGTTTCAACCACAGCCATACCAAACACATTCATTCGTGAGTTTTTTGAATGTGACGATTTTCTCGATACAAACGGCGACGATAATGCCAACAATGATGATAGGGACGGCATCTCCTTTTTCGATTTTAGTAGTGTAACAGCCGATATTTTAGCACAAATACCGCCTGGACAAAACCCTTTGCCACCACGTTACTATCGAAATGAAGCCGATGCCTTGGCCGAAGAGAATGAGATTACAGACATTGCCAATTACAGGAATATAGGATATCCCGGAACGCAACAAATCTATGTACGTATAGATAGTGCCATTGCAAACGATTGTTTGGGCTTAGGTCCGTATATTACATTACACGTAGAAGCCTTACCTGTTGCAAACCCAGTAACGATAGACAGACAATGTGACGATGGCTCTGATGGAACTACAGGTATCAATGACGGTATTCATAGCTTTGATACATCTATGGTTGAACCCTCCGTTTTGGGAAGCCAAAACCCTGCAGATGTAAATATTACCTATTTTGATGAAAACGGTAAGCCTCTTAAAGATTATTATGGTAACGATGTCACAAGTCCGTTGCCCAACAACCTAACAATGGCACCACAGACCATTACCATACTGGTCACCAATAACAACACCCAAGACCCCAATGGCCCCTGTTCTGACGAAACCACACTGGAGTTCAAAGTTGATGAACAGCCCATTATAGCGAGTCCTGTCCCACAACAAGTGGTATGTGATGGCGATGCCGGGGATATCGACAACGATGGGATCTACCCTTTTGACACCTCCAACTTTAAGGGTACCGTTCTGGGCTCCCAAACAATGGCTATCTATTTTGATTATATTGATGAAAATGGAACACCTGTAGCGGACAGCCCCTCCCTACCCAATCCATTAAACTCTGGCGACCAGACCATAGCCGTAAGGGTCATAAACCCAAATAACCTAAACTGTGTAGCCACTACAACCATTGAATTCAAGGTCAACCCCTTACCGGATTTTTCTATCGTTGAAGAAGAAATTGTATGCACCTCGGATCCAACCTTTACGGTGCTGCTGGACCCAGATATAGCAAACCCTTTGGATTATACCTATAAATGGGTTTTCGAAGATGGCACGGTACTTTCAAACGATAAGGCTTTGCCTGTCTCCGAACCAGGGGATTATACCATCACCATTACCAACCCAACAACGCTTTGCCCACGCAACAAGACCGTTTCGGTAAAGGCTTCAGAAAAGGCCACCATCACGCAGGACGACCTGACCATTGTGGATATTTCAGAGAACAATTCGGTGACCATTAACAACCCAGCTAGCTTGGGCTCTGGAACCTATCAGTTTGCATTGGAATCCAAGGATGGCGAAGTGGTCTTCCCTTATCAGGACAGCAACGTGTTCAATAATGTAAGGGCGGGCATCTATACATTATTCGTCAAGGACGACATCTGTGGAACGACTGAGATTGACGTCTATGTGGTGGGCTACAGAAAGTTCTTTACCCCAAATGGAGATGGCAGTAACGATTACTGGCAAATCCAGGGACTGAGTGCCCTACAGGCCAACAGCAATATCCATATCTATGACCGCTTTGGAAAACTGCTCAAACAACTGGCACCACTTTCACAGGGTTGGGATGGCACCTTTAATGGGACGCTCATGCCAACGGACGATTACTGGTTCAGTGTTGTACTTAGTGACGGTAGAAATTTCATAGGGCATTTCTCTTTGAAACGATAAGGCCTAATTTAACAACCTAAGAATTTCAAATCCCAGCAACTTTAAGTAATTTAGTCCTATAAAAGTGAAATGAATTCTAAAAACTTGAAGTGCCTAAAGTTCTAAGTACTTATAACTCCAAGTACTTTAGACACTTAAAACTTAAATGCATGCGATTTAAAATAGAATCAGACTTCAGTCCAACTGGCGATCAACCAGAAGCGATAAAGCAACTCACTGAAGGTATTATTTCTAATGAGAAATATCAGACCTTGCTGGGAGTTACGGGGTCTGGAAAAACATTTACCATTGCCAATGTTGTTGAAGAAGTACAACGACCAACATTGGTTTTGGCCCATAATAAAACTTTGGCAGCCCAGTTATATTCAGAGTTCAAGCAGTTTTTTCCAAACAATGCGGTGGAATACTTTGTGTCCTATTACGATTATTACCAACCCGAAGCTTACATCCCGGTTACCGGAGTTTATATAGAAAAAGATTTGTCTATAAACGAGGAAATAGAAAAAATGCGGTTAAGTACCACGTCTTCCCTGCTTTCTGGACGACGGGATGTGTTAGTGGTAGCTTCAGTATCCTGTCTATATGGTATTGGCAACCCGATAGAGTTTCAAAAAAACGTCATTACCTTAAAACGGGATCAGGTCATTTCAAGAACCCAATTACTGCATCAGTTAGTGCAAAGTTTATATTCTCGAACAGAGGCCGAATTTAAACATGGTAATTTCAGAATAAAAGGCGATACAGTAGATATTTTTCCTAGCTACGCCGACGATGCTTTTCGTATCCATTTTTTTGGTGATGAAATTGAAGAAATTGAATCCTTCAACATCCAAACTAATCAAGTTGTTGAAAAATACGACCGACTGAATATCTATCCTGCCAATATGTTTGTAACATCTCCTGAAGTTTTACAAAATGCCATAAAAGACATACAGGATGATTTAGTAAAACAACACGATTATTTTAAAGAGATAGGCAAACACTTAGAAGCAAAACGCTTAAAGGAACGCACCGAATTTGATTTGGAAATGATCCGTGAATTGGGCTACTGCTCGGGTATTGAGAATTACTCAAGGTATTTAGATGGAAGACCAGCGGGTACACGACCGTTCTGCTTATTGGATTATTTTCCAGATGACTTTTTAATGGTAATAGATGAAAGTCACGTAACCATCTCCCAAGTCCATGCCATGTATGGAGGTGACCGTAGCAGAAAGGAAAACCTAGTGGAATATGGTTTTAGATTACCGGCTGCAATGGATAACCGTCCTTTAAAGTTTGAGGAGTTTGAAGCCTTACAAAACCAAGTTATTTATGTGAGTGCCACGCCAGCCGACTACGAACTACAAAAAACCGATGGTATTTATGTTGAACAAGTGATTCGCCCAACCGGACTTTTAGATCCCGAAATCGAAGTTCGTCCCAGTTTAAACCAAATTGACGATTTAATAGAAGAAATCCAGTTACGCGTTGAAAAAGACGAACGCACATTAGTAACCACCCTAACCAAGCGTATGGCCGAGGAGTTAACCAAATATCTTGAAAGGATTCAGGTGCGCTGTCGCTATATCCATAGTGATGTAGACACATTAGAGCGTGTCGAAATCATGCAGGATTTACGCAAAGGGCTGTTTGATGTGTTGGTGGGTGTTAATTTACTTCGTGAAGGATTGGATTTACCTGAAGTGTCCCTTGTGGCCATTTTAGATGCCGATAAAGAAGGTTTCTTACGATCGGCACGCTCACTGACCCAAACTGTGGGAAGGGCGGCCAGAAACCTTAATGGTAAGGCTATTATGTATGCCGATACCATTACCAAAAGCATGCAAAGAACAATTGACGAAACCAATTATAGACGTGAAAAGCAAATCGCTTATAATACGGCCAATAACATTACCCCTAGGGCGCTTAACAAAAGCTTGGATAATGCCCTGTCAAAAAACTCGGTAAGTACTTATAGTTATGAATTAGTAGCAGCAAAAGCAGCTGAACCAGAGAGTGAGTACCTTACCAAACCAGAATTGGAAAAGAAAATTAGGGACAAACGAAAATTAATGGAGGAAGCCGCTAAAGCTTTAGATTTTATCACCGCAGCAAAACTACGGGACGACATTAAGCTATACCAAAATAAAATAGAAGCGCTAAAAGTTTAAAATCCCTTTAGCGCTTCCAAATTAGAATTCAAACCAATAAATACTAATTATATTGTGTTTTAAAAATATCTATAAGTACGTCTGGTGGTACAATTTTATTCGGAAAACTTTCCATTAAATAAAGTACTTTACTAATCGACTCATGGCTCAACCCCATTCGTAGACCAAAATTATATAGTTTTATTGCTCCAGATCTTGAGCTCTCACTATCTATATTCATTAAAAGTACCAGTCTATGGAACTGTACAATACGTTCGCTATGAGATTTTAAATGAGTATAAGTTACAGGGTGTTCTATTAAATAATCAAAATCTTCGCGGGCAATATCCAACTGTTTTGCTACACCCAAAAGAAAGTTATACTCAATATTATTAATCTCTTTGTCATACTTCGCAAATGCTATCATTTCAGAAAGTAAGCTCAATTTTTCAACTCTATTAATCATTTTGAGGAGGATTAATTAATTATACTATAAAGATACTCAAAACCTTACATTTATAATCGTTGATATAATGTATCTCATCGAAAACAGAGACGCACTTTATCGCCATTTTTTATAACTTTATCAAAGAAAATAAAAATGAGGGCTAGGAAAACCGATATCTTTTTGCTACTTAACACCCATTTCATCAAAACCAAAAGCGTTTTAATTATCTGATTTTCAACAATATAAATATTATTGAATTTTAAATCACTTTAACCTCTTAAATAATTTTATTGAAGTATCTTTGAAAAATTCTAAAAATTCTAAAAATTCTAGAAAGCGTCGATTTTATTCAGATAGTGATAAAAACTCGACATAGAACTAATAGAGGTTCATAAAAATGACAAATAACGATATATTAAAAAAATTGCGTGTAGCGCTCAAATTAAAGGACAGCGATATTGTGGACATTCTAAAGCTTGTTGACTTTAGGATTTCCAAAAGCGAATTAGGTGCTTTTTTTAGAAAGGAAGACCATCCTAAATATGTAGAATGTGGCGATCAAATTTTAAGGAATTTTTTAAATGGCCTGGTTATCCATATGCGTGGCCCCATGCCCAAAAAAGAAAAGCCCTTAAAATAAATTAAGAGCTTCATTTTACTTTTTTTAAATCTTCTATAATTGTGCTTCTAACTTCACAGGAATAACATACCTTTTTCCTTGTTGGACACTTTTCGTTTTTACTTTACTATAATTCAATCTGGATTTTATAAATTCTTCCAATACTAATGATTCAGAGTTTACGGTTAAAACAACAATCTCGTTCTTGGAATTAATAGTAAAATAGACTTTGGCCATCACGTCTTCTTCTACTAACAAATTAGACTTGCTTAAAAGCTGTTGAATTTCAACTGCAATTGTTTTCCCTTTAGGATTTTCATGTTCTGGATTAGTGGATGCTAATCCCAAATTTACACTTGCCAGAATTGCCAGTACCGATAATAATTTAATTGTTTTCATAGTTTTTCGTTTCATTTTTTGTTTAAATAATTACTTATTATTTTCACTCCAAAACTATGCAACAAAAAAGAGTAGTGCTTTACACTACTCTTAATAAAATTGTACTTATATGTTAAGAATCTATAGTCTAATATTAAGCCTAAGCTAATACTTGCTGTACTTTATCTGCAGCTTCCTGGAATTCGGTTGCACTTAGTACATCTAATCCAGAATTGTCAATTAATTCTTTTGCGATATCGGCATTAGTTCCTTGTAACCTAACAATGATAGGCACATTGATGTTACCCATATTTTTGTAAGCATCAATAACACCTTGGGCCACACGGTCGCAACGTACAATACCTCCAAAAATGTTAATTAAAATAGCTTTTACAGCAGGGTCTTTCAATATAATTTTAAAAGCGGCTTCAACTCTAGCGGCATCTGCGGTACCACCAACATCCAAAAAGTTGGCGGGCTCCCCTCCTGCTTGTTTAATTAAATCCATAGTTGCCATAGCCAATCCTGCTCCATTAACCATACAACCTACATTACCATCAAGGTCGACATAGTTTAGGCCAACTTCCTTAGCTTCAACCTCAACAGGATTTTCTTCACGTAAATCCCTTAGTTCGGCATAATCCTTATGGCGGTATAGTGCATTATCATCAATCGTAACTTTAGCATCAACGGCCATGATTTTATTATCGCTGGTCTTTAACACTGGGTTGATTTCAAATAACGAAGAATCCGATTTCACATACGCTGTATATAAAGCGGTAACGAATTTGGTCATTTCCTTAAAAGCCACGCCAGACAATCCTAAATTAAAAGCCACACGTCTTGCTTGAAATGGCATAAAACCGATAGTTGGATCTATTTCTTCAGTAAATATTAAATGTGGCGTTTCTTCAGCAACAGTTTCAATATCCATTCCACCTTCAGTAGAATACATAATCATATTGCGTCCATTCGCTCTATTCAATAAAACAGACATGTAAAACTCACTGGTTTCACTCTCACCAGGATAATAAACATCTTCAGCTACTAATACTTGATGCACCTTTTTTCCTTCAGCAGATGTTTGAGGTGTAACCAAGTTCATTCCTATAATTTGTCCTGCTAACTCTTCTACTTCCTGCAAATTCTTGGCAAGCTTAACACCGCCTCCTTTACCACGTCCTCCTGCATGAACTTGTGCCTTTATAACATGCCAACCCGTACCGGTTTCTTCTGTTAATTGTTTTGCTGCTTCTACGGCTTCACTTGCGTTCTGTGCTACAATACCACGTTGAATACGCACTCCAAAACTACTTAATATTTCCTTACCTTGATATTCGTGTAAATTCATAATTTGCTTAATAATTTAAGATGTGCAAATGTAAATAATAGCTTGTAATTAGACTAATGTTTTTATAAAGAATAAACGCTTTCAATTAATTTGAAAAAAATATTCCTTGTTATATAATTAACATTTTGTTTATTATGTATAATTTTGTGTTATTTATTTTCAATTATAAAGTAAAGAAATATCTTTGCATAAAATTTAAGATACTTATGACTAATAGTCAATTATTACATATAGCGAAGGATTTTGGAAGTCCTGTATATGTTTACGATGCAGAAAAGATTACATCACAATACAATCGTTTAACCAATGCGTTTAAAGGGGTTAAAAAACTAAAGGTAAATTATGCTGTAAAAGCATTATCAAATATATCGGTACTTAAGTTATTAAAAACTTTAGGATCTGGGATTGACACTGTTTCCATACAGGAAGTTAATTTGGGCTTGGCAGCAGGTTTTAAACCAGAACAGATTATTTTTACGCCTAATGGTGTATCGTTGGCAGAAATTGAAGAAGCTTCAAAACTTGGTGTTCAAATAAATATTGACAACCTATCTATTTTAGAGCAATTTGGCACAAAGTATCCAGAGACTCCGGTTTGCATTCGTATTAATCCGCATGTCATGGCTGGAGGCAACAGTAATATTTCTGTAGGGCATATCGATTCCAAATTTGGTATTTCCATTCACCAAATTCCACATTTATTACGTATTGTTGAAAACACCAAAATGACCATTAACGGCATACATATGCATACTGGTAGTGATATATTGGATATTGACGTTTTCCTTTACGCCAGTGAAATTTTATTTGAAACCGCTAAACAGTTCAAAAATTTAGAGTTTATCGATTTTGGATCAGGTTTTAAAGTACCTTATAAAGAAGGGGATATTGAAACTAATATTGAAGAGTTAGGTAAAAAACTGTCTGAAAGATTTAATAACTTCTGCAAAGATTATGGTAAAGAATTAACTTTAGCCTTTGAGCCAGGTAAATTTTTGGTTAGTGAAGCTGGAACGTTTTTAACCCAGGTAAATGTTGTAAAACAAACCACATCTACCGTATTTGCCCAAGTTGATTCTGGTTTTAACCATTTGATACGCCCTATGCTTTATGGTTCACACCACGATATAATAAACATATCAAATCCAAATGGACGTGAACGTTTTTATACCGTTGTAGGTTATATCTGTGAAACAGACACATTTGGCAACAATAGAAGGATAAAGGAAATTAATGAAGGCGATATCTTAGCCTTTAAAAATGCTGGTGCCTACTGTTTTTCTATGTCAAGCAACTATAACTCACGCTATCGCCCCGCAGAAGTATTATGGCATAACAAGAAAGCGCATTTAATTAGAAAACGTGAAACATTTGATGATATTTTAAAAAATCAAGTTGAAATTGATTTTGAAAAAACCAAAGCTCCTATTTTGGCTAAATAATCAAGCTTTTGTTAAATCCAAAAAAATGCTCAATTCATTTAATTGAGCATTTTTTTTTGTCATTATTTTTTAACAAATTTGACTCTCCTTTTTTTAGTAATTTATTATGCATGCATAATAAATTTTATTATATTTGGGCTCACCAACTAATTAAACATGAAAGATAAGACCATAGACTACATATTACGTACAACTTGGCTTACCGTACAAAAAATGTATAATGAAGAAGCAGCTAAATTTGATAGTACCATGGCTACTGGCTTCACCTTATTAAGCATAGATCCCGAAAAAGGTACCCCATCTACAGCCTTAGGGCCTAAAATGGGCATGGAAGCCACCAGTCTATCCAGAATATTAAAATCTATGGAGGAAAGAGGGCTTATAGAACGACGCCCCAATCCAGAGGACGGTCGAGGCGTATTAATATACTTAACCGAATTTGGTAAGGAAAAAAGAGACTATTCTAGAGAAAAGGTACTTACCTTTAATGATGCTGTAAGAAATAACATTTCGGAAGAAAAAATAGAACACTTTTATGAAGTTGCCGAATTGATTGTCGACATGATTGCTAATAAAAAAATTTACGACCAAAATCAATAATTGCTAAAAGAAATGAGCAAACGTAGAATTAAAAAAGTAGCCATAATAGGTTCTGGAATAATGGGAAGTGGTATCGCTTGCCACTTTGCCAATATTGGTGTAGAAGTACTTCTATTGGATATTGTACCAAGGGAATTAAATGAAAATGAAAAAGCCAAGGGGCTTACTTTAAATGATAAAGTAGTAAGAAACCGATTGGTTAATGAGGCCTTGGCAAAAGCCCTTAAATCTAGCCCCTCTCCTATTTACCATCAAAAATTTGCCAGTAGGATAACCACTGGTAATTTAGAAGACGATATCGCTAAAGTTGCCCATGTTGATTGGATTATGGAAGTTGTTGTAGAACGACTCGATATAAAAAAGCAAGTCTTTGAAAAACTGGAACAATACAGAACACCTGGAACTTTAATCACCAGTAATACATCGGGTATCCCTATTAAATTTATGAGTGAAGGCAGAAGTGACGACTTTCAAAGACACTTTTGTGGCACTCACTTCTTCAATCCAGCACGTTACCTAAAATTATTTGAAATTATACCAGGACCTGAAACGTCCCAGGACGTATTGGACTTCCTTAACGGTTATGGCGAGCAATTTCTTGGCAAGACTGCGGTTGTCGCAAAAGACACCCCTGCATTTATCGGCAATAGAATTGGAATTTTTAGCATTATGAGTCTATTTCATATTGTTAAAGATATGGAATTGACCATAGAAGAAGTGGATAAACTTACCGGTCCCGTTATCGGTCGTCCTAAATCAGCCACCTTTAGAACAGTAGACGTAGTGGGCTTGGATACATTAGTCCACGTGGCCAATGGTATCGCCGAAAATTGTAAAAAAGATGAACGTATAGAACTCTTTAACCTTCCCGATTTCATTAATACCATGATGGAAAACAAATGGTTTGGTAGCAAATCTGGGCAAGGATTTTACAAAAAACAAGTTACTGAAGATGGCAAAAAGGAAATACTATCGTTAGACTTAAATACTCTGGAATATCGCTCGGCAAATAAAGCAAAGTTTGCAACCTTAGAATTAACGAAATCAGTCGATAAAGTTATAGACCGCTTTAGCATCCTAGTAAACGGAAAAGATAAAGCTGGCACCTTTTACAGAAAAACGTTTGCGGCTTTGTTCGCTTATGTTTCACATCGTATTCCAGAAATATCAGACGACATTTACAAAATAGACGATGCCATGAAAGCTGGGTTCGGCTGGGAACATGGCCCCTTTCAAATTTGGGATACTATAGGTATTGACAAGGGTATTGAACTCATAAAAGCCGAAAACTTGGAGGTTGCCTCTTGGATAAACGATATGGTTACTTCAGGAAATACGTCATTTTATGCAGTAAAAAATGGCGCTACTTATGTCTATGATATTGCTAAAAAATCGCAAGAAAAGGTTCCTGGTCAAGATGCGTTTATCATATTGGATAATATTAGAAAAACCAATGAAGTATATAAAAATTCCGAAGTTGTTATTGAAGATTTAGGCGACGGCATTTTAAATTGTGAATTCCAGTCGAAAATGAATACCATTGGCGGCGATGTACTTGCAGGATTAAACAAAGCAATAGATTTAGCAGAACAGAATTTCGAGGGATTAGTTGTTGGTAACCAAGGCGCCAATTTCTCAGTTGGTGCCAATATTGGTATGATCTTTATGTTAGCCGTAGAGCAGGAATACGACGAATTGAATGCAGCCATCAAGTACTTTCAAGATACCATGATGCGCATGCGCTACTCATCAATCCCTACCATATCTGCGCCACATGGCCTATCTCTTGGAGGTGCATGTGAGCTTTCCATGCATGCCGATAAAGTAGTTGCTGCCGCAGAAACCTATATGGGATTGGTTGAATTTGGCGTTGGTGTTATTCCTGGTGGCGGAGGCTCGAAAGAAATGGCCTTAAGGGCATCGGATACCTTTAGAAAAGGTGATGTCGAACTGAATGTTTTACAAGAATACTTTTTAACCATAGGCATGGCCAAAGTATCTACATCGGCTTATGAAGCATTCGATTTGGGAGTACTACAAAAAGGAAAAGATGTTGTCGTGGTTAACAAAGATCGCCAAATTGCCACGGCCAAAGCTTATGCCAAATTAATGGCAGAAACAGGCTATACGAAACCTGTAAAACGTAGTGACGTTAAAGTTTTAGGCAAACAGGCATTAGGTATGTTCTTAGTGGGTACCGATGCTATGGAAGCCAGCAATTATATAAGCGAACACGACCAAAAAATTGCCAATAAACTAGCCTATGTTATGGCAGGTGGCGATTTATCGGAGCCAACATTGGTAAGCGAACAATATTTATTGGATATAGAGCGCGAAGCATTTTTAAGTTTATGTACAGAACGCAAAACCTTAGAACGTATACAGCATATGCTGAAAACGGGGAAACCGCTTCGTAACTAATTACGAAGTGTATTTAGTAGAAAGTATTAAGTATAAAGACAAAACTAAAAGTTATGCACAGATTTGAAGAACTAAAAATATGGCAGAAAGCAATGGATATAACCGAAAACTGTTATAGGATTTCTGAAAATTTCCCGAAAGAAGAAAAATACGGATTAACATCTCAATTAAGGAGAAGTGCAATTTCTATCCCCTCAAATATAGCTGAAGGAGCAGGAAGAAACTCCAACGGAGAATTCAAACAATTTTTAGGAATAGCTAATGGTTCTTCATTTGAACTATTAACACAACTGTATTTATCAAAACGACTAAATCTAACAACAGAAGAAAAGCTAAGACCAATAATCAATGAAATAGTTGAAGTCACAAAAATGAACTTTGCACTTCAAAATTCCCTGAAATAGTCATAATACTTCGTACTTAATACCAAATACTTTTTATGAAAACAGCATATATAGTCAAAGCATACAGAACAGCAGTTGGGAAAGCCCCTAAAGGTGTATTTCGGTTTAAAAGAGCCGATGAATTGGGCGCTGAAACCATTCAATACATGATGAAAGAATTACCCAATCTTGAAGTTTCAAGAATTGATGATGTAATTGTAGGCAACGCCATGCCCGAAGGCTCACAAGGCTTAAATATGGCGCGGTTTATTTCACTCATTGGTTTAAATAGTATTGATGTGCCTGGCGTAACGGTAAACAGGTTTTGTTCTTCAGGTATTGAAACCATAGGCATCGCTACTGCTAAAATTCAGGCCGGTATGGCCGATTGTATTATAGCAGGCGGTTCCGAAAGTATGAGCGCTGTACCTATGACAGGGTTTAAACCAGAGCTCAATTACGATACCATAAAAGCTGGTCACGAAGACTATTACTGGGGTATGGGCAATACGGCTGAAGCTGTAGCTAAACAGTTTAAAGTATCTCGTGAAGACCAAGATGCTTTCGCTTATAACTCCCATCAAAAAGCCCTGAAAGCACAAGCTGAAAACCGATTTCAAGATCAAATTGTACCCATTGAAGTTGAACAAACGTACATTGACTCCAATGGCAAAAAAACTACAAAAACCTATACCGTTACCAAAGACGAAGGCCCTCGTGCAGATACAAGCCTGGAAGCATTGGCTAAACTACGTCCTGTTTTTGCTCAAGGTGGTACAGTAACAGCTGGGAATTCATCCCAAATGAGTGATGGTGCTGCTTTTGTTATGGTTATGAGTGAAACCATGGTTAAAGAACTTAACCTGGAACCTATTGCACGTTTGGTAAGCTATGCGGCCGTAGGTGTAGAACCCCGCATTATGGGAATTGGGCCTGTAAAAGCCATCCCCAAAGCCTTAAAACTTGCAGGATTGAAGCAAGATGATTTAGATTTAATTGAATTGAATGAGGCCTTTGCCTCCCAATCGCTAGCCGTTATTAGGGAATTAAATTTAAATCCGGATTTAGTAAACGTTAATGGTGGTGCCATCGCTCTTGGTCATCCGCTGGGATGTACAGGAGCTAAATTATCGGTTCAATTGTTTGATGAAATGCGAAAGCGCAACATGAAAAACAAATATGGCGCTGTTACTATGTGTGTAGGTACGGGGCAAGGCGCTTGTGCCATTTTTGAATTTCTTAATTAGAACCAAGACTTTTAGAAACTAGAACAAAGACAGATGCACAACTTTAAAAAATTAAAAATTTGGCAAGAAGGAATAGAACTAGTAAGAGATAACTATAAGCTTACCAGAACATTTCCAGATTTTGAGAAATTTGGATTAGTAATACAAATGAATAGAAGTGCTGTTTCAATACCCTCAAATATTTCAGAAGGATCAAGTAAAAGCTCAGACAAATATTTTAATAAATATTTAGAAGATAGCTTAGGATCTGCTTTTGAATGGGAAACTCAATTGATAGTAGCCTATAATGAAAACTATCTCAGTGAAGATAAGTTTAACGAACTAGATCAAAAAACAATAAAATTCAAAAAATGATTTCAAGATTTCAATCAGGGTTAAATCTATAAATCTTGGTTCTTGACTCTTGATTCTATTAATTCGAACACCATGAAAGAAACAGAAAAAAACATATTAAGAGGTGGTCAATTCCTCGTAAAAGAAACAACCTGCGAGGATGTATTCACGCCAGAAGATTTCAATGAAGATCAATTGATGATGAAAGAGGCCGTAACCGAATTTGTAGATCGCGAAATTTGGGCCAAAAAAGCGCAGTTTGAACAAAAAGATTATGCGCTAACCGAATCCTGTATGAAAAAAGCGGGCGAACTTGGCTTTTTAAGTGTTGCCGTTCCCGAAGCTTATGGCGGTATGGGTATGGGCTTTGTGGATACTATGTTGGTCTGCGACTATATTTCTGGCGCTACGGGTTCATTTAGTACGGCTTTTGGTGCGCATACCGGTATAGGAACGATGCCCATTACACTTTATGGTACCGAAGAACAAAAACAAAAGTATGTTCCAAAACTGGCCTCTGGTGAATGGTTTGGCTCCTATTGCTTAACAGAACCGGGTGCCGGTAGCGATGCCAATTCCGGTAAAACTAAAGCGGTACTTTCTGAAGACGGTAAAACCTATAAAATTACCGGACAAAAAATGTGGATTTCAAATGCTGGATTCTGTCATCTTATGATTGTTTTTGCCCGTATTGAAGATGATAAATACATTACCGGATTTATTGTAGAATACGACCCTGAAAATCCTAATGGCATTACCTTGGGTGAAGAAGAACATAAACTAGGCATTCGTGCTTCATCTACGCGCCAAGTATTTTTTAATGAAACCGAAGTTCCTGTTGAAAATATGCTTTCAACCAGGGGGAATGGTTTCAAAATTGCCATGAATGCCCTTAATGTGGGTAGGATAAAATTGGCTGTTGCCTGTCTAGATGCCCAACGTCGTGTGATTTCAGAATCTGTTAAATATGCCAATGAACGCATTCAATTTAAACGATCCATTTCCAGTTTTGGTGCCATTCAACAAAAATTAGCCGAAATGGCTACCAACTGTTGGGTTGGTGAAGCTGCTTGTTATAGAGCGGCAAAAAATATTGAAGACCGTATTGAACTCAGAAAAGACAATGGTAAAGATTCCCATCAGGAGGCAGAGCTTAAAGGTGTTGAAGAATATGCTATTGAATGCTCTATGCTGAAGGTGGCTGTTTCAGAATTCATCCAAAAATGTTCAGACGAAGGCATTCAAATCTTTGGAGGCATGGGCTTTTCCGAAGATACCCCAATGGAATCGGCTTGGAGAGATGCTCGTATAACAAGAATTTACGAAGGCACCAACGAAATCAACCGCATGCTTTGCATTGGTATGCTCATCAAAAAAGCCATGAAAGGCCATGTAGACGTGCTCACCCCCGCCATGGCCGTTAAGGAAGAACTAATGGGCATTCCGTCATTTGAGACTGCAGATTATTCTGAGCTGTTTTCAGAAGAAAAAAGTATCATCAAAAATTTAAAGAAACTCTTTTTAATGGTTGCCGGGGCAGCCTTGCAGAAATATGGCGAACAAATAGAAGAACAACAACAGCTTATGTTGGCTGCATCCGATATTTTGATTCAAATTTATTTGGCGGAATCTGCAATTCTACGCGCCGAAAAAATGGCAAAAACCAAAGGAGAAGAAAATGCAAAAGAGCAAATAGCTATGGCAAAACTAAACCTGTTCCATGCCATAGATGTTATTGAAACTGCTGGAAAACATTCCATTATTTCATTCTCTACCGGTGATGAACAACGTATGATGCTTATGGGTCTAAAACGTTATATTAAATATAATAACATGCCCAACATTATCGAATTAAGGCAAATTATAGCTAATAAAGTTATTCAGGAGAATACCTATTGTTTTTAATTTTAAGTGACTAACTCAAATTGTAGGAAGCGTTCTAAAATAAATTTAGAACGCTTTTTATATTAACAAACCCTTAAGAAACATTTTAGTTAACTTTAGGGCAAAATTAGAACCATGATTATCCGTTACAGCTTATTCCTTTTTTTAACAATAGCATTAACCTTTTCAGGGAACTCACAAGGTTTATTACAAGAGAAAAACCACTTTACCAGACAAGACACCTTAAGAGGTAGCATTACCCCAGAGCGTGCTTGGTGGGACCTTACCTATTACCATTTGGACATAAAGGTGAATCCTGACCAAAAACACATTTCAGGAAAGAATACCATTCAGTATAAAGTACTGGAACCCCATACGGTTATGCAAATAGACTTGCAACCGCCTTTAACACTTACCAAAGCGATTCAAAATGGTAAGGAACTACAAATTAAACATGAAGGTAATGCCCATTTTATCAAGCTTGAGGGTGAACAAAATACCAGTGCCACTAATACCATTGATGTTTATTATGAAGGACAACCTAGAGAAGCCGTTAGGGCGCCTTGGGATGGCGGTATATCCTGGAAAAAAGATCAAAACGGTAATCATTTTATAGCATCGTCCTGCCAAGGTTTGGGAGCTAGTGTTTGGTGGCCCTGTAAAGACCATATGTACGATGAGGTAGATAGTATGCTTATAAGTGTTAATGTGCCTTCTAAATTAATGAATGTATCGAACGGTAGACTAAGAAAGGTAGAGCAAATTGGTGATACCAAAACCTACCATTGGTTTGTTAAAAATCCAATAAACAACTATGGTGTAAACATTAACATTGGTGATTACGCTAATTTTTCGGAGGTTTATGATGGGGCAGGCGGAAATTTACTAATGGATTACTATGTATTGAAAGACAATCTAGAAAAAGCAAAAGTGCACTTTAAAGACGCTACAAAGATGATGGAAGCTTTTGAATATTGGTTCGGACAATACCCTTTTTATGCCGATAGCTTTAAACTGGTAGAAGTCCCTTATTTAGGCATGGAACACCAAAGCTCCGTGACCTATGGTAATGACTACCAAAAAGGCTATAAAGGCACCGATTTATCTGGTACCGGTTGGGGGCTAAAATTCGACTTTATAATTATACATGAAGCAGGACACGAATGGTTTGCCAATAACATCACCTATAAGGATATTGCCGACATGTGGATACACGAGAGCTTTACGGCCTATTCTGAAAATTTATTCTTGGATTATTACTATGGAAAACAAGCTTCGGCAGATTACGTTATTGGCACTAGAAAAAACATTTTAAATGATAGGCCAATAATAGGCATCTATAACGTAAACCATGAAGGGTCTGGTGATATGTACTATAAAGGCGCTAACATGTTGCACACCTTGAGACAACTTATTGAAGATGACGAAAAATGGCGAAAGATTCTACGTGGTTTAAATAGAACGTTTTATCATCAAACCGTTACCACACAACAAATTGAAGATTATATAAGCAAAGAAACAGGTTACGATCTAACCGAATTTTTCAATCAGTATTTAAGAACCACTATGGTTCCAACATTGGAATACAAAATCGATGGCAAAACCTTAAAGTATAGATGGAACAACATTATAGCAAAGTTTGACATGCCCGTTGAAGTTAATATCAACAAAAACAAACAATGGTTGTACCCCAATGCCGATTGGAAAACACTTACTCAAGATGAAAATATAAAAGCTTTTGAAGTGGACAGGGATTTCTATGTAACATCAAAAAAAATATAAGATTTGGAAGGTTTCCCAGAACTTTATTTCGAGCGTGACACCGATTGGTACGATTGGCTATTACAAAATCATAAGACCTCAAAAGGCGTTTATTTAATATTCTACAAATTGGAGCTAAATGTACCCACTATGCGGTGGGAAGAGGCCGTAAAAGTGGCTTTATGCTTTGGTTGGATAGATTCTACCGTTAAAAGCTTAGGCAATGGCAAACGCAGGCAATATTTCACGCCTAGAAATCCAAAAAGTGTTTGGAGTGCCTTAAACAAAAGGTACATAGAAGCATTAAAGTTAGATAACCTAATGCATGAGAGTGGATTAAAAACCATTGAAATTGCTAAAGCAAATGGTAGTTGGACGGCTCTAGACGATGTGGAAAATGAAGTGATTCCCGAAGATTTGGAAATGGCCTTCAATACTAATCCCAAGGCCTTAAAGAATTATAAAAATTTTGCACCTTCCTATAGAAAGAGCTACTTATACTGGTTAAACCAGGCCAAAAGGGACGCTACACGAGAAAAGCGAATTAAGGAAATTATTGAACTATGTGAAGCAAATATTAAATCGAGAGGGTAACTTAAAAAGAGATTACCAATATATTTTTTAGGACACCTCATTATTTTTTTTGTATATTCATTCCTACATTAAACTGAAACATCTATAACTTAAATTTAAAAGTGTGAAAAGAATAACTACCCTAACCATGCTATTGTGCATTGCCTTACTTTCTGCCCAAGAATTTACAATGGATATGCTTAAAGACATGCGCCCAAGAAACATAGGCCCCGGAGGCATGTCCGGTCGTGTTACAGCTATAGATGTGGTACATGCTAACCCAGACATCATGTACGTTGGGACTGCTTCCGGTGGGTTATGGAAATCTACTTCAGGAGGTATAAAATGGGATCCCGTTTTCGAAAAGGAAGCTACCGCATCCATTGGAGCAGTGGCTATCCAGCAATCTAACCCCAGTGTGATCTGGGTAGGTACAGGCGAAGGAAACCCCCGAAACAGTTTAAATGGTGGTTTTGGTATTTACCGCTCTTTAGATGCCGGTAAAAGCTGGGCTATTATGGGGCTTGAAAACACTAGGCACATCCATCGTGTAATCATAGATCCTACAAACCCTAACGTTGTTTATGTAGCAGCAATAGGTTCACCTTGGGGAGAACACGCCGAACGTGGCATATTTAAAACAATTGATGGAGGCAAAACGTGGGAACGTATATTATTTGCCAATAACAGAACGGGGGCTGCCGATCTGGTTATGGATCCTTCAAACCCCAATAAATTAATAGCTGCAATGTGGGAACACAAGCGAGATCCTTGGTTTTTTAAATCCGGTGGTGAAGGCTCAGGGCTCCATATTACACATGATGGTGGGAACACATGGAAAAAATTAACCGATGAAGATGGCTTACCCAAAGGAAATTTAGGACGCATTGGTATTGCTATAGCGGCAAACAAACCCAATGTAGTTTATGCACTTATTGAGGCCAAAAAGAATGCTTTATATAAAAGTGTGGATGGTGGATTTAAATGGAAAAAGATTAACGATAAAGAAGACATAGGGAATAGACCATTCTATTACTCCGATATATTCGTGGATCCTCAAAATGAAAACAGGGTTTACTCGGTATTCACCTATATAAATGTTAGTGAAGATGGCGGAAAGAATTTCACGCAACTCATGCCTGCCTATGGCGTTAATAATGGTATTCATCCAGATCATCATGCTTGGTGGATACATCCAGAACACGGCAATTTCATGATTGATGGGAATGACGGTGGCATGAACATTACCAAAGACGGTGGTGCAACTTGGCGTTTTATTGGAAACCTGCCCGTTGCCCAGTTCTACCACATCAATGTGGATAACGACATCCCCTATAACGTCTATGGTGGCATGCAAGATAACGGTTCATGGAAAGGACCATCCTATGTATGGCGTAGCCAAGGTATTCGTAATTCGTATTGGCAAGAAATCTCGTTTGGAGATGGTTTCGATGTTATTCCCGATAAAGAAAACCCTCGTTATGGCTGGTCTATGAGCCAACAAGGTTATGTAAGTCGATACGATGCCGAAACCGGTAACAACTATTTAGTTAGGCCCACACATCCCGACCCAGAAGTTAAACTGCGTTTTAATTGGAATGCTGCCATTAATAGTGATCCTTTTGATAATAGTACCCTTTACTTCGGAAGTCAATTTGTACATAAATCGACAGACAAAGGCTTAACATGGTCCCTTATTTCTGAAGATTTGACCAGCAACGATCCCGAAAAGCAAAAACAAGACAATAGTGGCGGATTGACCCTTGATGCCACTGGAGCTGAAAATCACTGTACCATATTGGTAATTGAACCTTCCCCTATTGAAAAGGACATGATCTGGGTAGGCACCGACGATGGCCGTGTGCACATTACCCGCAATGGTGGCACCTCATGGATCGATGTCTCCAAGAACATAAAAAACTTACCACAAGGAAGCTGGATTCCCCAAATAAAGGCCTCCAACAAACATCGGGGAGAAGCTTTACTGATTGCCAATGATTACAGACGATTTAATTACACGCCCTACGCCTACAGAACCAAAGACTATGGTAAAACCTGGCAACGCATTGTGGACGAAACTGATGTAAAAAGTTATGCCCTTTGCATTATAGAAGACCTGGAAGAACCCAATCTTCTTTTTTTAGGTACCGATGACGGCCTGTATATTTCCTTTGATACTGGAAACAAGTGGACTAAATGGACAGAAGGCTTTCCCAGTGTTTCCGTTAAAGATCTGGTAATTCACCCTAGAGAAGACGATCTTGTTATAGGGACATTTGGTCGCGCTGCCTGGGTTATTGACAATATTCGCCCACTACGAGCTTTAGCTAAAGACCCACAAATAGCCAACAAAAAACTCACTATGTTCCAACCTTCAACTGCTTACTTAGCAGCTTACCAACAACCCACGGGAAGCCGATTTGGCGGCGATGCCATTTTTAACGGGGAAAATAGAAGTTCAGGAGCTATTATCCCATACTTCGTAACTATTGCTAAGAAGGATAAACAAGAAGAAGATACCAATGGTTATAAGGACAAAGACAAAGAGGGTGCCAAGGAATCCGAAGATACTGAGTCTCAAGAGGAACAATCCAAGGCAATTAAATGGGATTCCCTTTTTATGAAGATATATGATGGGGATCGCTTAATAAGGACCTTAAAACAAAAGGCTCCCAATGAAACAGGGTTTCATAAGTGGATCTGGCATCTCAATGAAAAAGGACCCGATCAGGCATCACGTACCATCCAAAAAAACAACCATGAATCCAGTGGTGTGACAGTAAAGCCCGGCACCTATAAATTGGTTATGACCTTTGGAGATCAAACTTCAGAAACCAATGTTACAGTAAAAAGTGATCCGAGGTTAAACAGATCCCAAGAATCTATAGATGCTGTTTACGATGCACTGAAGCAAATTGAAACCATGCAACAAACAATGGCAAATGCTGTTAAACAGTTAAATGAAAGTAAAGAGATTGCAAAAAATTACCAAACCAATTTAACGGATTTAGATAAAATAGGATTTAAAGAAGAAATTAAGCTATCTAAAGACATTATAAAGCAAATAGACTCGCTAATTGATACATATTTAGGAAAGGAAGATAAACGGCAAGGCCTTACCCGTAATTCGAAGCCTCATGTTATACAACGTTTAAACCTAGCAAGTGGTTACGTGCAATCCAGACAAAACGGACTTAGTTCTACAGAAGAAACCTTGATTACACACGCAAAGAATGCCCTAAACGACGCATTAGACAAGACCAACACATTTTTTAATTCAGAATGGAAGTCTTACAAAATTAAAATGGAAGGATTAAAAGCAAATCCATTTAAGGACATCAAGACCTTTCAAAAGTTTTAGATATTGCATAAAAGAGAGGGTATTTAATATTTTTAAAACCTTCTTTTTATTTGCTTACTCCACAAACTTCAAGCCATTCAAATTTTCAATCTTAATATATTTTCCTGTTGTAGATATTAAGCCATCCTTTTTAAACTGAGACAATACCCTAATGGCCGATTCTGTAGCCGTACCAACAATATTGGCAAAATCTTCACGCGAAAGAATAACACTTAATGTACCATCTGGATTTGTACCAAAACTATCGTGTATATAAACCAAGGTCTCTGCCAAACGTTGTCTAACCGATTTCTGGGCCATGTTAACAATAACATCGTCGGCTTCTTTTAAATCGTGTGCCATTTCTTTTAAAATCTCAAACGAAAAGTTTGCATTTTTTTGAAGATCGGCAATGATTTCACTCTTCGGAATAAAACAAACTTCCATATCGTTTAAAGCAGTGGCCTGTAAATTAGAGCTCTCATCTGTAACCAACGAGCGTTGCCCTATCAATTGCCCTTTAACCACCATTTTTACAATTTGGTCCTTACCATTTTCGCTTAACTTGGAAAGCTTACAAATTCCATCCTTAACGCAATAAACCCCATTAATATTTTCTCCTTCTTCAAAAAGAATCTCTCCTTTTTTGATGGTTTTTGAGGTTTTACATTTAGAAATTCGAACTAATTCATCGCTAGTCAAAGCTTTAAGTGAATTAAACTGTTTTATTATGCATTGCTCGCATTTGCCCATACCAAAATTCTTATTTGTTTTTCAAAAATAAGCAAAACATGACATATATCATATTAAAATATATCCAATATACTAACCTTTGCAACAGGTATAATTAGAGCAAATATTATGGAGTATAGAACATGCTTCCACTGTGGATTGGATGCCACATCTTCTGGTATTCTTTATGATGACAAATCGTTTTGTTGCAATGGATGCCAAACGGTTTACGAAATTTTTAGCAGCAACGACTTAACTTGCTATTACGATTTACAACAAGCCCCAGGGACCACTCCCAAAGACATTGAAGGCAAATATAATTTTTTGGATAACCAAAAGATCATAGAACAATTGCTGGAATTTAATGATGACGACATGCAAATTGTAACGCTTTACATACCGCATGTGCATTGCAGTTCCTGTATTTGGATCCTGGAAAACTTAAACAAGTTAAATCCTGCTGTTAGTACCTCTATGGTTAACTTCGGAAAAAAAACAGTTAGGGTTTCCTATAATCCAGAACATCTTTCTTTAAAAGACCTTGTGATAGTATTGAGCAGTATTGGTTACGAACCTTACATTAGCCTAGAGGACTATAGTGTTGGAAAAAAACACGTAGACCGTTCGTTGATTTATAAATTGGGGGTTGCTGGCTTTGCCTTTGGCAATGTTATGTTTTTATCGTTCCCAGAATATTTTCAGGTAGAAGAATTTTGGCTGGAACAATACAAGCATCTTTTTAGATGGTTAATGTTTAGCTATTCGATACCGGTTGTTGTTTACGCCGCCCAAGATTATTTTATTTCGGCTTACAAGGGCTTACGATCTAAAATTCTTAATATAGACGTACCTATTGCCCTAGGAATTATTGTTCTTTTTGTTCGTAGCTCTGTCGAAATTATCCTCAATATGGGATCAGGCTTTTTCGACAGCTTAACCGGACTTGTTTTCTTTTTGCTTTTAGGGAAGTTCTTTCAGCAAAAAACCTATAGCTTCCTCTCGTTTGAACGGGATTACAAATCGTATTTCCCGATTGGCATTACAAGGGTTACACAAGATAACAAAGAAGAATCCATACAGGTTTACGATATTGAAAAAGGGAATCGCCTTTTAATAAGGAACGAAGAACTTATTCCTGTAGATTGTATTTTAATAAAAGGTAAGGCAAGAATTGATTACAGTTTTGTTACAGGCGAGTCCAAAGCCGTTACAAAGCACTCTGGCGACAAACTCTTTGCCGGGGGCAAACAATTGGAAGGCAGCATTGAAGTAGAAGTACTAAAATCGGTAGAACAAAGTTACCTCACCCAATTATGGAGTAATGATGTGTTTAAGAAAGATAAAGCATTGTCTTTCACCAACATTACTAACCGTATTAGTAAAAGCTTTACCATTAGTATTCTGTTAATTGCGTTTGTAGCAACCTCTTTTTGGCTAGTAACAGACTCAAGTAAAGCCCTAAATGTCTTTACATCGGTACTCATTATTGCTTGCCCATGCGCTATAGCTTTGGCCGCTCCTTTTACATTTGGTAACATTTTAAGGATTCTGGGAAAGAAAAAATTCTATTTAAAAAATGCTTCGGTCATTGAAAAACTCGCAAAAATCAATACCATCATTTTTGATAAAACAGGCACCATAACCGCTAATAAAGAAACTGCCATAAATTATGAAGGGCTGCAACTATCTAAAGATGAAGAAACCTTATTAAAAAGCACGTTACGAGGTTCAAACCACCCATTAAGCCGCTCATTATACAGCATCTTAAAATCCAATGATATTATTTCTTTGGATTACTTCGAAGAGCATTTAGGCCAAGGGATTGAAGCCAAACATAGGAATGCCAACATCAAGGTGGGATCTGCCCCTTTTGTGGGACATGCTATAGATACAGCCACATTAAATACTTCGGTACATATTAGCACCAACAATAGTTACAAAGGAAAGTTTACATTCTTCAATAAGTATAGAGCTGGATTGTCCAAATTATTCAATACCCTTAAAAAGGAATACGATTTGGTAATACTATCTGGTGATAATGCAGGTGAAAAAGACAATTTAACCAAATTATTGCCTACTAAAACCAAGTTATTATT
This sequence comes from Aestuariivivens insulae, assembly GCF_022662195.1. Classification (GTDB taxonomy): domain Bacteria; phylum Bacteroidota; class Bacteroidia; order Flavobacteriales; family Flavobacteriaceae; genus Aestuariivivens; species Aestuariivivens insulae. The sequence goes on along the minus strand of NZ_JAKMCS010000008.1, from coordinate 106,251 downwards.
TAATCAAAAGCCAGAAGACAAACTGGAATATATCAAATTTCATCAAACCGAAGGCGCTAGGGTATTAATGATAGGTGACGGTCTAAACGATGCTGGTGCATTGGCCCAGAGTGATGTTGGTATAGCCATTTCAGAAAACGTCAATGTATTTTCCCCGGCTTGCGATGCCATTTTAGATGCTTCAAAATTTAACCATTTGCATAAGTATATCAGCATTTCAAAATCAGCCATAAAAATCATCAAGTGGAGTTTTGTATTGTCCTTTGTTTATAATGTCATTGGTTTATATTTTGCCGTTACTGGACAACTATCTCCCGTAGTAGCAGCCATACTAATGCCATTGAGTTCTATTAGTATTGTGGCATTTACTACTGTAACAACCAACCTTTTAGCCAGAAAATTAAAATAACATGACAAAAGTCATTTTTTAACAATACACATGAAACTAATTTTGACCCATAACTTCAAACAGGTATGAGTGTTATATACATTTTATTAGCTATAAGCATTGCTGTGGCTGTTGGCTTCTTTATTGCCTTTGTATTGGCAGTAAGAAGCGGACAGTATGACGACAGCTATACGCCTTCGGTAAGAATGCTCTTTGAAGACGAACTCGTAAAAGAAAAAAACAATAAATCAGTACTAACCAAAAAAGATTAACAATTACTTATGGAAATGCAACAGTTTCATTACGATAACAAAATCGTTACCAAGTTCATTTATGCCACAATAGTATTTGGAGTAGTAGGCATGCTAGTAGGTCTTCTATTGGCCTTTTTGTTCTTATTTCCAAATCTTACCGATGGCATTTCGTGGTTAAGTTTTGGTCGCCTTAGGCCTTTACATACCAATGCTGTTATTTTTGCCTTTGTAGGTAATGCCATGTTTGCTGGTATTTACTATTCCCTGCAACGCTTGTTGAAAGCACGTATGGCAAGCGACCTGTTAAGCAACATTAACTTTTGGGGTTGGCAACTCATTATAGTGGCCGCCGCCATTACCTTGCCCCTTGGTATTACAACTTCTAAAGAGTATGCCGAATTGGAATGGCCCATCGATATTGCCATTGCATTAATTTGGGTTGTATTTGGTGTCAATATGATTTGGACGATCTTAAAACGGCGCCAGCGTCATTTATATGTGGCCATTTGGTTCTACATTGCCACCTTTGTCACTGTTGCTGTACTACATATTTTTAATAGTTTGGAACTTCCTGTAAGTGCCCTTAAGAGTTATTCTGTATACGCAGGTGTTCAAGACGCCTTAGTACAATGGTGGTATGGCCATAATGCTGTAGCATTCTTCTTAACAACACCGTTTTTAGGAATCATGTACTACTTTGTACCCAAAGCAGCCAATAGACCTGTTTATTCCTATAGGTTATCTATTGTACACTTTTGGTCATTAATCTTTATATATATCTGGGCTGGACCCCATCACTTATTGTATACCGCTTTACCAGAGTGGGCCCAAAATTTAGGTGTGGTATTTTCGGTAATGCTGTTAATGCCGTCTTGGGGAGGTATGATCAATGGACTACTAACGCTTCGTGGTGCTTGGGACAAGGTACGTACCGATCCTGTTTTAAAATTTATGGTTGTGGCCATTACCGGTTATGGTATGGCAACGTTTGAAGGCCCTACCCTATCCCTTAAAAACGTAAACGCCATTGCCCACTTTACCGATTGGATTATTGCCCACGTACACGTAGGCGCATTAGCATGGAACGGTTTTATGGCCTTTGGTATTATTTATTATTTAATTCCACGTTTATTTAAAACCAAACTGCATTCTTTAGGCTTGGCCAATTTACATTTCTGGTTAGGCACCTTGGGTATCATTATCTATGCACTCCCCATGTATGTAGCAGGATTTACCCAAGCCAGTATGTGGAAACAATTTAATCCTGATGGAACATTGGTTTATGGTAACTTCTTAGAAACAGTTACCGAAATAATGCCTATGTATGCCATGCGTGCCATTGGTGGTACCCTATACATTATAGGTCTACTTATTTTAGTTTACAATGTTATAGCTACTATTAAAAGTGGCAGTAAAGTGGAAGATGAATTGGCTGAAGCTCCTGCTTTGGAACGTGTGACCAAAAAACGTACCGCCAGTGAAGGATGGCATACTTGGTTGGAAAGAAGACCTGTACAATTAACCTTATTGGCAACCGTAGCTATTTTAATTGGTGGGGTCATTCAAATTGTACCAACTATTATGGTAAAATCGAATATACCAACCATTTCGAGTGTTAAACCTTATACACCACTTGAATTGGAAGGTCGCGACATTTACATACGAGAAGGCTGTGTGGGCTGTCACTCACAAATGATTCGTCCCTTTAGAAGTGAAGTAGAACGCTATGGCGAATACTCTAAAGCTGGTGAATATGTTTACGACCATCCCTTCCTATGGGGCAGTAAGCGTACTGGGCCGGACCTGCATCGTGTTGGAGGTAAATATTCTGATAATTGGCACTTTAACCACATGTACGATCCACAAAGTACCTCGTCGGGATCTATCATGCCACGTTACCCATGGTTAATTACTGGTAAATCAAGTGAGCTTGACAAATCACAAACCGAAGCCAAGATGAGAACCATGGTCTCCTTAGGTGTTCCTTATACCGATGCAGACATAGCCAATGCACAACAAAGCATGCTGGAACAAGGCTCTCAAATTGAAGAAAACCTTTATAGTGATCCTGATTTTGCCAAAAACTATGAGGCCAATAAAACTTATGCTGCTGAAAACGGTGAAGCGTTCGTTGAAATGAAAAACAGGGAAATAGTAGCGTTAATAGCCTATCTACAACGCTTAGGAACAGATATTAAAGTAGAAACTGCGCAAAACTAGTATTATGTTAAAATTTGTAAAAAACCATATGGACAGCATTACAGGTGTAGAGATCTACCCCATCATTTCCCTACTCATCTTTTTTATCTTTTTTGTAGTCCTAACGTGGTGGGTAGTAACCGCTAAAAAAGACTATATAAATAGTGTAAGCAATATGCCATTAGACAACCAAAACGACGATATATTATGAAACCGACTATTCAAAAACATGAATTCATATTCCAACCCTAATAGGAGGTTACATTTGTCCATTAAAAAACAATAAAAAACTATCAAATGAAAAACTTAGTTCCATCCTGGGTAAGAGTACCCATTGTATTCTTCATCATTTTTGGTGCTGTAGAATACTTTATAGACTCTGGAGACAAACCAGCATTTATAGAATACCCCAGTGTATTGCTGTTCCTTTTCTTAGTATTGCTTATTCTAATTGCCATTGAAGCTATTATAAGTGCTCTTGAAAACGTTATGCTACAAAAATTAGATGCAGAAGCCAAGGCACGCTTTTTGGCCGAAAAAGAAAAGTCATATCAATTTACTTGGTTGAAAAACGTTTATAAAAAGCTTTTAAAACAAAAACCACTTGAAGAAGAACACGAAATAATATTAGACCATAATTACGACGGTATTAAAGAATTGGACAACAGCTTACCGCCATGGTGGTTATACGGGTTCTATATTTCCATCATTTTTGCAGCGGTTTATCTCTTGAGGTATCACGTTTTTGATGGCCCAGGTCAATTAGACGAACTGGAAACAGAACTCGCCGATGCAAGAACAGCTATTGAAGAATATAAGAAAACAGCCAAGGACCTTGTAGATGTCAATACTGTAGAACAACTTACAGAGGCTTCAGATTTAAGTGCGGGAAAAGCCATTTATGAAACCAATTGTGTTGCCTGCCATATGATAGATGGCGGTGGTGGTATAGGCCCCAATTTAACCGATAAATACTGGATATTGGGAGGTGATATTAAGAGTGTATTCAAGACCATTTCTGAAGGTGGACGCTCTGGAAAAGGTATGGTTGCCTGGAAACAACAATTAAAACCTTTAGAAATTGCGCAAGTAGCCAGTTATGTTTTAACATTTCAAGGAACAACACCAGCCAACCCCAAAGATCCACAAGGTGATTTATGGGGAGGTGAAGACAATACAACTGAAAGCACCACAGAAACCCAAGTTGAACCTGTTCGATAAGAATAGATTAATAGCTCTAACAGACTCCCTTTATTTTTCATAACAAAGGGAGTCTTTAACCCCTAATCCATTGGAAACACCAAATAACGAAAAATTTAGAGACTCCATAGGTACCGTTACCGAAGAAGGTAAACGTGCATGGGTGTTTCCAAAAAAACCCAATGGAAAGTACTACGACAAACGTAAAATTGTTAGCTATTTCTTATTAGCATTTTTAATCTTATCGCCTTTCATCAAAATAAACGGCAACCAGTTTTTAATGTTTAATGTTTTAGAGCGACGTTTCAATATTTTTAGCTTTCCGTTTTGGCCCCAGGATTTTCACCTGTTTGTCATTTCCATGATTATAGGTGTTGTATTTATTACCTTATTTACAGTAGCCTTCGGACGTATTTTTTGCGGTTGGATTTGTCCGCAGACCATTTTTATGGAAATGGTATTTAGGCGCATTGAATATTGGATTGAAGGTGACAGAAACAAACAACGCAAATTAGATAGGCAAGTATGGGACTCTGAAAAAATTAAAAAGCGGATATTGAAATGGTTTATTTTTTTAGTAATATCCTTTTTAATTGCCAATGTCTTTTTGGCCTATCTTATAGGAAGCGATAAGCTATTACGTTATGTTAACGAGGGCCCGTTACAACATTTAAGCACGTTGTTTCCTCTAATTATTTTTACAGCGGTTTTCTATTTTGTCTTTGCATGGTTTAGGGAGCAGGTTTGCATTATTGCTTGTCCCTATGGTAGACTACAAGGGGTGTTACTGGACACTAAATCTATTGTAGTGGCCTATGACCATAAACGTGGTGAAGGTGAAAATGGCAGAAAAAAGTTTAGAAAAAATGAAGACAGACAGGCCCTAGGCCATGGCGACTGTATAGATTGCCTACAATGCGTACATGTGTGCCCCACTGGAATTGATATTAGAAACGGTACACAACTGGAATGCGTTAATTGTACGGCCTGTATTGATGAATGCGACCATATTATGGAAAGCATCAATTTACCAAAAGGTCTTATTCGTTATGCTAGTGAAGAAAACATAGAGCAAAAAGTACCTTTTAAGCTAACAGCTAGAATGAAAGGCTACATTGCAGTGTTATCTATATTGACAGGCTTATTAATTGGCATGTTATTTTTACGTAACGATGTTGAAGCTACAGTTTTAAGGCTGCCAGGACAACTTTACGAGCATAAAGACAATAATATTATAAGCAATGTATTTACCTATAAATTGGTAAATAAAACAAGCCACGATATTGACAACGTGAGCATAAAATTAATGTCGCATAAAGGAGAATTAAAATTGGTAGCTACAAGTGATACCTTTACTGTACCCAGTCAAGGAATTGCAGAAGGGACGTTGTTCGTAGAGATTAATAATTCTGTCCTATCGGGCGACCGAAATAAAATTAAGATTGGGGTGTATCAAGGCGATACCCTTATTGAAACTACCACGGCCAATTTTTTAGGGCCAAGGAGTTATAAGTAAGTTAATTAGTTATTAAGTTATTGGTTAATAGTTAAAAAAAACGAAGCAATGAAACTAAATTGGGGCACCGGAATTGTAATAGCATTTATAGGCTTTATTAGCTTTATCATGTATTTTATTATAACCATGAACGTGAATGACAAGTATGATCACGATTTAGTTACCGAGGATTATTATGGCGAAGAATTGGCCTATCAAAACGATATTGAAAAGCTAAAAAATGCGAAAACCCTAACCGAAAATATTAGCTATGAAAAAACTGGTGAAGGCTTAAAAATACTATTCCCCAAAAATTTAGATCACAAAAGAATTACCGGAAAAATGTTCCTATACAGACCATCTAACAAACAACTAGACTTTGAAACAGCTATTTCATTGTCTAACACATATTTGCTCATACCTGACAATCGTTTGGTAGATGGTCGTTGGAACATTAAAATAGATTGGCAATATAACGGAATTTCGTATTTATATAAAGAATCCATTAACTATTAACATGCTTATATCGGCATTCATATTAGGTTTATTGGGAAGTTTTCACTGTGTAGGCATGTGTGGGCCAATAGCCTTTATGTTGCCTGTAGACCGAACAAACAACTACAAAAAAATATCACAAATAACCGTTTATCATATAGGTAGATTAATAGCCTATAGTATTATTGGCCTTGCGTTCGGACTTATTGGCAAAAGCTTTTACTTGTTTGGATTACAGCAACAATTATCTATAGCTATTGGAGTAATCATGATTGTTCTGGTCTTGATACCTCAGCATAAGTTAAATAGCTATACCATTTCCAAACCCATTTACCGCATTATTTCGAAAATTAAATCGGCTTTAGGAAATGCCCTAAAGAAAAAAACGGCCGACACCTTTTTAACCATTGGTTTTTTAAACGGTTTTCTACCTTGTGGTTTGGTTTATATGGCTGTTTTTGCTGCCATTGCCAGTGGTAATGCTTTTAATGGCAGTATATACATGTCTGTTTTTGGTTTGGGCACCATACCCCTAATGACAACCGCTATTTACTTCAGTCAATTTTTAAAAGGAAGTATCAGACAAAAAATACAGCGGGCCATACCCATATTTGTTGTTATTATCGGACTCTTGTTTATACTTCGTGGTTTGGGCTTAGGCATCCCTTACCTCTCTCCTGCCCCTGTTTATGATGCTGTTTCCAACACTATGAACTGTCATTAACTCCTGGTAATAAAGTTTAAAAACCTCGGTTGTTCTCAGCTAAGCAGAATAGAAACTAATTAGAAATTCTAATTTTAAAGATCTTTTGTCTGCTCAATAAGAGTCACCTTAACTGGCAAACGAATTGTTTTCGAACAAAAAGTTCCCCTTTTATTAAGGAGGAGTGGATTCATTCCCAATTTAATGGGATGAAGACAAGGAAGTTTATTTGGTAAAGAATCATTTGTTATGATTACACTTAATAAATATATTTTAGTTGAGATCAAGTTTGGACTTTAACCCTTCCGTCTTTGATTTCTCTAACGAAATCAAATCCACCTTCCCTTAAAAAGGGAAGGCGTTGTTTTCGAATAAAAAATTTGGATTTATCTTAGAATGTTCAAGCCACCCATACCTAATAGCATTCATCCATTTAAAAAACATGATTTCACTTTAGTAACTTATCCAATAAAAAGGAGGCTCAATACAAAGCCCCCCTCATTAATTTGCTAAAATCAATTCAAAAATGATAATCTTAAATCTTAAAAGTTAAAACTGGTAAAGTAGCATGGTTGGCAACATCTTCACTTATACTACCTTCAAAAAAGTGGGCAATCCCCTTTTTTCCATGCGTTGATAAAGCTATTAAATCGGCTCCAATTTTATTGGCAAAAGTTAAAATACCATCTTCTATAGTATAGTCGTTTACATAATTAACACAATCCAACCTATCTAAATTACCATCGGCTTTCGTTAAAAAACTAACCACATTACGTTCTATTTCGGCCGAACTTCTAAAGCGATCGTTAGGTAAATTTACGTGTACCATATACAATTTAGCTTTCATTCTATCAAACATCTTTGTTGCCTTAATGAAAGATTCTATGCTTTCTTCTGAAAAATCACAAGCATAGACCACAACATCAAAGTTAACTTTAGGCAAGTCTTTTTTCACAACCAAAACAGGAATTTCAGAGTGACGCACTACCCGTTCTGTATTGGAGCCCACAAAAAATTCCTTAACGCCACTGGCGCCGTGGGATCCCATAACAATAAGATCTGCATTATGTTTTTGGGCAACATCGTTAACTTCGCTAAAAACTTTAAAGTGTTTAATTATGGGAGTTACTTTAACGTTTTTTAAGTAATCTTTTTTTAGGAATTCTTCAAACCGTTGTTCAGCCAGTTTTAAAAAGTAAATCACTTTTTGTGGGTCTTCCCCACTTGCTGTTAGCATGATATCGGACATTTCCAACATATGCAACGCCAATAATTCGGCATCATTCTTTAACGCTAATTTCGATGCTGCTTTCAAGGCATATTCTGAATGCTCTGAAAAATCTATGGGTACAATAATTTTTTTCATCTCTTTAATTTTTTGTTTTCCCTATTAACGGGAATGACAATTTTAAGGGTTTCTTGAAGTAAACTTCAAGACGCTTTTTGTCTAGTTAAACCGTCATAGAAAACAGTTTGGTTTCCGGCTGTTTTCTTTTTAATAATACATCAAACGCCATACAAATATTTCTAACAAACGGACGTCCCTTTTCAGTGACCTCAACATAGTCTGTCCCTATATTGATGAGCTTATCGTTTTCCATTTCCTTTAGTTCTATAAGAATATCGGGGAGCTCCTTAAAAAACAAATCATTTGCATTCCAAATCGTTTTAAATTGGCACATCAAGTTAAGAATATGTTTACGAATAATCAAATCTTCTTTGCTTAAAATATGGCCACGGTAGACAGGAATACTATTTTCATCCAATAATCTGTAGTAGCTTTCAATATCCTTAACATTTTGTGAAAAGCCATACCAACTATCACTAATGGAAGATACTCCCAATCCAATCATAGCTTGTGTTTTAGAAGCTGTATACCCCATAAAATTCCGATGTAGCTTTTCAGAAACCATGGATTTATAGAGTGAATCTGTCTTCAGAGCAAAATGGTCCATGCCTATTTCTTCATAACCCACTTCGGCAAGCAATTGTTTACCCAATTCGTATTGTTGCCGCTTTAACTCGGCCGACGGTAAATCAGAATCCTTAAATCCGCGTTGTCCATTCCCTTTTATCCAAGGCACGTGGGCATAACTATAGAAAGCAAGACGGTCTGGAAGCAACTCTTTTGTTTTTAAGATGGTTTCCTTAATGTGCCCTAGCGTTTGAAAAGGCAGGCCAAAAATAATATCATGGCCTACAGATGTATACCCTATTTCCCTCGCCAGTTCCGTAGCTCTTTTTACATGCTCAAAAGGTTGTATTCTATGTATCGCCTTTTGTACTACAGGATTATAATCCTGTACACCATAGCTTACGCGCCTAAAACCAACATCGTACAAGGCCTGTAAATGCTCGCGTGTGGTATTATTGGGGTGGCCTTCAAAACTAAATTCATAGTTTACGGCTAACGTGGCTTTGTTTAAAATACCTTTTATTAATCGGGTTAAATTTTCTGGACTAAAAAATGTTGGAGTACCTCCACCCAAATGCAATTCCTTAATTACTGGTTTATCACCCAATACATCCAAATACAATTGCCACTCCTTGAGCACCGCATTAATGTATGGAGACTCAACGTTATGCTGTTTGGTGATACGTTTGTTACAACCACAAAACGTACACAAGCTTTCGCAAAATGGCAAGTGAATATAAAGGCTTATACCTTCTTTTGAATTACTTTCTTGAAACGACCTAACCAATGAGGATTTCCATTTCTCCAACGAAAATGTCGTATTATCCCAATACGGTACTGTTGGATAACTGGTATAGCGCGGCCCCGCTACATTGTATTTTTTTACTAATGAACTTAACATACCTAACAATTATAGGACAAAACTAAACTTTCGCTGTCTTTAAAAAAATGACATATGTCATATCTAAAATTTGTTATTGGAATATTATTAGCTTAATTTTAATCAAAATTTCAATTGAACATAGTGATGCTATCAATTCTTTAATAATTCATAAATCAAATAGTCTAAACATGAACCCGACATAATTTGAACAATCAAAAGATCACGTCTAACCATTAAAAAACAATAAAAACAAACAGATGAAAAAACCAATAATCGTAGTCACTACTTTAGCACTAGTTTGTGCTCTTAGCTGTAAAAATGAAAAGAAAGAAAACAAAGAAGCAACAGAAACCGAAGAAGTAGTTGTTGAAAAAGAAGCTCCTGCTAACGAGGGCAAAAAATTAACCATAACACTTGAAGCAAAAAGTGAAAGTAATGTTAGCGGACAAGTAACATTTAAAGAAGAAGATGGTAAAGTAACCATGACGGCTATGATGAGTGGCTTAGAACCTGGCAAACATGCCATTCATTTGCACGAAACTGCCGATTGTTCTTCTGCCGACGGAAAATCGGCCGGCGGTCACTGGAACCCAACGTCACAACCACATGGTAAGTGGGGTGCAGAAGCTGGGTATCATAAAGGTGATATAGGTAATTTTACTGCCGATGAGAAAGGTAATGGTCTTATCCAGTTTTCTACCGATGAATGGTGTATTGGCTGTGATGATGATACCAAAAACATCCTAGGTAAAGGTGTTATTGTTCATGCCGGTGAAGACGATTTAACCTCTCAACCTTCGGGTGCAGCAGGGGCCCGTGTAAGCTGTGCGGGGATTATTGAATAACTTATCCATCTTATAAAAAAAACGACCAATGAATAAAATTTTTATTGGTCGTTTTTTATAATATAAATTAAGAAACTAACTAAAAAACACTTCCATAGCTTAGCTTATGTTCTCTTTAGGTAACCCGTTGTGCATTTTGATAAAATTCTGTCAATTCGAGTGAATTTCAAGATTAAAATGAGTGAAATTTGTATCGAGAACAGGAATTTTAGTCTTTAAAATAGTTCTCGATACAATTTTTCGTTCCTCAAAATCACTCGAACTGACACATTCATTACTGTTTTGACTCAAAATGCACAACAAGTTTTAGGTAATATTTAAATAGACCTTACGCTATTTTCTCATGGATTCTTATTTCCTTTCTGTTGAATTCAATAATGTTTTCTTCTTTAAGTTCATTAAGTAATACATTAAGTGTAGGCCTAGAAGTGCCAATTAAGCAAGCAATATCCTTTTGGGTATAGGGATGGCGTATTACCTTATCTCCTGTTTTTTCACAATCATAGCCATAATCTGCACAAAGCTCATCCAAAAACTCCAACAATCTGGTTTTGGCATCTTTAAACAACAACAATTGCAAGCGTCTTTCCAATCGTTTTAATTTAAACCCAATAATTTTGTATATTTTAAAACTAAAACTTTGGTTGCGCCTCATAAGTTCCAGCATCGTATCGACCCCTATTGGACAAATACTGGTGGCATTGTCTACAGATTGTGCAAACTCTTCCCTTTTAGATTCACCAAAAATAGCCGTTTCACCAAAGAGGTCCCCGCGCGTTAAAATGGCCTTGATCACTTCGGTACCATCTTCATTGTAATAGCCAATCTTTACTTTACCTTTTTCTATAAGGTACACTTTGTTTGCAGAATCGGCTTCAAAATAGATATAGTCCTTTTTTTTATAGGAATCGAAATCATGGGACGCTTTGTAGGCTTTAAACTTGTGTGGGCATAGTACTTTAAAAAGATTAACGTCATCGAAGAACCAAAGAGATTTCACCTGCATATCATATTTGTTTTTCAAAGGTTAGGTGTAATGCCATGATTATTCAACATGCTTGGCTTGTTGCTTACCAATGGGCATTTCATTGAATTTAACTTTTAAAGATTAACAAAAGTTTAAGTCGGCTAATACACCTTGAACCTTACACTAAACCAATAAAAAAACCTCCGTATTGGAGGTTTTTAATTATTCTTCTTCATCTGAAGCCTTTTCTGTTTCCTTTTCTGCATCTAAATTATCGAGCATATTATGTTGCTGCAACAGGTTATACCATTGAATAACTTTTTTAATATCACTGGCATACACCCTATCTTCATCATAATCTGGCAAAATATCAAAAAAGTACTCTTCTAGCTTATCTTTGCTATCTTTAGGCTTAACACTGGTTTGTGAGCCATTTTCCTTTTTCTTAATATTTTCAAAAACTTGTTTTAGAGGCACTTCTTCGGTTAAAGTATAAATGGCTATTTCGCTAAGTAAGCTCACATTTTCCTGTATTCTTACCGAAAGCCTTTTTTTATCTATTAATGACTCTGCTACAAAACCACCTCTTGTTTGGGTTATTAACTTATACAATCCTGGTTTTCCTGAAATTGCTAATATCTTTTCTAAGCTCATAAATTTTATTTTGAAAGGGGCACAAATATATTTTTTTATCTATTGACTACAAACCTTAGCGTTTCTTTTTTTGATTGGGAAATCTCATTTTATAATCCACCCTAATTTTTCCTTTGGAAATATTTAAAAGTTTACTCTTAAGCAATCGTTTCTTAAATCCAGAGAGCTTATCGGTAAACAAAATACCTTCAATATGGTCGTATTCATGTTGAATGACCCTGGCCACCAAGCCGTCAAAAGTTTCGGTGTGCGGATTAAAATTTTCATCTACATACTCTATGGTGATCTTAGGTTGTCTAAGTACATCTTCCCTAACATCTGGAATACTTAAACAACCTTCGTTAAATGCCCATTCCTCACCTTCTTCTGCTGTGATTTTTGCATTTATAAAAACCCGCTTAAAATCCTTTAAAGCATTCTTGTCTTCCTCTGAAAGTTCTTCATCCTCCGCAAAAGGTGAGGTATCTACCAAAAACAACCGTATTGGTAAGCCAACCTGTGGTGCGGCCAACCCAACACCGTAGGCGTTATACATTGTTTCGAACATGTTCCCCAATAGTGTATCTAAATTTGGGTAGTCTTTAGAAATATCGGTTGCCTTTTTCCTTAACACGGGGTCACCATAGGCTACAATAGGTAAAATCATTCTTCTGTTTTGCTTTTAATGGCACAAAAGTACATGAATTTTTTCATTTGCAAGTTCAAATAAAATAAATGGGAAAATACCATACAGTTTATAACTACCCATAAAAAAACTCCTTTTTATCTAAAAAGGAGTTCTTGATATTTTATTATCTATAATAATATTTACTTCATAATAACGATTTTACGGGTCACTAAAGCATCCCCTTTCTCTATCTTCAACATATAAACACCATTTACCAGATTAGTTAAATTAATGTCCTTTTTATCTTGATTATCAATAACTAAATGAGTTACTTTTCTTCCTGTAATACTATAAACACTGGCTTTTGCCGTTATAGGCGACCCAAACGATATGGTTATATCATTACCTGTACGCAATGGATTAGGATAAACACTTAAGGTTCTATTTAAAATAAACTCTTCAACAGGCAAAGTTCCATTGGCTGCAAAATCACAGCTTCCTATAGATCCTCCAAAATCTGCTGTAAAAGCGCTATTGTCTGCGATTGGCGTCCCAGCAGTTGTATAAGTCAATAAGTTTGTTGAACAACTACCTGCATCAAAATTATAAGTTAACGTTCCATTAACTGTAATAGTAGCTGGCCAATCCCCACAACTGAAAGAATTATTATCATCAATAAAATAAATTGTATTTCCACTAGAAAAGCCTTTATCTGGACAGCCTTGTGCAGTAATAAAGTTAAGTCCAAAAACAGTAAGTAGTAGTAAGTAAAAATGTTTCATAAAAATTGCGTTAAGTTTATATGTCTAAAATTAAACAAAATTTTAATACCGCCGTATTTTATTACAGTTTTTTTAACCAATAGAATTTTACTACAATTATTTTGAATACAAATAACTTTGAAGAATTAAGGTCGCACTAATTTCGTCTATTAAGGCCTTGTTTTTACGTTGTTTCTTTTTAAGTCCGCTATCAAGCATTGTTTGAAAGGCCATTTTAGAGGTAAAGCGCTCGTCTACCCTTTTAATTGGTATTTTAGGAAAATGTTGGGTTAGTTTTTCTAAAAAAGGTAAAATCAATGCTTCGCTTTCAGACGGAGTATTATCCATTTGTTTGGGCTCTCCCACTAAAAACAGTTCCACATTTTCATTAGCAACATAATCCTTTAAAAAGGGCAACAGCTCTTTTGTATCGACCGTAGTTAAACCCGATGCGATAATCTGAAGTTCATCAGTAACGGCTATCCCCGTTCTTTTTAATCCGTAATCTATTGCTAAGACGCGTCCCATAGAAGTTCAAAAATAGGCATAAAAGTAGAAAGACCATCTTTTCAGATGATCTTTCTTCAATAGTTTAACCTATATCAATATTTGAATATGCTCTTAGCTTAAGCGATTTTACGTCTGTTTATTTTAGGAAATACCAGTTTAATATTTTCAACTTTACGCTCTAAATTTAAATAACTTCTTATATCACTGGTTTTAGAGATAACTTCTTTAAGTTTTAAAGTATCTATTTCAATAGTATTATCTGTTGAAGATACCACAACTTCTTTAGACTCTTTTTTGTTTGTTTCAACATTACTCTGTGCATTGGTAAGAGTAAAAGAAAGTACTAAGATTAAAGTTATATATAAAGTTTTCATCAGATTTGGGTTTTGATTACTGATTCAAATATAGATCGGAGGAATGCCTCAAACAGAAAAAATTAGTTGTAGCATTTAGTATTTTCGATTATTAGAAAATGTGATTGTTTCTACCGATAAACAGATAAAAAACACAACTTTACCGACCAAAAGGCCACCTCAATGCACTTCATCCAAAAAGTGAAGACGTTCAAAGGAAAAAGCAGCTAATTTTTGTTATTAAATTGCCAATAAACACACAGGATTTTTATAAAAAAATTACCCTTTAAAAAAACTATAGCTAGTATATTTGTGGAAATTTTAGACCAATGACAGAATTACAACAAACAATAGAGAAAGCTTGGGAAGATAGATCCCTATTAAATGATGAAAAAACCACCACAGCCATAAGGCGTGTTGTCGACTTATTGGATAAAGGGGAACTGCGTGTTGCAGAACCAGTAGAAAATGGCTGGCAAGTAAACGAGTGGGTAAAGAAAGCGGTGGTATTATATTTCCCAATTCAAAAGATGGAAACTATTGAAGCAGGACCATTGGAGTTTCACGATAAGATTCCTTTAAAGCGCGGTTATGCTGAAAAAGGTATTCGTGTTGTACCTCACGCGGTAGCAAGACATGGTGCTTATATATCAAGCGGTACTATTTTAATGCCTAGTTATGTAAATATAGGTGCTTATGTAGATGAAGGCACTATGGTTGATACTTGGGCTACAGTAGGAAGTTGTGCCCAAATTGGTAAAAATGTACACTTATCGGGTGGTGTAGGAATTGGTGGTGTATTAGAACCCCTTCAAGCAGCTCCAGTAATTATTGAAGATAATGCCTTTATAGGTTCTCGTTGTATTGTAGTTGAGGGGGTTCATGTAGAAACCGAAGCCGTTTTGGGTGCCAATGTGGTTTTAACAGGATCTACCAAAATAATTGATGTTACGGGCGATACTCCTGTTGAAATGAAAGGACGCGTTCCTGCACGCTCTGTAGTTATCCCTGGAAGTTACACCAAGAAATTCCCTTCGGGAAGTTATAATGTGCCTTGTGCCTTAATTATTGGTAGACGTAAAGAAAGCACCAATAAGAAGACCTCTTTAAATGATGCATTGCGTGAGCATGATGTAGCTGTTTAATAAAACAGTCTTATATATTAGAAGAAGAAGAAACGCCCTCCTAGGGCGTTTTTTTGTAGGTTAACAATGGATAAAAAAATGGGTTTAAAATTATTTGTTGTGATAACTAGTCCATTAGCATAGGATTTCTTATGAAAATTCACTCGAATTGATTAACTTTAAGCTACGATGTAAAATGACGCTAACTTACCCCCTCTCACAAAACCATACAATACCGCTTGCAACCATTAGTTGAAGATGAATATATATTTGCTCATCCTTTTTAATATTATAGTCATTTTCGAAACACATGCTCAAACATTTGAAAAACGCTCTCATTTATTATATCTAGGGTTAAATTATGGGCTATCTTCCCAAAATAAATTTCCGTTCAATAATTCTAACTATTTGTATAATAATAGATATTTCAAAATTCAAATCAACTATCGATTGAGCAATAAAAGAAGGTTTGGTTATGAGATTAATATAGAACCCAGTGTCTATTTTTCCAGGCATCAACTTTTAAACAAATATTACATTCAACCCAATACAGGTTCTAACTATTTAGAACTAAGGGAACAGTTTACCCAAAAAAGATCATTTGAGGAGTATGCCATTAATTTTGGAATTATTTTAAGATATAAACTATTAACCCATTTTAGTACTTACCTATTGGGAAGTGTTGGCCCCATGATTGCAACGCAGGGTACAGAACGGTTAAAAAAGGGGTTTGCTTTCTCAGACATATTGGGATATGGCTTCTCCTATCAACAAAAAAGGTTACTTTTTGATCTACGTTTGACGATTCGACACAATTCTAATTTTGAACTCGCTTCTCCTAATGAAGGTCATAATAGCATAGGCATAGAATCTGGGATCTCGTTTCAAATAAAATAATGTTAATATTAAACCAACATACTCTATATAAATACAATTGAAACTATTAAGACAACAACATTGGCATTTGGTTACGCTCGTAACATTATTAGGTTTACTTTACTGGTATACCACGACCCATGCGAGTATGACAGTAGGTAGACTTTGGGGAGTGAGCACCCCAAAATGGCTTGTTTTTACCTCTTCAATACCAATAATCCATCAGGTTTATGTACTCCTTTGTTGGCGCAGTGAATTATACTATAGAGGTTTATCTAAAGTATTGGGCAAACATAGTTTTAGGTTGTACAAACTGGGCTTTGCTATCCTCATTATTTTACGGCCTTTTTCTATTGTTGTGCTGGCCTTTTCAAATAGAAATACAGTTGATATTGATATAAACACATCTTATGTCTTATCTGGTTTGTTAACCATTCCAGTCCTTTACCTGTTTTATTCTGTAAAAACTTATTTTGGGTTTGATCGTGCTGTTGGTATTGATCATTTTTACCCAGATAGGTATAAACATAAGTCTTTTGTTAAGCAAGGCATATTTAAATACACCTCAAATAGCATGTACATTTTTGGATTCTTAATACTATGGATTCCTGGTCTTTTACTACAATCGGAAGCAGCTATAATATTAGCTTTATTCAATCACATCTATATTTGGGCACACTATTACTTTACGGAACTTCCGGATATTAAAATGATCTATGGTGAAATTAAAAACCGTGAAAAGACGCAACTATAAAACCAATATACTATTGTCTTAAATCGCTTATACATTAAAACAACCGAAATACCTTTCGGTTATCATGCTTCTACTAAGGTTCCCCACTCAGTCCAGGAACCATCGTATACCGAAATATGTTTATAGCCTGAAATCTCTGCCCCTAATGCCAAAATACAGGCCGTAATGCCAGAACCACATGAAAACACAAGAGGCTCATTAGTATCTGCAAGCTCACTAAACAAACCCTGTAGGTCTTCTTTAGGTTTTAATAGGCCATTGTCCAATAACTTCTTAAACGGCAAATTCACAGAATTAGGAATAGTACCACTACGCAATCCCGCTCTCGGTTCTGGTTCCTCACTATTGAACCGCGCTGCGGAGCGCGCATCTATAATTTTATGGCTTTGGTCTTTTGATATGTACTTAACATCGTTAAAAAACTTCATCGTCCCAAGCTGAAGATTTGCTTTAAAATTACCTGTCTTACCTTGGTAAGGTTTCATTGGCTCAATGGGGTATCCGCTTTCCTGCCAAGCTGGAAACCCTCCGCTCAACACGGCTACACTATGATATCCAAAAGTCTTGAACAACCACCAAACGCGGGCACTGGAATAAATTCCTTGATCATCGTATACCACAATGGCACTATCATTTTTAATCCCTAAAGCCCTGGCTTCCCTTTCAAATTGTTCAGTTGAAGGAAACGCATTTGGAAAAGGGTCTGACGTATTGCTAAACTTATTTTTTATATCGAAATAGCGTGCATTGACAATTTGGTTTTGGGATGCATCAAACACTTTATTCATAGTGCCATCAAGTATCACCAAGTTTTCGGCACTTCTATTGTCGTACAACCAACCAACAGAAACTATGGGTTGGGCAAGATGTATTTTAGAGTCCATTATGTTTTATTTTACTTCATCGTAATGGTCGTCCCATTCTTTAGGTTTAGGCTCATGTATTTTGTCTAAAGACTTAGCGACCAACATTGAAACCGTAGCATCTCCAGTAACATTAACCACTGTTCTACACATATCCAATGGGCGATCAACTGCAAAAATAAGAGCCAGACCTATAGGTAACAATTCGGCAGGAAAACCAATAGATTCCAACACAATAACCAGCATAACCATGCCTGCGCTTGGTACAGCAGCACTACCAATAGAGGCCAATAGCGCGGTTAATACAATAACCATTTGATTAGTGAATGTGAGTCCCTCTGGCCAAATCACCTGCATAATAAATACCGCTGCTATACCTTGGTATAAACTCGTTCCATCCATATTAACCGTAGCACCTACAGGCAATACAAAACCAGATACTTCTTTGTCGACACCTAAATGCTCTTCAACGCGTTCCATGGTTACCGGCAAAGTTGCGGCACTACTACTGGTTGAAAAGGCCAATAGTTGTGCAGGGCTAATTTCCTTTAAAAACCATGTGGGTGATTTTTTTACAAAAACCCCAACTAAGGTCAGATAAAATACAATCATTAAAATTAAACCGCCAACAACACACAAAGCATAAAACAGAAGCTTTACGAGTATTTCAGTATCATCGAATGCTATAATTACGTTAGCTAACAAAGCAAAAACAGCATAAGGAGCAAAGAGCATAATTAAATCGACCATTTTCATGACCACTTCATTAAGCGAGTCGAAAAAACTAACCAATGGTTTTGCTTTCTTTTCTCCAATCAACAACAAACAAATTCCAACAAAAAGGGCGAAAAAGATAACTTGTAACATTGAAGCATCGGCAAAAGCCTTGAAAACATTACTCGGAAAAATATCGACCAAGGCTTGTAATGGCCCTGCATCTTTTTGTGCCGTAGCTTTCATTAATTTATCGGTAACCCCAGCATCGTTTTCATACTTCATTTTAATTTTTTCTATAGTATCCTGTGGCATACCTTTACCTGGTTTTACAGTATTCACAATACTTAAGCCAATAACAATGGCGACCAACGTGGTAGTGATATATATCGCTATGGTGCGGAGGCCCATGGATTTGATTTTGGAAATATCCTTTAAATCGGATATCCCTTTAATCAAGGATGCTAAAATTAAAGGCACTGCAATAAGCTTTAAAAGATTAATAAAAATGGTACCAAAAGGCGCAATCCAATCGGTTACAAACCCTTTCCCGCCACTAACGGTATTCATTATGAAACCAAAAATGATCCCTAGAACCATTCCTATAATAATCTTCCAGTGTAATGCCAACTTCTTCACGCTTTAAAATTTTATTGTTTTATGAATTTGAAATTATTTTTGAAGCAATATAATTATTTTTTAATGGTTTAAATGAAAAACTAATAGTTTACCCAATAAAGTGAAGATGCAAACAGCATTATAGCTCCCAGTTTTCAATAATCTTTTCTGTCATTTTATGATTGCTCTCATGAAACTGATCGATCAATTCATGTTTCACTCGGGGAACATTATTAATATCTATCCCCAAAGCTTCTATAATTTTAGCTGTTGGTACGGTTTCCCTCCCCTTTTTTGCCAATCCATTAGCAAAGCAGGCCGCAATAGGCTTTCCTTTTCTCATGATCTTTTGTTCAAAATAAAACCATGTATCGTCCACAAATGACATTTTAGTATAGACTTTTGCCTTCTGAAAAAGTTTTAAGGGCCTATAAAATTGAACGTTGATAGCCTGGTTGGGAAAAAACCACTTATTTTTGATAGCCACCTTAAAAAAATTGGTGCGTACCATAAAATCACCTCGTCCCATTTCGAAAATGGTCATAATAGCCGCATGGTTCATTACAGACACATCTATATCGGTTATCCACACCCTAAAATTTACACAAGTTGTTTCCGAACCGTTGACTTTAGATCGGAATCGGGCTTTTGCAAGCGTTAATAATAGTCTAATCCATCTCATATAAATAAAGCATTATATACCATCCCCAAATACTTTCCCATAAAGTTAAAGCTAGAAACCTATTTATGAAGCACAGATAAGAAGGGAAAATAAACAATGTTATTTACAACAGAAAGATAAGAAAAAGAATTAGTACATCTTATTAATCAAGTAAAAGTCAGCTAAAACCAAAGCGGCCATAGCCTCAACAATGGGTACAGCACGTGGCACTACGCATGGGTCGTGGCGCCCTTTCCCTTGCATTTCTACTCTATTTCCAGACTTGTCTATGGTTTCGTATTTCTGAATTAAGGTAGCCACCGGTTTAAAGGCCACACTAAAATAAATATCCATGCCGTTGCTTATGCCGCCTTGAATACCTCCCGAATAATTGGTTTTTGTAGTGCCATCTGTATTAAAAGCATCGTTATGTTCACTGCCATACATGGTACTTCCGTGAAAACCACTACCGTATTCAAAACCTTTAACCGCATTAATGGATAACATGGCTTTACCTAATTCGGCGTGTAACTTATCGAATACAGGCTCGCCCAAACCTACGGGCACATTTTTTATAACACAGCTTACAACACCTCCAACGGTATCCCCCTTACTACGCACCTCTTTAATATAGGATTCCATTTGCGCCGCTACACCCTGATCTGGACAGCGTACTATATTTGACTCTATTTGTGTTAAATCCAATTCGGTATAAGGCTTATCCAATGCCATTGTACCCACACTTGACACATATGCCTTTATCTCAATTCCTTTAAGTACTTGCTTTGCAATGGCTCCTGCAACCACACGGCAGGCAGTTTCACGTGCCGAACTACGTCCGCCCCCACGGTAATCCCTCAGGCCGTATTTTTGATCGTAAGTGTAATCGGCATGACTGGGTCTGTAACTGTCCTTTATATGGCTATAGTCGTTGGATTTCTGGTTGGTGTTTTCTATAACAAATCCAATAGGCGTTCCCGTAGTCTTGCCTTCAAAAATACCTGAGTGAAATTTTACAGTATCGGGTTCTTTGCGCTGCGTTACAATTGCCGATTGTCCTGGCCTTCTTCGGTCCAATTCATTCTGAACGGCTTCAACATCTAAGTCTATTCCCGGTGGGCAGCCGTCTATTACCCCACCCAATGCAGGGCCATGGGATTCGCCGTATGTTGTTAAATTAAATAGTTTTCCGAAGGAATTTCCAGCCATAATTAAATTTTTTGCTAAAATAAACCTATTCTAAGACATACAAAAGTGAAATTTCCCCAAAAGCTTACTTCCTTAAAAAAGCAAAAACCAGTAACATTAACTTAACAATATACTCATATAGAGATAATTATGAGATAACGGTTTAGTAATACAAAAAGCTGTTATTTACTTCATAAAATTTATTTCCGTTGAAAATAAAACGTAAAGTTGAAATTGCCGTTATTTCTGATATCCATTTGGGCACTTATGGTTGCCATGCCAAAGATTTATTAAGCTACTTAAATAGTATTGAACCTAAAAAGCTTATCTTGAATGGAGATATCATTGATGTTTGGCAATTTACTAAACGCTATTTTCCTAAATCCCATTTAAAAGTCATTAAAAAGTTAATTGACTTGGCATCCCGTGGCGTAGAAATTATTTACATTACTGGCAACCACGACGAAATGCTAAGGAAATTTGCCGGGACCACCATAGGAAACATTTCAATTGTGAACAAAATGGTTTTGGAAGTAGATGGTAAAAAGGCTTGGTTGTTACATGGGGATGTGTTTGATGTATCCATACAAAATGCTAAATGGATAGCTAAACTAGGTAGTTACGGTTACAATATTCTAACACTTTTAAATAGGTTTGCGAATTGGTATTTGGAAAAACGGGGTAAGGAACGTTATTCGTTATCAAAAAAAATAAAGAACAGTGTTAAAAGTGCTGTAAAATATATAAATGATTACGAAACTGTTATCACCGATTTAGCCATAGAAAATGGCTACGACTATGTCATTTGTGGCCATATCCATCAGCCCAAAATGGAATATAAAGAGAATAAGCATGGTAGAACCCTGTACTTGAATTCGGGGGATTGGGTTGAAAACTTTACCGCATTGGAATATCAGTTTAAACGCTGGAAAGTATATCACTTTAATAAGGATAAACTATCTCCCTTTTATGTGAATGAGGAGGAAGAAGATTATGACGACATCGAATTTCAAGATCTCATTGCTGCCATTACTATAGTGGATCAGAATAAAAGAAAGTAAGCAGTTAACAGTTGGTTTATTCAGTGTTCAGTGTTCAGTGTTCGGTGTTCAGTACTGAGACGCAGTCATGGCTTTTATTTTTGTCTATAACATTGTCTTAAACAGTACATTCCTTAACATAACAATAAAAACCACTTATTAAACCCTAAAAGTCAATACAACTATAAGCTTTTTTATTAAGATCTGTAAATGTGCTTTTAAACGATTATTGATTTAAAAAAGTTAATATTTTTATGTCAACGCTCAAGATAATCACATTTTTGGCGTTATTTTTGTTTCATACATCGAAGTTGAAAATGATCTATTTTTAACTATTGAGCGTATATTATTAACGATAACTAGAAACTTTAAACTTATGAAAAAAGTATTTTTATTAGCAATTGCACTTATTGGATTCGCATTTACCTCTAACGCCCAAAGCATTTCTGAAAATGCATTAGGTTTACGACTTGGTGACAGTGATGGGTTTGGAGCCGAAATATCCTACCAACGTGGATTAGGGGAAAACAACAGATTAGAGGTTGATTTAGGATGGCGAGATGGAAACAATTTTGATGGGTTTAAACTTGCTGGATTATACCAATGGGTATTCCCTTTAGATGCCTCATTTAACTGGTATGTTGGTGCTGGTGGAGGTTTAGCTTCTTATGAAGGTAACTATAGCATCCCAGGCGGTGGTACTGTAAGTGACAGTGAAACATTTTTCTTTGCTGCTGGAGATATTGGTATAGAATATAATTTTGATATTCCATTACTTATCTCTCTTGATTTTAGACCAGAAATTGGATTTGGAGATGGTGATTACAATAACGATGATTTAGATTTTGATATCGCCCTTGGTATTCGTTACCAGTTCTAATCTAGCATTCTTATATAAAAGAAAAGCATCCACACTAAAACGGATGCTTTTTTTATGTCTTTATTTTTCAATATTCCTTATGACACCAAACACCTTGCAAGTGTATCCTCATAAATCGCTTCGTATTGTGGTACAATGGCATGTAAGTCAAATTTTAAGGATTCTTTTCTGGCGTTTTCCTTAAATGTCTTTAATCGGTTCTCATCACTTAAAATATGCAATGCATTTTTGGTCATATCGTCCACATCGCCCACATTACTTAAATACCCCGATACACCATGGGCATTTACTTCTGGTATACCTCCGGTATTGCTTGAAATTACCGGAACTCCAGATGCCATAGCTTCTAAAGCCGCCAGTCCAAAGCTTTCAGTCTGGGATGTTAACAAAAATAGATCACTAAAACCTAATATTTTATCAATTTCATTACTTTTTCCAAAGAAAATAACCCTATCCATTATGCCTAATTTTTGGCATTCATATTCAATATTTTCTCGTTCTGGCCCTTCTCCAATAAGCATCAATTTAGCTGGCATTTCTTTTTGAATATTATAAAACACCTTAATCACATCTAATACGCGTTTTACCGGTCTTAAATTACTAATATGCGTAATTATTTTTTCTTCCTTACTTGCCATCATGCTACGCTCACAATCCGTAAATTTATTGTTATGCTTATCTAAATCGATAAAATTTGGTACCACATGAATCTCATTCTTTATGTTGAACAACCTTATTGTATCATCCTTTAGGCTTTTTGAAACAGCTGTTACAGCATCAGATTTGTTAATACTAAACGTAACGGCTGGCTTGTAAAATGGATGACTCCCCACTAAAGTAATATCTGTTCCATGAAGCGTAGTCACTATTGGCACATAAACACCCTCTTCCTCAAGCATTTTTTTTGCCATATATGCCGCATAAGCATGTGGTATCGCATAATGTACGTGTAAAATTTCAATTTCATGGAGTTTTACCATATCAACCAGCTTACTAGATAGTGCCAACTCATAAGGCTGATAATGGAACAATGGATACTCTGGCACGGTTACTTCGTGGTAGTGCACATTATTGCTCAACAATTCCAATCTTACCGGCTGGTTATAAGTGATAAAATGGATTTCATGACCGCGCTTAGACAGTTCTAACCCCAATTCTGTAGCTACTACACCACTTCCTCCAAAGGTAGGATAACAAACAATTCCTATTTTCATTTTTTTAGTTTTAAATGCCTAGCGTTTAAAGTGCTAAAGTAACCTTCAACTTTAAGTACTTTTAACTTTTAAACTTCCAGTATTTTATTCTTCAATCGCTTCATAAATTAAGCGTTGAATTTCAGTTCTAATATTCTCTCTTAACAATACATTATTTTCAGCTTTAGGGTATGTTCTATTCGCCAAAAACACATATACTATTTCTTCTTCTGGGTCTGCCCATGCATAAGTGCCTGTAAAACCGGAATGTCCAAAGCTTGTCATGGATATACATCCACAGGTAGGTCCTTCTTCCCCCAATTGTGGCTTATCGAAACCAACCCCTCGTCTATTGTCATGATCGCAATAGTAGCAAGTATTGAACTTATCTATAGTTTCTGGTTTCAAATACCTTTTGCCTCCATAAAATCCTTTCTGCAAGTACATTTGCATAATTTTAGCAACATCGTTGGCATTACTAAAAACACCGGCATGTCCACCTACGCCATTTTGCATTGCCGCCCCCATATCGTGTACATAACCATGTATTTCTTGGTACCTAAAATAATCGTCAACCTCTGTTGGCACAATCTTTTTACTACTAACGGTATGGTATGGATTATACATGGTATAATTAGCGCCTAGTGGTTCATAAAAATGCCGTCTTACCAGTTCGTCTAACCTTCTGTCGTAATGGTACTCAATAAATTTCTTTAAGATGTAATACGGGAAATCGCTATAGCGATAACGCAACCTAGAAAGTAATTCTGAATCTTTAATTATACTCTGAATCGAATCTTCGTAATCACTTCTTAAGTATAGATTTTTAGCAACTTCTAAATTGAAATCCCTGCTTTTAACCCTTCTATAATAGGTATCGCTAGGTTTTTTAGTTACCGAGTCCAAGGTTTTATAATAAAAAGGTTCCCAAGGACGCAATCTCGCATAGTGGGACAACATACTTTTTAGGGTTATATTTGCTTTATTCGAGTCTTCATATTCTGGCAAGATCTCTGGTAACTTTGTATCTAATGACACGATGCCCTCTTCCACCAATTCCATTAAAAGAGGTAACGTTGCCAGTATTTTAGTTAATGAAGCAACATCGTAAATATCATCAAACCCTACTTTTTCCTTGCCTTTGTAGGTATGCTTTCCAAAATTTTTATTGTAAATCACCTTGCCCTTTCTGGAAACCAGCAGTTGTATGCCCGGTGTCATTTTCTTTCTCACTGCTAATTTGGCCACAGAATCTATTTTACTTAACCTTTCTGAATTCATGCCCACACGTTCTGGCAATCCATAGCTTAAGCGCTCAATAGCATTGTTAAAGATGCCATCGCCTACCTTAAAATAATCTCCTGCAGAAACGGGTAATGTTCCTTTTGAAGGAATGGCCCCAAATAATAACTGTGCCGATTTTTCCTGCGCAATAGCACTGTTTTGATAGCTTACCACAATACTTTCAATATCAGCCACGTCTTTTAAATCTATAAGGGCATATGGCTTTACAAAAACATCCAAAACTACGTCGTGGGTTTTTGCTATTTTTTTTATCCAAGTTAACTCTTCTGCTCTAAACTTGTGTGCTTTCCAAGGGGTCTCATTAGAACGGTGAAATCCAATAATAACAGTATTATAATCCTGTAGCCTATTGGTTAAAGTCTTATAATTATCCGATTCAATTTTATGAACTTTAGTATATTTTTTAAGTTCTTTAAAAAAAGGAGAGCCGGAATCGTCCCCTAACTCAACATAAGCAAAAGTCTTGGTTTCTAGTTTTTGAAAAGGAATGAGGTTTTTATCATTTTTAACAACTGTTATGGCCTCTTCTATAAGTTCCTCATAAAGCAAGTCATCTTTCAACCTGTTTAAATCTTCAACCAAGTGATTTAAGCCAATTGGTTCATAATGATGAAGCCCTACTTTGTATTTTGCTCGAAGTACTTTTTTTACCGAATGGGCCAAACGCGCCTCGGTTATTTCACCACTGCGATAAGCTTCTTCTATTTTTGAAATCCCTGCGGGCACATCTTCAGAAATAAGCAAAACATCATTACCTGCTTTAAATGCCTCTAAATCTATTTCACCACTGGTAGTAATTTTACTGGATGTACTGCCATCTGAAGTAGGCTTAACAAGGTCTGCAACACCTCTCATATTCAAGGCATCTGTAAAAATAAGGCCTTTAAAGCCTAGGCGTTGCTTTAAAATATCTGTAACAATGTGCTTCGACAAGGATGAAGGGTAACCCAAACGCGGTTCTAAACTAGGCACATTTAAATGGGCTACCATAACACTGGACAAGCCTTCCTTTATAAGCTTTTTATAGGGATATAGCTCAACGGAGTCTATACGTTTTTCATCGAAACTAACCGAAGGTAAGGTTTTATGCGAATCTTGGTCTGTATCGCCATGCCCTGGAAAATGCTTGGCATTGGCCAAAACACCAGCACCTTGCATGCCTTTCATGAATGCCGATGCTTTTTCGGTCACATTGTTGCGGCTTTCACCAAACGAACGGTTTCCAATTATTGGGTTTTTGGGATTGGTATTAATGTCTACAACGGGGGCAAAGTTAAAGTGCACGCCCAACCGTTTACAGTGTTCTCCTATTAATTGTCCTGTCCGTTCAACTAGCTTATTATCCTTTATCGCTCCAAGTGTCATATTCCAAGGAAATGAGTAAGTAGAATCCAATCGCATACCCAAACCCCATTCGGCATCCATTCCTATTAATAACGGCACCTTAGATATAGCCTGTAGCTCGTTATTGAGTTTAGCTTGTTTTACTGGACCACCCAAAGAATAAATAACGCCTCCCAATTGATGCTTGCGTATCAATTTTATATTGGCTTGCTTGGTTTTTTCATCCTGATTGGAAAACACCATGATCATATATAATTGGCCTATCTTTTCTTTTAGTGATAAGGAATTATAGGTGCTATCCACCCATTTTTGTTGGCCAATAGCATCATCGGCCAATAAGGGATCGATGTTATTCTGGCTAAAACCAAAGTAGTTTACTAATAATAAAAATATATAAAACAAATAGTGTTGGCGCATAATAATTGGGTTATGTTATTTAGTATTTAGTTTACTAATAACCATGCCAAAATACTATTTTTACCAAGAAGATAAAAAGACTTTAAGATAGATTTATAAAGAAATCATTAACGGTTAAAGTATAGGTTAATCCAACAGATCGATATGCCTGTCGTGATACCCCAATAAATATAATACCCCATCTAAACCTATGCTAGATATTGAGCTTTGTGCATTATTCTTCACTTTAGGCTTTGCATGAAACGCTATTCCCAATCCAGCAAGATTAAGCATGGGCAAATCGTTGGCTCCATCGCCCACGGCTATAGTCTGACTAATGTCTATACCTTCCTTTATGGCTATTTCCCTTAGATATTCTGCTTTCTTGTCGCCATTTACAATATCACCTAGATAATCTCCCGTTAAAACTCCATCTTTAATTTCCAATTGGTTGGCATAAACATAATCTATACCCAATTCCTTTTGTAAATAATGGCCAAAATAGGTAAACCCTCCCGACAAAATAGCGGTTTTAAACCCGTATGATCTTAAGGTATCTATAAGCCTTCTAGCGCCTTTGGTTATTGGCAGGTTTACAGCGACATCGTGGAGTACTTTTTCACTCAAACCTTTTAAAAGCTTCATACGCCTCACGAAACTTTCATTAAAGTCTATTTCTCCTTGCATTGCGGACTCTGTAATGGCCTTTACTTCCTCTCCTACACCAGCCAGCTCTGCTAATTCGTCTATAACCTCGGTTTGTATTAAGGTTGAGTCCATATCGAAACATACCAAACGTCTATTTCTACGATAAATGTTATCTTCTTGAAATGCTATATCGACATCTAAATCATGTGAAATTTGCATAAACTTCTCTGTAAACTCGCTTTTATCACCAATTTTTCCTCTAATGGACAACTGGATTGAGGCCCTAGGGTATTCTTCTTCCTTAACCAGTGATAAACGTCCTGTTAAACGCTTAATGGAATCGATATTGAGGTTTTTTTCTGAAATGACTTTAGTGACTTTCGATATTTGCTCTGCTGCCAATCGTTCCCCTAAAATGGTAACAATATAGCGGTCTTTACCTTGAAGGTTTACCCAATGCTCATAGTCGTTTAATGAAATGGGGGTAAACTTTGCCTTTATCCCTAGTTCATAGGCTTTAAAAAGCAAATCCTTTAATACAGCTGCCGATTTTTTTCCAGATTCAATTTTAAACAATATCCCTAATGATAAGGTTTCATGGATATTGGCTTGTCCGATATCTAACACTTTAGCATCATACTCGGCTAATACGCCCGTTAAACTTGAAGTTAAGCCCGGTTTATCCTGTCCGGAAATGTTCAATAAATAAATCTCACTGGCCATAATATGTATTTCCTATTAGGTAACAAGCTGTAAAAATGAGTATTTTGAATAACATATGAAAGTTTTAGAGAAGTATAACTTCCTCTTTTACGAGTTTTTGAAAACCCTTTAATCATAAAGCAGGAAAACTTAAAAAATCGCAATAAATACCATTACTTAATAAACCTACTGTGCCAACTCTCACTGGCAGGCACTTCCCAATTATCATTAAACTCGGCTATATTGGTCACCAAATTATTAAATACAATGGTATTTTTTGAAACCGCTTTGTCCTTTGCCATTTGTTTAAAATCGGTTAAGGATTTATATGCAATAAACTGGCCTTGTTTATAGGATACATTCATTTTATCCATTAAATCCACATTGTAATCTTTCTCCAATTGCTGAATAAAATTTACCGATGCATCAATAGAACAGCCGGTTGCTTTATTCAAATTTTGATTTAACCCAATTACTATAAATCGTTTGTATTTTATAATATATCCAGACTGCAAATCACTGCCATGAGCGGTCCAGTTTTCAATAAACGTGTTTAATTTTAATTTGATTTCCTCTATCTCTTGCTCTGTAAAAGATCGGTTGGATTGGTAAATCCAAACTCTTGATTCTTCTGGTAACGTATTAAAATCTACTAACATGATATTACTTTAGATTGATTTGAGATTGATTCTCCTTTAGATTGATTTTGAGATTGATGGTTGATACGCTTTAAAACCATAAACCTTGAACTTTAAACTATAACTCTTTCGCATTAGCGATAAGTTCGGCGATATCCATAACGGCT
Organism: Aestuariivivens insulae; assembly: GCF_022662195.1. Taxonomy (GTDB): domain Bacteria; phylum Bacteroidota; class Bacteroidia; order Flavobacteriales; family Flavobacteriaceae; genus Aestuariivivens; species Aestuariivivens insulae. The sequence continues at coordinate 76,911 of NZ_JAKMCS010000008.1, read as the reverse complement.
ACATCTTCCTCTTTCTCTTTAGCCTTAATACCATCGGTCATCATGGTATTACAAAACGGGCATCCTGCTGCAATAATTTCAGGTTTTGCGTCCAAAGCTTGCTCGGTACGCTCTACATTAACATCTTTATTACCTTTCTCGGGCTCTTTAAACATTTGTGCGCCTCCAGCACCACAACACAACCCATTTTGCCTGCATTTTTTCATTTCTACCAGTTCGGCTTCCAGTTTTTGTATTAGATCACGCGGTGCTTCAAAAACATTATTGGCGCGGCCTAAGTAACAGGGATCATGAAATGTAATACGCTTACCTTTAAATTGTCCTCCCTCAATAGTTAAACGCCCTTCTTCTAGCAAAGACTTTAGAAATTGGGTATGGTGCATCACCTCATAGTTTCCACCTAATTCTGGATACTCATTTTTAATGGTATTAAAGCAATGCGGACAAGCGGTTACTATCTTTTTTACTTCATAAGCATTCAACACCTCTATATTGGTTACCGCTTGCATTTGAAACAAAAACTCATTTCCAGAACGCTTGGCTGGATCTCCTGTACAACTTTCTTCGGTTCCCAAAACCGCAAAGTCAACCTTAGCTTGGTTTAAAAGTTTTACAAATGCCTTGGTTATTTTCTTGGCCCTATCATCAAAACTACCTGCACATCCTACCCAAAACAAGACTTCGGGTTGTTTGCCTTGGGCCATATACTCGGCCATTGTAGGAACTTTAATTGTTTCGCTCATTATTCTTTTTTTGCGTTAGGGATTGAATTAAAAATCTTTTTTTTCATATGGATTCCTGCCTTCCCTTCGACAAGCTCAGGGTAACACGCTGAAATGACAGCATAAAAAGGTTGCTCCTAAAAGCCCGATTCTAAAATCGCGGCTGAGGTTCTCGAAGCCACGATTTTAGAATAACCTACCACTGACAGGCAGGCTTCCCATATAATTTTCTATTCATTCTTCCAGTTTAATCGGTCCATTTGGTTGTATGGCCATGGTGCACCATTGTTCTCTATGTTGGTCATCATGTTGTTCAACTCAACTGGTGCAGCCGATTGTTCCATAACCAAATAGCGGCGCATATCTAAAATTATGGACAAGGGATCGATACTTACCGGACAAGCTTCAACACAGGCATTGCAGGTTGTACAGGCCCATAACTCCTCTCTGGTTATGTAATCGTCCAATAACTGCTTGCCATCTGCTTTAAACTCACCTTTATTGGCATCGATATTTTTACCAACTTCTTCCAGGCGGTCCCTGGTATCCATCATGATTTTTCTTGGTGATAGCTTTTTGCCCGTTTGATTTGCAGGACACTCGCTAGTACAACGCCCACATTCTGTACAGGTGTAAGCATTTAAAAGTTGCAACCAACTTAAATCCTGAACATCACTGGCTCCAAACTTAGCCGGCATTTCTGCTGCTGTTCCTTCAGCTGGTGCAGCAAATGGATCGACGTTGGGATCCATCATCATTTTTACTTCTTTAGTAACAGCATCTAAATTATTCAATTGACCCTTTGGCTCCAGCTTAGCATAGAAGGTATTTGGAAATGCCAATAATATATGCAGGTGTTTTGAAAAATATAAATAGTTTAAAAACACCAAAATACCTAAAATATGCAACCACCAAGCCGTTCTTTCTATACCATGAAGCTGAAGCTCTGGAAGCCCCGAAAACCACGATGCTATGTACTGACTAAAAATATTGCCTGTATTGATCTCCTGAAAATGGACATCGGTAGCATTCATAATCAAAAACAAGGTCATTAATACCATTTCGAAATACAGGATATAATTGGCGTCATTTTTAGGCCAACTGGTCATTTCACTTTTCCAAAAGCGCTGCAGTTTTATAATGTTTCTTCTAATCCAAAATACGGTAACAGCCACAAATACCAAAACCGCCAAAACTTCAAAAGCACCTATTAGAAAACCGTAAATGGAGATTGGCAACACTTTTAAACCTATTCTGTGTGTACCTACCAAACCGTCAATAACAATTTCTAAAATTTCAATATTGATGATTATAAACCCTATATAAACAATAATATGAAGGACACCTGCTATAGGACGCTTTACCATTTTTCCTTGTCCTAAGGCTATCCTAACCATATTTCTCCAACGTTGCGACTTGTTATCACTAACGTCTACATCCTGCCCCAGTTTAATGTTTCGGGTAAGTTTCTTTACATTTTTAGCAAAATAACCTATACCTAAAACAAGGGCTATTGCAAAACATATATTTGGCAAATATTCCATGTGGCAGTATTAATTAGATTGGTCCTCACCGCTATAAGGGATTTCCTTTTTTGATAAAATTCTAAAATAGCGCTTAGGGTGCAGTTTTATATCTCTTAAAAGCGATTCCAGTTCCTTGGTAGCGCCTTCCAGATTAGTATATAATGCTTCGTCCTTAAGTAGTTTTCCCATGGAGCCATTGCCTTGTTCCATATCGTTTAAAATGGCACTTAAAGACGTAAGCGTGTTGTCTAGATTAGATACTGTTTTACTAAGTTCTATATCCTTAATATCGTTGGATAAACTAGCTAAACCTTCACTAGCGGTATTAAAATTATCGATAATCTTAGCCAATTTATCATCATTGCTATCAACCATAGCTTGAGCAGAAACAGCCAATCCTTTTACTGCTTTTAAGGTACTGTTCAATTCTGCAATGGTCGCTTTAAGTCCGTTTTGGGATTCATCTGCCACCAAGGTGTTTAAACTAACCAATAAGGTATCTGCAGAACGTAAGGTACTGTCTAAATTAGTACTAAGACCAGAAAAATTCTGCTTTAAACTGGATATTAGCCCTGGTTGTATTTCTGAAGCAATAAAATCGCCATTTTTAGCCATTTCAGTATCATCGGCCTGGATTATAGCCAATGCATTCCCTCCCATAATACCAGTTTCATACAATCTTATTGTACTGTTCTTGGATAGTTTTAATTCTGGGTTAACGGTAAAGAATACTTTGGTTTTCCCCGATTTAAAGTCATATTCTATGTTGCTTACCTTACCCACTGCATTCCCTTTAATGGTAACAGGTGAAGATGTACTTAAGGCGTTGTAATCGAACTCTGTATAGTATGTGGATTCATTAGAAAAAAGGCTTTCTCCTTTTAAGTAATTAAAGCCATAAATAAGTAGAATGATTCCTGAAATGACAAGTAAGGCAGTTTTAACTTCTTTTGATAGTTTCAAAATCTTTGGTTTTTAGAGAAACAAATTTAAGATAAATTTAAAAAGAATGACTCTAATTAGCTGTAGTTTTTAAAGCTTCGGCCAAGGTTATCTTTTTACCTGATTTAAATGGCACAACAAAACTCGACCCATACCCTTTACGTCTAGCTTCTTCTATTAACGCCTTAGTGGCCTCATAATTTGAGGTTTGCCCATAAAAATATTTATACAGGCTACCTTCTTTTAGCATAGAAATATTATCGAGCCCTTTAAAATTATATGGTTTGGTATCTATGGCATTGGAACTGGCCGCTATTTGAACTTTAAACACGATATCGCTTGAGATTTCTTCTGTAATTTCACTAGCTGTGTCGTTATCTACATAGTAATCTACATTGGTATCAATGCTTTTTTTGTATTCCAATACTGCAGAAACTATGGCCTGGGACATTTCTCCTTGTCCTTTTTTTGAATTAAGATAATTTCCTTCTTTTTTATAAGTTAAAAACCCTGTTTCTACAAGAACACTGGGCATTACTGTTTGATGCAACACAATAAATCCGGCTTGCTTACCCCCCCTACTGTTACGTTTTAACTTGCCTGAAAAATTTTTCTCTATCAAGCTTGCCAGTTGTATACTTTGATCTAAATACTCCTCTTGACTCAGCAAAATACTCATCACCGATTCTGGAGAATTTGGATCGAATCCTGCATAGTTCTTTTCATAATCATCTTCTAGGAAAATAACCGAGTTCTCTTTTTTGGCAACTTCAAAGTTGGTTTTATTACGATGTGTTCCTAACACAAAAGTTTCGGTTCCATGGGCGCTAGAGTTGTGAGAATTACAATGAACCGAAACAAACAAATCTGCATTGGCCTTATTTGCAATTTTCCCTCTTACAAACAAATCCACAAAAACATCTTTCTTTCTTGTATACACTACTTTTATATCAGGATTCTTCTCTAACTCTTTTCCTACTTGCAAAACAATTTTTAAAGCAATATCCTTTTCTTTATAACCATTCCCAAGGTTGCCAGGGTCATGCCCTCCATGACCAGCATCTAAAACCACAACAAATTCATGGTTATTTGGTTGAGCTATTACATGACTAGTCGATAAAATCACTAATGTAATTATAGAACATACTAAGCGTAATACCTTTATCGTTTTCATCCGTTTAAATTTTAGCAATGGCTTAATTTTAAATTAAATTTTGAATATCCGTTATTAGTAACAATTTGTATGCATTTATTGTTTTTAAACTCACGTTATGCACCTTTTAGCCAAAATGGAACAAATATTGATACTTCTATGAGGTTAACAATTTGAATTCCCAGTATATTATAATTTTAAATTTTTCGTGGAATATCAATTAAATCACAGAAAAATATATGTAATTTTGGCAATTCAAAAACCGAGCCATACTTTTACAAAAATACATTAAAAGCGTTGCACACAAACAACTTTAAAATACTTTTTGCCCTAAGTTTTACCATGTTTATCAACATGTTTGGCTACGCCCAAGAACTCCCTGACAATAGAAAGATTATTGGTAACAAGAAAGAAGTTAAAACTGAAAACATTACTATAAAGGCAGACAGTATAATTAACCCTGAGGGCATAATCAAAAAAGAACAGGATTCTACCCAAACCGATTCCATAAAACCAAAGAAAGAGTTACTAGCGGGTATTGTAAAGTATACTGCGACAGATTACACCTCGTTTAATAAGAAGCAACAGAAATTATATCTGTATAATAATGCCGAAATAGATTATGACGGCATGAACATTAAAGCTGGAAGCATTACTATAGATTTAAGCAAGGACTTGGTTTACGCCAAAGGTATAACCGATAGTATTGAAGGCTATACCCAAGCTCCCGTTTTCAGTAAAGATGGTAATGTTGTTGAACCAGACTCCATCTTATTCAACACCAAAACAGAAAAAGCACTCATTTACCGCTCTATTACAGAACAAGGTGAAGGAACCGTTATCGCTAATGTGACTAAACGTGTAAACGATTCGGTATACTTTATAAAAGACGCTAAATATACGACTGCCCAAGATTTAGACGACCCGGAATACTATATCAAACTAAGAAAGGCTAAAATAGTCCCTAAGAAAAAGATTGTTACCGGGCTTGCCAATTTGTTTATTTACGATGTACCAACTCCTATTGGAGTTCCTTTTGGATTCTTCCCACAGTCTGAAAAGCAAACCTCAGGAATTATCATCCCCAGTTTTGGTGAGCAAAACGATCGGGGCTATTTTTTACAAAACTTTGGATATTACTTTGCTATAAGCGATTATTTTGATTTAGCTGTTTATGGCGATTACTATACCAACGGAAGTTACGGTTTTAGAGCAGAAAACTCTTATGCTGTACGCTACAAGTTTAGGGGCAACTTAAGTTTCAGGTATGAAAATTTAATTACTAGCGAACGTGGTTTTCCCGATTATTCAAGAAGTACCATTTACAATTTAAGGTGGTCGCACAGCCAGGATTCTAAAGCAAGCCCCAATTCCCGCTTTTCTGCTTCGGTGAATTTAGGAAGTAGCACTTACTATAGAAACTCGCTTAACCAAATTAATACGGGTAATTTTTTAAGTAACACCTTATCATCTTCGGTATCTTACTCCAAAACCTTTCAAGGGGAGCCTCAAGTAAATTTTAGTCTTACGGCAACCCACTCACAAAATACCAATACACAGCAAATAAATATGACCCTACCTACTTTTCAAGGTAGTGTAGGACGTATATATCCTTTAGCCCCTAAATCAGGATCCAAAAAAGGAATTATTCAAAATATAAACTTACAATATAGCGTAAGGGGTGAAAACAGGATACAAACTACAGATTCCTTATTCTTTAAAAAGGAAATGTTTGATGACGCCAGAGCAGGTTTTCAGCATAACATTCCTTTAAGTACCAACTTTAAACTATTAAAATATTTTAGTGTTAGTGCCAGTACCAATTATAATGAAGTTTGGACGTTCAATACCATAAACAAATTTTACGATCCAGACGAAGGGAAAACCATAACCGAAGACCTAAAGGGATTCGACTCGTATAGAACCTACAATTTTAGCACCAGTTTGGGAACCACCATTTATGGTATGTTCGATTTTGGAGAAGATAAAAAAATACAGGCCATAAGGCATGTTATGCGCCCGTCTGTAAGCTATAATATCAATCCTGCTTTCGATAAATACTATGAGAATGTTGAAGTGGTTACTGCCGATGGGCAAACTGTGGGCGAACTGGAAGATGAATTTTCCAGGTTTGAAGGTGGGCTTTTTGGTGTTCCCGGTAAAACCTTTTCAAGCTCCATAGGAATTTCCGTAGCGAATAATTTGGAAGCTAAGGTAAGAGATAGGGATACTACGGCCACCGAACCTAAAAAGATAACCTTACTGAACAACCTTAATTTTTCTACCTCCTATAATGTGGCAGGTGACTCCCTACAATGGAGTCCCGTTAGAATGTCTGGAGGTACGCAACTCTTTAATAATAAAATGAGTGTGAATTTTGGTGCTTCCTTAGACCCTTATGCACTAGACAACAATAACAACAGAATAGATAAGTTTAATATAGATAACGGAGGAAGCCTATTTAGGTTAACCAGTGCCAACCTAACTATGAGCTATTCCCTATCTAACAAAGGCAAGAAAGATAAAGATGGTGGCCAAGAAGCCAGTAATCGTCCCGAGGATGTCTTGCCAAAAAATTTGGACTTTTCCAATCAGGAAATAAATGCTTCTAAAGAAGAAGACGATGAAGACGAAAAACCCAGTGAATTGTACAATTACAAGATTCCCTGGAACCTTCGCTTGGCTTATGCCGTAAACTATAGCAACAGCCGAAGGCAAAATGAAATTTCGTCACACTCGCTTATGTTTTCGGGAGACGTTGAGCTCTCCCCAAAATGGTCGGTAGGTGTTTCATCGGGTTATGATTTAAAAAATCAAGGATTTACAAATACGCAGTTCAGATTTGAACGTGATTTGCTTAGTTGGCGTATGAACTTTGCATGGAATCCATTTGGATCTCGTGCCTATTGGAATTTCTTTATAGGTATTAAGTCTAGCTTATTGAAAGATTTAAAATACGAAAAACGCAGACAGCCAGATAGAAGTTTATAATGTTAGATAAGAGGAAAAAAGATTTACCTATTGCATTTTAAACACCCTAATAAACCAACAACAAATAAACCAAACCAATGAAAACAATAATAAATACCACAAAGGCACCCGCTCCCATTGGACCCTATAATCAAGCGGTTTTAGTAGGCAACATGCTTTACACGTCTGGTCAAATAGCTTTTAATCCAGAAACAGGAAATTTGGTTTTAGACGATATTAAAACCGAGACCCATCAGGTGATGCAAAACCTTAAGGCTGTATTAGAAGCTGCCCATATGACGTTCGACCACGTAATTAAGTGCTCTATATTTATTAGCGACATGGATAACTTTACGTTAATTAATGAAGCATACGGCAGCTATTTTAATGACGAAAATGCACCGGCTAGGGAAACCGTTGAAGTAGCTCGATTACCCAAAGATGTTAATGTTGAAATTAGCTTAATTGCCGTAAAGTAATTTAGTTTTAAATACCATTTTAGGACATCGCTTTTTCAGGAACTTTTTTGGGCAAATGGCAAGCCACCGTGCTATCCGCTATAGTTTTTTAAAATTTTTGGAATTTTAAAAAAGCTGCCGCTCCTATCACTTTTGCAGGGCTTTATTTGTTAGCTCAGTACATGACAAAACCTTTGTGCTTTTTTTAGTAATACCGTTCCAACTTTAAACTCTTATACGAGTTTAAAACCACCTTCCCTTCATTTCGACAAGCTCAATGACCGGGGAAGGAATTGTGCTTATGGATCAATTTTTAACTCTCATCCTTTTCTAGGAGGAGTGGATTCATTCCGAGTAAACAATATGAAAACAAGGTAGTTAAAAAAGTTAACCCAATAGGATTTGATTTTTTAGTGGTCAATCTATATTAGGGACGTACACTAACTTCCATCTTCAAGCTTCAAGCTTCAAGCCTCAAGCTTCCAACTTCCATCTTCTAGCTTCTAACTTCTAGCTTCTAACTTCTAACTTCCAGCTTCTAACTTCCAACTTCCAGCTTATCCATTCCATCAATTTATTATTTTCTATTCTCAAGTTAAAAAACTAAATTTAGAGTTGTATAATTTTAGTTTAAACCATGCGAATAGAATATGATATTAAGTTGGGGTTTAAGGACGTTATGATTCGCCCCAAACGATCAACAATTAAAAGCAGGTCACAAGTCACCTTAGAACGGGAATTTAAATTTTTGCACAGCCCGCTACTCTGGAAGGGCGTTCCCATTATGGCGGCCAATATGGATACGGTAGGCACTTTTAACATGGCCAAAGCCTTATCCCAAAAAAAGATTTTTACTGCCATACATAAACATTATCCTTTAAATGATTGGAAGGCATTCTTAAGTAATTTTCAAGAAGAAGATTACCATTACATTGCCGTTAGCACTGGTATTGGCAAACAAGATTCAGAAAAGTTAAGTGCCATTATTCAAAATAATCCATCATTACAATTTATATGTATTGATGTGGCCAATGGCTATTCTGAATACTTTGCTGAATTTGTAAAACGAACCCGGGATCAATATCCCGACAAGGTTATTATAGCCGGGAATGTGGTAACGGGTGAAATGGTTGAAGAACTTTTACTTTCTGGGGCAGATATTGTTAAAGTTGGAATAGGCCCTGGTTCAGTTTGTACAACTAGGGTTAAAACAGGTGTAGGCTATCCACAGCTTTCGGCCATTATTGAATGCTCTGATGCTGCTCACGGATTAGGCGGACAAATTATTAGTGATGGTGGCTGTTCCCATCCAGGTGATATCGCTAAAGCTTTTGGTGCTGGTGCCGATTTTGTGATGCTTGGCGGCATGTTGGCGGGCCATGATGAAAGCGGTGGTGAAATTGTTCAACGCAACGGCCAGTCCTTTAGAAAGTTTTATGGCATGAGCTCTGCAACTGCAATGAACAAACATACTGGTGGCATTGCCGAATACCGTGCCAGTGAGGGCAAAACTGTTGAAATACCCTATAAAGGTGACGTTGAGTCAACTATCCAAGATATTTTGGGAGGTTTGCGTAGCACCTGTACCTATGTTGGAGCTGCCAGGCTAAAAGAACTTACCAAACGTACTACATTCATTAGGGTTAACGAACAAGAAAACAGGACTTATTCTGAATAAACCTATCCAATAAATAAGAGGGTATGGCTTCATATAAAAGCCATACCCTCAAACTAACCAATCAAACCAATTAAAAACTTTTCTTTTTCTATTAATCTTTTATGGTACTAAAACGGCGTCTATCACATGAATAGCACCATTGGTGGCTTGCACATTCAATAAGTCTGGTATTAACATTGCTGTCCCGTCTATTGTTAAACTGTTCAAATCCAAATCAAAATCTCCATTTAATGTAGTTACCGAACCGCTTGATAAATCACTTGAATAAACACGCCCTTCAACTACATGGTACAACAAGATATTGGTTAACGCATTAACATCCAACCCATTGATAACTGCTTTAGCAGACTCAACATCACTTTCTCCTAAAAGGCTTAAAAATGCAGCATTTGTTGGAGCAAATACAGTAAGCTGCCCATAAGGGCCTTCACCACTTAACACTCCAGCTAAACCTGCAGCTGTAGCAGCTTCCAATAGTAATGAAAACTCAGGGCTATAACTACTTGCCAATTCTACTAAATTCTGTGTTGGAGGCATTAATACCTTGTCGATAACATGTATAACACCATTTGTAGCTTGTACATTAGCCATCTGTACACTGGAATCGTTTATATATACCATTGGCGCATCATCAAGGTTAACTTGAACTGCAGCACCATTGAGCGTTGGTACAAAGCCATTGCTAAGCTGATTACTAAAGACATAGCCATCAACAACATGATAAAGTAATATTTGTGTCAATAAATCTACTGGTATATCATCTAACGAGGTAAAAGGGGTAGCTTCCAACAAATCCATAAAAGCCTGGTTTGTTGGCGCAAAAACAGTAAATGGTCCAGCATTAGCCAGTGTATCACCCAAACCAGCTTTGGTCACGGCATCTACCAAAATTGAAAATTCAGGATCTTGACTAATGGCTAAATCTACTAAATTAAGAGTGGGTATAGACAACACCTCATCTAAAACATGTATTACGCCATTTCTTGCCTTGATATCTGCAATAGTTACCATTGCATTATTGACCAAAACATTATCACCATCTACATTTACAATTACATGACTTCCCTGAACAGTTTCAACTGATCCTGAAACCAACTGCGAACTATAAACTGGTTGTCCCACCACATGGTACAATAGAATATCAACAATACCAGGAACATCAGCTATGTTCTTTTTGTTTAAACCAATAGCTTCAAAAGCTTTGTCTGTAGGAGCAAAAACAGTCAATCTATTTTTTGAAACCGTACTGGATAATTTTGTTTTTGCTAAAGCCACACTTAGTATCTCAAAGGTTGGCCCATCACTGTAACCATCAGATGAAGTAGTTTTAGCAGTAGAGGCCGTCCGGTTATAAGACTCTAACACTTCTATTATAGTAGGTTCTTGAGACTCAGCATCCATTATTTCTACATCTTCATTACTACAAGAAAGTACTAGTAACAATAAAGCAAACATCAGCATAGGTAATTTTAAAAAGAGACTGGGGTCTTTCAATTTAAGTGTCGTTGCTTTCATAATATTTTGTTTAACTTTTTAATTATTTCTTCAAACATAATAATTTTGTTTAACTTTTAATTCTTTTTATTAAACAAAAAGATGAAATACACAAAATTACCGATGTATGACTATATTTTAGTATAATCAAACATGAATTATTAATGAAGAATAGTTTAGGTTTAAGAGAGTGAATTATTTAAAATCTTACAAATCTTTCTGGTAACGCTTAACCATCTCCTCTCTCGTTTCTGGTAAACCATCAATCTTAAGCTGATCTTTAAGCATTTCACCCATAGTTGGAAATGTGTTCCTATCTATTTGAGCTGAACTGTCCCATAATTTTGAACGCATAAAGGCCTTCGCACAATGTAGAAAGACCTCTTTTACAGTAACAACAATACATGATTTTGGCAAGTGTTTTTCAGAAGCAAATAGCTGTAAGTCTTTTTGGTCTGAAGAAATATAGGCATTCCCATTAATTCTTAACGTTTCATCTACTCCTGGAATTAGAAACAATAAGCCTATTTTGCCAGTTTCAACAATATTAATTAGGCTATCTATTCTATTATTGCCTTTGGCATCTGGAATTACAATTTTGTTATCTCCAATAACTTTCACAAACCCTGGTTCTCCACCTCTTGGAGAAGCATCTAATTGTCCTTGGTTATTAACTGACGACAATACCAAAAAAGGAGCATGTTCAATAAAATTGATACTGTGTTTTTCTAGTTTATTTAAAACCTTATCTTTTGCCCTTCCAGCTGGAAACCCATATAATGCCCTTAGTTGTTCTGTGTTGGTAACCTTCATTTGTTCGTATAATTAATTAAGCTAATCAATCAATTTTTTAATAATGTCCTTAACAGGAAGAATAGCATTGGTATATTCAATACTTGGACCAGCTACCCAAACTGTTTTATAGGTTGCCTTGGTTGCTGCATTTTTTGTGGCATTCATACCAATTTTAAACCTAATCATTTTTACCCACTTCTTCAATTTTCGGTTTTTATTCAATAGCTTCTCAAGCCATGTGGCTTTAGTTCCAATTTTTTGAACATAAGGTGTGTTAATTACAGTACAAGGTGTCCCGGAAATCCGTTCGGTCATAACAATATCATTAGCTCCATAGTCTACACAAGCTTGCTTATATTCCTTTGTAACATTAGCTTCGACCGAAGCAATAAAAGGACTTCCCACCGAAACACCGGCTGCTCCATAACTTAACATTTTATCAATATCGGCTTTGCACCCCACACCCCCAGCAGAAATAATGGGAATATTACAATTGGTTTTTAGCTCTTTAATTAAATGTTCTGGAGACATATCCCCTCTATGTCCTCCTGCCTCATTGTTAACAGCTATAACAGCATCGGCACCTAAATTTTCAACCTTTTTAGCATATTTTAAATCAACAACATCACAAAATACTTTGATGCCCACTTTATGGGCACGATTAATAGTTTCTTCTGGACTTCCCAACGAAGTGATAATAAAGTCACAACCTGCTTCACACAGTACTTGCAACTGTCCTTTATATTTTACATTGGACTTGTTAACTATTAAGTTAAACCCGAATGCTCCTCCTACAGGTTTTGCTGCTTTTAATTCTTTAGCTGCAGCCCTAAGCTCATCCAAGGTTCTATAATTTAATGCTGGAATACAACCCGCTATACCACATTTCATGGCTTCAACAACCATGGCTGTATTGGATACTAAAAACATAGGAGCCTGAATAATAGGATATTTTATATCCAATAACTTGGTGAGTTCTGCAGCCATTTAAATCATATTTCTTCAAAAGTACATGAATTTTTCAGAAGAAATATATTATGCATGCATAAAAAATAAAAACACCTTCTCCTAACTATATAGCTAGAATAAAGAACACTATAATGACACCAATTGAGCTGATTAATAAAACTTCAATACACCCTTAAGAGTAAAGGCTACATTGAGGTTTTATATCTAAATTACCCGCCCCATAAACGGGTCTGTCTTAGAGGCCTTGCCCGTTTCTACACGACCAGCGAAGCGTCTTTCATAAGTGCCGATGCCTACTACCCTTAATGAAAAGTCGTACCAGCCATAACTATCGCTCGATCTTAATACAACCTTGATCGTATCACCTTTGGCAACATCATGACTTACTGTTGGGCTATTATAGGCATGGTCGGTAATTTCTATCCTATAATCCACCCCTGAGGTATTGGCTATTTCCAGCTCCACATTACCCGATAGCTTCCTTAACAAGCGCCCAACACTTTCGAAGTGGCACTTTATCTTAAGTTCTGGATCTGATGCACTTCCCTTGTACTCCCTATAAAAACCATTTGGACCATAGGCCCGTAAATGGTAATTCCCGTTTTCAAAATGGCTTAAGGGCCATGTATCCTCTACCTGTTCTCCCGCTTCTACTGCAAAAGCCCATGCCTTAACTGGCTTGAAATGCTTTATTCTTGAGTGGTCTTCCTGGAGGTAATTACCAGGAGCATAGACATTAAACGGAGCTCCGGAAGCCAAATTCCCAAACACTTGGTTAGCAGCTTGAAACGACAATTTAAAGGTTTCATTTGTCCTGTCAATACTATCTTCTATGTATAGCTCATAGGGCAATGCACAAGAATCCTTGATCCCGGGTTCTTGTGCCGGCATGTACGGGAGATCATGCTCTCCTGACCGCACTTTCTCCATCTCCCCTGCGCTAAGTGGTTTAAAGTTAGACGGCGGGGACTTAAAGCTTGCCCTGTAAATATCCTCCATAAAGGGTGTCCTGTCCACAAACTCCGAGAAATTTAGTGCCGTAGGGTTGAATGGACGAAAAGCAGAGGTCATATCTCCAGAAATAGCCCTGCGCCAACTGCTTATATTGGTCTCCTTAATGGTCTTTCCTGTTTTCTTGGCCAAGAACTTTTCCATGAACTGCAGTGGAGAGGTAAGATCGCATACCTCGGAATTCACCCATCCGCCACGGCTCCACGGTGAGGCTACAACCATAGGTACACGGTACCCCATGCCAACGGGAGTTTCCCGGGCATTTTCAGGTTTCACACCACGCTTTTCGAGCTCGTCTTCCATGGTAATATATTCTGAAGTAACATCAATCCCTTTGGAAGTCTTGTGCTTTTGTTCCGGATGTGGGGCCACAAAAGGCGGCACATGGTCGAAATACCCATCGTTCTCATCATAAGTTAAGATGAATATTGTCTTTTTCCACACCTCTGGATTCTTCGTCAGGATATCCAGTACTTCGGAAACATACCAAGCTCCGAACCAAGGGGCGCTGGGGTGGTCCGAAAATTTTTGCGGAGCCACAAGCCAGGATACTGTTGGTAACTTGTTCGTATTGACATCTTCCCTAAACTGGTGCAAGATGTCTCCCTTGGGCACACGCATAGTCCGTTCTTCACCATTGTCATTAAAGGTAATGGACTCCGTCTCATGGTAATGGGGATCGTTACTATTGGTAGTAAATGCTCTTTCATGAATGTTCTTTTGGAACGTACTAAGCTTTTCATAGTTCTCAGGACTCCATAATTCCAGCTCCTCCTTTATCTTTTTCAGCTGATTCTGCTTTTGCACTAACTGGTTTCTAAGCTTTTGGGTTGCCACCTTAGGCTGTGCTTTGATTTGTTGCTCCAGTTCACCAATCTCATCGGGTAACTCGCTAAAGCGCTTTTTTAAAAAGCTTTGATGGCTTTTACTGAAGCGTACGTTGAACTGACTAAAAAATTCGAAGTTATTATCAGTGAAATTCGCTAACAAAGCTTCGTCCTCTCCCGTGAGTCCCGTTTGAACGCTAATCTCATTCTGATAGACCCGCCAAGAGATACCATGTTCTTCCAGACGCTCGGGATAGGTCTTCCATTTCGCCTCGCTATTGTAGTAAGTATCAGAATTCCAAACACAGGGCTTGGATGTAGGCGTCTCCCTAATTTTGCCCGACCAAAAATAGTTTCTGTTGGGCGTGGTACCCGTTAAACTGGAACAAAAGTGCTGATCGAACACCGTAAAGGCATCGGCAAAGGCATAGTAGAAGGGAATATCTTCACGGTTATAATACCCCATGGTTAAGGGCATGTCCCGGTAAGGCTTACGGTGAGTCCGTTTGGCTTCCAACCAATTGTCGTACTTCCCTTTATTGCGCGCATCAACCTGACTTTCAAAGGAATGTGGTAAATCGCCCATCCAAGTGGCACGGGTCGCCTTCATATCCAGTCGGAAAGGCGCATAAGTCTCCCCCTTTTTATTGGACTGTAACCAGACTGGATTCCTGTTGGGTAGTGTGATCGCTCGGGGATCGTTAAACCCCCTAACGCCCCTAAGGGTTCCAAAGCAATGGTCGAACGACCTGTTTTCTTGCATTAACAAAACTATATGTTCGGCATCCTCGTAGGTACTGCCCTCTTCTGGATCGATTGACAGGGCACGTTGGACTGAGGCCGGTAGACTGCCTACAACGCCCAAGCCACCGGTTAACAACCCTGCTTGTTTTAAAAAATCTCTTCTTGTACTCATTTTATTTTTATTTTTTTTCTTAAATAATACACCATGTTAATATAATGCTATTTGCTCATTATCATAAAAAGCAAGGGTGGTAAAGTTAAACTCCCCACCCCCACTTATCAAAATAAAAAAACTAACTCTATTCAAAATACTAATTATAACAATCTGTACTGATTATGGAATTACCATCTAAATCCCAGCTACTATCTATGGGGATGCACAAATGGTTTAGGGCAGTAACAGCAACATCAACGGTACGCGGTGTATTGTCGTAATTGCTTATGGTTTCAACTGTACTTTGTGTGGCGTCCATCCACGTTCCATTGATTAAGCTGCCATCATATCCTTTTGGACCCGAATCAGCTAAAGTTGCACCTGAACCTTCTGTAAGTTTCCAATGCCCTAAAAGGTTGGCATATTGTGGGTGTGAATTATCCAACACCTTACAATTCCAGGTATCAATAGCATCAGGTTCTAATATACTATTGAACATCCTAACCTCAGCTATATAACCATTATAATGCCAATTTAAATTGCCATCGGCTCCCATAGTAAAAGGAAAATCGTTATCTATATTGCCAATGGCTGTCATAGAGGCACTATTCTTTAAGGCACCATCTACATAAACCTTTAAAAGGTCATCTCTATCAAACGTAGCACTTACCATATGCCATGCGTTATCGGTGATCTCACCGGCCTCTACATCTACTCGATTGGTACCATCCCCTACATTAATCTTAAAGTTCCTGGTATTAGGTTTAAAAGAAAAAACATACCCTGGGAGTAGCCCACTATTCCAATTCTTTTTTGCAATGACGCCTACATCGCCTGGGGATTTTGATCGTATCCTACATTCGATAGAAAAATCCTGATCACTACCAAAGTTAAAATCTTGCTGACTTGCCACTTCCACTACCGCTTCCTCAAATTTTAATTCATAGGCACTGCCCAAGCAATTATCGGCTGGTGGTACGGTGACCTGGGTTGTTTCTTTTTTTATTTCTTTATATGGAATATGGTCACCACTGGCTATTACAAAAATAGTACGTTCTTCATCCGTACCACCTCCATGACTATAGCCAATCCCTCCATGATCGGTACTTGATAAAATCAACCAATTTTCCTTGCTGTAGTTCTCACGGGCCCTTAAAGCTTGCATGATCTCTCCAATGGCCTGATCTACACTTTCAATAGTACTTATATAAGTTGGGTTTTCTGGACTGAATCCGGTGGTATGGCCTGCATGGTCTGGGGCATCAAAATCGACATATAGGGCCGTAAGTTCTTCTATCCCTAATTGGGCTATGACCTTATTCTTTACATCTTCGGTGGTGTTCTCTGTATTTACAATTAGGTCTGCATGGGGTTTTGCTATGATATCATTTATGGGATGCCATTGCGACACGGAAACGGTACGGTATGCGGGGTTACTATCTTCAACATATTTAAAAAAATGTGGGTAATTGCTATAATTATTTCCGTTAAAGGAATTATCGGTTACCCCATGTTTTTCTTCCCATACCCCTGTTAGCATGGCCGACCAGCCTGGTCCACTAACCGTGGTTCTTATATTCCGTGCATCGAGCGAATAGGTTCCGTTAGCCATTAAGGCATCTAAATTAGGGGTATTTGCAGCCGTTATGGCATCTGGTCTACAACCATCCAACCCCAAAAGCAAAACTTTTTTGGTCAATGTCTCTCCTATAGGTTCTGGGTTCGATTCTGGAGAAGAACTACTACAGCCCGTACCCAACAGAATTATTTGTATTAATATAATTTTTATGTATTTCATAAGTATGATATTCAAAAAAAACACCTTCTTTAAAAAAATGAAAAAGAAGGTGCTTTATAAATTAACTCAATTCAAGATTAACTAAAATAAAACGGTGTCTACTGTAGGCAAGCCTTCAATGGTTGCCTTACTAAGTGCTTTGTCGAATAATAAGAAATCGGTAATGCTTATCGGATTGTCTTCGCTAGTACCACTGTTATCTCCAAATATGATGAACTTAGCAAGATCTAACGAGAATATCCCATCTACACTAGCCAATAAATCATCTGTATAAATCTCTACACCATCGACATAAAATCGTACTTCAGGGGCATCAACTGCCAATACAATTCTATGCCATGTGTCTGCCTGAATGGTACCTGAAAATCCACTGGCACCACCATTAAACCAAAAACCACCATTTGGATCAATATATACAGGGCCATCCGAATCATTTGCGGTATTGGTTTGTAATAAATCAATGTACTTTCCAAGGTCTGCCGCAGCTACTTTAACATCCCAGATCATGGTATAGGTGTTTACATTAGCCCCCCCTACAGCTGGCATGCCATGGTCTACTTCGTACCAGGATCCAATATCCACCAAGGCAGCTCCATCTTCGACATTAACACCCGCTACAGCACTATGCGATCCAGCACCTGCAATTACAAGGTCATTACCACAATTGGCCTTTGTTAGATCTGCTGCTGCATCAAACTTCCAACGTCCCACCAAACTTTGTGTAATACTGGGAATGGCTGGCTCGGTGACTGCAGGGAAACTCTGTATTACCGATCCTGCAAATGCCGTATCAAACAACATAAACTCCGTAATACCGATAGGGTTATCTTCTGAAGCGCCACTATTATCTCCGAATATGATAAATTTAGAAAGATCTAAAGAGAATATCCCATCTTTACTAGCCAATAAATCATTTGTATAAATCTCTACACCATCGACATAAAATCGTACTTCAGGAGCATCAACTGCCAATACAATCCTGTGCCATGTGTCTGCCTGAATGGTACCTCCAAATCCGCTGGCGCCACCATTAAACCAAAAACCGCCATCAGGATCAATATATACGGGCCCATCCGAATCATTAGCGGTATTGGTTTGTAATAAATCAATGTATTTTCCAAGGTCGGCAGCTGACACTTTAACATCCCAGATCATGGTATAGGTGTTTACATTAGAGCCACCTACAGCTGGCATGCCATGGTCGACTTCGTACCAGGATTCAGTATCCACTAAAGCAGCTCCATCTTCGGCATTAATACCTGCTATGGCACTATGCGATCCAGCACCTGCAATTATAAGGTCATTTCCAATAGTTGCCTTTCCTAAATTGTTTGGATCGTTAAATCGCCAATAGCCAACTAAATTTTTAGATAAATCTGCATTAGGGTCAATAACTTCTATTTTCACATAAGTTATTTTATAAATAACACTTCCCTGAGCACCATCTAGGTAGTTAAAATCAAATTTTAAAAATATTTTATCTTTTAGTTCCAAAAGCCCTAATTCTGGTAGCGTAGTAGAAATGTTTATTCTAAACTTATCGCCATCAGGCTGTGCTTCAGTAAAGCTATATAATTCATCTCCATTGACCGTATTGGTTACAGAAAGATTCTTTAGTTGCTTGGGTAAAACAAATGATAGAACAACAGGATCCCCTTCTTCAAATTTACCTTCTTTTGAAGGGTCATAATCTAATGCAGCTAGTTCTTCCTCTGTATAGGCAACCCCTGTTTTAGGATTAGGGTTGTCAAAATAATACTCAAAATTAGTAAGGTACCTTTCATCTGCCCAGCCTGCTCCTCTATCGGGTGTACAACCATTAAGCATTGATAGTATGACTGTAAATAGTAACAGGCAAACTATGGCTGTATATGATTTTATTATATTTATTTTTTTCATCATCTTAACTATTTTTAATCTTTTAGTTCCCATATTATTTGATCTCTGTCATCTACTTCTGCTCCAAATTGGGATATTAATGCAGCTCTATAGTTATCGTAGTTATTATCATTTTCAGATTGTGGGTAAGCCCAACGCAAGGGAAGTTTATCTACCAAATTTTCGCCTGAGAACTTATATGCCGGCACACCTGTTCTTCTGTTCAAAAAGAAAGATTCCCAACCTGAGTTTTCAAAAAAGGCTATATACATTTGCTCATGTATTCTGGTTAAACCTGCATCTCCAGTAGTATATGGAGCCTTTGATGCTAAATAGGCATCGGCTTCATCTTCTTCCACTCCAAAGAATTCCATAGAGGCCTTAACCCCATTGTTATAATGGTCTTGGGCATTAGCCGATACCCAACCTCTATGTGCTGCTTCAGCAATATTCAACTCTTGTTCAAAATAACCTATAAGCACTGTAGGTTGCCCTACAAAATTCCAGTACTTGTCTTCATTAGGATTAGAAATACCGCCACTGGACCTAACCAAAACATTATCGGCTGTTGATGCCGACGGATCGCCTCCGTTATATGAATTAAAGTCGTTTCTAACCTCGTCTTCATTAGAATTGGCTTCCATAGCACTTGGCGTAGGATCGGCTACCGCTTTTAACCTTGGATCTTCATAATCCTTAAGCATGTCAACAAAGGTGTTAGCCAGAATGATATCTACTTTGGCTGTTGCATTATTAGGATTGTAATAGCCACGATAACCATCTTCATCCTGATGTGCTAACTGCATGTTATCATTAAGACTGGTCATTAAAGGATAAGTCTGTGGATTATCTAACATGGTCGCCAACCTTCCTTTAATATTTAAATCGGTATCATTTGCTTTTTTACTTAAGGTTAGCATAACCCTTATGGCATAAGCATTAATAACCTTTTGCCACTTGGTTAGATCGCCATTAAAATAAGCATCGCCTTCTAAAACATATACAGGATTATTCGATATGAATTCGCCTAATTCCAAGTTTGCTTCCTCTAACCAATCTAAGCATTGTATATAGACTGTTTTTTGAGTATCGTATTTAGGTCTTGTATTTTCAGCAGCCAACAGTGCCTCTCTAAGTGGGACATCTCCCATAGACCGACACATATCGACAAAATTATAAGCCTTAAAAAACTTAGCCATTATTTTATAAACAGGTGCCCCAACTCTATCGGCTTCTTCTTCCATTTTAAGCACATTCCTTAAAGTTCCATATCTGAACCCTCTGCTACCAAAACGATAGCTTATAGGGTTACCATCGGAATTACTTCTAATATGATATTGCGGATATTCATAGGTATCTGAAAATGCCGATGACGTGGTGGGCGTGACATTGGTAAACAATAAACTGGGTGGAACCATAGTAGGTGCGTTAGGGTTTTCCCTTAATTCATCATAATCCAAACAGCTATTAAATGTTCCTGCAAGCAATACAAAGATTGCAATACTGAATGTTATCTTCTTTATCATAACTCTTAAAATTGTAAATTAATATTAAAGCCGTAAGACCTTTGCGTAGGCATTTGTAGATTGGTGTCTCCAGTACTCACGGTGTAGGTATCTAAATCACCAAAAGTGTCTTTATCCTTAGTCCAATAGAATAAGTTTCTACCAATCAAGGAAATAGAGGCGCTATTAAAAAATGTTTTATCTAAAAGTTTAGACGGGAAATTATAGGTTAATGTTACTTCTCTAAGCTTAGCAAAAGTTTTTTCAATAACATGGTTTTCCCAGGCTGCCTTATAGCGCTGTGCCCAAGTTTGATAGTCTATCTTTGTTGCATTGGGTTCAAAAACACGTGTATCTTCTAGAATGTTCCCTTCTGGATCGTAGGTTACATCACCACTTACCACAGAAACACCTTCTATTAACATGGTTCTGGCATCGCCTCCTGTTGCATAGGCTATGTTAGATAGTTCACGTTCTGGGTGTATGGCATCGGGGTGCGTACCAGAACGCCACATATCGCGTTCGTAGCGATCGTAAGTAATCCCTCCAAAACGTCCGTCGATCAAAAAGTTAAGGGATAAGTTCTTGTAGGTAATCGTATTGCTAATACTACCTTCAAAATCGGGTTGGGTATTTCCTAAATTTACCGTAAACTCTGTTGTTTCTGGCAACCCATTATCTCCTATAATCAACTGTCCGTCGGGCGATCTATCCCAGTCGTACCACCAATAATTATATAGTCGGTCACCTAAAAACGTTTTGCCTTCATTTAATCGTGGTGTACCGTCTTCGGCTGGCGGTAAAGATGTTAAATATTCTTTGTATTTACTGAAATTGATCATGGTTTCCCATTTAAAATCATTCGACTGGAACGGTACGGCGTTAATCGAAATCTCCATACCTCTAGTTTCTGTTACCCTACCATTATATTGTGAACCAGAATATCCAGAAGCTTGAGAAAAAGGTTGTGTAAAAATCCCTGGTCCATCAACATTCTCGTAATATGTAAAATCTACACCAAAACGCCCCTTAAACAATCTCAAGTCTAACCCATGTTCATAAGATGAGGTTGAAGCTGGTTTTAGCCCTGGATTTCTTAAAGTTCCTGGATAACTAGCCGTTGGCAAATCTCTCCAATTACCAGTACTATACGAGCTTATATTCTGATAAGGGTTCTTATTATTCTCATCAGCATAGGTACTCCCTACTTTCGCGTACGAGGTTCTTAACTTTAAATAGCTAATTGGCTTTGGTAAATCGAACAGATCACTTACAATAACACTCAAATAAATGGATGGATAAAAAAAGGTATCATTCACTTCTGGCATAACAGACGACTTATCAAATCTTCCCGTAGCACCAACATATAAATAATCCTTAATCGACAAGTCTACCGAACCATAGGCACTGTAAATGCCCGTGTACTCTTTATAACTGGATGGTGTCACCTTATCTTTAGAATTTTGCAAGGTAAATACCTCTGGCACTACCAGTTGCGTTGTGCTAGCCCATTCCTGCTCATATCTTAAATATCGTTGGTTGGCTCCTAAAGTGGCATCGACTGTAAAGTCTTTGTTAACTTCTTTATTGAACATCAATAAAAAGTCGGTATTGTTTTCAAAATTTCTGGAGGCATTATATCTAAAACGCCCTCCCCTGTCTGGAATTGAATAATCGTAAATATCTTTGGATATTTCTTCATTATCGGTAAGTGAGTAACTGTTTACTGTAGAACGTACATAGCCCTTTAGGTTATCACCTAGCTTAAAGTTTACTTTTAAATAAGCCAATATATCATTTTTGGTCCAAGGCTTTTTCCAGGCATGAGACAGCGCATAGGGATTGTTATATCGCCAGTGCTCTACAAAGTGCTGACGGATTCCTTCTTTACCTGGCTCCCAATAGTTTTTAAAATTTCTAATATCAAAATTGGCGGCGCCCCAAATCGCTAAGGTATATACGGGCGATGTAGGCCCATAAGCTCCTCTTAGTCTGTTATCAGAATATTGGTAGTTGTACTGTAGCGATCCATCTATATCAATAGCATCCGATAGTATTAAATTTCCATTTAACCTTAAGGTATTAATATCCAATCGTTGTCCTGGTGTGGAAGCTTTAGCATACTTATAAGAATTGGAAATAATATAACTACCTTTTTCGCTACTATTTCTTATGGTAAGGTTATTGGAAGTTACTAAACCAACTTCCATAAAATTCTTCAAGTTATCTTTACCTCTGGACACCCATGGCGTTGGTATACGTTCTCCTGTAACAGGATCGATTGGAGAGTCGAACTGTTTTATTAATCTGCCATCAAATTTAGGCCCCCAAATGGAGTAATCGTAATCATTAAGTCCATTACTTCCGGCCTCACCGGTACCAAATTCATAAATACCATTGGAACCTGGACCGTATTGGTATTGTGGTGTTGGAACCCTTAAAAAGCCATTCTGGAACATGGTTGACGAATTGTAACTAACCTCAGTACCATTGGTTCCCCTTCCGGTTTTAAGTGTAATTTGTACGGCCCCAAATTGACCCGCCGAACCGTATAATGCAGCGGCCGAGGTTCCCTTAAGTACCGAAATACTTTCAACATCATCTGATGAAAAGTTCCAGGAGTCTGTTCTTGTTTGTGGTACGCCATCAATAACCAATAATGGGCGTTTTCCTCTTATATACATACTTGGGTCGGAATAGAACTCCCCAGAACTACTGGTTACAATAAGTCCAGCCACTTTACCTGTCATCGATTCCAATACATTGGGGGTAACCGCTTTTTGAAGCGATTCTCCTTTTACTTCCTGAACGGCAAAGCCTACCCGTTTCTTTTCCTTTCTAATCCCAAGTGCAGTTACGACCACCTCCGCTAGTTCTGCAGCATCTTCTTTTAGAACTATCGTCAACTCTGCTTGACCGTTAACGTCTATTTCCTTTTTGGCATAGCCTACATAAGAAACCACCAAAGTAGCTTCTTTACTTGATACATAGATCGTAAAGCCCCCATCAAAATCGGTTTGAACACCATTGGTCGTTCCTTTTTCAATAATATTGGCTCCCAACAAAGGCATTCCTGTTTCATCTTTTATGGTTCCCGTTACTTCATGCTTTTGTTGAATATCCGTCATGTTCACCTCCTTTTTTTCCTCGATAAGAATGGCATTATTTTCGGTTACTCTAATACTCAAATCACCTTGTGACAAACTCTGCTTTAGCAATTTATTTGTACTAATAATTCCTTTCTTTACTTCTACCTTAGGATAATCCTTAAAAATCCCTTCTTCGTAAAAAAACTTATAGTCCGTTTGTTGCATGATAAGATCAAAAACCTCATCCACGGTTAACGTTTTGTTCTCTTCTACTATAACCTTCGAGTTTTGAGATACAATATTATTTGGTGTAAAGGAAAAAACCGTTACGCAACATAAGAATACGAATGTTCTCATAATGATCAGTAAGTACCGTTTTCCTAAAAGGAAACAGCCTTTGGTTAATTTAATTTGCATAAATTTGTTTGTTGTTAATTAGTTAAACATGCTTTAATTGATTGATAATTTTACAAGGGGATAGAGTCCATACTTTGCCGGTTAAACTTTATCCTCCTTTTTTTGGTTATTTGTTAGTTTACTGCATAGGCATACTTTTTTTGGTTATTTACTTTATAATTAAGGTTTTGTCTTTTATTTCGTAATTATTGATCGTACTGGATTTCATTATAGACAGGATTTCATCGATTGGTTGATCTTTAAATAAATTCCCTTTGAATTTTATAGTTTCCAGATCTTTATTTTCAAAAACCACATCAATATCATACCATCTGGATAATACTTTCATAATGGCTTTTAAGGGTTTACCCTTAAAACTGAATATACCATCTTTCCAAGCTATTTCTGCCTTGGCATCCACTACTTCTACCAAAATGCTATTGTTTAGCTTATTGACGTTAGATTGCTCATTAGGCTTTAATATTTGTTTTACTGCCGAAGCATTAACCTCCACTTTGCCTTCAACCAATGTGGTATACACATGGTCTTCATCCTTATAGGCTTTTATATTGAACTCGGTACCCAATACCTCAACTTCCTGGGCCTTATTAATAACCGTAAATTTTGCTCCCTTATGCTCTGTACTGGGAGATACATCAAAAAAGGCTTCACCATAGATCAGTTCAACCTCTCTTTTTTCGCCTTCAACAAATTGTACTGGATATTTTAACTGGGACTCTGAGTTTAACCATATGCGCGTACCGTCTGATAGTTTCACAAAGAATTGTTTCCCTCTTGGAATGGTTAGGTAATTATAAGCAACCTTAGTCGTTGCTTGTTCACTAGGTTTATATTCTATTTGCTGACCATTGCTATTGGCATTTTGGGTTTGGAAAGATTCTCCTTTTTCCAAAGTTACTACAGAGCCATCTTCAAGGGTTAATAGTGCTCCGTCTGTACCTACTTCTATAGTAGTAGTAGTAACTATTGCATCTTGTCTTTCTGTTGTATCGAATATGTTACCCCTAAAAACATAGGTAACGGTTAGCATGCCAATAACAAGTACTGCAGCTGCATATTTAACGAGATTAGATACTTTACTCCCGTTGTAAAAAACACTTTTTTCCTGTCTTATCCGTCGTACTATAGCCGCTTTAGCCGTTTTTTCATCGTACTTATTTACCGAAAAATTTATAAATGCGTTAGTCTTTATATATTCTAAAAACAAACTTTCATTTTTGGGGTTACTAATCCATAGCTCTAACTGCCGTAACTCTTCTAAATTAGCCTCCTTAACAAGAAACTTTGTGATTAAATTTTCTATCTTTTTGTCCATACTTAACTCAACATGTATATTGCTATAACGAAACTAAAATTGTTATACCACCATCTTTTTATAAAAAAAAATTAAATTTGTTTATACTTAAACTCATACTTCCTCTTGAACGCGTCATTTTCAAATCAAAAAAAGTTTATCAAACACCTTAAAAAAGGAAACACTTCGGCCTATACGCACCTTATAGACCTTTACTACAAAAAGCTGTGCGATTATGCCAGTAGCCTTGACAGGGATAGTTTTAAATCTGAAGACATTGTACAGAATGTTATTGTTAGAATGTGGCAACAACGGGAGAAACTGGATACTAATATTTCTATAAAGAATTATCTCTATAAATCTGTTTATAATGAATTTATAGATCAATACAGGAAGACAATTGCTGTTACTACATTAGAGAAAAAATACATTGAAGGTTTAGATCTTATTTTAGAAGAAAAAGAGGAAGACGAAACCAATCGGCTGATAGCTCTTGTTGAAAGAGAAATAGAACAGTTGCCAACTAAGTGTAAAGAAACATTTTTATTGAGTAAAAAAGAGGGGCTCACTTATATTGAAATTGCAGAATTTCAACATGTTTCAGTTAATACCGTTGAAAAACAAATGAGCAAGGCCTTTTCTATTATTCGTAAAAAAATGAAAGAAAAAATGCTTTCTACCCTCTTTATACTGTTCGGATTTAAAGCCAATAAAGTTTAGTTCTTTTTTGAAGGTTTTTGTGGCTTAATTTATAAAACCCCGCGCCAATCCTTTTATAACAAAAAAGTCTTGCATTATAGACAAGACTTTGTGTTTATATTTAAATATTAGGGTCTACAACCAAGCTTTATACTGCTCTTGATTATAGTTTAAAGCCCAAATAAGCTTGGTAACCAAAGTGTTAATTCTGAAAAATACGTTACTAGAAACAACGCAATCACCATAGCAAAAAATAAAGGCAACAATGGCTTAATGACCTTTTCAATTGTTGTATTGGCTATACCAACCCCTACAAACAGAACGGAACCCACAGGAGGTGTGCAT
Source organism: Aestuariivivens insulae (assembly GCF_022662195.1). Lineage (GTDB taxonomy): Bacteria > Bacteroidota > Bacteroidia > Flavobacteriales > Flavobacteriaceae > Aestuariivivens > Aestuariivivens insulae. The sequence continues at coordinate 50,443 of NZ_JAKMCS010000008.1, read as the reverse complement.
AGGCCTATGCTTAAGTTCATGACCATGATAATTCCAAACTGTACCGGATCCATGCCCAGTTTTGTTATAATCGGTAAAAAGATCGGTGTAAAAATTAATATGGCTGGAGTCATATCCATAAAGACTCCTACAAACAATAGCATAAGGTTAATAATCAAAAGAATGATTATTGGGTTATCACTTACGGTCAACAATACAGAACTAATACTCTGCGGGATGTTTTCGTAAGACATTACCCAAGACATACTCATGGATGCCCCTATTAAAAGCATAACAATAGCTGTTGTGCTACAAGAATCCAATAATATTTGTGGCAAATCCTTAGTTTGTATTTCTTTATAAATGAATCCTAAAACAAGGGTATATAACACGGCTACAGCTGAAGCCTCGGTAGCAGTAAAAATTCCCGCTACAATACCTCCAATTACTACAACCAATAGCATTAAACTAGGGAATGCTTTAACAAATGTAATCCACACTTCTTTTAGAGAACTTCGTTTGCCTACTTTATAGCCTTTCTTCTTTGCCCAAAACGAAGCCACCAACATAAGGAACAGTCCCGTTAATATTCCAGGAATATACCCCGCTACAAACAATGCCGCAATAGAAACCCCTCCACTTGCCAGGGAATAAACAATAAGCACATTACTAGGCGGGATAACCAAGCCTGTTGTAGATGATGTAATATTTACTGCTGCTCCAAACTCTTTAGAGTAGCCTTCTTTTTCCATTTCTGGACCTAAAATACTTCCCATAGCCGATGCCGAAGCCATTGCAGATCCGGCAATAGCCCCCATTAACATGGCAGCTATAACATTGATTAAGGCTAAACCTCCTGGAAGAGCGCCCACAATTGTTTTTGCAAAATCGATTAGCCGATGGGCAATGCCCCCTTTGTTCATCAATTGCCCCGATAGAACAAAAAAAGGAATGGCCAGTAAAGCGAAACTATCCAAGCCTGTTGCTATACGCTGCGAAACCGTTGTTAATGCTGGAAGCATTGCAATACTGGTCATCATGGTCAATAAAGATGAGATTGCAATGCTCCATGCCACTGGTACACCTATTAATAGCAAACCAACAAAACTAAAAATTAAGATAAGTATGGGTAAATATTCCATTATAGTAGCTTGTTTATAATATCAGATAGTTTGTAATAAATAATTAAAATCCCACTTATTGGAATTACGGCATAAACCACTGCCAATGGTACTTGTAATGCTGGGGAATATTGCCCTAAGGTAAAGGTGATGTATATTAAACGTAGGCCACCAACCACTAATGCAAAAAAGCAAAAAACAATAATAATCCAATTAATTAATACCTTTAATCTTGTTTGTCCTTCTTTATTTAATCTTGCAGGCAACAAGTCTATAGCTACATGCATTCTCCTTCCCGAAATGTAAGCAGCTCCCAAAACACCAACCCATATCATGAGGTATCTTGCCAACTCATCGGTAAACGGACTTGGTTTACCTACTATAAATCTAGTGAAGACTTGCCATAATACATTTAACACCATAACAGCCATGATTGTTGCTAGTACTATCCCAAGGATACGATCAACCTTTTTTCTTATTTCCATAGTTATTCGGTTTCTTGAATTCTTTTTATAAGATCATATATGGGACCATCGTCCTTATAAGATTCGTATATAGACCTTACTTTCTCCTTAAAAAGTGATTTATCCGGAGTTACCACCTCTACACCTTCTTTCTTAACGGCCTCTATGGCTTCCTTCTCTGATCTTGCCCAGAGCTCACGCTGATATGCAACCGACTTGTCCACAGCTGCCTGTAACCAAGTTTGCTCTTCACTTGACAATGTAGTCCATAAATGGGTACTAATAATTAATACGTCTGGGATTGTAGTATGTTCATCTAAAGCATAATATTTACATACCTCATAATGGCGAGACAAATAAAAAGATGGTGGGTTATTTTCTGCACCGTCTACAACGCCTTGTTGCAATGCCGTATAAAGCTCTCCATAAGAAATGGGTGTTGGCGAACCCCCAAGGCTGCTTACCATGTTCATGGCGGTTACACTCTCCATAACCCTAATCTTCAAGCCATTTAAATCCTCTGGTGTTTTTACAGGCTTTTCCATAGTATAAAAACTACGGCTACCGGCATCGTAATACCCTAAGCCTTTCAACCAATATTTTTGTCCTCCATCCAACAGCTCTCTACCTATATTTCCATCTAAAACCTTAAAAGTGTGTTCTCGGTTTTTGAATAAAAAAGGCAAGCCAAACACTCTCATGTTTGGCGAAAAATTCTCCATTACTGCAGCAGATACTTTAGTCATATCCAAACTACCTATTTGAAGAAGCTCCAAGCATTGACGCTCAGATCCTAATTGTTGGTTGGGATATATTTCTAGTTTTAATTTGCCTTCAGATCTAGCCTCTAATTCCTCCCCCATTAAAACCATAGCTTTATGGACTGGGTGATTGGTATCCAAACCATGGGCCAACTTAATTGTTCTTTGCTTTTCAGTACGATTGCATGATACCAAGGTTATTGATAAAACTACAAGGAGCAGAAAGTTTAAATGTTTTCCCATGTGAAAGAATTGCTAAATACTATTTCCTTAATCCTTTAATAATTGCCAAAGCTTCTTTGACCTTTTGTTCCAATGTAGCATAATCCTTATTTGCCACGATTTCCTTAGAGATCAATTGGGATCCCATACCCACACAGGTTACTCCTGCACTGAACCACCCTTTTAGGTTTTCCTCTGTTGGCGACACCCCACCTGTTGGCATGATGCTGGTCCATGGCTGGGGCCCTTTAACGCCCTTAACAAACTGGGGGCCATAGATATCGCCAGGGAACAGCTTTACGATCTCACAGCCCAACTCTTCCGCTCTGGCTATTTCCGTTAGGCTACCACAGCCTGGTGACCACAGTACTTTTCTACGGTTACAGGCGATGGCGATGTCTTCCCTTAGCACTGGGGTCACTATAAAGTTAGCTCCCAAGGCCATGTATAAACTGGCCTGGGCCGCATCGGTTACCGATCCTACTCCCATAATCATGCCCGGTAATTCCTTTATGGCATATTTGGTGAGTTCTCCAAAAACCTCATGGGCGAAATCGCCACGTGCAGTAAACTCCAACAGCCTTGCGCCACCATCATAACAGGCTTTTAATATGTTCTTACTAAGTTCTAAATCGTTGTGAAAAAACAAAGGAATCATTCCTGTGTCCTTCATGGCTTGTGCCACTTCCAATCTTGTAAATTGTGCCATTGTCCTTTTAAATTAACTTTATTTTATTTTAAACCTGTTCTCGATACGTCCCGACGTTTACTGTCGGGACACTCGAACTGACATGCTGTTGGGCTAAACAAACCAAACTATATAACAGGTTAATTTATGATTGCTCTAAGATTATAACCTATCGTGCCACTCGTCCTGAGGCATCCCCACCCATTAACTTTTCTACCTCTGCTACGGTCACCAAGTTGGCATCGCCCTTTATGGTATGCTTCAAACAAGAGGCTGCTACGGCAAAATCCAATGCGTTCTGGTCGTCCTCTGGGTAGGTCAGCAATCCGTAGATCAAGCCGCCCATAAAACTGTCACCGCCACCAACACGGTCAACGATATCGGTAATCTGGTACTGGCGCGTCTCGTACATCTTGTTGCCGTCGTACAGTACGCCGGCCCATGTGTTGTGCGACGCCGATATGGAGCCCCTCAAGGTCGTGATGACCTTTTTGGCCTTTGGGAACTTCTTCATCATTTGCTGGCAAACCGACAGGAAGGCCTCGGCCTTAACGTTATGCCCTTCGGTCTGTACGCTGATGCCCTCGGGCTTGATGCCAAAGTGCATCTCTGCATCTTCTTCGTTGCCCAATACGATATCGCAATAGGAGGTCAGTTCGGTCATTATGCTTTCGCGGTCCTCATTGCTACAGTACTTCCATAACTTGGCCCTGTAGTTCAGGTCCGTTGAAATGGTGATGCCCTTATCGCTGGCCGCCTTTACCGCTTCCAAGCAGGCATCGGCCGCGCCTTGGGAAATGGCCGGGGTAATGCCCGTCCAATGGAACCACTCTACACCTTCCAATACCGCATCCCAGTCCACCATCCCCGGTTTGATCTCCGACATGGCCGAATGGGCCCTGTCATAAACTACCTTGCTTCCCCTGCTTACAGCACCGGTTTCCAAAAAATATATTCCTAAACGGTCTCCGCCCCATACTATTTTATCTACGCCTACGCCACGCTTACGAAGTTCCATCATGGCACACTCCCCTATATCGTTCTTGGGCAAGCGGGTTACAAAATCTACATCAATACCGTAATTGGCCAACGATACTGCTACGTTGGACTCTCCTCCGCCATAGACCACATCAAAACTATTGGCCTGTGAAAACCTTAAAAATCCCTGTGGGGCCAATCTTAGCATGATCTCCCCAAATGTCACTACTTTACTCACTGTACTTTCTTATTTTATGTTATGCTTAGTTTTATTAAAATATGAGTTACAAATATAGAATATTTTTTAATACAATCGATTGTATTTTTAATTTCAAATTATAATTACCTCTTATTTGTGTTGAGTAAATGTAATAAAAACGACTTTTAATTAGAGGAAATCAAGCCAAATAACGGGGTTACCTATTAAATGAAAACAAAAAAATACAAATTGAAATCTCACACAACCAAACTCTTGCTAGATTGCCAAAAGTCTATTTCTTAATAAACACTATGCTTCCAAGAATGCCTATTATTTACTTGTTTTATTACAGCTAAACAATAGCAATAAAACATTGAGTGCCAATAAGATTAAAATAACGATAGCAAATGTCTCCATTACTCAAGCTTATATATACTGAATTAGCAATTCAACCCAGCTTTTGATTATCAAATATTGCTTTATCATATTGATTCACAATCCAAATCCTTAGATTCAATATTAAGCTAAGTAACAGGTTTTAAATAATATGCTGGGGGGAATAATTGTTCAATAAGAGGGTAATATTTGGGCATTACTTAAATCTCTTTCTTAACAAAGAGATTATCTCCTAAGTGCAAAATGGGATCTATATTGCTTTATACTTTTATCTAAGGGTTCTTCATATTCTATAACAAACCAATAATCGTCACTGGGCATCAACGTTCCATTAAACCTTCCATCCCAACCTTGGCTAGTACCTGGGCTTAACTGCTTCATCAATTTGCCATACCTATCGAATATATACACTTTGGCATTTAATAAGTGCTCCACGCCTACTATATTCCAAGTATCATGGTTATTGTCTCCGTTAGGGGTGAAGTAAAACGGATAATCTATTACAAATACTTTTGTTTCAGAAACTCCACACCCATTTATATCTCTTGCTTTTATAATATGTTCACCATAACTCACATTGTTAAAGGCTCCGTTTGCTTGCCACACCCCAGAATCTATACTAAACTCATAATCCTCAAACCCCTTCCCTATTGCTGTTGCTTCTATTGTATTACTTTGAGTAAAAGCATAAGATGTTACTGAGGCTGAAATGTCTGGAGGTGAGCTTAAATTCACAGTAGTAGACGTACTATTAGAACAACCCGTTAGCAAATTAGTTACTTCTACGCTGTAACTTCCTTCTTCATTTGGTATTAATATACTATCTGTCTCATCTAGCAATACAACGCCATCGAGAGACCATATAAAGCTGTAATTAACAGCATCGAATCCTGTATCTATTATCGGTGGGGCAAGTATTTCTTCTGTGCCATTGGTGTCCACACATAATATGTACTGGTCTTGTAAACTGATTTCAGGAAGTGGTTCTACAACAATTTTAAAACTGCCTGTGTCAAAACATGATATACTACTCGTAGCTATATTATCTATACGGGCATAAATTGTTTTTTCTGAAGATTTGTATAATTCTGGCAATGCCTCTTCTCCCAGATTGGCTTTATCATGATCGTCATAATAAGATACCGAAAACACAGCGGGATCCAAACCACCTAAAACTTCAGAATCCATAGTACTTAAATCGAATAATGCTTCCATACTTCCATCTCCCGATGCATCACACAATGGATAATCCTTTATTGATGAAGGTACTGAAGGGGTTTGGAAAAATAATGCTTCAAAATTATATGTATTCAATAAGTTACCAAAAACATCGTAAGCTTCTGCTTTATAATGGTTAGAGGCTACTGCATTAAAAGTCTTGTTATGTTCTCCTGCTATAACAACAAAATTGCCTGTTCCCCAAGCAACTTCTTCATACCATATATAGCTAGTTGCATTGGGCGTTGTCGCATCCATGGTTATAAAGTCTCCTTCGCAGGCGATATTATCGGATAAAATACTGCAATCTGTAAATCCTGCGCCATCTGTTTGGATTACCCTAATAAAACCTGGTTTTGTTGTAAAATTGGTTATCATCAATAAATAATAGTCTCCTTCTTTTGCATTTGGAATGTTTATATACTCAACGACAGACGGCGAACTTCCACAGTCCACAATGTTTGATGCTGTTAAATCTGATGTGCAAGGTGAACTGGCATCGGCGAACGGCCCATATGCCACGAAATCTGCATCCAAATTTGGAATGCCTGCATAAGCAGAACTTTGTTGAACCGTTAAACCAATGTTTCCGTCTTTAGCTACTTTGAAGTAAAACCAAGAGGGGTTGAATGGATAACCGACACATCCATAATCTGGATCTGATTCAGCAAAAAAAGGGCCACCTGATGTATTAGGATAAGAGAACCGGCCATCACCGCATAAAGGTCTTGCATTAATACATTTATTGGCACTTCCACCTTGTCCATAAATGAAAGAAACGATAAAACAGGATGCTATAAAAGTGATTATTTTTTTTTTGAAATTCATCTTCAGAACAACCATTAATTACACTTCCAATCCATATCAATTGGGTCTTCAATAGGAACCAAACAGGACAAAAACTAAGGGTATCCCCTACTTCATCTCAAGTCATATCTATCCAAAAACGAATTTAGAAACCCATGAAACAACAATAGAGGGACGGACTAGCCAAAAAGAAGGGGATATAAAGCGTAAAAGGCCTGAACGGCCTTATTTAAAGTTAAAAAGCTTTCGCTTTTATAATGAAGTGTTTTGTTTAAACTTTATGCTTTTTGATTATCCTAGATCATCATTCTCTTTTCACTCCAAATATCTTCCCTTTAGTATACATTGCTTTTAACTTTTCTCTTGACATTGAATAAATTTTATCTGAATAATTTTCTTCTTTATTTATTTTATACAATCGAATGAGACTACTAGATTCATAATTGTTAGGAGAAAAGAAAATACTATCAGCAGAAACGTGCTTAACTTTTAAAGTTGAATATTTTCCTGTTCTTATTTCGTATTCGTAAACATCTCCTTTCAAAGGAGATGCAAAAAGTTCTAACTTCTCTTTTTGATATGATTTACTACCAAATTTATTCATTGCAGTTACACCCAATGCTAAAACTATAATAAGAATTATTCCTATGAACTGCCAAATAGGGCCTTTGGTTTTAATTTTTAAATTTTGATATTCAAGTTTTACACTTTCAGGCATCTCTCTATACTTCATTACTTTTTTACAATGGCTACATTCTGAAATACCTTTTTTCCACAAAGGAAATAACGGTATCCAAAAAATATGAGCATGCCTTCTGAATATATTAATAGATAACTCCCCTTTAATTTTACAGTTTGGACAAATTCCAGTTGTGGATTTAACGGTTTTTAAGTGGACATCTTTAGCACCATATATTATCATATTTTCTATTTATTTTACGTTTTATTCTGAAATACTATTATTCTACCTTAGGTTTAAACATGGTAAAGCTTAACCCTTTCCTTGCTTCCATTAAATCTGCTTGAAGGTCTTCAACTTTATCGGGATGGTTCTGGGCGATATTGTTTTGCTCTCCTGGGTCTTCTTGTAAATTATACAATTGAGGAGCTGTTTCAAATCCAGTTTCGATAATAGGCCCCCAAGGCACTAGTTTAGGACCGTCCAAAGGTTCTATATATTTCCAATGACCCTTGACGTACGATAATGGTCCTGCAAAGCTTTCCTGAATTAAGGATGTTCTTCCTACTGTGTCCTCTCCCGTTAAGGTTGCCAACTGATCTTGACTGTCCATAGCATTGTATTGTGACATATCAACACCTGCTAGTTTACCCAAGGATTTAAAAAAATCTACTTGGCTCACCATAGCATTGGAAACCGTTCCTTTTCCTTTTCCATCGGGCCACCTAATAATTAATGGAATTTTACTACCTCCATCGTAAGCACTATACTTTCCACCTCGTAAATTTCCAGCTGGTTTGTGGTCGCCTACTAATTCTCTAGCTTGATCATGATAACCGTCATCTAGTACTGGCCCATTGTCACTAGAGAAAATAATAAGGGTATTATCTAATAGTTGTTGTGCTTTTAAGGCTGAAATGATTTGGTTTACGGTCCAATCTAACTGCAAGATAACATCACCCCTTGGGCCCATACCACTTTTACCCTGAAACATTTTATTTGGAACTCTTGGTACATGGATATCGTGTGTTGAAAGATAGAGAAAGAACGGCTCTTTTTTATTGGCTTCTATAAAACCAATCGATTTTTTTACCAATTCCTGGGCAATGGTTTCATCATCCCAAAGCGCTTCTTTTCCACCTTCCATAAACCCTATACGGCTAATGCCATTTACAATGGTATTGGCATGCCCTTGTGAAGGCTTAATCTTTAATAACTCCGAATTTTCTGAACCTGTTGGCCAGTTACCAACCTTTTCCATATAGTTCACTTGAATAGGGTCGGCAGGGTCTAGATTTACAATGTTATGGTTTTCAACAAAAACACAGGGCACTCTATCTCCAGTGGCTGGAATGAGGAACGAATAGTCAAACCCTATCTCAAGTGGTCCAGGCTTTAAATCTCCATTCCAATCTGGGCCTTCGGGGCCGCCCAGTCCCAAGTGCCATTTACCAACAACACCTGTTTTATATCCTGCCGAATGCAATACTGAGGCCAGTGTTGGCTTTGATGTATCAAACAAAAGTGGTTGATCTCCAGAAGCAATACTATTACCCTTCTTTCTCCAGGCATACATACCTGTTAAAAGTGAATAACGCGATGGTGTACAGGTTGCTGCAGTGGCATAGGCATTATGAAAGGCAATCCCTTCTTTGGCTAGACTGTCGATAGCCGGTGTTTGGATGGTCGTGGCCCCGTAGGCGCTAATGTCTCCATAGCCTAAATCATCGGCATAGATCATTACAATATTAGGTTGCTTTTGTTCTTTTGTGGGGTCTTCTTTTTCTGATGTTTTATTTTTACATCCTATAACCGTTAATGCTAAAAAAGCAAGTAATATGGTGTTATATCTCATTCTATACATGTTTTTCTAATGTTTATTTATTATTGAATATCCGTGCCTAACACAAAGTTTTATCTCCTCGAGCCCGATCGAAAGGTTACTAGACTTAACACATTTAAAATGAGGTCTCGACTTGCTTTGCAAGGTGCTTTCAAAGAAAATATATTCTCTTTTCGACCAATGCTCGACCTGACATATAAATTGTTTTATGGCAGATTACAGACAATCAGTTATTTTTAATACAATTCTTTTCTTTATAATAATTACTCCCATTTATAATCTATAGGGACTTCTTCTAATAGTGCTGGTCCATAATCTATTCCCAATGCTGTTAACAACGGATATTTTTGTTTGACCTTACCATAAAATGTTTCAAAATCCAACCTTGCTCCTTTATGCCACATTTGTTCTGCCAATGAAAATAATCGAGGGAACACACGCTGATCGATCATATGTTCCAAGACATACCAATCTGTCCATATGCAAGCGCCCATACCTAATACCAATTCATTTGGGTTTTCCAAATCGCTGGTGTTCTCTTCATAGGTCTTTTTTATATCGAATGTTCTATTTTCTTTATATCTGGACCAAGGTACCAAAGGGAAATTAAGGTAGGTATACTGATTGGTGTTACAAATAATAGGATGCCCTCTTTTAATAGCATTCTTTAAAGCTAAGTCTCCATGCCCTCTGGAATTCCACCATTGAATGACTACATTATCTGGTAATATGGTACCGTTACCATAAACTACATCTCCCCAAAAAATAACTTTCTTTCCTTTTGTTTTCATATAATTGGCCAACCGAGATGAAAAATAAAGCTGAAGATCGTGCGTGTCGTTCAAATGTTCTTCTTCAATCTTTTTTAGACAGTTTGGACACTTATCCCAATTGGCCTTTGGGGCTTCATCTCCTCCTAAATGAATATATTGTGAGGGAAATAATTCGTTAACTTCATCGAGTATATCTTCAATAAAGGCATAGGTACTTTCTTTACCACCACAAAATAGATTAGAAGAAAAGCCCATAACGGTTTCTGGCGCTTTACCAAAACAGGTCATTTCGGAATAGGCTATTAAAGCCGCTTCAGAATGCCCGGGTACATCAATTTCTGGAACCACCATAATATGCAATTCTTTGGCATAAGCAACAATATCACGAATCTCATCTTGGGTATAATAGCCTTGCTGCTCTTTACCTGTAGCTACTTTCGAGCCAATTTCGGTAAGCTTAGGGTATTTTTTAATTTCAATACGCCAACCTTGCCCTTCTGTAAGATGCCAATGGAATACATTCATCTTCAATATGGCCATATAATTTAAATAGCGCTTGATAAATTCTGGCGATTGGTACTGCCTACCTGAATCTATCATAAAGCTTCTCCAACTATATTTTGGTTGGTCGGCTATAGTAACCCCCTCAATGGTAAATCCTTTTAGGTTGTAGTTTTTTCCTGCCTGCACCTCTACAGGTAATAATTGAAGCAAGCTTTGTATACCATAAAAAATTCCTGTATCTCCATTTGAAGAAATCTTTATACCATCATGATCCACTCGTAACTCATAACCTTCATGACCTAAATCTTTATTAGCTCTTTTACAGCTTAAAACAATATCACCAACAGTAGACTCCTCTTTTTCCACCTGTACATATATCCCCAACTTATCTGCAAGCCATTGGGCAGATTGCAAACAATTCGTATCATAGGCCAATTTTATGGAAGTTTTAAATTCAAATTTTGAATCCAAAGTTTTAACCTCCATTGGTGTTGGCAAAATAGTCTGGGCCAAAGATGTGCTTATGCATATAATGGAAAGAATAAAAAGGTAAGCGGTTTTTAATTTCATGATATTCTTTAATTTAACCATCTATTTAATTTAATGTATTAATTTAATTGAGTTATTTTAAAACTATTGATTTTCATGTGATTATTAACAGTTCTAAATCCAAAGTAACCACTCTTATAAGGTTCGGGATCATTAATTTCAAATAGGATTTCTCCATCTCTGGAATAACTGGTGTAATTTTCTTTTACCACAATTTCAATATGCATTTCTTTATTAGCTGTAATCATAAACTTTTTATCAGACAGATCATGCTCTGGCAATAATGGCCTATCTATATTACCATTATATCTTCTAAACCTTGTTTTGGTATTATTATGCCCGCCATATCCAACATAATATAGTTTTAAATGATGATAGTTTGGAAAACGGCCTGCACGGTTTTTTGAATCCTTAAAAAAGTCATCTGGGTTTTCTGGATCGTTGGCCATCCAAAAGCAGTTCATGTCCGAAACCCTATCATAAGGCCCTCCCTCATCAATAATGGTAATGTGGTATTGAATCTTTATTGGCCCCTCTAGTTCATTTTTAAGCCAGATGGTACAACCTTTTGCATCTATAACTTCTATACTATTACCCTCAAATAACACTTTTCCTCCTGGTTGCTGTTCTACAATCCAGTTATTCGTATCATTTAAAACATCTTTATAAATTGTTTGTGAAGCGCAACTGTTAAAGTATAACAATAGGATAATTAAAACTGTTTGGTACAATTTCATTATAATCAATTTAATAAGATTTATCAAATAATTCGTTTGATTGTATAATACTATTTGATGGCAATACGGTCTGTTTTAAAAACTTGGTATCCTTTGTTTGCTTACACCAATTGATTAATTTGAGTCTAAACTCATCTATATGCTGAATGTATTCCTTAGATTGTATAAGATTATTCATTTCATAAGGGTCATTTTGAAGGTCGAAAAATTGCTCTCTATTTTTTCCCCAATTGTACACAACGTATTTATACTTTTCCGTTATGACCGCTCTTCCTGTAGTTCCATAAGCTTGCTTCCCTTCAAACTTTGTCTCAACAACAATATGGTCATGCTTTTCATAATCTTTTTTGCCTGCTATAAGGGGTTTAATACTTTTTCCTAAAAAAGTATCGGAAACAGAAATACCGGCATAATCCAAAACTGTTGGATATAAATCCAATCCATTAGAAATTAAAGTCGAATTTACAATCTCCCTAGCATTATTTTTTCCTTTATAATTTACAATGAAAGGGACATTTATACTTTCTTGAAACAAGGCCGTTTTCTGATTCCAACCATGTGACGCATTACCATCGCCATGGTCGCTGGTAAATATAATTATAGTATTGTCCCGCAGTCCCAAGTTATCAATAGCATCCATAATTTTGCCTATTTCCTTATCGACCTTTTCAACCAATCTGTAATAGGCATAACGATACTGCCTCCAATCTTCTTCGGTATAATGCTGCGTAGGATAGACCTTTTTATTAGTGGTTTGTTCAATTTGTAATGCTTCTGGAAAGGCATCAGACTTTTTAAAATTAATAGGCAATTCTGGCGTTTCGTTTAAAGCCACTGATGGAACATTACCATATGGCAGGGGTTGATTTCTTGCCCATTCACAAATGTTATGCGGATTATCAAAAGACGTTACCAAAAAGAACGGTTGTGCCTTATCTTTTCTCGACTTTAAATATTCAATGGTTTTTTCTGCTAATGGTATATCACCAAAATCGGCGATTTTTTCAAAACCATTCCCTTCAACCATAGCGGCCTCATGGGCATGCCATTTCCCACCATAGGCACAATGATATCCTGCTTTTGTTAAAACATTACCAAGTCCTAATTCCTTATCTTTTTTATTTAAAGTATTATCGCCTTCTGTATTAGAATTGACTCCTAAGCTATGGGGCATTTTGCCTGTAAATAGACTGGAACGTGATGGCGTGCATAACGGAAAGGTAACATAGGCATTATCAAAACGAATACCTGATTTTGCCAGCTTATCCAAATTGGGCGTATGCAAGTTGGTGTTACCTACTATACTCATGGCTTCGGCTTGATGTTGATCGGTCATGATCAACACAATATTGGGTTGGTCTTGATTTTTATTGATTTGTGACTCAACGACCAAATCTTTTTCGCTTTGCTTACATGAAATTAAAACTATTATTAAAAGAAAAAGTGATTTTATTTGACTTTGCCCCATTTTTATAGTTTCCCCAACTTTAACTTTTTAGAAAATCCATTGATACACTCTAAGGTAATACGTGTACTGTCACCAGAATTATCAACTGTAGTTGTTGGCTCTTTATCAATTACATTCCACTTCCCTTCTAATGTAATGGTTAGCTGAACAGGCTGGCTGTAATTTTTAAACTTTCCCGGTTTGTATTCAGGAAAATTCAAATCTGGTTGCACCACACTAAGTTGCAACATATTTGGATGTTCTTGATTAACCATAATTAGTGAAGGCTCAGATACTTCTTTTAAAACGCCATGACCCAAAGTTTTATTGGCTTCAAAAATAACATAGCCTGTTGTGTTTGTTTCTTTATCTAAAGCTATATGTGCCGTAGCATCTGCCCTTAAAATAGCATAGGTGTCGCTGTTTTTTACTTTATTGGAGAAGGCCTTGATATCATCTTCATCCATAAATGGATAGATAATATATTGGTACGACGCATTTTCTGGTGCCATACCATGGTCTATCCATGCAGCAGCATAGTCGCCTTCGGTTTCTTTAGCTCCTTTTCCCTTTGGGTTCATCCCTCCTGTTCGAAGCGAATATTTATTATGGTATGAGTGCTGTTCTTCTTTTTTAACATGCACCAAACTGTTAGACAGAATGTGATATCCATTACCATAAGGGTCGACTACCCAATTATTGGTTTCTTGGGTTAACTGGGTCTCAAATGGAAACTTAGACAGGTTTCCTGATGATGTATATACAGGTGCTTTTTTATCGGTTAAAGCCGTTTGGAACAAATTGGTCTGTGTTGGGTTTTTAGGGTCAATACTGGAAATATTGGTGCCTATACAAATTAGTTTATCTCCAAATGAAAATACCGATTTTTTGGCTTTTAGTTTTCCAGGGAAGCCAATATTGACTTCTTTACCATCGGCATTTGAGCCTTTATCTTCATTTAAGACCATACCAAAAGCGCCGTTACCATCTAATTCAACTGCTCCGGCAAAGCTTTCGTTGGAACGGAACATGATTAGGAGCATTTCTGGCTCCAATTCTTCAAAAGGTAAATAAATAACTGTAGCGCCTGGATAGCGGTTCCAGTCCCAGCCTTCTTGCTGGAATCCACTGCCTTTTTCACCACCACTGTTAAGCAATTGTATAGTCCCATTAGCAGGATATCTTCCGTACCTATTCTCGTCGGCATAAATTTCAGAAGCCCATACATACTTGCTATAACCTTTCATGATGGCCGCCCAATCATTACGTCTGTGTATGGCTGTTGCCGCATAGGGCAAGGTATAGTATCCAGACAGTCGTTCCTTATGTATGCCATTAACCTTAGTAAATAGGGTGCTGTTAAGCATGTCGTCCTTTCCCCAAAGCCTTAAATAGGCCGCAGCCACGTCTTTATCAATATTTGAAGTCCCCTTCGGGTTTCCTGCATTTGCCATCAACAAATATTGTTCCTTTAAATCCTTTATACCGTTGTTTTCCAGTGGATGTCTCCCTGCATTACCAAAGCCCCAGTTATAAAGTTGGCTGTAAATTCTTGTCGTTAAAAAGGCCCTTTTAAAATTCTCATGGCCTTGAGGTCGTATTCTAAAACGGGTGCCCGATAGGGTACTAATAACTTTTGGTACTGTTTTAAAAGCGCCTATACCATAGGCTGGATAATGCCCGTTATGGTGCCAAGACGTGCCATCTACCTTAAATCCCCAATCCTCATTTTGTTGTGCCAGTGTAATTGATATATATTTTGAATAGGCTGCTAACAAAGCGGCTTGTTCTTCCTGGCTTTCCATTAAAAAGATTAACATTAAATGGTAATAGGACTGGGTGTTTAAATAATCGATATTGACATGAAACTCTTTTTCATCTGCCAAAACCATACCCAAATTATGTAGCCAATGTAAACTGACTCCTATTTGACTTAGCAAGCCTTCTTCCCGCAACGCATGTCTCATTTTATAAAAGGCTTCAGTAATATCCCTAACAGAATAACCTATATGATGCCTGGTTCCTCCTGAAGCTCCGGCCTGCCAACCTTGATCCAAAAAGTATTTAGAAGCCGCCACAAACATGGTTTTGATTTCCTGCTGCTCACTGGGGTTTGCCCTGTTGTAATAATTTGATAGTTTTTTAATTTTCTTCCCAAAATCGGCAATATCATTATAGTTCTTTGCCCCCTGTTGCTTCTTATCGAAGTATTCTTGTTTTAATTGATAGGTTAACGGTGGGCCCGTAACTGTTTTACCATTAACATTTAGCTTTAACGATTGATAGTCTTCTTTTAACGAATTGATATAGACCTTATATTTTTTGGCAATTTCCAAATCATTGTCCAAAGCTTTCTCAACTCGTAATAAGTCTAATTTTATTGCTACCGAAATAGGATTTACCTTTAATGACCTAAGATGATTATAATTACTTATTAAAGGCATCCAGTGGTCGTCGCCAGAACCTCCATCTTTAATGAAGGGTACTTGAAGGTCTGGGTATTGATGGCGATCGTCTTGGTATTGTGAAAAAATAATATCATCAAAATATAAGGTTCCAGACACTGCCGTTGCCTGAACCTTAAAATTGGTATATGAAACTGCAGCACCCTTCTTTGGTGCGTTGCCCTGCATTTCATAAAAAGGTACCCACAAACGACGCCATCCATAAAAGTTTAAATCTAGGTCAAACCAAACGTCTTCTTCACCTACTTTACTAAATATAAATCGAACACTCCCTTTTTGAGGTGTTTCACTATAAACAGAAAATGTAAAAGTAGGACTTGAAGGAAAGTGATCTCCATAAGCCAATGGACTTTCATCATGGCTTAATATTCTAAAGTTTGATGTTTCCACCCAACTGCTTTCTCCATTCCATTCCCATTGCAGTGAAGTCTTTCCAAATCTAAAATGGCTATCACTTATGTTTAGCTTACTGTTTTCAGAATGTTTATAAGCCTTTATTGTGGCCTCTTTTTCGAAAGACTCTACAGCAGGATATTCTTGCCCCTGTACTGTACAATCCAAAACTAAAAATACGACAAAACAAAAAAGACCATTTCTAAGCATTCTTACTGTTTTATATTTTTGCAATTTACGTGTCATTGTCATTATTTTTTATCTTGTACCGATTGATAAAAGTCCAACCATGGATCTTTTTTAGCGTTCAACATATTTAGTAGTTGTATTCGCAAAGAACTTTCTATAGCTGCATCTTCTCCAATTCTATTTGTTAATTGATAAGGATCATTCACATTGTCATATAAAAACTCCCGAACGGTATTATTATCGTCTATGGTTATAACAAAGGTGTGCTCATGGGTTTTCATACCACGATGTCCCGATGCTGGTTGCCCTTCTTTTATATAATAATATAGCGCTGCTTTTGGCTGTTCTCCTTGTCCCTCTAGTATTACTGAAGATAAATCGATTCCATCTAAATCTGCTGGAATTCCTTTAGTGGCCCCCATCATATTCAATAAGGTTGGCATAACATCGGGGACACTTAATAGTAAATCGCTTTTTTGTCCGCCTTTAATTTGTTCTGGCCACTTTAATATAAAAGGGATATTCATGGCCTCGTCGTACCAAATGTTTTTTGACATCAACCCATGGCCACCCATCATTTCACCATGATCTGAAGTAATGACCACGATGGTGTTCTTATCTAATCCCTGTTCTTTTAAAGCCTTTAAAACACGGCCTATTTGCTCGTCGACACCAGTTATCATCGCAAAATAGTTTTTCACTTGATCTTTGGCCAAATGAGTATGATTTCGAGTCGCTCCATTATGAAACGCCAATGAATCTGCATGGGTTTCTAAATCAACATTATCCCTTACCAACAATTCTTCTAAAGACTTATCTTTATATGGTTTTACATATTTTTCCGGGACATATTGGTATGGTGGATGTGGTGGATTTACAGACCAAAATAAGGCAAACGGCTTATCTTTACTTCTGGTTTCTTTTGAAGGGTTCTTGATATAGTCTATAATAACATCGGCTTCATGTTTGGCCGACCATTCTTCTATATAGGTTACTTCATTTTCCTTGGCATCGTTTATCCAATAATGGGGTGTATTATGTTCGTTGAAAGTGCCGTAGGAATACCAAAAATTAAAACCATGACGAAATTCCTTTGGTGTATAGGCATCCCAAAGCACCGAATCTTTTTCGGGTATTGGTGCGGGTGATGTTAAGTGTAATTTTCCAACATAACCAGCATCATAACCATTTTTAACCAAAACATCGGAAAAGCTAACATCTTCCTTTTGCCAAGAATTATTGTATTTATAGCGATTGGAATTGGCATTGGTTAAAACCGAATTGTTGTATGGCAACTTTCCGGTCATTAGCATCCCTCTATACGGACTGCATAACGGAAAATTACTAACGGCATTTGAAATAACCATGCCTTCTTTTGCCAACTGATCTATATTTGGGGTATAGACGGGATCTTCGTTATTAATGCCTATAGCTGCATTTCTAAGTTGATCCGGAAAAATAAATAATAAATTAGGCTGTGTGCTTTTTTTTTCTTCTGGAGCAGACTGGCATGAAACAAAAACAACTGCTATACATAAAACATATAAAATCTTAATATTACTCATTTGTTAAGTTATTTTCCGTCATGTGCTTTAATCTGGATAATGCTTCAATATAATAATAATCTGCATAAATTAAGGCCACATCTATTTCATGTCCTAAAGATTTTGCTCCTGTTGAATGCAATAAAAATGAATCCGCCTTATCTACTCCTGAATAAGCTTCGGAACCTAAAGAGGTTAACATTTTTAACGCCGCATTAAAATAACGGTTTTTATCTTCTTGGTTATCCATATAGGTACTTAGTTCCAACAAAGCTGAAGCGACTACTGCTGCTGCCGAAGCGTCTTTCTCCTCTTTTGGATCGTTAGCGACATCAAAATCCCAACATGGTACATAATCCTCTGGCAACAGGGATAAGTACTTATCTGTTATCTTTTTGGCGAAGTCCAAAAACTTCTTATCCTTGGTTTCCCTGTACATCATGGTATAGCCATAGACGCCCCAGGCTTGCCCTCTTGACCATCTACTATCATCGGCATAGCCTTGCTTGGTGTTTTTATTAAGCACTTCTCCTGTTATGGAATCGTATTCCAAGACATGCCACGAGGTATAATCCTCCCTAAAATGATGCTTCATTGTGGTTTCGGCATGTTTTACCGCTATATCATAAAACTTTTGGTCTCCACCATGCTTGGTTGCCCAAAACAATAACTCTAGATTGAGCATATTATCTATAATAGTAATATGTTGTTTCCAACGTGGATGCATTTTATTGGACCACGATTTAATAGTCCCCACATTAGGGTTAAAACGACTGGCTAGTGAAGCTGCCGATGTTAATAGTATATCTTTATAGGCTTCTTTATGCCCAATAGTATAGCCATTGCCATAAGCAGGAAACATCATAAACCCTATATCGTGGTGTTCTGTTATGGTTTTAAAATCTTCAAATACTTCGGTACGCTTTATAGCTTCGGCCTCCCATTTTTTATCGCCACTAAGGTCGTACATGTACCATAAAATCCCTGGGTAAAAACCAGAGGTCCATACCAATCTGCCATTGGGTACTTCTTTCCATTCGGTTTCATTAGTTTCTATTAGTCTGGGGTGCTTGGTAAGATCGGTTAATTTGGGCACTGCTATTTCTAACTGCGATTCACAATCACTTATTCCTTTACTTAAAATGGCATTTACTGCATTATTAGAAACCTTATTGGTTGCTACTACTTCAACTTCCTGTGCCACTTCTTTCTTATTTTTTTTACAACCAAGCGAACATATTAAAAGAATTGCCAGTAAAAGGCACTTCGAATATTTTCTTTTCTTATTGTGAATAATACTGTACTTCATCGTTTATTAATTTTTTTTTAAATAGTTGACCGACCTTTATTTTTGTTCATATCAAAATTAAGGCTCTGCTCAAAAAAACTACATGGGCTAAAAGTTCATTATAAGGGTGGTTTCTGGTCTTTCCCTATATTTTCAACTCTATTAACGAAGTTTATTTAATTGAATATCAGTAATTAACATAATTCATAAGGATTAAGGAGCTTCTTTTATTATTCGTCAGATTCTTTACCTATGCTTACCTCTACAAAAAAAATGTTAATTTTGCTCCACATAAAACCTTGGTATAACTTACGTAACCAAAAGGTAAAAGCCTACTCTGGCTAAGATAAATTTTAAACATGAAAACATTATTCCTTACTTTCTTTTTTCTAACACTATCGCAAATAATAAATGCCCAACATTCTATTATACCTGAACCTGTAAGTTTTGAGGGTAAAAATGCTTCTTTTGTATTAAGGGACGTATTAAATTTTAATATAGAAACTCAGGATCCACAAACAAACCAATACATCAATCAGTTTAAAACCCTACTGGAAAAATCGGGAATTACTGCGGTTGCCAGCAATAAAATTGTTGAAAATTCGATTACATTTACTTTAAATAAAAAAAAGGACAATGAACTAGGTGTAGAGGGCTATCTATTAGATGTAACAAACTCCGGTATAACATTAACAGCCAATGGGTCTTCGGGAATTTTTAACGGACTACAATCCTTACGACAATTATTACCTCCCCATTTCGAAACAATAACCAATTACGACTCTAAATCAATACAGATTCCTGGATGTAAAATAAAGGATTATCCACGCTTTGGTTGGAGGGGATTAATGCTTGACGTAAGCCGGCATTTTTTTACCGTGGAAGAAGTAAAAAGCTTTATTGACCAAATGTCTCAATATAAATTTAATGTGTTCCATTGGCATTTAACCGACGACCAAGGTTGGAGAATAGAAATAAAGTCCTATCCAAAATTAACCGAAGTAGGCGCTTGGCGGGTTGAAAGACATGGGTATTTTGGAACAGACAGGACAGCTCCTAAAGAAGGTGAAAAAGCAACTTATGGTGGCTATTACACCCAAGAAGACATTAAAGAAGTGGTACAATATGCTTTGGACAGAAATATAACCATTGTTCCCGAAATCGATTTTCCGGGACATAGTATGGCTGCACTGGCCGCCTACCCAGAACTAGCATCCAACAATGATCCTAAATATGTTGAGCCCGGAGGTAAGTTTGTGCAATGGAATCCCGATTTTACCTTTGAAATGTTTATTGAAAACATGCTGAATCCGGCAGACGAAGGTGTATATGATTTTGTTGATAAAATTTTCACCGAAATAGCCGCGTTATTCCCCGGAAAATATATTCATATGGGCGGCGATGAAGCCTACCATGGTTATTGGGAAGAAAACCCAGAGGTTCAAAAGTTTATGAAAGCCAACAAAATTGCCAACGGTAATGAGCTGCAAAGCTATTTTGTAAAGCGTATTGAAAAAATTATCTCCAGTAAAAACAAGAAAATGATTGGCTGGGGCGAGATACTTATTGGTGGCCTAGCAGATGGTGCAACGGTAATGAGTTGGCACGATATGCAAGCAGGCTTAGAAGCTGCTAAATTAGGGCATGATGTAATAATGACTCCCAGAGCATACACGTATTTAGATTTGGCTCAAGGCGACCATAGTGTGGAAACCCAAAATCGTTATGTTAACCTTGAAAAAGTATATAGCTTTGATCCCATTCCAGAATCTATTGATCCTAAATTTGTTTTAGGAGGGCAAGGTTGTTTATGGACTGAAAGAATACCTAATCTACCTTTTGCCTTTTACATGACCTACCCTAGAGCATTTGCCTTATCTGAGGCTTTATGGACTCCTAAAGAAAATAAGGACTGGGAGTATTTTATTCAAAAAACTGAAATACACTTTAAACGTTTCGATTTAAAGTCTCTAAATATCAGCAAGGCAGTATACGACCCCATTGTTAGAGTTTATAAGGACAATGGAAAACTGATGTGTGAATTGACTAACTCAATTCCTGGTACTGAAATTTTTTATACCATTAACAACACCTATCCAGTGCGTTTTGGAAAAAAATATACAGATCCCTTTGAAATTCCCATGGGTGACCTTAGTTTAAGGACTCAAACATATAGAAACGACAAGCCTATGGGCAGAATGTTATTAATTCACCGCACTGACCTGGAAAAAAGAGCTAACAAATAATGTAAGTTATTTAATAGATTTTTATTTTATCTTTTGTAACAGGTTATGTAAATATCCAACATTGAATAACTTGGTTTAGATAAGGTAGGTTCTAACTGAAATAATAGTAATGGTGGATGAAAGTTCTATATTGCAATAAGCAGACATTAAGCGCGAAGACATAGTATTTTAATGCCGTTATAAGAAGAGATCATTTTGTGGTTCATTTCTAGCTTATATCGACAGACTCAAAGCAACACTTTAATGACCTTTTTACAATAAAATGATAAAATTTGTTAGCAACAGAAATGTATAATCATATGATTTATATATCTTGGTAAATCCCCCCTCCTGTTAACCATTTGTTTCTTTAACGACAACAAACCTCTGAATAAAACACAACTTAAAACACAAACCAAATATTGGAATTGAGAAAAAAAAACACCCTGAGCATATAATATACCCAAGGTGTCACTCAAAATCAAGTTAAAAACAACTCAAAAACTATACTTATTTATCTAAATAAACCATGGTTAATAACCAGGGTTTTGAGGCTTTAAATTGGGGTTCTTAGTTATTTCATCTTGTGGAATAGGCAAAAGGTAGTTTTTGTCTTGGAACACGTGTTGTGGTCTATTAATTTCAAAAATTTCATACTCTAACACACCATCATTATCATTATCCTTTACAAGCATACCATGAAACTTATTCCCATCCATAACCTCTTTTGCTATACCCCATCTAATCATGTCAAAATACCTATGGTTCTCAAAAGCCAATTCTATACGTCTCTCATGACGAATACGGTCTCTCATATCGCTTTGTGATAACCCAGATGGCAAGCCAGGTAATCCTGCCCTGCTTCTAAGCTGATTAATAGCATCATAAACCGACGCATCTGGTCCAACAGCTTCATTTTGGGCTTCGGCATAATTCAATAATATCTCACCCAATCTAAATTCCTTCCAACTTGTTCTACTTTGATAATAGGTCTTTCCATCAATATCGGTTGCACTTTCATCAATAAACTTTTTAAGGTAATACCCAGACTGGGTATGTAACCCCGTTTTTAACGGTGCATCTTCACCTCCAGGATATAACAAGTCCAGGTTTTTTCCTTTTAAGAAAGAGCCATGGTATGCAATAGTAGCATAAAACCTTTTGTCCCTCCCCGCATAAGGGTTGTTTGGATCGTACCCTGATGCTGGGTCTGTTATAGGCAATCCTGTAGCTGCCATTTCGTAAGCATCTACCATTTCTTGTGTTGGGTTGGTTTGGGATCCCCAATCTGCTCTTAGGCTAAAGGGTAAATTTAACAAGTCGAAATTATGGCCTTTTTGAGGTAGTTTATTTTCTACTTCAAAAATAACTTCAGGATTTCCTCCATAAGATTGGAACAATAAATCGTAATCTCCCTGTTGCAAGGTAAAACCAGCATCCATTACCTTTTTTGCCGATGCAGCAGCCTTAGCATAGTTTTTAGCGTATAGGTTCATACGGCTACTTAAGGCCCATGCGGTTTCCCTGTTTACTCTCCCTCTTTCTCCAGCAGTATCAACTTCGGCATGTGTTGGCAGTATAGGTGCTATTGCGTCCAGCTCTTCATCTATAAACTTATATATCTCTGCCCTAGGTGTTCTGGGCACCAACAAATCGTCATTTCCTGTTTGAGCCTTTAAAATTAAAGGCACTCCATCATAGCGTCTGGTTAAATCAAAATAAAACCAAGCTCTTAAATATCTAGCCTCTGCGCTAACCCTGTCTCTAAACTCTTGTCGTAAAGGGGCTTCGGCCATACCTTCTATGATGTTGTTTGCTCTTCTTATGCCTTTGTAAAGATGCCCCCAGTTATCCAAGGGATTTTTATCGGGCGTTATAAGTCCTTTAGCTATAACTTTGTTAGACTCTATCCATCCACTTTTAGATCTGGCCTCATCGGTAATAGAAGCCAACATAAAACGCCAGCCATAACCTGGAGAAACATCGCCATAGCCCTGTGGTAAAAAATCGTAAGTCCTATATAGAACGGCTAAAGTAAGTGCTTCGTCTTGGAATACTAAATCTGAATTAAGGTCTGTTAAGGATCCTTTCTCGTTTAAAAAATCTTCACTACAACCAATTAAGGCCATTAAAGCTAACGAGAATAAAATTAAATATTTTTTCATTTTCTTTTTTTTAAAATTTAACATTCAAACCAAACAATACGCTCTTCATTTGCGGATAGAATGCACCTCTAATTCCCGAAGGGCCTTCTGGATCTCTATTATCTATTTTACTCCAGGTTAGCAAATTACTACCAGATACAAATAGCCTTACGTGATCTACCCCAATTTGCTCTAAACCATTTAGTCCCGATAGGGTATATGCCAATTCAATGTTTTTCAATCTAAGGTATGTGGCATCTTTTAGCCAAAATGTAGAATCTTTATGGTTGTTAGCATCTGATCCCACTGATAATCTTGGGTAGGCCGCATCGGTATTGGTTGGCGACCAAGAATCAATCAATACACTTTCGCTATTGGTTTCCAACTCGAACGGTATGTTCATAACATTTCTTTCCAGATTTGTTGCTCCTTGGAAGAATACGTTCAATTCAAAGTTCTTATAGCTAGCTCCTAAATTGGCACCATAAATAAATTCTGGTATCCAGCCTTTGCCAATAACCCCTTTATCATTATCGTTAAGGACACCATCATCATCTAAATCCTTATATTTAACATCCCCAGGTTGTAACGTTGCATTGCTTTGGCCATCTTGATCTACAGACCAACTGTCTATTTCCTCTTGTGTTTGAAATATCCCAAGTGCAGTAAACCCTCTATGTTGTCCAAATGATCGTCCTGTCTGTCTTTGCCAAGGCAACACACCTTCTGGTTCTCTCATTTCAATAACTTCACTTTTAGCAAAAGTTCCATTTAAATCAATATTGTATGAGAAATCCCCAACCGTATTTCTATGCCCTAAGGAGAACTCAACACCATGGTTCTCTACTATCCCAAAGTTTTCATTTGGTAAATCAGATCCAAACGAATCTGGTACTTCTGCTTCATTTGGCAATAATATATCCTCAGTTCTTTTATGAAAATAATCTACCTCTCCATAAAAGGCATGGTTAAGGAGGTCAAACTCCAAACCAATGTTGTATGATGTTGCTGTTTCCCATGTCACGTCCTCATTTGCCGTTTTTTGATCAAACAATCCTACTTGATACTCTCCGTTTATAACATACCCTCCATTATACTTAAAGGTAGCCAGATACTCATAAGTTGGAATTCTATCGTTACCTACTTGTCCCCAAGACCCTCTTAATTTTAAAAGGTTTACAACGTTTGAATCATTAAGAAAGTCTTCTTTGGAAATGACCCACCCGGCAGAAAACGCTGGAAAAAATCCCCAACGGCGATCGGGATGAAAATTATACGACCCATCGTAGCGGGCATTGGCCTGCAATAAATATTTATCGGCAAAACTATAGTCTACCCTTCCTACATAGCCAAGACGCCCCGATTGACTAGCAGAGCCACCGTTGTTTAAATTATCTGTAGCTCCTGCTCCCAACTGTTGCAGTACTGATGTAGCAAATCCATCTCTGTATCCATTTAAGTTATCATTATAGTTATTTGCCTTTTCCACAACTCCTAAAACGGATAACTTATGATCTCCAAACGCTTTAGCATAATTCACTTGAAACGAAGCGACTTCTTGCATACTTTGCTTTCTTACTTCGGTCAAGTTTCTATTTATATCATCTACAATAAAGCTATTGGTCTCCATATTGTAAAATCTATATGTAGTTGAAAATTTACTTTGGGCATCTAATGCATAATCGTAAGCATATCTGGCCGTTAATGAAAGGCCTTCAATTTGTTTAACCAGATAGTTCAACTCAAAGGTACTTTGAAAGATATGAGCCAACCTTTTATCGGTTCCTGAGTAATTAGCATCTCCAATAGGATTACCGCCTAAGCCGTTAAAACCTAAAACGCGCTCTGGTTCCACACCATAAATATATGCTGGGTAAGTAGGTAAAGACTGATCGATCCTATTGAAGACCACTGCTGCTCCATTTTTATCGTCACCGGCTCCGGTTTGCTTTATGGTTTGCTTTCTTCCTGCTAAGTTTACTGATAATTTTAAATTTTCTGCTAATTGGGCATCAAAATTAGAACGTATACTGTATGAAGTATAACCTGAGGATTTAAGCAATCCTTCTTGATTTAAATAGCCCACAGAAAAGAAATACTTTGTTTTCTCACTACCACCGCTGGCAGAGAGGTCATGTCTTTCGGTTATGGCATGCTTTTGAGTGGTTTCATTCCACCAGTCTGTACTGGGCAGTGTTCCATTTTTAAAAGCTGCTACTTCGGCTTCTGTATATTTAGGTTCAGTGTTACCATCGTTAGCACGAGCTATATTAATATTTTCGGCATATTCTCCAGCATTCATAAACCTAGGTCTTACCGTCGGTTTTTCAAAACTATAGCTACTTGTGTATTCAAAGCTGGCCTTACCTGTGGCCCCTCTTTTAGTGGTTATTAATACCACTCCATTTGCTGCCCTTGCTCCATATACAGCAGTAGAAGCGGCATCCTTAAGAATGGTTAGACTTTCTATTTCATTGGGGTTAATTCTGCTAAGTGAACCACCACGTACAATCCCATCGACAACAATTAACGGAGAATTGTTTCCAAATGTACTCTGCCCTCTAATTAAAAATGTAGGATTATCAAAACCTGGTTGCCCACTTACTTGAGTAGTAACAACCCCGGTTAGCTTACCTGCCAGAGAGTTCGCTAAATTGGGTGCAGGCGCCCTATTTAACTCTTCTGTTTTTATACTAGATACCGAACCCGTAACATCAATTTTACGCTGGGTTCCATAACCTACCACGACTACTTCATCCAGGCCTGCGGCGTCTTCTTCTAAAACTATAGCGATATTGGTTTGTTCTCCAACAGTAATCTCTTTGGTGGCATACCCTATATAAGACACCACAAGGATTGCGTTCTTATTGGCCACCGTTAGACTAAATGCGCCATCAAAGTCTGATTGCGTTCCATTGGTTGTTCCCTTTTCAAGGATATTGGCTCCTGGCAATGGCTGACCATTCAAGTCGGCTATGGTTCCATTAATGGAAACTTGTTGAACTGGAGCTACCACTTCTGATGTCTTTATGAAAATGATTTTATTTTTTTTGGTTATATCAAATTTAAAATCAGTTTTAGACAGACTTTCTTCTAATAATTTATTAGCATTAATAGTCCCTTTTTTAAGATGTACTTTAGGCGTGTTTTTAAAGAGATCCTCCTGATAAATAAATGTAAAATCTGTTTGTTCACGTAAAATATCGAAGACTTCATCAATAGTTATGACCTTGTCTTCTTCTATAATGACTTTTTTACTTTGAGAAAAAATATCACTCGAGGTAAAACTAAAGACCGATGTACAAAACAAGAGTATAAAGGTTCTCATCATAATGTGTAGAATCTTTTTCCTATAAAAGGAAAGGTGGTTAATAAATTTAATTTCCATAAATTTGTGGATTAGTTGATTAAACATTTTTAATTAATTGACTTCAAGGGAATAAAGTGTCTTTACTTACCAGGTATATGTCTTTGTTCCCTTTTTATTTTATTTAATAGTAATCTTATTGTTATTTATCTCATAGGCATTTATAAAGTTTGTATTTTTAATTGCATCTAGTATTTCTTCTAATTTATCATTTTTGCTTAGCACCCCATTAAATTTCACTTGTTCAAGCTCGCTATTGGCAAAATGGATTTCAACATCGTACCATCGGGACAACACTTTCATGATATCATTTAAAGGCATTCTTTTAAAGCTAAAGAGCCCTTTTCTCCATGATGTTACACTATAAACATCAACTGTTTTAACGGTTATATTGCTATCCTTAAGATTGATTTTTGATTGTTGCCCTGGCTCTAAGTTTAATTGGGAATCTGCATTACTAACACGCACCTTCCCCTCTACAAGTGTAGTATAAATTTCATTTTCGTCTCCATAGGCCTTAATGTTGAATTCAGTCCCCAAAACTTCTATTTCTTGATGCTCATTAATTACTTTAAAGTGAGCTCCTTTATGGTTTGTACTTGGTGAAACTTCAAAATAGGCTTCGCCATATTCCAACTCAACGACTCTAGTTTTTCCTTCAATAAAACTTACAGGAAACTTTAATTGGGATTCTGAATTAAGCCATACCTTGGTTCCATCGGCTAATGTGATTTGATATTGGCCTCCTCGGGGAATGGTTAATGTATTATAAACCACTTCCTTTTTTAAATTATCGGCCGAATTGTAAACAATCTCTTGTCCATTGCTAACCGCATTTTGTAATTGAAAACCTTCCCCTTTTTCCAATGCAATTTGAGAACCATCTTCTAATGTCAATGTCGCTTTATCTTCCCCTGGAACTATGGGATTAGGGCTCACTACTTTCGGTACTATACCTGTATCTGTTGCAGTATGAAACCATTTGTCCTTAAAGAACAAAGTGGTCGCTAAAAGACCTATAACTATAGCAGCAGCATATCTCCAAATGAACATCTTCTTAACAGGATGGTTAATTTTGCTTTTAACCTGTTGCCAATCGTTTTGCTTATCTATTTGATTTAATAGGTTTAAACGTTCTTTAATTAACGTTTCATCTGTTAGATTGTTTATTATATATTCTTTGTCTTGTTGGTTGAATAATTCTGAATCTTCTAAAGCCTCGGGAGCTTCATCTTTTAACAAGGAAGTCGCAATTTTTTTGGAAAGACTTAATATTTGGTTAAAAATAGACATACAAAAACCTGTTTGTATGCTAAGACGAAAAAAAAAGTATAGGGGGTGAAAAAAGTTTAAAAAAATTACATTTTTTTAACAGGATGCCTTAATCAAAGATAAAAGCAATGAGTATAAAATAATTTTTTAACAAAGGTTTTAATTTTTTGTATGCTATTTTTTTTTGGGTTTTAACCGTATTGATCGAAATCCCTAATTCCTCAGCGATCTGTAAATTGGTGAATTCTTTTATACTCAACTTTATGATTTGAGCACATTTGTGCGGTAAAGTATTGATCGCATTATTAATAATTGAAGAGGCTTCCAAAACGACTACTTCACGTAAAAAGAATGGTTCCTTTACTAATTGCTCCATTTCATTAATCGTAAAATGAGCTGTAGACTTGTAACGCTTACTGTTTAGATAATCAAGAGATTTATTCTTTACCGACGTGTAGAGGTAGGATTTAATGGTATTCTCGTTTTTAAAATCAATTTTATCTTCCCAAACCTTAATGAAAACCTCTTGAACAATATCCTTAGAAACTTCTAAACTTGTTACGTACTTATTAGAAAAAAGACATAAAGATGAGTATAGTTTATTAAAAATGCTTTCATATTTTTTTAAGGTTAAGCTATACATCTCTGTTCTTCAATCTAATTCATATGGAATTATTGATCATTTTGACCCCTTTAAATGTTAAAGCACACCAAATATATACCTTTTTATTTATATAATTTGATGTGCTTTATTTAAAATTTTATAATTAAAACAACATATTTCGTTATTAATTCACTACCACTTTTCTAGTGGCCACACCACCTTCTAGAGATTCAATTTTCAAAACATATATACCTCTAGCATAACGGCTAACATTAATAGGTGCTGCTAAATCATTAGAGTAAATGATCTTTCCGGTAACATCTATAAGGTTTATGCTTTTTATGTTGATACTTGAATCCTGTTTGTTGATATTCAAGATACCTCTTGTTGGATTAGGGTACACACTTATGCCTTTGTTTAAAACATGATCTGCCATGCTTAAAGTATTGGTGTCTATCACCCCTTTATTTATACTGGCATTGTCTATGGCAAAGTTACGTGCCGTATGCCCATCATCAGTTCTAATATATCGCAACTCCAAAGAATCTCCATCATCTGCTGCTGTAGCTGTATAGCTAAACACTACCATTACCACAGGATTGCTATCATTCATAAGAGTCCCTGCATCTACATAATAGGCTAATTCGCCATCGGCACTATTATGTAGTGATACTCTAACTGTGCAGTATGAACCTCCCAAGTTGTACATATAGGAAACTACCGTATAGGTTGTCCCTTCAGTCATGGTTTGGTCAAAAGTAAACTTCACACCTTGTCCAACTACTTGAGACTGTCCATCTACAAATAAGGCACCATCCCCAACACCATCGCCATTATCACCATCGTCGGTAACAATAGACAAGATTACATCGCCAACGGGAGACCAAGCCCCTGCTGGGGAGAATACATCACAATTATCATTAGTTGTGTAAGTTGAAGCGTTAGTTGTTCCTTGAAGTATGCCATCTGCACCTCCTATTTCATCGGCAAAAGTTGTTCCCGCTCCTTCGTTAAACCTAACATGACGATGCAAATTGGTAGTACTTGCGGGATTACAAGCATTATTGGCTATTTCCGATTGACTTAGCGCCCGTTTCCAAGCCCTAAACTCATCTATTTCACCATTATACCAATCTGTAGCTGTTGTACGTGCCGATTCTCTGGCAATTTGCCCTATAACCGAATGATTAATTGCTCCACCATCAGTATTGTCCCAAACTGTTGGTCTCAAATAAGTACCAAAGTCTGTAGCATCGGCCACACCGTCTACATAAAGTACCGTAGAGGTCATCCCTCCCGTGGTAGTACCCACTATGGCTATATGATGCCATGTTCCATCAAATACCGTTGTGGTACTGAATGAATTGTTAGGAATAAGGTAGGCCCCACTATAGGTTCTATATTCAATCTCAAGTTTTCCTGCCCCATTGGCATTGACCCTAAATTGAGACCTATAATTACTTCCACTCCAGCCTTCGGTATATAAAACACCTACGGTAGAGGCATCTCCTTTGATCCACATCTCCCATGTGTGATCTGCACTTGTTCTTAACACTCCATCGGTTTCGGACCAATCAATTACATTGTCGGTACCATTAAATTTAAGTGATGCGCTTTGTGCCATGGCCATTATTCCCAAAAAAGTAAAGAATATCGTAACCAAAAAGTTTTGAGTTTTTGTTTTCATCTTGCTATTAATTATTAAGTTAATCCCTTTTATTTTAACAAAGTAGAATTAAGTTTATAAGAGATTTGGGGAAATCAATATAGTTCTATTACAAGTTGAGAGCTGTATTATTATCTTAGAGAGTAAAAGCAATTGGCTTTTAAAAACCAATTACTTTTATATTATCTTTATATTTAATTTACCACCACTTTTCTAGTGGCCACACCACCTGCTTCCGATTCTATTTTTAAAAGATATAGACCTTTGGCATATTGGCTTACGTTTATGGGCGCCGTACTGTTTTTGGTATAAACGACCTTTCCCGTAACATCAATAAGGCTAATGTTTTTAATATTAATTGTTGCGTCCTGTTTATTGATGTTTAATATGTTGTTTGTTGGGTTTGGAAATATAGAAATTCCTCGACTTAAAATATTATCTGCCACTGAAGCAGTAGGACAGGTATAGTCGTTAAAAGTAAAATTAGTGTAATCTGCTGCCACTAAATTCTGGCCATCAGTACCATCATAATTAGTACCATCATATATAGCAACAGAAATTGACCCCGGGCTATCAACAATAGGTGTTACATCAAAACTTACATACCTATACAAGTCTGTACCAGTTGGCGCGGTGCATCTACCAGTATTAATATCAGCTCTTGACGCAACCTCACCTGCTGACAAAGCCTTTTTCCAAGAAGCAAACTCATCAATTTCTCCATTGTATGCCAAAGCATCAAATCTAAAAGCAGAACCATTATCTTGGTCCATATCAAACACCCTGGCAAATGCTCCAAAAACAGATCTATTAACATTTCCTCCACTACCATTAGTATTATTAACCCAAGTAGTAGGACGTGTATATGATCCTAAAGCCGCACCACCATCTACAACGCCATCTACATATAGCGTAACGGTTGTAACCCCTGCTTCTGTGTCTTCTACTATGGCTATATGATGCCATGTATCATCAAACACAGTTAAACTACCAGTTACATTAAACAACTCCGCTTCCCAATTTCTGTAATTAAGCTTGATTTTACCTGCTTCTGCCAATACCCGATACTGCGCTCTCCAACTACTGACACTAACCCCCTCTGTATATATAATACCTTCTGTTGCCGCACTTCCCTTGACCCACATTTCCCATGTGTGATCTTCATAATCTTTTATTAGTGTACCAGAATTATCCGTAAACTCAACGGCGTTAAAGTCTGCATCTGTATTAAATACAAAATTTTTATTAAATTTTAAAGATTTTCCTTGCCCATGTATTAGGCTAACCGTCAATAATAAAGTTAAAATTAAAGTAATTTTTTTCATCATAAAATAATTTTTGGTTTATAATTAGTTCACAATAAAATTAAGCAGTTATCTTATATATTAAAGGGGGGTATCTAATCTTTAAGATAGGGAGAATAGACCATATTTCATAATTATTTAGGCTAACTACCATATTTATAGCCTAGATGTATAGTGCCTCCTCCTTTTCATGAATAACTAATTTTAACCTCTCTTAATCATTGTCTTTATGAGTATAATATGTTTATTATTAGCAAATTTGATTGGTCATTTAACGTGAGCTTCTTTTAAGAGATTACCTGCATATAGGTTTACCTCCCCTCTACTTTTCTTGTAATGACAGCACGTGCAAAGCTTATTGAAATGAGCGGATACAGGAAATGGAAGAAGCAATCTGTTGTTCGGAATTTTTATATTAGTATAAAAACCAAAAGATTACGTTGCCGCTGCTTATTTCGATAAGCTAAATGCAACACTTTGTTATGTGGAAAATAAAAGTCCTATACCTAGACAAACAAAAAACTGCCCCAACCAAAGGTTGAGACAGTTTCGCTATTAATCTGAATTCCAAATTTTGGTATTATACCATTTATTCGGTTACAGTGATTGTAAATTCCTTAACCAACTCTTTATGCCCATATGCCGTAGTATTGTTTCCTACTAAAGTTACGGTATAGGTTCCTGGTTGCTCGTAAGTATATGTAAATGATTCTAAACTCTCTGGGTACGTTTTTAATGGCATACCTTTATCTGGTTGTATAATTGATAAGTTAATAGCATCGGTAACCAACCAGTCATCATTACCATGTCTGGGGTTTTCACTTCTCATTCTCCAAACCTTTTTCCCTGAATCCCAATACCAATTATGTCCATTCCAATCATAAACACCATCGTCTACAGAAATACTGGTAAAACCAGATTTATTATCTACTGCTTTATTGAAAATTTCAAGGAAATTTCCACTATCATCCAAATCTCGACTAATATTAAAATTATTTATACGCCATTCTGGTTGACGATGTCCATCCAAACTCGTCTTCTCTGCATAAAATCTAATGGCAAAATAGGCTAACCCTCCATTGTCAAGATCGGTAATATCTGCCTCTCCAGAAAAAGTCCAATCATACGTATAAGCTTCTGAAATATTAAACCTATCTGAAATATCGGTCCAAGTTGCTTGCGTTATAGCTTCTTTGGTTCCAGAACCATCATAATCTGAAGAAACGTGAACAGATAGTGTTCCTTTTGCATTTTCACCTAAGCCCCATTTTTGTGCATTATTGAACGACATATAAATAGTCCCTTCGGCTTTAGTTCTTTCTCTATACTTGTACTCATGGCTGAACTCCCCTGAATAAAAATTCAGGAAGTTTGGGGCATTCTCTACTTTAAACTCTATTGGCTCACCAGCTTTTATTGTTTGATTAGTATAAGTAACATTAAAATCTGGAGTTTCTACATCGTTTAAATCTTCACAGGATTGAAACAGTATTGTTACTAGCATTATTCCAGCCAATATATATTTTACATTTTTCATCTTTCTAATATTTTATAATTAATGTTTACCACCCTTGGGTTTGCCTTAAATATGGGTTAACTCCCACTTCTTGTTCTGGAATTGGCAATATGTAATGTTTTGTAATATCAAAATCATTATAACCCTCGAAATGCTCAAAACTAGTGTGCAACACATTTCTTCTTGTTTCTAGTACAGCAGGTTCGTCTCCAGTTTGAGGTAAGCCATCTGGTCCCATATTAGGTTCTCCATAAATTAACCAATCATCATTGTAAAAATTAGGGTCTGCTACTAATTCTTCCATTAATGCTTTCGTTTCATTTACTTTTTCCTCAAGATTTCCCCATCTTACTAAATCGTACTTTCGAAGCCCCTCGAAACATAATTCCAATCGACGTTCTTCTTGTATCAAATCTTCGGTAATTGGTCCTGCCAAAGGTGTTGCCTTGGCTCTATTTCTTACTTGATTAACAGCATCTAATGCTATTGTAGACCCTGGATTTAATTGATTCTCTGCTTCGGCATACATTAACAGGATGTCTGAATACCTTAGTATAGGCCAATGGTGGGCTCCCCAACTGGTATTGGAAGGATCCTCTTCGTATTGTCTACGGTATTTCGATGGACAATATCTAAATTGGGAAACCTTACCTATAGGTCTACAATTATACGTACGTCTTATATAAGTTGGATCTGTATTCCACAAACCACGCTCATCATCTGGATCTGATCTATATTGTAAAACCAAAGATACTGTTGCATAATGCGATTCGTAAGATTTATAACATGCCTCATCTTCACATAAATAGCCCATAGCCGAACCAAGCTTTGAAGCCCTTTGGTTGTTTTGATTCTCATAAGAGAAAGCAAACTGGAACAGGACTTCCTTTCTTTCAAATTCCTCTTGAGCTAACCTGATAAATATGTCCTTATAACTCGGATTTAACTCATTGTAGCCATCGTCAATCACTGCTTTACTCCAATCTCTCATTTTTTCATAAGCACCAGGCTCATTAAACGGTTCTCCCGCCAAGTACATGTATGCTCTTGCAATTAACCCTTTGGCTGCATTTTTACCTGGTCTTCCTTTTACAGCATCTGCATCATCTGGCAAATTCTCTGCTGCAAACTCAAAATCTTTAATAATTTGTTTGTATACATCAATACCTGGTGTTCTAGGTAAAAGTTCCCCACGGTTTTCAACTAAAGGCATAGGGATTCCTTCGATGCCGCCAAAGGCTCTTTCTAAGTCTAAATACATATAGGCCCTAATAAAATAACCATCGGCCAAATACTCTAACCTATCTTCCTCGCTCAAAAAACCGGCGGCCGCAACTTTTTCTAAATAAATATTTGCTGCATTGATACCACTATAAAGTTCTGTCCAAGGTTCTGCCAATTGTGGCGTTGATGGCGTAAAGTTATTTTTGATAAACGATGTTAGTCCCTTTCTACAATAGTGTGCTTCATCTGTAAATGAAGAAGGATAAGAGAATGCAAAGTCCGCTCCTCGATAGGCAAAAAGAATACGGCTATAAATTCCCGCTAAACCTGCTTCAATACCTGCCTCTGACAGGTATAAGTTTTCCGAACTTATATTATCAGTCGGCAATACGTCTAAATTTTTATCGCAACCTGAAAAAATCAAGGCTGACAATATTGCTATAGTTATTAATTTAATTTTCATAGTTGTTTTTTTAAAATGTTACGTTTAAACCAACGCTATAGGTTTTATGGTTTGGATAGGACGAATAATCAATACCTGGTGATATTGGTGTATCACTAACAGATACATCTGGGTCATATCCACTATAGTTAGTCCAAGTCACTAAGTTCTGTGCTGCACAATATAATTTCAAACTGCTAATTTTTAACTTTTTCACAAGGTCTTTAGAAAAGGTATATGAGAAATTAATCGTCTTCAACCTAATATAGGAACCGTCTTCCACTAGCCTTGAAGACACATCTTCAAAACCTTGCCCTCCAGCTCTAGGCACATCTGTATCTTGATTGTCTATGGTCCATCTGTCTAGAACCGAAGTTAATTGGTTTGCCCCACGATTTGAAGCATTCGCTAAAACCAATCTATTAGCATTTAAAACATCATTTCCATACGTCCATTCGAAGAAAGCTCCTAACTCGAAGTTTTTATACTTAAAGGAATTGTTAAATCCACCAAAATACTTGGCTTGACCATTTCCTATAACGGTTTTATCTGCTCCGGTAATAACCCCATCTCCATTTATATCCTTAAATTTTTCGTCTCCAGGTTGATGGCTTCTGTAACTAGGCACTGTTGCTTTTAAAGTATGTTCTGAATCCTCTGGATTATAATTTACAAAATCGTCTATTTGATATACACCATCAGAAAGGTAACCATACATGTTCCCTAAAGCTTTACCTTCTTCTACTATATATTGATTGGTACGTAATCTTTGATAATAATTTGGTCTATAGAAAATAGGTTTTCCACTAGGGATCTCAACAACTTCGTTTTGGTTAAACGTAATGTTAAAATCACTAGTCCATTTAAAATTCTTTGTTGAGACGTTAACTGTATTAAAATTAATCTCCAATCCTGAATTTCTCATGTGCCCTAAATTAACCCAACGGGTTTGAGCACCTTGGGACAAGGCAGCATCGGCATTCATAAGCAAACCTTTGGTATCTTTTTGATAGACTTCTACCACTACATTTATTCTATCATCAAAAAAGCCCATTTCTGCACCTAAATTAACCATTTCTGTAGTTTCCCATTGAAGATCAGGGTTACCTGCAGCACTTGTAGGTCTTTGCCCAGGTACTACTTGACCTCCAAAAAAGTACTCTGCACTATTCCCTGTTAAAAGACTTAAAAACATTGCATTATTACCTACTCTTTCATTTCCGGTTTGACCATAACCTGCTTTAAGCTTAAATTGAGAAAATATATTTAGGTTTTCAATAAACTTTTCTTTATGAACTTGCCAGGCCAATCCCAACGAAGGGAAAACATCACTTCTGTTTCCTCTAGTAAATCTGGAAGAGGCGTCTCTTCTTATAGAACTTGTTAACAAATATTTGTCTTTATAGGAATAGTTTACCCTTCCTAATAAAGAAAATAATTTATTCTTGGCATTACCATAATTATCGTACGAATCGCTAGGAATTCCACCATCTATGGCATTCATTCCTAACTCCTGTAAATATTCCGGTATCCAATTGGAAGCAAATCTTGCGGTTTCGTAGTTTCTAACATCATAGGTTATACCTCCAACCACTTCTAACGAATGATCATTAAATTGCTTTCTGTAGGTTAAGGTATTTACGGTTGAAAAGTTTTTCCATTTATCAAATTGTACAGCAGCATTGATTCCATTAATTGGATTGATCAATCTACCATAAACCGTTTTACTATTATTAAACGATTCTATTTTTCTTGTCGATGAATTATAGCTATTTTTTGTTAAAAAAGTAAGGTTTGGAGAAATCTTGTATTTTACTCCCATATTAGCTGTAAAGCGATCTGTTTCCCTTTTTCTAAATTCGTTCTCCAAAGATACTATTGGATGCCAAACAACAACGTTAACAAAATCTCCCAATTCTTCACTTACATCATCTAAAGGATTAAACTCTCCATAATCTCTATATATGTTCGCTACTGGCCTATAGGTTATAAGGCTACGTAAAAATGAATACTGCCCAGTTCCTAAAACATTTAATCCGTTTTGAACAAAATTTTGATAGTTTACATCTGTCCACAAACTTAGTTTATCGCTAATCTTTTGGTCTATTACCAATCGACCATCTATCCTTTCGTATAAAGAATTTAATAAAGTTCCTTCGTCCTCAACGGAGTTTAACGAAAGTCTAGCCCTTGTATCTTCATTTCCACCACTAACTTTAAGTCTATGTGTTTTAGAAAACGACGTTCTAAACGCTTCGTCTTGCCAATCTCTAGAAAGCACATTTCTATAGTCTTCAAAACTAGCTCCAGGGACTTCCTGTGTTCCTCCTCCTTCGGCTGGTACTCTCAAAAACGCCACTTCGGCACTTGCTGCATCTAATTCTTCCTGTAACTTAACATAATCATAAGCATTAAGTACACCTAAGGTTTTGGTCACATTCTTAACATCCAAACGTGTATCATAAGACACTTTTACTTTTCCTACCTTACCCTTTTTAGTAGTAATAATAATAACCCCATTAGAACCATTGGCTCCATAAATAGCTGTAGCCGAGGCATCTTTTAAAACTGACATGGATTCAATATCAGATGGATCTATTTGTCCTGAATTAAAACTAGGTACTATAAAACCATCTACCACATAAAGCGGTTCATTGGATTGCGTAATAGAGTTCTGCCCCCTAATTACGATCTTTTGCGAACTCCCAGGTTCTCCTCCTCCTGCAGATCTTACTCGAACTCCAGTAACACGCCCGGCTAAAGCCTGATCAAAGTTAGCTACAGGCGCCTCTGTTAATTCGTCTATCTTCACAGATGCAACCGATCCTGTTACATCTTTACGTCTTACCGAACCATAACCAATCACAACCGTTTCTTCCAATTGCTGAAGATCGGGCTCCAAACTTAAGTTTATAGACATTTGCGATCCTACAACCACTTCTTTGGTTTTGTAGCCCAAATAACTAATAGTAATTGTAGACTGATTGGTAACTTGAATGGAGTAGTTTCCATCAAAATCGGTTGTTACCCCATTTTGAGTTCCTTTTTCGAGAATATTAGCTCCAGGAAGCGGTATCCCCACTTCGTCTGTAATCGTTCCCGTTAAGGTTTTTACTTGTGCAAAAGTTGATAAACTGCACAAAGCACTAAATAAAAACACTAAAAGCAAGCGTTTGCTGCTTTTTAAATTAGTGTAAGTTGCTTTTAATTGATTTTTCATAACTGTATGTTAGTTTGTAGTTTTTAATCGTGAGTAAAATTACATTCATACCTAACAATAAGTAGGGGGTATTCCGTTCTTTGGACTGGGGATAGCTATTCATTTCATGGCGACCAATACAGTAAAACCTTGATTACCATACACTAACAGGTATTGAGCTATAAATATTCTTTAGCTTCTTTCTTATTGAAAATTAGAAACGGATATTCTTTAGCCTTCTTAATTAGCTATTATTTGAACGGTACTCCGAAGGTAATTGATTAAACAATTTTTGAAAGGATTGCCTAAAATATTTTAAATCGTTAAAGCCCAAATCGAATGCTATTTCCGATATTGACATATCTGAGGCTACCATTAACTGTGCTGCGCGTTTTAATTTAATCGTTCTAATAAACTCCGTAATGGACTGGTCTGTTAACGCTTTTAGTTTTCTATATAATGCCGAGCGGCTCATACCCATTTCGGTTATAAAATCACTGATGGCAAACTCAGCATTAGACATATTTTCCTCTATTAAACCAATGGCTTTTTCCAAAAACAATTCGTCTGTAGAAGTCACCGTAACCTCTTTAGGCTGTAATATGATATCCTTTTTAAACTTTTCAATAAATTTTTTCCTGGTTTGCAATATATTGGCTACCCTTACCTCTAAAATTGTAGCATCGAAAGGTTTAGTTATGTAGGCATCTGCTCCTATCATATAACCTTCTTTTTGGGCATCATTTGATGTACGTGCAGTCAATAAAATCACTGGGATATGACTCGTTTTGATATTCGATTTAATTTCATGGCACATCTCTATCCCGTCCATAACAGGCATCATCACATCACTAATAATTAAATCGATATGATAGGACTGGGCTATCTCTATAGCACTTTTACCGTCTGGGGCTTCAAAGAGGTTATATTTATCCTTAAAAATATTTTTGATGAATGTGCGTACTTCAACATTATCTTCAACTAATAAAATTGAAAGCATTGACTTATCTGTAAAATCTGCTTTAGCTATATTTTCGTTGTCCTGAAGGATAAGCTCTTTTTCAACATAAGCTGCTTTTTCGATATTAAAATTATCAGTTTCTTCAACCTCTGTACTTTGTTTCACCTTCTGGTCTTCTTGTAAGTGTGCGTCTCCTAAAGGCAACAAAACATTAAAACATGTGCCTATGCCTTCATTACTTTTTACCTTAATGCTTCCACCATGAAGCTTTACCAAATTTTTCGTTAAAGCCAAGCCTATTCCTGTTCCTGAACGCTCGCCTAACTGATAAAACCTATCGAATATAAACTTAATATTCTTTTTAGGAATGCCTTTACCATTGTCCTCTAACTTTATCTTCACATATTTTTTTTGCTGTCCCTTCTTATCTTTTTCATGAATGGACAAGTTTAGGGCAATTTTACCATGCTCGGGCGTAAACTTGAATGCATTGGATAGTAGGTTGAACAACACCTTTTTAAGCTTAGTCTTATCGAACCAGACCTCTATATCATTACTTGAAGTGGTTAAACTAAAATCTATATCTTTAATTTCTGCCCAACCATTAAAGGCCTGCTTTATGTTTTCAACAAAAGGTACTATATTGTTTTTGCTTGCACTTAGTTGTAGTTTCCCCGATTCACTTTTCCTGAAATCCAACAATTGATTAATCAACTCCATAAGCACACTGGCATTTCTGTACATGATTTCATGTTGTTTTTTCACAAAATCATTTACTGATGCCTCTTGTAACAATCGTTCTAAAGGTCCAATAATAAGCGTTAATGGTGTGCGGAAATCATGGGAAATATTAGTAAACAATTGCAGTTTCATTTTGTTAACCTCTTCTATACGCTCTTTTTCCAAACGCTCATGCTTTAATTCATTTCTTTCTTTGATCCGTAACAAACTATACCGTCTTATAACCAGAAATATGCCTATGGCTATCGAATAATAAATGAGATAAGCCCACCAAGTATCCCATGGCGCAGGTAGTATTCTTAAATTAATTGAAGTGCCTTGTTCGTTCCACAAGCCATCATTGTTTGACGCCTTTACTTTAAAAGTATAAGTACCATCATCTAAATTGGTATAGGTAGCCGATTTTTTATTGCCAACATAATTCCAATCTTCATCAAAACCTACCAACTTATAGGCGTATTGGTTTTTATTGGGCTGTAAATAACTCAAGGCAACAAAATCGAAATTAAATACATTTTGATAATGTTTTAAGGTGATTTCTGAAATAGAATCGGTAATATTTAAATAAGGTTTATTGTTAACTTTAAAAGAGGTTATAGAAACCGGTGGAACAAAAGTATTCTCCACAATATCATTTGGATTAAAAATGTTAAACCCATTGGTACCTCCAAATAATAAGTTGCCCGATTTATCCTTTAGATAGGCCCCATAATTAAACTCGTTCCCTTGCAATCCATCTGACTCATAGAAGTTTTTAATTTCTAGCGATTGTAAATTAATTCTGCTTAATCCGTTGTTGGTACTTAACCAAATGTTATTGTTATTATCTGGTACAATACCATATACCACATCGTTAGGCAAGCCTTGCTGTTTTCCATAAGCAATAGTCTCTCCTGAAATTAAATTATAATTATACAAACCATCCCCCTCCGTTCCTACCCAAAGGTTTTGGTTATTAGCTTCAAAAATTGATAAAACCGTTACACTACGATTACCCGAAGCACTATTGGTTCCTATAAAATCTATAGGAGACAATTCTTTAGTAGAAAGGTCTAACTTAGCCAAGCCTAAATTACTGCCTATTAGAAGACTCTTTTTATCCAATGTTTCTACAATAGTAAAAACAATCTGCCCCATCACTTTCGATGGATCGGCAACACGCGAAATAGTCCCTGACGTATTATTTAAAACATTTAATCCGCCTCCTGATGTTCCAATCCAAATATTATTTTCATGATCTTCCAGCAACGATATGATCCTATCATCACTAACACTCGTGGAATCGTTGGGGATATTTCTATATTTTATAAATGCAAATGGAGAAACCCTAGGGTTTAAAAAATTAAGACCGCCATCGTGCGTACCAATCCAAAAATTCCCAGCATGATCCCTAATCATGGCTTTTACATTGTTGGCACTTATACTGTTGGGGTTATCATTGGCTGTATAATATTTAAATGTTCCTGTTTTTTTGTTGTAAACATTAATCCCTCCTCCTTCTGTACCAATCCATAATTCATTGGAAGGAGTTTCTACTATAGAACTAACCACTTTATAATTAAGTTTGGTTCTGTTGGTCCCTGTTGAAATATGCCTAAAAAGGTCATAGCTTCTGTTATAATAATCTATTCCACCTGCATAAGTCCCTATCCAAATATCACCTTTGTTATCTTGAAAAATTTTGTAAATAGAATTTTGGCTTAAACTGTTGGGGTCATTTTCATCATGTACATAATGCGACACCTCATTTTTATTCTTATCAAGAATATACAGTCCTTTATAAGTCCCCACCCATAATTTACCATATTGATCCTCATGTATACTACGAACTTCATCCGTTACTGCTATTTTACCCTTAGACGTTTTATAAAATTGAAAGGCGTCTTCCGCTTCGTTGAAAAAAGCCAATCCGCTTTTAAATCCCATCCACATGGTTCCCTTAGAATCTTTATATAAGGTTGGAGTGTAATTGACATTTACCTCTTTGGAACTGCCTTTCGGATAGGCATAATTTTTAAAGGTCTTATCCTGATTGTTTAAAAAATCTATTCCATTAACCGTTTTAACCCATAAATTACCATTTGTTGTTTTTAAAAGGGCCCTAATTAAATTACTCGACAAACTTGCGGTACCATCTTTATTACTAACATACCGCATAAAGGTTTTTTTATTTGTGTTTAGTTTAATCAAGCCTGCGTTTGTAGCCAACCATAATTCATCTTGTACATTTCCTGCAACAATCCCCCATATCTCATTGAGTTTATCCCCCAATGTTATTTCTAAGGTTTTTATCCTTTCAAAAGAATCTGTCTCAGGAATATATTTATTTAAACCATGTCTTGTCCCCACCCATAACACTCCAGAACTATCTTCGAACAATGCCTTAATAGAACTATGACTTAAACTGGTACTATCTTGCGAATCGTAGCGATAGGTCTTAAAGGTATTACCATCATATTTATTCAAACCGTCTCGGGTTCCAAACCAAATAAAGCCTTCTTTATCCTGTAGAATGCACAATACAGAACTTTGCGAAAGTCCTTGCTTCAATGATATGTTTCTGAATTTTAAGGCTTTATACTCTTCACCTTCCCCTTGACCAAAAAGAGAACCAAAAACTACATGAAAGAAAAGAATTACTATAAGGTTTTTAAACTTCATATAAAACTGTATTAAACCAGATAAAAGATAACTAATTTTTACTACAAAACCTATCGCACCGAAGATTTTCGTTCAATTAAATTAGTCTTTAAAATGATCGTTTCACTTATGGACTTAGAGGTCTTATTATTAACTTTAGACAACAATAATGAGGTTGCTGTTTTACCTATTTCAAATCCAGACTGATTTATTGTAGACAAGGGAGGTTCAATTATTGAAGAGATTGGTTCATTGCTAAAACCTACTATGGCTATATCCTCAGGAATTCTTTTACCTTGTTCTTTTAGGTATTGTAAGGCTCCAATGGCTGCCACATCATTTGCAGAAAAAATACCGTCAATTTTATAAGGAAGTGCTAATATTTTTTTTGCATTTTCCACGCCATCTTCTTTCATTAACTTAGAACTTAAAACAAAGTCTTCCCTAAAAGGAATATTGTGTTTTTCTAGTGCTACTTTATATCCATTGTATCTATTTCTATAAATATCTAAATTTTGTGTTCCTGAAAAATGAACAATGTTTTTGCTTCCATTTAAAATTAAATGCTCTGTCGCATTGAAGCCTGCCTGAAAATCGTCTATAAGCACATTACAAGTATCTGGAATATCACAAAATCTATCAAAAAACACAATGGGTATATTTCGCTGTCTAAGCGCCTGTAAATGCTCATAACTGCTTGTTTCCATAGAAATAGAAATCAAAACTCCGTCTACCCTATTGGCTAATAAAGTCTCTGCAATTTTTTGTTCCCTTTCCAATGCCTCTAAAGATTGGCAAATCACCACATTATACCCTTCTTGATAAGCAGTTTCCTCTATTCCCGCAATAGCGGAAGAAAAGAAATGACGTGATATTCTAGGCACCACAACGCCCAAAGTATAGGTCTTACTTTTTCTCAAATTAGACGCTAAGTGATTTCTTTGATACCCAAGTTCGTTAGCCTTAGCTATAATTTTATCCTTGGTTTTTTGGGTAACCCTAGGACTATCGTTTAATGCCCTTGAAACTGTTGAACTATCTATATTTAACGCTCTTGCTATATCGTGAATAGTCGCTTTATTATTCTTATTCATAAAACCATTCTTACTTTTTAAGATAATTGGTGCCCTAATTTAAATATTCTTCTTGTTTATAGAACACCTTTATTGTAAACATTTTATTAGCACAATTAAAATACATTGTTCTTTACTCCATTAGGTTTTTATTGACTTTACACATATACCCAATCTAACCCACTACCTGTATTTCAAACATCTTATGTTAAATGTCATTACACAAAAATAACAAATTAAAAATACAATCGATTGTATTTTTAATTATTTTTATTACTTTTGTAAAGCCAAAACCTTATTCAGGTTAAAATAATTAATTAAAAATCAGATATTTAAAACATGGCAACACAATACGAAGTTAGATACGCAACGTCTCCTCAAGATGTAAAAGCGTATGATACAAACAGACTAAGAAATGAGTTTTTAATTGACAACTTATTTGTAGCCAATAACATTAACCTAGTTTATTCTCACTTCGACAGATTTATAGCTGGTGGTGCACTACC
This sequence comes from Aestuariivivens insulae, assembly GCF_022662195.1. Classification (GTDB taxonomy): domain Bacteria; phylum Bacteroidota; class Bacteroidia; order Flavobacteriales; family Flavobacteriaceae; genus Aestuariivivens; species Aestuariivivens insulae. The sequence goes on along the minus strand of NZ_JAKMCS010000008.1, from coordinate 6,315 downwards.
TGTTGACGAATCCCTTAATTTGGAAGCTATCGATCCGTTAAAAGCAGATTACTTTCTTGAGAGAAGGGAATTAGGTATTATAAATGTAGGGGCAACAGGAACAGTAACGGTAGATGGCACTCAATATACCTTAAAACACAAAGAAGCACTTTATGTTGGACAGGGAAATAAAGAAGTGGTATTTGCTAGTGAATCTGCAGATAATCCAGCCTTATTTTATATCAATTCCACACCGGCACATAAAGCCTTTCCAAATAAAAAAATAGGTATTGAAGATGTTGAAGTGATAGAGCTTGGCGCTCCCGAAACTGCAAACGCCAGAACCTTAAGAAAATACATTGTTAACAGCGTTGTAGATGTTTGTCAATTACAAATGGGAATGACTTCCTTAAAGTCTGGAAGTTCCTGGAATACTATGCCTGCCCATGTACATGACAGAAGAATGGAAGTATACTTCTATTTTGAAGTTCCTGAAGACCAAGCGGTATGCCATTTTATGGGACAACCCCAGGAAACAAGACACATTTGGATGGCTAACAACCAAGCCGTTATTTCACCTGCCTGGTCCATACATTCAGGTTCTGGAACAAGTAACTATTCCTTTATTTGGGGAATGGCTGGTGAAAATTTAGATTATGGTGATATGGATCACTGTAAAATTAACGAATTAAGATAACTATTAAAACCACAAAAAATATGTCTATAAACTTATTTGATTTAACAGGAAAAATAGCTTTAGTTACCGGTGGCGTTCATGGACTGGGAATGGCTATGGCAAAAGGATTAGGAAATGCAGGTGCTACACTTGTAATTAATAATAATACTAGTGATACCTTAGAAAAAGCTCTTGAAGAATACAAAGCTGCAGACCTACATGCCCATGGTTATGTGTTTGATGTTACAGACGACAAAGCTGTAGAAGAAGCCATAGCAAAAATTGAAGCTGAAGTAGGCCCTATCGATATTCTAGTAAACAATGCGGGCATTATTAAAAGAACACCTATTGTTGAAATGGAAACCAAAGATTTTGAATTGGTTGTAAAAGTTGATTTAGTTGGTCCATTTATCGTTTCTAAATATGTTGCCAAGAGCATGATTAAAAGAGGCGGAGGTAAAATCATCAACATATGTTCTATGATGAGTGAACTGGGAAGAGATTCTGTTAGTGCTTATGCAGCCGCTAAAGGTGGCCTAAAAATGTTAACACGTAGTATGGCAACAGAATGGGCCAAATATAATATTCAAACCAATGGTATTGGTCCAGGGTATTTTGCAACTAGCCAAACTGCTCCTATTCGTGTAGATGGTCATCCATTTAATGAATTTATCATTAACAGAACACCTGCAGCACGCTGGGGTAATCCAGAAGATTTACAAGGCGCAGCCATATTCTTAAGCTCTAAAGCCAGTGATTTTGTTAATGGACATGTAGTTTATGTTGATGGAGGTATATTGGCTACCATAGGAAAGCCATCTAATGAAAACTAAACCAATAGCTATGAAACTTAATAAAATAATATTGTTTTTTGTAGCTGTAACTTTTCTTTCGGCATGTACTAAAAAGGAAAAGCATACAACCATTACCATAAAGAACGGGCTTGACATAGCGAGATCATTTGAAACTGTTGAATTAGCTAAGTCTGATTTAAATGTTGAAGACCTTGCCACTGTTGGTATTCGTGACATAAAAACAGGTCAACTCCAAGTTACACAATTGGTAGATAACGATGGTGACGGTACTACGGACGTTATTTTGTTCCAACCGGAAATAGCGGCTAATTCAGAAAGCGCTTTTGAAGTGGTATCAATTACTGCTGAAGAGCAGCCTAAAGCAAAAGCCCTTTGCTTTTCCCGTTTTGTACCTGAGCGTACCGATGATTACGCATGGGAGAACAATAAAGTTGCCTTTCGTACTTTCGGGCCACAAGCCCAAAAAATGGTGGAAGACAGTGTTCCTGGTGGCACCTTGTCCAGCGGTGTTGATGCTTGGTTAAAAAAAGTAGAATACCCAATTATCAATAAATGGTATAAAAAAGAATTGGAAACAGAGGGTACCTATCACGAAGACAATGGTGAAGGTTTAGACAATTTCCATGTTGGTGTGAGTCGTGGTGTTGGTGGTATTGCCGCTAAAATTGACACGACTTATTACATTTCCAAAAACTATGCGAAATGGCGTACCATTACCACTGGCCCCATTAGAACCAGTTTTTATTTAGAATATGAAGATTGGGATGCTGCTGGCCACACCATTGAGGAATCAAGAGTTATTAGCTTAGACCTAAACAGTAACCTTTCTAAATTCACCATCACCTTAGAAGGTATTGATAATATATCGGCTGGTTTAACCTTACATGAAAAGGATGGTGAAGTTAACGGCAATACAGAAAATGGATGGGTAAGCTATTGGCAGCCTCATGGCGATTCTGAACTTGGAACCGCTATCGTAGCAGCTAAAGATACCTTTCTAGACTTTGAAACCTACAATACCGAAGCCAAAGATTTAAGCAATGCTTATGCAAAGCTAAAAGTAAACAACAATCAAGTAGTTTACTATGCTGGATTTGGCTGGAAGGAAAGCGGTCAGTTCAATAACCAACAAGAGTGGGAAGATTACCTTAACCGTTTTTCTAAATGTATTAATAATCCGTTAGAAATTGTTATAACAAAATAATTAGGTGGCTTTACATCTAGTAAACATCAAAAAAAATAGTTTTATTGTTTTATTGTTGATTGCCGTGCTTTCATTTTTATTGAAGGGGCGGCAATTGTTTTTTAAAGCCCCCGATACTTTTCCACAAAACCATATTAAACTTAATGCCTATATAGAAGATTGGCCCTCTTCACCATTAATAAGCTCATTAACCGCACCTTGGAAAAACCATCTCCAAGATGGAACGAAATTCGATTATAAGGTTGCTAACGATTTCCTTTATTTCTATTTTGAAGTTATAGATACAACGCTTATCACGCCCCCTCTTAAAGACGAAATTTCAATCGCTCAGGGTGATCGGGTTGAATTGTTTTTTTCAGCTAATAAAGATCTGGAAAACTATTACTGTATCGAAATCTCCCCCAAAGGATACGTGTTGGATTATCAGGCTAGTTATTATCGAAAATTTGAGCGTACTTGGAATTGCAAAAGCCTTAACATAGCCTCACGGATTACCCAAAACGGATTTATCATTGAGGGGCAATTGTCTTTAAGAGAATTGAATACCTTAGGAATGGGCTCTTCCCTTTACCTAGGTCTATTTAGAGCCGATTTTTATGAGTCCAATAAAACAGATTGGTATTCCTGGGTTATCCCTAATTCCAAAAAGCCAGATTTCCATATCCCTTCAGCATTTCAGGCTATAGAAGATCTTAAAACAAAATAATCTGGATATTGGAGCTTATTTAGATTGAATAGACTATCCCTAAAACCTTACAACCAATTTAGTTTGAATAAACTCTAATGTAAAATGAAAAAAGGCTGGATAAATCTATCCAACCTCTTCTCTTTCTGCCTATTACAGGCCACCTAAACACTAACTAAATAAGATTATTTTTTTATTAATTTATGGGATTCCACAGTAATGTCTCCCACCAATTTCAGGACATAAATCCCTGAACCCTTTTGGTCTAAGGTCGGTAGTACCTTCGCCTCATTCAGGCCTTCTACAGATTGATAATAAACTCGTCTTCCCGTGATATCCATAAGTATCAATTCTTTAAATGCACCGTTAAGGTGGTTTACTTCTATTTCTAAAGTAAACGGATTGGGATACACTCTGGTTTTTTTCACCTGGTAACCCTTATCTTTTATCCCAAGAGTAGCCCAACCCGGCAATGCCCCCAAACGGTAGGCCAATTGTGCTTCGTATAACGATTCTTCATCAACATGAGTACCAGGCGATTCGTTTTCTTGATACTGGTTGGCTTCGCTCGACATGCTAAAGCCCTTCAATCCTGAAATGATTGGCATTAAAAACTTAGCATACTTTGTCTCACTATTAGGCCGCCACGATTTCACCCCTGTACTTTGGTAGGATACCCCTTCAAAATTCCAAAGGACCATATGTCTTAAATGATTGGGCAACGCCCCCGTAGAGCCTCCCATATTAAAAAAGAAACCACCTTTACAAACATCAAATAGATTAGCTCTTGGCTGACTGGCGTGGACTTCCATGCCCGAACTTCCATTCTGTGGATGGTCGCATCTCCAAATTACATTTCCTATTGAAACGGCATTGAGTCCGCATCCATGCCAAATTCCCGTGGTGCTATCTGTATTTCTGCCTATAAGACACCCTGTTGCTGAGTTGGTACTAATATAGTTATGCCCTGGATTTCCAACATATCTATTATCCAAAGCAGAACAATAGGCCGAAAATTTAAATTGTGCCACTTGCGACATATTGGAAAATTCTACATTAGAAATCCATCCATTCACAACATGATTAAACTGAATACCACTCCACCCCGAAGAACTTAAATAGGCATGCGGGCCACTTTTACCTTCACCAGGATACAATTCTTGCGGCGCTTGATGGTGCAAATGTTGCCATATAAAACCTCCCGTATATTTTAAATCCTGAACACCCACTTCTTCAAGTGCCTTAAAATTATTGATTTGCCAATTATAAGTCGCATTAATGGCTCTATGAATGGGTTCCTTAAACGTAATTATATTTCCATTCTTCGCTACCACCTTATGGATTTCCCTAACCTCTACCCCATTTTTTACCATCTTTAAATTTGTAGGGTCATAAAGATCGGCCGTAGTATAAGGTGACAACTCTTCGTTTACAAAGGCAGTAGCCGTGTTTTTAACATACAGTTCTACCCACTGCCCTACTGCAATTCCTGAAGCATTTGCCACCTCTACTGAATACGTTTCCCTTTCGGCATTTCCCGTTACATCCGTGATATAATTATTCGCAGAGTCCTCTCCATTCCAGAACAAAAACAAATAAGGGCACACCCAATCGGAAGTTTCCATACTGGGATGTGTCGTATAATCTATTTGGTACAATTCTGTACCTCCTGAACCAGAACCACTACCTTTAATTACAATATTGCTTTTGGAAATTCGTATTACCTCACTAGGGTCATCGACACTACTGTCATTGACCACAAAACGCCCAGGAGGAAAGAAAACAATTCCGCCATTGGGATTAGCCTCTGCAGCGGCAATAGCCAATTTTATGGCTTCTTTATCTGAAACGTCATCATCGGGAATGGCACCATAGGCTGCATCGGTAACATCATAAACGTCCTGCGTAAACGATGATGGCAGACCAGCCTCTCCATGATGGTATCCTGCAAAGCTAAAATCAGGCAATGTTGGCGTATAATCGTTGTTAGGATCACTATCCTTTAAATTATCTTGTGCCGTTTCCCAATTTTGATATAATGCACTTGGATTTTGAGACAGCGAAGAAATATGAATTAGCAATGCTAACAATAAACAGCTAATTGATAATGGTGGTTTCATATAATAAAATCTAACTTAAACAAAGATACCTATATATGCTGTGCTCTATGGGGGATTAGCTAGTCTATTAAAAGGGTATAAGGGGTTGTGAACACCATATTAATAGCTGGCAAAACCCTATTTATAAGCTATTTAAATGTAAACCAAATGTTTTACCCATTACGCCATGATATAATTACAGGCCTCTAGATACCTATTCAAATGCGATCCTAATAAAAAAGTCAAGCTATATTGCATAACTTTTTATATTTTTGCACACTTCATTAAATGCGCACGTGGCGGAATTGGTAGACGCGCTAGCTTGAGGGGCTAGTATCCGTTTAGGATGTGGAAGTTCGAGTCTTCTCGTGCGCACAAACCTTCAAATCAGTAATTTTCGTGAAATATTTTGTCTATATACTTTATTCTGAAAATCACGATACCTATTACAAAGGGCAAACTAGCGACTTAACCAAACGCCTAGAAAGACATAATTCTGGAAGTGAAAAATCGACTTCTAAATACAGACCATGGAAATTGGTGTGGAAAACTGAAAAGCCAAATCGGTCTCAAGCCCTAATCTTGGAGCGAAAACTAAAAAATCTATCTAAAGAACGCACCAAGGCATTCATAGAAAAATATCAAGAATAAATGGAAGCCATGACGTTTGCATAGGCAAAGTCATGATGCTGATCGTAGCATCAGCATTCGAGTCTTCTCGTGCACAAACCTTCAAATCAGTAATTTTCGTGAAATATTTTGTCTATATACTTTATTCTGAAAATCACGATACCTATTACAAAGGGCAAACTAGCGACTTAACCAAACGCCTAGAAAGACATAATTCTGGAAGTGAA
>NZ_JAKMCS010000007.1 GCF_022662195.1 Aestuariivivens insulae | reverse complement strand
TAAAAAATCATCGTGTAGAAAATCTTCTTTCTTCATAAGTGTATAAAATTTAAAATTAAACAAAAAAAATATCGAGGGTTGCAACCCTCGATATTTTTAACTTTACACACTTAGTGAGATATTACCTAAAATTTTAACAATTTATGGTTGTTGCTATTCTAGTTATTGTAGCGGTGTAGCAATTAGAGCATTAATCTTCTATTTTCACTACGGACATATTAGTGTTGTAGGGCTGTTTTCCTTTTGACTCCATAGCCCTATTAGCCCCTTCTATATAATCGAATTTCTGATAATAAATATAGTACTTACTTGAATTCACATCAAAGAAGAAATCGATATTTGTTTGACCTGCTGCTATAGCTTTTCTTAAGAACTCATCTCTTTTCTTCGTATCGGTGTGTACTGCTACTACCAGATAATAGCCGTTTTCGATATTATTAACCCCTTTCAAGATTTGGATATTGCTCAATACTTCCCCTGAATCGAAATCTTCTGGTTTGAGCGGCTCATTACTAATAGGCGTAATTTGTCTAATTTGTTCTAATGTGGCCCTATCTTTTTGATATCTTACTTGTTCATTATCGTAAGCTGCACGCTTAATTCTACGTTTTCTTTCTACTTCGGTAGCCTCTTTAATGACTTCTAACTCCGACAATAGATTTGCCTTAACTGAAACCGCTTGCTCTTGTTGCGACTTAAGTTCATTTATTTTTTGTAAATAGAAGACATTGACTTTATCTGTTCTATCTCTAACCGTTTTCAACCTTTCTTTATACAAACGTTCTAACTCAGTAATTTGAACCTCCTGAGACTCTATAAGGTTATTGATATTTACCTTTAATGCTTCTATTTCTCTATTTTCGGCAGATATACTCTTAAATGCTTTTGGTGCTGTATAAATACCTTGTTCACTTAAATCATTTTCTTTTTTAAGATCGTCTAAATCTTTTTGTTTGCTAGCCACTTTGGTCTTTAATTGGTCTAATAAACCTTGCTGTTCAATTTTAGATTTTTCAGACAGGGCTGTTAGGTTACCCATCTCTAATGCTGGTCTATCTTTAGCTACTGGAACAAGCACACCATCCAATTCTTGCATACCAATTTCCAAATCTTTTTCGGCTTTAGTCTTAGCCTCCGCCTCTTCTTTAAGTCGGGCTTCTTCGGCCAATTTAGCCTGTCTTTCTCTTTCAGCTTTTAGCCTAGTTTCTTCTGCCAATTTAGCTTGGGCTTCCTGCTCGGCTTTCAACTTAGCGGCAGCTTCTGCCTGAAGACGTTGTTCTTCAACGATCTTGGCTTGTCTTTCTCTCTCGGCTTTTAGCCTAGTTTCTTCTGCTAACCTCGCTTGGGCTTCCTGCTCGGCCTTTAACTTAGCGGCAGCTTCTGCCTTAAGACGTTGTTCTTCAACGATCTTGGCTTGTCTTTCTCTCTCGGCTTTTAGCCTAGTTTCTTCTGCTAACCTCGCTTGGGCTTCCTGCTCGGCCTTTAACTTAGCGGCAGCTTCAGCCTTAAGACGTTGTTCTTCGGCCAATTTAGCCTGTCTTTCTCTTTCAACTTTTAGCCTATTTTCTTCTGCCAATTTTGCTTGGGCCACCTGTTCTGCTTTCAATTTCGCCGCAGCTTCAGCCTTAAGACGTTGTTCCTCGGCTATCTTAGCCTGTCTTTCCCTTTCGTCTTTTAATCTGGTTTCTTCTGCTAATTTCGCTTGTGCCTGCTGTTCTGCTTTCAATTTAGCTGCAGCTTCAGCCTTTAATTTTGCTTCGGCTTCTACCTTTTTCCTAGCTTCTTCTGCTAACTTAGCAGCTTCTTGTTCGGCCTGTAATTTTGTGGCTTTTTCAGCTTCGAGACGTTCTTGTTCTTCTTTTTGGGTTTGTGCTTTCTGCTCGTTATTAGTCGCTTCAGCTATTTTATTATTCTCCTTAACTGTTCTAGGTTTCCTTACCACTCTTGGCCTATTACTGTTACTGGCCGCTTTACGCCTAGCTGCAATTCCTTTTGATCGATTGGAAGGCATAATCAATGCTTCTTCGTCATCATCATCGGCGTAATTGTATCTATACGACTTTTTGAATTTATAGGCTATCGTTATTTCATGGGAATTTCCGAAACCAGATAAGTCACCAATGGCTTGTTCGTAATTATATTCTAAAGCAATTTCTTTTGTAAGATTGAGTCCAATCCCAGCAGACACCCCATAAAGTGTATTGTAAGCTGCTTGTGCCCATATGCCTTTAGGGACGGCTAACATGACAATTCCAGAAAATATGGTGTTATTTTTTTTGAATTCTGATCTGATTAATGTTGAAAACTTACTCTGATCAAAAAAACCTCGAGAATTCATATACCCCGTATACATGGCATGGGCCTGAACACTTTGCTCTGGATTCTCTTCGAGCATTTTAGAGGTCTTAAAATTATAAGCCACCAAATTGTTTACTGAAAGTCCGAAATCGAAAAACGCCGTACCATAGTTGATTCCTGGGTTTATTGTCATTACTGAATTAGTAGGAATGTTATCCAATGAGGAATCTGGAAAGTTAGTTACTACTTTACCATCGTTTATACCACTTTGGTAAAACCCTAAATTTATACCGAATGTAAGGTTATTATCTCTATTTAAAACAGCATTATAAGCAAAGTTGAGTATGCCGCCAAAAGTAGTCAACACCCCATAATCTTGTTGAAACAGACCTATACCTGCCCCAATGTTTTCCCTAAATCTTCCTGAATAACTGAACAGATTGGTTTGTGGCGCATTGTCAAACTGAACCCACTGTCTTTTATTGGTAAAACTTATATATTTATTTTGTTCCCTAACAAAACTAAAGGTTGGATTTATGGCATATCTATTGAATCTTAAACCATTTCTAATGGGCAAATCTAGGGCTACCACACCATCTTCTTGTGCATTGAATTGCTGTATACAAGCAAATAAAACGATATACAAAAGAAGCTGTTTCACCATATTATTTTATTATCGTTATTGACCCTTTTTTAATATTATTATTTGCCGGAGTGATTACATAGTAGTAAACAGGATTTATAGCACTAAAATTTGGCTGATTTTGCGGCCAATCATTTAGGTAATCATTAGTTTGAAATACAATTTTACCTTGGGCATTATAAATAACAACTTGTGTATTTGTTCCACTAACATAGGCTTGGGGGATAATCCAAGTATCGTTATCACCATCACCATTAGGACTAACCAGGTTTGGAATTTTATCTACTGCAGGAAAAGCATCGACAAGAGCAAAAAGGTGTTCTATTGAAGTTATACACCCTCCTGTTTGGGACACTACCACTTTGTAATTCCCTAATTGTGTCGCTTCATAAGTATTGGTGGATGCTCCAGTTATTAAGGTATCATTTCTATACCATTGAAAGGTTGGACTTATGGCATCTGTTGTAACAGTCGCAATCAATGTTTCCCCATCATTCATGTAATTGGTTTCTGGAACATCGATATCACTGTTAAACCCCTCTGCATTAAGGTCTATGGAAGCAGTATCTGTACAATCCCCTAAATCGACTTGAACAGAATAAGTAGCCGATTCGTTGGTTTGATACATTTGACTGGTTGCCCCTGTTATTTCTTCACCATTCTTAAACCATTTATAGCTTTGGCCAGAAATAGCGGTCAATGTTGTTGGCCCGTCTCCGGAACAATACGGGTTTCCTAAACTGGAAGCAATTTCTGAAGACGATCCAGATCCGGATTCGTTTACGGTAACTCTATTGGAATATGAATTTGAAGTACAAGAACCGTAGTTGGTCTCTACATAATATGTCCCAGATTCGGTTACCACCAAACTCTCTCCTGATGCCACAAACACAGAGTTTGAAGGATCGGTTCCCTTATACCAATTAAAAGTTAATGATGGATATTGTAAAGGTGAATTGTTTGAAGGTTCACCAGGGTTATCTATCGTTAACAAATAACTCCCTCCTGGGCAATACGCACCCGTTGCCACTAAATTATTGATGGTAAATGGCTCATCCTGTGCTTTGTAATATGCCGGAAAGGCATCGGACGGCGTACTACTGGCCGCTGGCGAGGTACTCTTTACCCTTAACTTATAAGCTTCTCCCGCTACCGTAGTTGGAAACGAAAACGTTAAGGTTGCCGGCGAAGTTGTTACACTACCAGCTGTTGAAGTATAAATTACTGTAGCGCTTGTAAAATCTCCAGTCTCGTCTGAAAGCTCTATTATAAATTGATTACTTGCTGTTAAATCGCCCTCGGGTGAAAAAGAAAAAGTTACGTTATACGTGTTAAATGACTCACTGGCACATGCTTGGCTAAACCCTAAATTTGGCTTACTAATTACGACTTGTGCATCTACAGGTGATGTCAGGCTAACTGCCAAAACAACAACTATTAGGATGTTTATATAATTTCGCATGTGTTATGTTGTTAGTGGTTTAGACAAAGCAAACAATTATTGCCCAATCTTTTTTGAGCAATAATTAACTGAGACAATAAGGTTTCTTTGTTTTATCCAGGGAGTTTCATATATCTAGTATGGTTGTTAGGTTAAAATGATAAAGAGAGCGCTCTTTAATCATCTATTAGATCTGGGTCGTTATTTGTGGCTATTATTTTGTTTATTTTCAATCTGTAATCTGGACGTCTTGCATTATTTATATCAATAAACGTTTCTCCATTGGGTCCCTTGGAATACACATTAAAGAATGCACTGTTGCCATACCAGTTTTCTAAGTCGTCGTTATTTGAATTGTTCTCAACAAAAATATTTCCGTTACAATTATTGAAATACATTTCAGAAAATTGAATCTTTTCTAAATTTTCTTGATTTATAGCAATCTTATTTTCAAAAATAACAGCAGGGTTAAAACCAGATATCACCGTTTTTTTCATATCCAAAGAAGCATTATGCCCTACATAAACACCTTCTCTAACCAATCCCATCTTAATATCGGATGCTAAATCTTCACTATCGTTTAGTAAGGTTAAATTGGTAGCTGTTACATTGGTTCCTTTTTTGGACATATCAACTTCTCCTTGTTCTTCATAAGACATTACCTGAACACTTCTTGATCCTTCTACACTAGATATATAGGGTGAACGAATAGCAAGCGAATTAGTCAACTCGCATTGTGTTCCATAACTAAATTTAAAATCATTTCCATTAGCCTTATAAGATATTACCTGTTCTAATTTTAGTTCGCCTCCCAAAACTTTAAAAGCATCTCCAGCTGCAAAGCTCACCATAACGTTACTTACTTGGGTTTTATTTCCCACCCCTGCAAGCAACAACCCATTATAATATCCAGCGGCCTTGGTTCTTTTGCCGGCATATTCAATTCTCACATAACGTAGTATACCAGAATCTCCTTCTAGGTTTTCGCCTCCATAATTTGTATTTATATAATTATTGGATTCCAGTTGTTCATGAAAAGCAGCAATAGACCCGTTACCAAATTTATTGGTAGGCCCATCTCCAAGAATCATAATTCCACCCCAATCTCCTGCGCGCTTAACGCTTTTTCCTGAAGTAAATACTATAGGGTCTGTCTCTAAACCGTCGGCAATAATTTTAGCTCCTTTAGAAATGGTTAAAGATCCATTAGTTTTAAAATCACCTATTATTACAGTGCCAGGTTCTATAGTTAATGTGGCATTGTTAACCACAAATACACTTCCTAACAATAAGTACGTGTACCGTTTATATAATTTGGTGTCTTCGGTTATATTACCTGTTAAAATTTGTGTTGGTTCACCGTAGTATTCTTGATTTGGCCTAAACTGGGTCCAATTATTCAACCAATTATCTATACCTACTATTCCCTTTTCTTGCTGTGCAGAGATATTCCCAATTGTTAGTAGAAACAATAAGATTATTCCGGTAGATTTTTTCATGGCAAAAAGCTTTAGATACAATTAATTATTATTTATAGCCAAACATAGTAAAAAATATCCATGTAATGCAAATTTTTACGACAAAATGCATCTTTTACAAAAAAACATGTTCGATTAATCGACGTAATGCATGTTTTTATCGATTAAAATAACAACAGATTAAATTTCTTAAAATTATGTTAAAATCATGGTGGCCCATATAGGCAGTTTTTAAAATATAAAAGCCAATGCGTTAGCACCAGCTTTAATTAGTTTACTTATAATTGAAAGTACCCTACTTAATGATACTCTGAATATTCATGTAACATTTTTAAGGTTTCTTCGTAAAATAGGATAGCAGAAACCAAATCATCTGTATCTGAATAAGGTAATATACGTTTTTGAAATTCAGAATTAGCTTCTAAAAACTTATCGGTAGCCTCGAATTGTTCTTCTAAACTTTTGCTATTATCTTTATCACTTGGAATACCTAATGTAGACATGGTCACTCCTGGTTTAGTAGCAAAAGCAATGTATGGTAATAATTTCACCAAACTTTCAATACGTTCCACATAAAGGCCTAACAATTGCCCCTTTGGCATACGCTCTAACTCTGGTTTATTATGATATTTTTTTATTGCAACGCCTTCACTAATTATACTCTTTTCCCCTTTATTCTTTTGGGCAAAACCAACACCAGTTGCCATAAAAAAACATATCGTAAAAAAAATAATTTTTGTTTGCATATCGTAAATTTTAATAACACTTCGCAACAAACATAATACATTTTGTCGACATTTTTAGCATTTAATCTGTTTTTTTATGTTTTGAAGAAGATTATTCTTTCAAAATAAACAAGCAACAAATTCTAATTAATTACGTATTAATAAGTTACATAAAAAATATTTTGGATATGAGATCTTGCATGGCCAAACTTATATCTAGTTGATTTAATTTATAAGGGTTTGGATATTTATATAGCTATACATTTACTACTTTTAAAATGGCCGTAATGTATACTATAGAAGAAACTTAACTGATAATCTATAAAACACAAATTATACTCCCAAGGAATCCCAATAAACCTTTTAGCCTAAATACTTTAATAATATTTGGGACTTATTTGAATCTTTAATTTTTAAAATGGCTAATTCTTTTATTTGTCTAACCCGCTCTCTAGTTATTCCAAATAATTCTGCTATTTCTACCAAATTCATTGCAGATTCTGTACCAATACCATAGTAGAGCTTGATGATCTCTGACTCTCTTTCGGATAGCGAATTCAAAACGGCATCCAAATCGCACTGGAGCGAATCTAAAAACAGAACGGCATCTGGAGTTGGAAAATTCTCAGCTTTAATAACATTATGCATATTAAGGTTCGAATCTTCAGATAAAGGCGCATCCATGGAAGCACAATAACCAGAACTTTTTATACAAAGTTCAATTTCATCATTGGAAACATCAATGATTTCAGAAATTTCATCTACGGTCGGCTCCCGATAATGCTTTTGTTCAAAACAAACCTCCGCCTTTTTTATTTTGCTCAACAGACCAATCTTGTTAAGGGGAAGCCTCACTGTTCTTGAATTTTGAGAAAGCGATTGTACTATCCCTTGCCTTATCCACCAAACAGCATAGGAAATAAACTTAAATCCACGTGTTTCATCAAATTTTGTAGCCGCTTTAAGCAATCCCAAATTGCCTTCATTTATTAAATCTGAAAGAGACATGCCCCTATTTTGATATTGCTTTGCTACAGACACAACAAATCTAAGATTGGCATTAATTAACTCATTAAGAGCTTGTTGGTTTCCTTTTTTAATTTGTATAGCTAACTCGACCTCTCTTTCTAACGATACCAAATTAATTTTGTTAATATCGCTGAGATATTTACTAACCGATAGATCATTTCTATCGGTTATTTGGCCAATTATTTGGAGCGGTCTCATTCAAGTAAGTGTTATTGAACTATTTTGACGTAGATAAGCTTTTGCTTATTGTTTGGGTTTTTTCGCGGTTCAATTTCAATATTGTCAATTGATTTAATTAATGGGGTAAGCTTTTGATAACCATAATTCCTTGGGTCGAAATTTGGTTGCTTCTTTTGAATTAATGTGCCTACTTCTCCTAAAAACGCCCAACCTTCGTCGTCTTCTAAGTCAGAAATGGTCGATTTGATTAAATTAACAACTGCAGGTGTAATCTTATCTACCTTGGGTTTGGGTGGTTTAGTTTTTAAGGAAGTTGAATCATCTTGCTCGGCTTCCTTTTTTAAAATTTCAAGATAAATAAACTTATCGCATGCCACGATAAAGGGATTGGGGGTTTTCTTTTCACCTATACCATAAACAATCATCCCTGCTTCTCTAAGCCTTGTGGCAAGCTTTGTAAAATCACTATCACTGGATACCAAACAAAACCCTTTTACCTTTTCTGAGTACAAAATATCCATAGCATCAATTATCATTGCCGAATCGGTTGCATTCTTGCCTGTGGTATATCCATACTGCTGAATGGGCGTTATGGCATTTTCAAGCAGCACCTTTTTCCACTTAACCAAACTGGGGTTTGTCCAATCGCCATAAATTCGCTTTACTGTTGGATTGCCATATTTAGCAATTTCCTCAAGTAATTCCTTAACATAAGCGGAAGGTACATTATCTCCATCGATTAATACTGCTAAATGCAAATCGGTCATAATAATTTATATTTCTTTTGATCGTTCGTAGTCTTCTTTATATCTAGCTTTGGCTATTTCCTCTCTTCTTTTAAGTGATTTTTTAGTAAAATGCTGATTCCCTTTCAACACTCTTAACTGTTTTGTCTTTCTTACTTTTTGTTTATAGCGCTTTAAAGCTCGTTCAATATTTTCTCCTGTAGTTACTTTTATAATAAGCATATAATATAGTTTAATAAAAGGCAACGTCTATTAACTAAGCCTTTTAAATGTTTAACATGATTTACTGTAATGTGCTATGACCTACTTACAAGTTGAAATATTAATAGTAACGAGCAGTATAGAAATACATCAAAGTATGTGTTAGCAATAAAAAACTAGGAAGGAATAAAAAAATCTTTACTTAATAATAATGTTGCTAATACCATACAAAGAAACGCCTTTTAATTGAAATATTGTTATTTTAATCCTATTATTTAAATTGACTCTCCGTAAACATTTAGAATTAATATGTCTTTAATCAATACTTAAAATCCTTAATGTAATCTATTTACGACACAATATGTAACTTTGCTTGATTCATGGGTGGTCACTGGCCTCGAGGTACAAACGAGAGACAAATTTTCAATCTGTTTTTTAGGGCTGTTAATATCTTTTTAATTTTCTGACCAATAAATCGTTCTAAAGCCAAAATATATTGAACTAACACAAAGTTTATTTAATTTGTTTTCCCTTTTCAGTTAACCTATATTTTTGCTTACTGCTTTTAGGCTTGTCAGGAATGGTCATTTCTATTAATTCTGCATCAAGTGCTGGTTGTAAGTAATTTTCCCTGAAATATTTTCTATCTGACAAATTGAGCAATTCCTGTAATTCCTGTCTATTATGCTCCTCTGTAACAACTTTCAATAGATTTTTGACTTGAGGGGTGACTTGGGGGGTGACTTGGAGGGTAACTTGTTCGGTGACTTGCACTGTACCCTTTTCAGAATGGAAATTTTTATGAAATTAATCTCTTGTAAAATTAGACAAACTTGATATAATAAGATGTACTGCGCCCATCACCTTTAACTTCAAAGATGCCTAACTCTGATAACTTCTGCAAATCTCTAGTAGCAGTGGCTTTTGATGTTTGGGTAATACGCATATACTTTTTGGCCGTCATACCACCCTCAAAACCGCCTGGACCTTCCTGTAGCATACGCTTAACAGCTTTTAACTGCCTATCATTGAATCTTTCTTGATAAACATCAAATAGTTTTGTCTTTTTTAATGTAAAATCAATCAACGCTTCCGAATTGTCTTGTGCCTGTAATATCACATCAATAAAATATTCTAACCAAGCCGTAATTTCATTACTACTCTGCCCCTCCTTTAAAGCTTCATAATAATCTTTTTTCTTTGCTTCAATTGCAACAGAAAGACTTAACAAAAGTGGGGAACCTACGGTTTGCGACAATGCTTTTTCGGCTATGGCTCTACCAACTCTACCATTTCCGTCTTCAAAAGGGTGTATTGTTTCAAAATATAAATGTGAAATGGCCGATCGTATCGGAGCATACTTAATAGGGGCATTTCCATAGGGAGATGTTTTGTTAAACCAATCAATAAAATTATTCATTTCCATAGGTACTCTTTCAGATGGTGGTGCTTCAAAATGTACTGTTGGCTTATCAATTCTCCCTGATACAACTTGCATGGGTTCTTTATGAGTACGCCATCCACCAACCCTAATATTCTTTGCATAAGGGAATATCATTTTATGCCAATCGAATAACTTTTCTTGGGTTAGAACAGCGGCATAACTATTTTGAACATCTGTTATGAGATTTGCCATCCCTTTGGCTTCTTTATCCTTAACCTGTTCCTCTTTGATATTAATCCCCAAATTGTTTCTTATGGAAGATGTAACATCTTTTCTACTTAAATACTCCCCTTCTATCTCCGAAGTTTTAATAGCTTCAGCAACCAAAATATCAATCGTTGTTTGCACATGGGCTTCTTTAGGCATCGCTTTTAGAATACCACTTATAAGCCCAGACTTTTCAGCAAAAGCATATAATCGTTCTTCCAGCCTATTTATATCGTAGCTAAATTTTGTCCAATCTTTTTGTTGCCAATTATACTTCATGAGTCGATTAAATTACATAATTGGCTCAAAAATACATAAAATATTGAGCCGATTAACAAAATTAATCGGCTCATACTAAAATTTTAGTATCAAATTACGTGGTCATATGACATACCAAATTATTCTACATATGTATTTCGTAAATTGTCTAATTAATCCATTCATAATAGAATATCCACACCTTCCATTTTTACCGCTATATCAGTAATTTTAACCCATGTAACATTATTTTATCAAATGATATGATTCAAACCTCTTTTTTTACCGCTATAACGGTGAATTTAAAAAGTTTTCTATGTTATTATCCTTTTTGATTCCAAAAACAACTATATTTACTGCTTAAACGGTAAAAATGAATAATTTAGATTTAGGTGCTTTAATAAAAGCCCATCGTAAAGAAGCAGGACTCACACAGCTTGAATTAGCAAACATAGCAGGAATAGGGAAAACAACCGTTTTTGATATTGAAAAAAATAAAGAAACGGTTCGTTGGAGTAACCTTTTAGCCGTGCTCGAAGTTTTGAATATTAAAGTAGAATTTAAAAGCCCATTGACTAAATAATTATAACAATGAGAAAAGCGGTTGTCATGGTACATGGACATAGAGCTGGGGTGTTAACTGAGGTCTCCCCTAGCGAATATACTTTTGAATATGATGATAATTATGATGGTGCAGCTATTTCCTTAACCATGCCTACTAACCATAAAACATATGGCTATAACTCATTTCCTCCTTTTTTTGAAGGTTTATTACCTGAAGGCGTTATGTTAGAAGGTTTATTAAAGATTGCCAAAATAGATAAAAACGATTATTTTTCTCAGTTAATTGCTACTGGAAGCGATTTAGTAGGCGCTGTAACAGTCAAATTATTAGACAATGAATAGATGCCCTATTACATACGAACTATGTGGTAACAAAAAATACAGTGAAAAAGGACTTCGCAAGATAGCTCCTAAATTGACGTATTTGAATGATTTACCCTTTACAGCAGCCGAACTTAGACGAGAAGCTGCCAATAGAGCAAAAAAAATATCTATTCAAGGTGTTCAGCCTAAATTGAGTGCTTCCATTTCTGTAGTTGACCAGGAGTTTAAAATTGTAGATCAATTTGGAACATACATTATAAAACCTCAAAATGATTTATTCCCTCAACTACCAGAAAATGAAGATTTAACAATGCGAATGGCTTCTACCTTTGGCTTGGAAGTTCCTTTTCATGGTATGGTCTACGGAAAAGATGGCAGTCTATCTTATTTTATAAAACGATTTGACCGTTACGGAAAAGGCAAAAAATATGCAACTGAAGATTTTGCGCAATTAACAGGTAATACAAGAGATACCAAGTATCGCTTTACAATGGAAAAACTAATACCAGTTATTGACGAATTTTGCTCATTTCCCGCTATAGAAAGGGCTGATTTTTTCAAGCGGATCCTTTTTTGTTTTGTCACAGGTAATGAAGATATGCATTTGAAAAACTTTTCACTAATTACAAAAAATGGGAAAACAACATTAGCTCCAGTATACGATTTTTTAAATTCTAGCATTGTCATTAAAAACCCTGAAGAAGAAATTGCATTAACCTTAAAGGGAAAAAAAAGCAATCTCAAAACAACTGATTTTATCGATTATTACGCTAAAGAACGCTTACAATTGAGCGACAAAGCATTAGATACAATTTTAAAGCAAATGCAAAATACAATTCCTAAATGGAAAGCCTTAATTGACATTTCTTTTCTTTCAGATGAAATGAAAGAAAAGTATTTTAATATTTTTGAAGGTAGATTGAAATTATTTCCTTTTTAACTTTAAAAACTCTAAGGCAAGGTTTGGATACCTTTATAATACTCAATGTATAAACTAAGCTTTCCTGTTTTTAATTTTTTCTTTCGTAGATGGGCTTTTATCATTGGGACACAAATTTTTGTGTCTCGTCATTTTTGAGACACACATGAGATACAATAAATGTACGAAAATAGGTATATTAACAGAAAATAAGCCCTTAGAAGTTATTAACAATTATTTGATTTACAGTTATTTAACACCAAATGAAATCAAATAAAATTACTGTCTATTTGCCGATGCAGAAATTAGCAAATATATTCCCCAGCAACTCATCGTTGGTAACTTGCCCTGTAATCTCGCCAAAGTGGTATAAGGCTTGCCGGATATCTATAGCCAGTAAATCTCCCGAAAGCCCTGTTTCCAATCCGTGCTTTACTTTATTAATCTCTTCAAAGGCTTTTAATAGAGCATCGTAATGCCTAGAGTTGGTTACAATAGTATCGTTATTTTTTAAAGCACCCGTATTTACATAACTCAATAATGTACTTTTAAGGGCTTCTACTCCCTCCTTTGTTTTGGCAGACAGCAACATACTTTGAGACCCCTCAACAGCACTTAGAGTGTCCTCCAAATCTTGTCTTTGGACTTCCGAAAGTTTGTCTATTTTATTGGCAATGACCACTAAAGGCTTTTGCGGGTGTTTATTTTTTATCTTTTCAATCTCTACAGTAATCAATTGGGACTTTTGCTTATCTCTAGACATAACATCTGCTTCAAAAAGGTAGATAACCACTTGGGCCTGTTCAATTTTCTCAAACGTTTTTTTTATCCCAAGGCCTTCCACCACGTCTTTAGTATCTCGAATACCTGCAGTATCTATAAACCGAAAACCAATCCCCCCTATGGTAATTTCATCTTCAATGGTATCTCTAGTGGTTCCGGCAATGTCTGAAACAATAGCCCGTTCTTCATTTAAAAGCGCATTCAATAAAGTAGATTTCCCCACATTAGGTTCACCCACAATAGCTACCGGAATACCCTGCTTTATCACATTTCCCACCGCGAACGAGTCTATTAACCGCTTTAAGACAAAGGTAATGCGTTCTATTAAGTCTTTAAACTGACTACGGTCTGCAAACTCTACATCTTCCTCTGCAAAATCGAGTTCCAATTCTATAAGCGATGCAAAGTTCAATAACTCTTCACGCAGTTTAGCTATTTCTGAAGAAAACCCACCACGCATCTGTTGCATGGCTATTTGATGCGAAGCTTCATTATCGCTTGAAATCAAATCGGCTACTGCTTCAGCTTGGCTTAAGTCCATTTTTCCATTTAAAAATGCACGAAGCGTGAACTCTCCAGCTTGCGCCATTCTGGCTCCTTTCCGAAGCAATAATTGAATGATTTCCTGTTGAATATAACTTGAACCGTGACAAGAGATTTCGACCACATCTTCTCCTGTATACGAATTTGGATTTTTAAATACCGATACCAATACTTCATCTACAGTTTTGACCCCATCAACAATATGCCCTAAATGTATGGTATGCGTTGCTTGCTGGCTTAACTTCTTACCTGAAACCGATTTAAAATTGGCTTCAGCTAGCTTTATGGCATCCATGCCAGATAATCGAATTACTGCTATTGCCCCCATTCCCGAGGGCGTTGCTAAAGCCACTATGGTATCTTGATTAATCATCAGATTTAAACTAAATAAATGCCGTCTGGTTTAATTTCTATCAAGCGCTTTTTATATAGCGTGCCAATTGCTTTTTTAAAATTCTTTTTACTCATTTGGAGTATTTCCTTAATGGCTTCGGGGTTGGACTTATCAGTCAGGTTTAGATAACCACTATTGTCCTTTAACTCTTGCATAATACGGTCTGCATTGGGTTCAATACTTCTATACCCTACTTGACCTAAAGAGATATCTAATTTATTACCCGGACGTATTTTTTTAACAATCCCCTCTAACTTATCGCCTACATTAATATCTTCAAATATACTATCCTTAAATATTAAGCCAAGGTGTTTCTTGTTCACTATCACGTTCCAACCTATATCCGACGGGTGCGAAGCTATTAAATCGACTTTATCAAACTGATTAACAGTAAGCTTCTTATTGTCCAAAAACCTGTTGGTCTTGCTCGATGCTACCAACCTATTGGTTTTGTCGTCTAAATAACAATGCACCAAATACCAGCCTCCCGGTTTCATTTTAAACACTTGTTCCTTAAACGGACAAAATAATTCCTTAACCAAGCCCCAATCTAAAAACGCTCCGAATTGGGTCACTTCATTACAGCGTAATAAAGCAAAATCATCCTTTATAATGTATGGTCTGTCTGTAGTTGCAACAGGGCGCTCTTCATTATCTAAATACACAAAAACCTCAATCTTATCCCAAATCTTAAAAGCCTCTGGAACATAACGATTGGGCAACAACACCTCATCTCCTTCTTCATCGGCAAGGTACACCCCTTGCTCTGCCTCCCTTAAAATTTCTAATGTATTATATTGACCTAATTTTATCATGCCGCAAAGGTAATGTATTTAGATAGAGTTATATCATTTATCTATTGAACTCCTATTAATAAACAGATTCTTTTCCAAAGTGTTTGGTCAATAAATAATAAACCACTGCCCTATACTTTGTTCTATTGGTTTTACCATATTGTTCCATAATTATTGTAATGGCAACATCGAGCTCAGGAGTATCGCTCAAGCCCAACTTTTTAATTAAGAAATTGTTTTTAACCCGCTCCAATTCTGATTCATCTGAGCTGGAAACTGTTGACGAATCTGGATTATAAATTGATGGTCCCAAACCTATAGCAACATTGGTCAATAGTTCCATATCGGCTTCAACATCAAACTTTTCTTTTAAATCGGCGGCATATTTTACAATAAGGGCTTCTCTTTGGTTCATCCTAAAATTATTTTATTAAATTATTTTTCAATAGCGATAAATATAACTAATCCAAACTTATTTTATAAAGTCAAAATAATCCAACAGTATTTTATCATTAACAAGTCTTGGAGTAAAAACTTCCAATAATTTGGGTGCCATTCCATTGGAATAGAAGGTTGTTAGCTTCTGTTTTAAATCATTTTCATTAGACACACTTTCATATTCTAAACCATACATCCTACAAAGATGCTTGGCATTTAGGTTATGGGTGGTTTCAAAATAATTATCGAAGGTTTCGCTATCTTTATTACCCGGTAAAATTCTAAAAATCCCTCCTCCCTGATTATT
Source organism: Aestuariivivens insulae (assembly GCF_022662195.1). Classification (GTDB taxonomy): domain Bacteria; phylum Bacteroidota; class Bacteroidia; order Flavobacteriales; family Flavobacteriaceae; genus Aestuariivivens; species Aestuariivivens insulae. The sequence goes on along the minus strand of NZ_JAKMCS010000007.1, from coordinate 235,733 downwards.
AATAACTATTATTCTGAAGTTTTTAGGAATGTAATTATTCCATAATGCGTTACTATCGTAAAAGAAGCTTAAATCTCCTGTAATAAAAACGGTTTGTTTTGATGTGACTGATGCACATCCTATAGCGGTTGATGTACTTCCATCGATACCACTGGTACCACGGTTACAATACACCTCTACAGTCTTATTAAGATTGAACAACTGTAAATAACGAATGGCAGAGCTGTTTCCCGATTGCAAAATACTATTGTTGGGCAAGGATTTTACCAAAATATCAAACACCTTAAAATCACAAAACGGTATCTGGTCTACATATAGCTGGTGCTTACGGAGTCTTTCTTGTTTTATTAATGTCCAGTTATTCTTATAACTGCTTTTTTCACCATGTGCAATTTTGGACAAAAAAGTTTCAAAAAAGTCATTGGGTGTAGCAACGATATGCTTATTTAAACAGAAAAACGTATCGTTAGCTCCTTCTGTATCGATATGCCAATGCTGTTTGGGCTTGTAGGACCGCAATAAAGCCTTTATCTTTTTAGAAACAATCAACCCACCAAAAGTGAGCAGGATATCGGGCTGTAATTGTTGCTTTTCTTCCTCATCCAACGGTGCGATAACCTGGTCGATACTTGGGAAAAAACTTGAATGGTGTAAATTGGATGTGGTTTCGGTCATCACCATAACACTTTCATCTTCAGACAACTTATCCAACCACTTTTGCTCAATGGAATTGGGAGTATTACACCCTACCAAAATCAGTTTCCGTTTGGCCGTATGCCAATCGTCCACACAAGACATAATCACAGCATAGTCTATCAGGCTTGGTTCAGAAGGTTCATTAATTGCCTCTGGAATGATCAAAAGTTTATCTGTGGTTTCATAGAGCGGCTCATCAAAAGGTACGTTAATGTGGATAGGCCCGCTCTTTTTCATGGCTAAATTTATCGCCGTATTGATAGCCTCTGCATTAAAACTTTGAATGTCTTTTTGTAATCCTAAAAACCGTTCAAACTTATTCTCCAAGTTCTTTATAATGGGCAGGTCCCCAGTAACAGGAACATTGCTTTCTTCTTTTAAATCGAGTTTTAAATTTGCCGAAAACAAAATATGATTTTCAAAAACATGCTTTTGGTTAATGGTTTGCCCATCACCTATCCCTATTAAATGCTCTGGTCTATCGGCTGAAATAACGATTAAGGGAATCTTACTGTAATAGGCTTCGGAAACAGCCGGATAATAGTTTAACAGGGCACTACCAGAAGTGCATACCACTGCCGTTGGCTCTTGTAACTGCTGTGCTATACCTAAAGCAAAAAAAGCTGCACAACGTTCATCTACTATACTGTAGCACTTAAAAAAATTGTCGTTAGTAAACCCTATGGTTAATGGTGCATTTCTACTACCGGGAGAGATTATGATATGTTTTATCTGCTTTGCCTTACAGAGCTGGACCACCGTTTGTGCCAGTGGGATTTTAGGATACATCATTTACTTTAAATCTATGCGTAAAAATAAGAAATAGGTATAAAAACTGGCCTATAAAACAGTTTTTATTACCATGGATTTTGACACTGTTTCCTCCCATTCGCTTTCTGGATTGGATAACTTTGTAATACCGCCCCCTACATAAATAATTGCCGCTTTGCCCTTTAACTGCATACAACGTAGGTTTACATAAAGTTGGGTACTATGCTTAGGAATTGTATAGGCCCTATGTTCTATATTACGTTTACCCGTTCTGGGTTGCCTAGAGGTTTCAAAATTTAATTCTCCTAAAAACCCTGTATAAAACTCCCGGTTATAATTTTCATTAGCAGTAATAAACGCTTTGGCTTCTTGCTTAGGCACACCACAAACTGCGGGTGTGGGATGCAATTGCTCCAATAATTGCATAAGGTTGGTACTTTTTATATCTATACGCCCTGCTATGGTTGACTTTAGATGCAACAAATTACCAGATTTTACGGTTTCTACTTCTGAAATTGTAATGTTTTCTACCGCTGCCTTAATATTATCGGTGATAAAATCGGTTACATACTGCTGTTCCTCAATTTCCTTAGGTTGCCATACAACATCTTCGGTGCCATTGTATTGCTGGGTCCCTGCTAAGGCCATAACTGAAAATCGGTGGCCTTCAATTTTAATAAGGGTTTCTGGAGTAGCTCCTAGCCACAATCCCACTTGTGGATGGTACCAACAGTAGACAAAACCTTTACTATACTTGTTCAATAACCTTGTGAAAATTAAAAAAGGATCTGTATGTGTTAGTTCTTGTTCTTCTTTACGGGACAGAACAACTTTCTTAAGATTACCTTTTTCAATTTCATCTACCCCCCGTTTTACAAGTGCAATATGTTGTTGCTTAGTAGCTTCATCTATATTTCCATGAGGTTGTGTGTTTCCCGTACCATCTAAGGCAATATCAAAATTTTCAAGTGCTAATGCTTCACATGCACCCCATGGCATTAATACCGTTTTATCGATGGCATCAAATGGGGAAAACACAAAGCCTTTTTCTGTAAAATCTTTAGCAAACAGTAATTCGTCTGTATTCTGTAAAAATGAATTAATTGTCGTTTCATTAGGCTTTCTATAAGCAACAAACGGAAGTTTGGCCTTGAAATGTCCATTCAAACGATTAAAAAAAAAGGCTGTTGTCATTATTTGGTTCTAGGAAGCGAAATGGTGGTTAACTTACATAATGAAATTAAATTATCACTTTCATCGGTAACACGAATGTCGAGCAACTGCGTTGTTTTTCCTTTATGAACAAAAGTCGCTTTTGCATAAACAAACCCTCCCTTTACACTTTTTAAATGGTTGGCCGATATTTCAATACCACGCACAAAATACTTTTCTAAATCTGTAAAAATATTACTAGCAAAACTCCCCACACTTTCTGCCAATGCTACTGTTGCACCGCCATGTAATACCCCATCGGGCTGGTGTACTCTTGGAGTAACGGGCATTCGTGCTGTTAAAAAATTATCGCCATAATCTACAACCTCGATACCCAAGGTTTCCATCAACGTATTTTTACAAATGGCATTGGTTTGTTGTATAACCGCTTCTTTAGATAATTGCATTTAAAATGATAATAATTGAACTCTTTAGGCTTTATCAATTTGCTGAAAACTTCTAATATTCTCTTAAATTCAGAAAGTCTAAACGAGTTTGGTATATGGCGTAAAAATACAAAATACGACATACTACATCGTAATATGTTCAAACTAATTTATATTTGTATTAACCTGTAATACTAAATAGTATGTTAGCGCCTACTCTAGAAAACGATTACGTAAGGCTTTCTCCCTTAGGCCTGAACAATTATCACCATATAGAAGCTATTGCCCAAGAAGAACATTTAGTTCAGTTTTCTCCCAGTAAAATAGACACTCCCAAAGCCCTTAAGGCTTATGTACAAGTTGCTGTTGATGGTCTCTACCACAAAACTGCCATTCCGTTTATTGTATACGACAAACAAAAGGGGGCTTATGCTGGATGTACCCGATTTGGACATATAAGCTGGCATAACAAAGTATTGCATATTGGCTGGACATGGATTGGACGCGCGTTTCAAGGCACAGGCCTTAACAAGCACATGAAGTTTTTAATGTTGCAATACGCCTTCGAAACTTTACTTTTTGATAAAGTTGAATTCCGAATAGACGATCGCAATATCCGCTCTAGAAAAGCCGTAGAGAAATTAGGGGCTTCGTTAGAAGGCATTTTAAGACAAGATACCTTAATGCGCGATGGCTTTAAGCGCAGCACCTGTTGTTATGGCATTTTAAAAGAGGAATGGGGTGATATTAAAAGCACGGTCTTCAAAAATTTTTAACCTGGATTTAGCTATAGTTTAAAAAAATCACCTGAATCTATCCTTTTTAAGTTTGAAGTCGGTTGGCTATACAAATACACCCAACAGTTCAAAACAGTATCAGCATCTATAAAAACATCCATAAGAACACGGTCATACAAGCCCTCCTGAACTCCTTCGTAATCGTCCAGAACTTTAAAAACAAGATTAGCTTCAGAAATCTTATAAATTGTGCCATAAACTTTATCGGTAGCCTGCTTACTTTTAACTGCACCAGGATACCAATCAACCAAATACAGTTCACCATAAAAATAGCCTTTACCAACAAGCATTGCATGTTGTCCTAAAAATTGGGACATGTCGTTATTTGCCTTGTTTAACAATGTGCCGTAAACAAACAAATAATTCGTTTCAGACATAAATGTTTTGAGTTATAAACTATTTGTTGGCCGCTATCCAAGCATCAATCTTTTGTTCCAAAAGCTGCAAGGGTATACAACCTGTTTCCAAAATCTGGTTATGGAATTCCCGAATATCGAATTTATCACCCAAAGCTTGAGTTGCCCTTGCCCGAAGTTCCCTAATCTTTAATTGACCTATTTTATAGGATAGTGCCTGGCCTGGATTTGCCATATACCGCTCAATCTCGCTGGTAATATCATCTTCAGATTCTGCTTCATTTTCCAATGAATATTGAATAGCCTGTTCCCTGGTCCATCCTTTTGCATGCAATCCTGTATCAACAACCAAACGGATGGCGCGATGGATTTCAGAACTTAACATCCCAAAATATTGATACGGGTCCTTATACAATCCCAGTTCCTCTCCCATTGATTCTGTATATAAAGCCCAGCCTTCGCCATAAGCACTATACCATAATGTTTTTCTAAAGTCTGGCAATTGTTCGTTTTCCTGAGCTAATGAAATTTGGAAATGATGCCCAGGAATGGCTTCGTGCAAAAACAAATCTTCTTTATCAAAAACATTATATTTGGTAACATCTGGAATAGGTGTAAAAAATATCCCTGGTCGTGTACCATCCAATGAGCCTCTATTATAATTTGCAGCAGCCGATTTTTCCCTAAAGGGCTCTGTCCTTCTCACTTCGAATGGTGTTTTTGGTTGTTTCCCAAAAAGCTTATCGATTTGTGGTTTCATGACCTCATGAATACTATCATAAAACGCAATAACTTGGGAACGCTCAGTAAATGGCATCAACTCTTTATTGGTTCTTACATGCTCAAAAAAAGCATTTAAATCGCCCTCAAACCCTACTTTCTCCTTAATGGCTTCCATCTCACTACGAATACGCTTCACCTCATTTAAACCTAATTGGTGTATTTCATCGGCTGTCATATTTGTTGTAGTGTACTTTTTTATTTGATGGTCGTAATAGGCTTTTCCAAGAGGCGTATCGGCAATACCACTTGTGGTTCTTCCTGCTGCTAAATAATCGTTCTTTAAAAAATCCGCCATTTCCTTATGGGCAGGCATAATTTTATCGGATACCATACTGGCATAAGCCTGTGCCAACATAGCCCTATCTTCATCTGTAAACGTTTCGGGCATAAGCTTAATTGGCGCGTAGTATAAATTATCTTCAATTGCACCAGTAGCCAGACCTTCAAATTGTGGAATTACCTTTACAATTAATGATTTGGGCAACACATAACCTGTAGCCATCCCTTTTTTCATGTTCTCCTTGGCCGCTTTCAACCAAACCAAATAGGCATCTACACGCTTTAACCAAGTTTGATAGTCTTCTACCGTCTTAAAGGGTTGCGCATTGGTACCGCTTGCAAACTGATTAAAATCTAAGTTTTTCGACCACATCTGGTCTATTGGCATTAAATCTTTTGAAAATGATAAAGCCTCTAAATTGATGTTGCAATCCCAATTTAACACCGCTTTGCTCATTTGCTCAGTGTCGGTTAATAGCGAATCTGGAAAGTCGTCTAAAGCGGTTTTAAATTTTTCGTAATAGGCTTTCTTTTTAGCTTTATACTCCTTAGATAAATAATTAGGAAATTGGTCATTAAAACGGTTATCCCCTGCACTAGTAGCCTTGGTGGGATCTAAAACATAGCCCTCCTCACTGTAGTTTTTTAACAAATCTGCAAACTTATCGTGAATGGGGTTTATTTCTTCTTTAACTTCTTTTTTACATGCCAATAATAGACACATTAATACTAAACAAGGGACGATTGTGCGCTTCATATTTTTGATATTTTTTTTAAATATAAGTATTTTCTTCAGAATAAAACACAAAAACCTGTCGCGGATTGCTATTCAACAAACCTACCAAAATCAAGCTCAAGAATTTGTCCATGCGATTCATGATCAACAACTGCGCCATCTACAACAACTAAAAGTTGGGGAGATTCGTGAACAACTTGAAACTTGTTGGCTACTTCGTTTGATAGCTCCCGATAACTTATAAGATCCAAATAGTATAAATCTAAAGCATCTTCCTTGACATTATAAGCATCGACAAACTGATTCATCACCATGCTACTTATACCACAGCGTGTTGAGTGCTTAAAAATAACTTGAGGCCTTATTTTAGACTTAGCAACAATGTCGCTTAATTGCTCAGCCCCAATTAATGGTATCCAAGGCAGCGGGCTGTCTTTCTTTTCGGTTATTGCACCTATAGAAGAGCCAAAATATTTATTTAAAAATCCCATAAATTAAATGTAGGTTATATGATTCATAATGAATTAAGTCGACTACTTCTCAAAACCTTACAAACTGACCAAAAGTCAGAAATAATCAATAGTTAGCAGACATTTTGTCTGTAATTTCTATCACTAACACTACTGGTAAGGTTATTGAAATATTCGCTATAAAGAAACTAAAAATTTATATTATGAACTTAAATAATTTCACCATAAAATCGCAAGAAGCCATACAGCAAGCACAACAAATTGCACAAGGCTTTGAGCATCAACAAATAGAAAACGAACACCTCTTTAAAGGTATTTTTGAAGTAGACGAAAGCGTACTCCCCTTCATATTAAAAAAACTAAATGTTAATATTAACATACTCCAACTGGCATTAGACAAACAATTGGAAAGTTTTTCTAAAGTGTCTGGAGGAGAATTGATGTTATCCCGTGAAGCAGGAAAGACATTGAATGAAGCCTCTATTATCGCAAAAAAAATGAAAGATGATTATGTATCCGTTGAGCATCTCATCTTGGCCATTTTTAAATCGAATAGCAAAATAGCCCAAATGCTAAAAGACCAAGGCGTTACCGAAAAAGGCCTAAATGCCAGTATTAGTGAGCTACGCCAAGGCGACCGTGTAACCTCCCAAAGCCAGGAAGACACCTATAATTCGTTAAATAAATATGCCAAGAATTTAAACCAATTGGCCAAAGACGGAAAATTGGACCCCGTAATTGGTCGTGATGAGGAAATTAGAAGGATTCTTCAAATCTTATCACGCCGTACCAAGAACAACCCCATTTTAGTAGGTGAACCCGGTACAGGTAAAACAGCAATAGCCGAAGGCTTAGCCCACAGAATTATAGATGGTGATATTCCAGAAAATTTAAAGGAAAAACAAATATTTGCCTTAGATATGGGCGCACTCATTGCTGGAGCCAAATACAAAGGTGAGTTTGAAGAACGTTTAAAAGCGGTAATCAAAGAGGTGACTACCAGCGAAGGGGATATTGTTCTCTTTATCGATGAAATACACACCCTAGTAGGTGCTGGTGGCGGACAAGGTGCTATGGATGCAGCCAACATCTTAAAACCCGCTTTAGCGCGAGGTGAACTTAGGGCCATAGGGGCCACGACATTAGATGAGTATCAAAAATATTTTGAAAAGGATAAAGCCTTAGAACGTCGGTTTCAAAAAGTAATGGTCGATGAACCTGATACCGAAAGCGCCATTTCTATTTTACGCGGTATTAAGGAAAAATACGAAACACACCATAAAGTACGTATTAAAGACGAGGCTATTATTGGAGCTGTAGAATTATCACAACGCTATATTACCAATAGATTTTTACCAGATAAGGCTATCGACTTAATGGATGAAGCGGCTTCAAAATTACGAATGGAAATCAATTCCAAACCAGAAGAACTAGATGTTCTGGATCGAAAAATAATGCAATTGGAAATTGAAATCGAGGCCATTAAACGTGAAAAAGATGAGGCCAAGTTAAAGTCATTGCGTTCCGATTTGGCTAATTTTAAAGAACAGCGAAACGAAATAAATGCCAAATGGAAGAGTGAAAAAGAAGTGGTAGACAATATTCAAAATACCAAGCAGGATATTGAAAACTTTAAGTTAGAAGCAGAAAAGGCCGAACGTGAAGGCAATTATGGAAAAGTAGCCGAATTGCGCTACGGAAAAATTAAAGAAGCGCAAGAGCAATTGGAAACTTTTCAAAAGCAACTGCAAGAACAATCTGAAAACTCTTTAATTAAAGAAGAAGTCACCTATGATGACATTGCCGAAGTGGTTGCCAAATGGACGGGTATTCCAGTAACAAAAATGCTACAAAGTGAACGTGATAAACTATTGAAGCTAGAAGACGAGTTACACAAACGTGTTGTAGGCCAGGAAGAAGCTATTGAAGCGGTAAGTGATGCCGTGCGCAGAAGTCGTGCCGGATTGCAAAACCCCAAAAAACCCATTGGGACGTTCCTTTTTTTAGGTACCACAGGAGTTGGTAAGACCGAATTGGCCAAAGCATTGGCAGAATACCTTTTTGATGACGAAAATGCTATGACCCGAATAGACATGAGCGAATACCAAGAACGCCATGCCGTTAGTCGATTGGTTGGAGCACCTCCTGGTTATGTAGGCTATGATGAAGGCGGACAACTTACTGAAGCCGTAAGGCGTAAGCCTTATTCTGTAGTGTTATTGGATGAAATTGAAAAAGCACATCCCGATACATTCAACATCCTGTTACAGGTATTGGATGAAGGCCATTTAACCGATAACAAAGGCCGCGTAGCAGATTTTAAAAACACCATTATTATTATGACCTCCAACATTGGCAGTCATTTAATACAAGAGCGTTTTGAAGCTACAAAGGATATTGAATCGGCTATCGAGTCGGCTAAAGTTGATGTTTTAGGTTTGTTAAAACAAAGTGTAAGGCCAGAGTTTTTAAATCGTATAGATGATATTATCATGTTTACCCCATTAACCAAAGCAAACATTATAGATATTGTTGAACTACAGCTTAAAGAACTTAGTAAAACGATTGGTCAACAAGGCATTACTTTCGATGCAACACCCGAAGCTATTGCTTATCTGGCTGATAAAGGTTACAATCCAGAATATGGTGCAAGACCTGTAAAACGGGTAATACAAAAAGAAGTTCTAAATGCACTTAGTCGAGAAATTTTAGCTGGCAAAGTAACCACCGATAGTATTATTTTACTGGATGCCTTTGATAATCAGCTTGTTTTTAGAAATCAAAGTGACTTAATAACAGAAAAACTTTAAAAAATTGTAACAAAATAGACACAAATAAGTCTATTAATTAATTGGTTGGTTAGTCCTGCCTACCGTCAGGCAGGTTAAAAAGCAACGTAAATCGTACTTTAGATGAGCGTTGCTTTTTGTTTTTATCGACGAACAAATTAATATTTTCGATGAAATACACATAACTTTGATTAAGTGCAATAATTTGAAAACAAACAAGTTAAGCGTTTTCCAAAAAAATAATCGACAAACGGCATACTACCAACTATTGTTTCTATACACTGTTTTTTTAAATTAGCCAAAACGTAAAGCCCCAAGCTCTACATCTCCCTCTAATATCGTTAAACTGTTTATTTATCATTTTCATGTGTAATAAACATAAAACCTACTTAATAGCAATGAATATATTTAAACACATCGATTATTCACTTTTAAAATCTACAACTACCGAACGGGAAATTATTGATTTTTGCCATGATGCAAAAGACAATCAATTAAACAGTGTCTGTATTAACAGCTCCTATGTCGCTTTAGCCAAACAACTATTGGGCAACACCAATGTAAAAATATGTACCGTAGTTGGATTTCCTCTTGGTGCTATGTCTACCGAAGCCAAAGTTTACGAAGCCAAAAAAGCCATTGAAGATGGCGCTGATGAAATTGATATGGTCATGAATTTAGGCTACCTTAAAAGCAAAAATTATGTTTCGGTACTAAAAGACATTACCGATGTAAAAATGGCCATAGGCAAAACCCCTTTAAAGGTTGTCCTGGAAGTCTCTGAGCTTAACAAAAATGAAATTATTAAAGCTTGTGAGATTTGTTTGGACTCTAATATAGAGTACATAAAAACCTCAAGCGGATTTACCAAAAGCGGCGCTACATTAACCTGTATTAAAATGATAAGAAAGACGGTTAAAAACCGAATTAAAATTATTGCGTCTGGAGGCATTAATAGTTTAGAAACTGCAAAAAAATACCTAGAAATAGGTGCTCATAGAGTAGACACATCAAGTCTATTAAAGGTTGATGATTTAGCGCAATTATAGCTACTAAATACATCCTCTTATTTTTTATATTACAATTCCACAAAACCGATTCAATATTACGCTATATGGATCGGTTTTTTTATGACTAAACCCCTGCAAAGGCAATGAGCTTACCATTTGCCATAAAAACCATCTGTAAAAGTAATATTTCTTCTTCGCCCTTAACTAGTAAATTTAAATAATTGTTAATACCTTTGGGTAGTTCACCTATTAAAAAACATTAGTATAATTTCAAATTTAAAGTATTTGATACAGCTCAATAGCTATATAGACCATACGCTTTTAAAGGCAACAGCAACAGCACAGGACATTGTGGAGCTATGCGAGGAAGCCAAACGTTACAAGTTCTATGCGGTTTGCGTAAACAGTTGTTATGTTAAATTGGCTAAAGCACAACTTAATAACAGTAATATAAAGATTTGTAGCGTTGTAGGATTTCCACTTGGAGCCATGTCTACCAAAGCCAAAGTTTACGAAGCCAAAAAAGCTATTGAAGATGGTGCTGATGAAATTGATATGGTCATAAATGTTGGTCTATTGAAAAGTAAGGATTTTGATGGTGTTTGGAAAGATATTGAAGCGGTTAAACGTATCATGCACAAAAGCGTTTTAAAAGTAATTCTAGAAACCTGTTACCTTGAAGAATTGGAAATTATAAAAGCCAGTGAATTGGCTATACAGTGTGGTGCCGACTTTATAAAAACATCAACAGGGTTTGGACCAGGAGGTGCTAGAATAGAAGATGTACAGATAATGAAAAATGTTGTTGGGTCTAGCAGAACTAAAATTAAAGCTTCAGGCGGTATTAGAGATGCCCAAACTGCTTTAAAATATATTAAACTAGGTGTTGAGCGCTTGGGTACATCCTCTGGAATTGCAATTATTACAGATAAACCTTCAAACAAGAATTATTAAACGATGAGTGTTCACATTGAAGCTAAAAAAGGGGATATTGCAGAGACCATTTTACTTCCGGGAGACCCCTTAAGAGCCAAATGGATTGCTGAAACTTTTTTTGAAAACCCAGTTTGTTTTAACAAAATAAGAGGCATGTTAGGCTTTACAGGCATCTACAATGGCAAACAGGTTTCTGTTATGGGCACAGGTATGGGCGTCCCTTCTATTTCTATTTATGCACACGAACTTATTACAGAGTATGGTGTTAAAAACTTAATTCGGGTTGGTAGCGCTGGATCATACCAAGAACATATTAAAATTAGGGATATTGTTTTGGCTATGGCGGCCTCATCCAATTCGGGCGTAAACGAATTACGCTTTGGTGGTGCAGACTATGCCCCTACCGCCAACTTTGAACTTTTTCAAAAAGCTGTTGATACGGCCAAAAGTAAAAATATAGACATTAAAGCAGGAAATGTCTTTACTTCGGATGAGTTTTATGCCGATGACTTCGAGTCCTATAAAAAATGGTCTAAGTTTGGTGTACTTTGTGTTGAAATGGAAACCGCAGGATTATACACCGTTGCGGCCAAGCATCGGGTAAACGCCCTATCTATACTCACCATATCCGATTCTTTGGTAACTGGGGAGCGCACCACCAGTAAAGCACGTGAAACCACTTTTAAAGGAATGATAGAAATCGCTTTAGAGTTAGCTTGATATGCTATGATCCACATTTCAGACAGTATTCAATTGAAACGCATTACAACTAATGATCATCAAAAATTGATGTCGTTAATGCAACATATTTACCCTCCTGCCTATAAGCATCTTTGGATAAACGAAAATACAGATTGGTATCTCGATCACTCTTTTAGTATGGATAACCTTCAAAAAGAATTAACAGATAAAAATGCTGAATATTATTTTGTTTTATACCATTTGAAGGAGGTTGGTATCATAAGAATTGTTCACAACAAACCATTACATGAATTTCCTGAAAAACCTGCCACTTACATTCATCGCATATACCTGGGTGAGAAAACCCAAGGCAAAGGAATAGGAATGCAATTATTAGCGTGGATCGAGAAGCAAGCCCTTAAAAACGACAGCGAATTAGTTTGGCTAAAAGCTATGGACACCCAAGCCCAAGCACTTCACTTTTATAAAAAACAAGGGTTTAAAGCTATAAGTTCCTTAACCCTAGACTTCAACCTGATACACAAGCCATTACGTGGCATGTTAATTATGCGCAAGTTTCTTTGATTAATTCACAGAGATACCCTTAAGTTCTATTTTGGAAAGTAGTTTTAATTCGCCTTGCTTAAACAAACGGTCTAAATTCTCAACTTTAACTGTATTGGTTCTGGGCTTATAATTGTTATAATCTACAAACCGAATACCTTCAACATAGCGTTCGTTATAAGCTTCACGGAAACGATAGCCTGTTCCGTCAGATTCCGCATAAGAATATGCCAAATAATCGGCTTTGTAGGTCTCTGTATTTATCCAGTACACAAAAACATCATCATAATCCTCACCTCCGCCTTCTTCATCAAAAGTGACCTTGATTTTATAATATTCTGAATTTTTAACCTTTGCTTTCCCTAAGTAGAATTTATTTACTGCGGCATCGTTTAATCCATAGGGCAACACAGAAAAATAATGCACAGCATTTACCGACGATATATATTTAGCAGCAATGGTATCGTGCAACACTACTTCTTCCTGATTTATAAACCTGGAAAACTCGCCATGGCTATTTAAGGTGTCAACAATGGTATCCTGTTCTTGTATTGTAGTACGCATTAATTCATAATAGCCTTTATTTCGAATTGCCTTGTAATGTCTATCCCGAAAATCAAAATCTATGATGGCCTGTTTAAAACGTGCCCCACCAGAAACTTCAATCGACTTATTCACCATAGCATTGGCATTGGTTAGTTCGTTATGCTTGCACGCCAAGGCTAACAGCACTAAAAGTAATGCACAACTCATTCTTTTCATAAACGCTTATTTTGAGAGCTGAAAATACAATTTCCAAGAGAATTTGGTTCTTAAACTTTTCCTAAATATTTCTGAGCTTGAAATTAATACTATTACCTGCAAACTTCTGACTTAAAACATCAATAGCCGATGCTTTTAATTGCAAAATCCTAGGATAACCTCCGGTAGTTTGGCAATCGCGCATAAGAATGATCAATTGTCCCGAAGGTGTTAATTGCACTGTTCCTGGAAGCACTAGTGATGTTATTATGGGGGCCAACGTATTTTCAAGAGGTTCTTCTAACTGATAGGCCATTCGGTTATTGTACTTAGATACCGTAAAGGTTGTAGACCATAGTGCTTTTTGTTGCTCTTCTGAAAGCAAATCGAATTCAGGTCCTTTAAAAACACCAAGGCTATTCGCTTTTAAATAGTCATTATTAACCCGCATTACTGCATGTCGCTTTTTAGCTGGTGATGGTATTGAATGTATGGTGAGCTCATCACCTTTACCTATAGAAATTTGATTTGTAATGCCTTGATACATACTAAAACTCCCCATAACAGAAGCCGTTTGAAAGCCTCCAAGTACTGCTAAATAAGCTCGAAATCCGCAGTTAAGCTTACCGAAGCTTAATACATCCCCTCTTTTCACCTCTAAAGCTTTGTTATTCTGTATTGGTGTTTTGTTTAATGCTGGCTCCATATTGGCTCCTGAAATACAAATAAGCGTTGACGTGCAAAACTCCAATATCGGGCCTGCCATTGTTATTTCCAATACCGGGCTGTCACTTGTATTCCCCAGTAAGGTATTTGCTATAGTACTGGCATAACGATCCATTACCCCCGAAAGTGGCACACCATAGTTTTGATAACCATACCGACCTAAATCTTGAATGGAAGAATAAAACCCGGGCTGTAATACTTTAACCATGTAGCACCTCACTTTCCAATTGATAAACCCCAGCATCAACCAAGGCTTTAATACCCTCATACACCTTTAAGTCTACAGGAACAAACTGAATACGATCTCCTGCCTTAGCAAAACAGGGACAATCTTTTGTAATATCAAAAAAATTAATGGGTGAATTCCCGATAATATGCCAGCCTCCCGGACTTGCATTTGGGTAAACCCCCGTTTGGTTCCCTCCTATGGCCACCGCACCTTTTTCAATTTGTAATCGTGGTGTAGCCTTTCTGGGCATGTGAAGCGTTTCTTCCAAACCGCCCAGATATAAAAACCCGGGTAAAAAGCCTATAAAATAAACCGTATAAGTAACTTTTGTGTGACGTTGGATAATCTCTTCCTCAGTAATATTTTTCACTTCTGATAGCGCCTCCAAATCAATACCAAATACCTTATTGTAGCAAACAGGAATCTTCCATAGGTTATGTGCTAGCCTACTTTCTGTTACGTTTGTTTTATAGACTTGCTTTAAAGCTGCTACCTCGTCACCAAACCTAAAATTTACACGTTCATAATCAATCAATATGGAGTTGTAGGCATGATTTATCTGTACTGCTGCCCCCTCATAATGTGTTGTTAGTTTTTTTTTGAATAACAATAAGTCGCTAAGAATATCCTCATCTATGTGCTTTGGCCATTCTACAAGTATGGCTTGTTCTCCAAAACGCTTGTATGATAGTTTAAACGGCATTACAGAACTTGAATCTGGTTATCGGCCAATCGGCTTCGCAAATTTTTCAATAAGTGGATTGCCTCTGGATTATCGCCATGTATACAAAACGTATGGGCCTGTATAGGTATTTGTTTTCCATTTATAGTTTTCACCTTTTTTTCATCTACCATACAATAAACATGATTAAATAAGGCATCTGCTTCTTCTATTAAGGCATTGGGTGCAGTTCTGGAAACCAAACTTAAATCGGCATTATAATTTCTATCTGCAAAGGCTTCATAAATTATAGGTATATGATTTTTCACAGCTATATCTGCAATAACCGATTTATAAGGCACATATAAATACACCGGAATGGCAAAACTTTTCAAAAGCTCAACAATTACCATAGCAATGTTTTTATCTTTTGCTGCTTTATTATATAAGGCCCCATGGGGTTTAATATGATGCAAACTCAATCGTGCGTTATCGAGATGATGTATTAATCGACAGGTTTGTTCTTCAAGTGATTTAAACAAAGCGGTATAGGGCATATCTATAGCTACCCGACCAAAATTCTCCTTATCTGGAAACGATGGATGTGCCCCTATCTTCACACCATGGGCTTTAGCCAATTCTATAACCGATTTCATCGTTTCATCATCCCCCGCATGACCGCCACAGGCAATATTACAGGAAGAAATAAATGGCATTAACTCGGCTTCATTACCTATACCCTCTCCTACATCGGCATTAATATCTATAATTAAGCTACTCATGATTTACAATTCTTGGCCAAAGCCATTATAACAAATTTAACTGAAACACTTTGTTAAATGACGCTAAAGACAACATTATACTTAAAACTAATATAATGAATCCTAGAAGATTTTGCCAAGTATTATTTTTATGAATACCCAAAACACCTTGTTTGTTCATCACCCACAACAAAATTCCAACAATAATAGGCAACAACATGCCATTGGTAACTTGGGCAAATTTAATAATGGTTATGGCTTTTATGTTTAACGATGAAAAACAAACGCCCATAATCAAGATAACCATCCAAACCCCTCTAAATGTCTTGGAACGCATATTAGTTCCCCATCCTAAACAACCACTTGTTACATAGGCTGCTGCCAATGGTGCTGTTATGGCACTGGTTATTCCGGCTGCAAATAACCCGATGGCCAAAACATATTTGGCCATACTACCAAATACAGGCTCCAATCCTTTTGCCAAATCGACAGCATTACTTACTTCAGAAGATTCTATAGAAGCCGCTGAAACAATAACGCACATGGATACCATGCCACCAAGAACCACCGCAATGACCGTATCTTTTCTGGCATACTTTAAATCATCTGCCTTTTGCCATTTTTCCTTAACTAAAGCGGCGTGCAAAAACAAATTATAGGGTACTACCGTCGTGCCAATTAAGCCTATTACCGTTAATAAACTGTCATTTGGGGATTTAGGCAAAAACGCGCCTTCTAGCACATTTAACATATTAGGTTTGGTTATAATAGCAGAAAGCAGAAATGCCATACTCATTAATATAACCAAAGAAATTAATGCCTTTTCCAATACCTTATAGTTACCCATATACAATAAAACAAAGGCAATGCCCCCAACCAATAGGCTTAATAGATTAAATGAAAACACCCCTATACTAAAACTGTGATTGCCCAAAATAGTTTCCAAGCCCAGAACTCCTCCTGTTATGTTTCCTGCTTCGTAAGCTGCATTTCCAATCACTATTGCCGATAGGGTGAGCAGTATAGCCAACCCTTTGAGTATGGGGTTTTTAATTTCCAAACGTATAATCTCAGATAGGCCTTTTTGTGACACAATACCCAGTCGGGCTGACATTTCCTGCAAAAGAATAGTCACTAAAGTAGATACGACCATTGCCCAAAGCAAGGCATACCCAAAACCTACTCCGGCAAGTGTACAAACGGTTACCGTTCCCGGGCCTATGAATGCAGCGGCAACCAATGGTCCAGGACCAATATTTTTAAATAGAGTCTTCAATAAACTATAAAGCTTTTATTGTAATTGACTAAGTAATTCATCCACGGCTCTTTTTAGCTGGGTGTCTTTATGCTTAGCTTTATCATCTGGGTTATTATAGACTATAATATCTGGTACTGCTGGACCTAATTCCATATTGGATTGTGTCTTTTTAACATACCATCCCCTAAAAGGCATTCTTACATAAGAGCCATCCATTAAACCAGTACCTCCCGTTGAAATAACCGCTCCAAATGTTGGTACGCCCACCAATGTTCCTATACCTAGGGCTTTATATGCATGTGAAAAAATTTCGGCGTTGGAATAACTATTCTGATTACAAAGTGCTATAGAAGGCTTGGTCCATGAAGCCAAAGGCAAACGTTCACTAAATGGGTAATGGTTCATAAACTTTTTATGTTCCGCTTTTAAATTTTTAGCCGCTCCTCGTGGAACTGTATAAGCATGTTGCTTAACATTAAGGACTGCCATTAAATAATCTGTAGTCCAACCGCCGCCATTAAACCGCACATCAATTACAATGCCTTCCTTTCCTAACCCTGCTGCGGTTAGCTCACGTTCAAAATGCTCAAAGCTTGTCCAGTTCATCCCTTGAATATGAATATAGCCCAACCTACCATTAGAATATTTGTCCGTTAACGCTTTTCGTTCCTTTACCCAAGCTTTATAATTTTCAACACGATTGCTACTTGCTGGCCTTATAACAACTTCTGTTGAAGTTTTCCCTCTTTCTATTTCCAAATATATTTTCTCGTTTGATGTTCCTTCCAATAAACTAAATACATTCAACGATTTTGAAAGTTTGGTGCCATTTACAGAAGTTATAATGTCCCCAACAAGTAATTTACTTGCTGTTCTATCTCCAGGCATACCATTTACTACAGATACCACTTTAAGCGATCCTGTATTGGTAGGTTTCAGCTCTACACCCATCAATCCCGTGGTTTCTTTTTGCAATTGCTCCCGCTTTTCTATACGATATAGCCCCATATGGCTTGCGTTAATTTGACCAAGCATCCAGTTGAACATATTTTGAAAATCTGTTCGCGTTGATGCTCCCAAAGCCAAGGGTTCGTATTTCTTTCTTAATTCACTCCAGTTTTTACCGTGAAAATCTGGATCGTAAAAACCATCATTAATGGCTTGCCAAGCTTCATTAAATATTTGTTTTGATTCTTCATCGTAATTAATATCTAGCTTAGCTGTTATTGGTAAAGACTCTAATTTATCTGAAGATAAATCTATACTGGAAAGGCTACCTTGTTTCGTTATAAATAGTTTTGAAAATTTACTATCGACCGTAACATTGGACGGTTTGGAATTACCTGAAGTTATAGCCTTTTTGTCTTTTCCATCCCATTTTATTTTGTATAAATCTGAATCAACCTCGGCATTGCCCCTAGCTCTATTCCCAGTAGTATAGTAAATGGTTTTACTGTCTTTTGAAAACACCTGTCCAAACTCACCTCCTACCATTGATGTGACC
The DNA here is from genome assembly GCF_022662195.1 of Aestuariivivens insulae. Classification (GTDB taxonomy): domain Bacteria; phylum Bacteroidota; class Bacteroidia; order Flavobacteriales; family Flavobacteriaceae; genus Aestuariivivens; species Aestuariivivens insulae. Next base: position 217,387 of record NZ_JAKMCS010000007.1, on the reverse strand, counting down.
TGCACCTGACGTTCATGAATATCCTGAAAATCGATTATAACGGGATCTACCTCATCTTCTTTATCCTTACCATCCTCTTTATCTCCATTTTCCTTTTTGTCCTTTTTCGATTTTGCTTTTGGTTCATCTCTTTCTTCCTCTTCCCAATCCTGAGGTGTTTTCTCCCAATCTGCTTTGGTCAACCAAGTAAACCATACGTCATAATCGTTATTGTTCCTATTAGATGAGAACATTAATTTTTTTCCATCTGGACTCCAAACGGGGTTTCTATCTTGCTTTGGGTGCATTGAAACATTAACTGGCTTCAATGCATTATTTGCTTTATGAATATAGATTTCACTGTTAAAATCTAAATCACTTAAACTATAAGCTAACCATTTGGAATCTGGAGACCAAGACACATTTCCAGGTTTGGCCCATCCATCCAGTAAGGTTTTTTCATTTGATAGTTTTCCTTTGCCATCTATGTTTGCGACAATTAGCTTGCCATTTCCCCGCACAAACGCTATAGACTTTGCATCGGGGGAAACAACCAAATTACTTTCTTTTTCTTTGGTTTTGGTTAATCTTACCACCTTATGTTTTAAGGTTTTATACAGATTAGACTCATTTTTATCATCAGATGCTACTAAATATAAATCGTTTTGTCCATCCCTATCCGAAATAAAAACTACAGTACTGTCATTCAACCAACTGGCATTCCTATCCCTATAAGGTGAATTGGAAAGATTAACCGTTCGTTTATTATCCTTATCCGTAGTTCTAACAAACAGTTCTCCTCGTATGGTTAAGGTGCTGTATTTTCCATTGGGCGAAATTGCTATTTCATCAATATCGCTACTGTAAGTTTTATGGCTTATTGGATCGAATCTATAGTCTGAAGCGATACTAATATTAACTTTTACCTGTTTTTTAGTGAAAGCATTTATATGAAATACTTGGTTTCCTTTGGTCATAATTAAATCCTTTCCATTGCTACTAATTTGAAATGAAAAGATGCCCATATCCTTAAAGTCGCTTATTGGGGTAATCTCCTGTACTTTTTTCTCATTATCAAGTGTTATTTTATGAACATTATACCTACCACTTCTAGACGACTGAAAATAGATGGTATGGTCATCGCCCCACTGTGGGTAGAAATCATTACCCTCGTATTTGGTAAGTTGGGTATACGTATCAGCTTCTATATTATATAACCACAAATCCCTATTGGCCGGCCCTTGATAGGCTTCCCTTTCCAACCTACAACTTCCTTTAACAAAAACGACATACTTGCCATTTGGGGACAATTTAGCATCAAAGCCCAAAGCATCCATAAAGCGATGTGGTGTTCCTCCTTTATCAGCAACTATATATATTTCTGGTTCCCTTTCTACTTGAGCAAAATCCCTACGGGTAGAAAAAAGGATATCGCCATTGTTTGTATAATCGGTTAAACCATCTGAAGCAGAATGGTATGTTAAACGCTTGGGAAAACCACCATTAGCTGAAACCAAATAAATATTGTTATTCCCATAACGATTACTTTGAAAGGCTATGGATGCCCCATCTTTACTCCATATAGGCTTAGTGTCATACGCTTCATGTATCGTTATCCTTCTTGGGTTTTGTCCATCTATATCTGCCGTCCAGATATCGCCTTGAAAATTAAAGGCTATGGATTGCCCATTTGGACTAACGGCTGGATAATTGATTAAAGGGGATTGCGCTATAGTTTCAGTAGCAACCAAAGTACAAAAGGCTACTAGTAACTTATATGATAATTTCATTTTTTAGGTATCTAATTTGTTATAAATTTTCAAAACTATAACTAATTACACATAAACTTAATGAATTAATAATTCTTTAACAGAAATTAACAATTTAAACCTTAATCCTTTGAAACAGCATTGAGGGCATAAATAGCAAAGCTACCCAACCAATGTCCGCCTTCATAACCATCTCCAAAAATACTGGGCAATGAATAATTAATGTGGTGATTGGCAATGTTCTTTAAGTGGTCATATTCCGGTAAGCCTTCTGCTATTTTGTACAAACTCCAAGCACGGGAGAAGTTAACCCCGTCTAAATGTACCAAATGACCATCGGTTCTGTCGGAAACCAAACCAACTTCCAGTGTGTAGTTTTTATTGTTTAACTGTGGTAAAAAATGGTTTAACCACAGATTAAATTCTTCTTTTGGCAAAAGCCTTTTCATTAATGCGGCTTCTTCGAGACATGGTGATAAAAAATCGGTTCCACTAGGCTCCCAACCCATTGGGCAATTGCTATCGTTTAAAAAGAAATATTTTGCGCGTTCCGTTATGGCCGTTTTAAGTGCTTCATGATTTACTGTTTCGGCATAATCGTAAGCAAATGACAGGCCAAATGCTGTATTGGTATGGGTTCCTACACGGAGTGGATAATTTAACTTGGGTAAAAACTCAATATACTTTCCAACAATCAAGTTGGTTAAAGGCTGTAAATTAGACTCCAAAACTCGGGCTGTATCATCATCCCATGTATGCAATGTTTCAGCTAGTTTTAACAACCATGCCCAACCGTATGTACGCTCATACGACTTGTTGTGCTTGCCATGGAAATAGGCCACTTCGGCTTCTATGTTTTCTTTGGATATGTTATTTAGCAAGCGTTGTTTTATAGCGTCTGCATTATCAATATTAGGAAATTGTTTTAACAGACTTACCAAACTCCAATGCCCGTGTACCGCGGAATGCCAATCGAAACAACCGTGGAATGCCGGGTGCAAGGTACGTGGTGGCAATAAATCGGTATCGCTTCCAATGGTTTGCGATAATTTATTTGGATATTCGGTATTGATACAATGTAGGGGCAACTCGGCTAAACGATTAGCCTGTTCTAAATTAAGTTCAGGTCGCTCTGCGATTTCAATTTTTGGAATTTCTTCTTTTACTTCTTTTTCTTTTTTAGAGGTATTACAGCTTAGTGTTAATGCTAATAATGGGATAAATAAAAACTTGTTCATTGGTTTAAAATTGAATTCAAAATATAAGCCAAGATAAGTTTTAATTTTTCAAAATTGAAAAAAATAGACACTAAGCATTCAAAGCTAGCTTATATCCCTAGGGCTTTCCTTTTCCATCTTCCCGATAATACAACTTGTTCCCATCACCAAGGGCATTAAACTTTAATTCTCCTCTTAGCTCTTGCTTATCCTGAATGCCTACCAAGGCCGTAAAACGATCGGATTTACCATCCAAGAAAACAAATATTTTACTTCTGGATATGGTGCCTATACCGGAACGGTAATTTTCTCCAGCAATCCTAATTGTTTCCCCATTAATGGCTTTGTTCCTTTGAGCTGTCCACCAGGGTTGCTCAACTTTTCTCAAGTCCAGATCAGATATATTCAATTGATACCATGAACTTTGCTGCGCATTTAAAATTGCAAAGAAACATAATAGTATGGTAACAAATAGTTTATTTAATGTGTTCATTTGATAGCTTTTGTCTTATAATAAATAAATAATTGAAAGATAAAATTTAAATTTTAACCTCTATAGTTTTTTGCTTTTTGTCCTTCTTTATCCTCCTTCTTTAGTACATCTTCATTAAGATTATAACCATATAGCATTACATTACTACTCCCTTTTAAACAGGTGATTTTTACAACATTATATTTTATCTTAAATAAATGAGCCAAAATAGATTACCATAGGGTTCAATTCAAACATTATCATGATAAACACCAATACTTTTTTAACCATGAAAAAACAATATCTTCGATACTATATACTGATTACCTATCACTTAGTTATTTAATAAGCAATTTTAACCAATAATTTATCCAAGGCAGTAGACATCCATCAAAACACCTTTGTATAATTCTAGATTATACCATTAAATACATAAGAATTTTTATCACTGTTTATAATAAAAACAATTCTCATTAAATCAACGGCATAAAAAAACCACCATAATTTTTAATTAGGTGGTTTTTAAAGATTAATAAACGCTTTTAGTTCATCTGGACCGTTTGCCACTTTTCTGCAAGTTGCGTGAGGTTCGATTTCATTAAATCTTCTGTTGTCATGGCGATTCTGAATTCGCAAACAGCTTCAAAATTCAAAAACCAAGGTTCTGCAATTGCGGGGATGCCCGAAGGATCGGCAACATCTACCACCATAACAGCACCACGATGACCATCTAATTCGGTAAAATAAATACTTTCCGGCTTAATATCATCAACCACACGGCCAATGATTTCTCCTGCTGTACCATTTCTAACCAAAGTATTGAAGGGTTCAATAGGGCAAGTTACAGTTACTAACATTCTCATGACTATTGAAATTTATTATTAATCTCCCTAAAGTACGAAATAAAGGAGGCACAACCAATTAATAAGCCTTTAACTTATTAACTTTAAGAAACTTAACCCGTTAAAGTTTCAGGTTGAAAATGTATCAGAGCTTGATACAATTTTTGGGAATTAAAGCCTAATGGAATCCTAAAGGATACGTAATCGATAATATTTGTAACATATCTTATCAACTCAAACTAAAATTGTTTATATTTTCGTTTAATAAATTATCCTATCTTTTATTTACCATTAAAAAGCAAAGCTTAAATTATGAATAAAACGCACTACAGTTTAATTTCCCTTCTTTTTATTTTATTCTCGTTGTCAAGTTGCCATACTCAAAAAAAAGACAGACAACAAACCCAGGATGAACAGACACAAAAGAAATATAGCTTCGCTAAAGCTACCTTTAGCAATATATGTTCGGGATGTCATGGGGAAAAGGTAGAGACTTTTGTCGATAGAAAATGGAAATACGGAAATACCAAGGACAGTTTAATGGCATCCATAAGTAACGGATACGCAGATTTGGGCATGCCAGGCTTTAAAGCTACATTTTCGGAAGAGAACATCAGGGAACTTGCAGATTTTATTCTTCAGGGCATTGAAAACAATAATAAGTTTGACCTAAAAGATGTCGAGATAAAATCGAACATTTTCGATTCAGGGTCACAAAAGGTTCGATTGGACACCATAGCCAAGGACATTAAAATCCCATGGGGCATGGCCTTTCTTCCCAATGGTGAAATGCTAATTACTGAACGATCGGGAAAACTCTATAAATTAACTTCAAACCAAAAGCTCCAATCTATTGATGGAGTTCCGGAAGTAGTCGCCGAAGGTCAAGGGGGACTGCTGGACATTGCATTGCACTCCAACTTTAAAGACAATCACATTATTTACCTTTCTTATGCAATGCCCAAGAAAACAGACAATAACACTTTGGCCACCACAGCAGTTATGAAAGCCGAACTTGTTGGCAACGGCCTGACCAATCAAGACAACATATTTGTAGCATTGCCCTTCTCTAAAAGAAGGCATCATTATGGTTCAAGGCTACAGTTCGGGAATGACGGGAAATTGTACATTTCTGTTGGAGATCGCGGTAACGAAAAAGAAAACCCACAAAGTTTAAATAACTTTTTAGGGAAAATCCATCGGATAAATGATGATGGTAGCATTCCCCAAGATAATCCATTTGTTAATCAACAAGGTGCCATTCCATCTATTTATTCTTACGGACACCGAAACCCCCAAGGTATGACATTGAACCCTTCAACAGGGGAAATATGGGTAAATGAGCATGGCCCTAGAGGAGGGGATGAAATAAACATTATTAGAAAAGGCAAAAACTATGGTTGGCCAGTTATAACATATGGTATCAATTACAATGGCAAGCCTATTAGCAATATTACAAAGAAAGAGGGAATGGAACAGCCCGAAATCTATTGGACTCCCTCCATAGCTCCAAGTGGTATTGCCTTTGTTTCAGGCGATAATTATAAGAAATGGGAAGGGGATGTTCTTACCGGATCCTTGCGTTTTAGGTATCTAAACCGTACCAAGATATTGAACAATAAAATAACGGGGGAAGAAGAAATTCTTTTAAAAAATATAGGGCGGTTAAGAAATGTAAAAATTGGTAATGATGGCTTTATATACATTGCTGTTGAAGCCTCCAAAAATTGGACCGGTGGAATCTTTAAATTGGTCCCTATTGACAATTAATCGATATGCATTATTAAAAAAGTCTATTAAACCAATTTTTTAGGTTTGATAGACTTTTTATTTTTTTATTGTACTGAAGCTCTGTACTTCTAATCTATTCAAATATTTTTATTGTAATTAAAAGATACTATAAGTAAAGTTAATTCCGCCGTAGACATTAAACGGAAGTCCGGGATAAAAATATCTTGGCATACTACCTCCAAAACCAGTGGCATTAACTTGAAGTTGAGAAGCATATTTGGTGTTTAGGATATTGTTCATTCCCAAAAACAAATCATAAGAAAAATTCTTTCCTATATTATTTTTAAACCCAATTTTACCAAATAATATTTCATAACTATTACCAAATACAGTATTCGCGTCATTTGCGGGTATTTTACCTACACCCTGAAAATTAATGTTGCCGTAAACCCCTGTATCAGAAACTAAATCCATCCCAAAATTGATAACATGTGAAGGTGCACCTGTTAAACGGTTTCCTGAGTAATCATCTTCAAAATCTACAAATTCTTTAAATTTAAATGTGTTTAACGTTGCATTCAGGGTAGTTATAAACTTTATTTGGTCAGTTCCAAGAATGGTATAATTGATCTCGGTCTCAATACCATTATGGTTTGTCTTACCTGCATTTATTGCAAAAAAGTTGTCTTCGGTCGTCCTTCTGGAAACCAGCAAATCTTTAACCTTAAGGGTATAAACAGACAGGGATGCCTTGAACTTATTGTCCAATAAGTTGAGTCGCGTACCTATTTCATAATTCCAACCTATTTCTGGTTTAATATTAGGATTGAACGTTCCTTCGGGCAATAATGTTTCGGATGTTGTAGGCGTGGAAAACCCATGGGAAATGTTACCAAACATAACCACGTTTGGGTTTAAAAGATAATTAAACCCAATCTTAGGAGAGATTATAAACTTAAAATTATAGCGCCCAGAGCTATCTTCACCATCACTTAAGAACCGATCCTTTATTTTAAACAAAGTTCTGTTTAAGTTCACCCCCATATTGAACTTCAATTTTTCATTAGCCCTAAAATTGGCCTCAACAAAAAAGTTGTAATAATTCCGGTCTTCATCTAAATTAGAAAGCTGGTCTCCTTTCACACTTCCTGTCCCTTCCGGATAGTCTTGATAAAGGTTCTCAAAAGTTTTTGCATTATAGTTGTCAAAGAATAATTCACTCCCAAAAGTCCAGTTCAACTCCTTTTCCAATACCTTAAAAACACCTAATACCCTACTTCTAATTCCAAAGCTATTTGAGCTCTCTTTTAAAATATTAAAAGGCCTTGGCTCATAATTTCCCCTTAATGAAGAAAACACACTTGTTTGTTGAGATAAATTGTTATTGTAATAATGTTTCCAAGTCACCCCCATAATTCCATAATCCACATCTTCATAACCTTTAGACCTGCCCCATGTAAAAGCAGCCTGCCTCGGATTATTGTCAAAACGGTCTTGGTTTAATGAACTTGGAATTCCGGATTTTAAATTAACATAACTACCAAGTATTGAAAATTTATCTTTTTCCCCTCCATAAATGTTAGAGGTCACGGTTATATTATATCTATTATATTCGTTATTCATTCTATAGCCATTGGAATGGCTATTACCATAAATAATATTTGTAGCAGACTTTTTCCCACCAACTGATGCTTTAGCTACAAACCTTCTTAGACCATAGCTACCAATGACAGAGGACACTGTAACCTTTTTTGACGTGTAATCGGCATATTCGGGCAATAATAAAATAGTCCCTCCCAAACCTACTCCATAGGTACTAGATGATGGCCCTTTGTGAATTTCGATGCGGGAGACACTACCAAGCTCTAAATCTTCTATTGCGGATTCTCCATTCCCGTCCGTTAGGGGAATGTCACCAAAGTAAGCCCTGATATTTGAAGTCCCAAATAAACTCCTGGCACCAATACCCCTTATAGTTATTTTATTTGTATTCAAGGCCCCTGTTTGCATATGCACCCCCGAGACCCTATTCAAAATTGGGCGCAATTCCATTCCGTTTCCCCTATCTAAATCTTCTTTACTTATTAGTGATATATTATCGATTGCATATTTTTGCTTTACCGGTATGGTTAATCCATTAATGAATACTTCTTCCAACTCATTAATGGAAGGACTCAGAGCGATTACAAGTTTCCCGTCTTTGCTTACTATTATGGTTTTGGTTATATAACCTTCTACTGATATTTCTAATTGGCCTTGGGTCTTTATAGAAAACTGCCCCAGACTATTACTAAAGGTTTCATTTTTAGAAAAAACATCCAATATTTTAGCATTTACAATTTCAACATTTGTTGTAGCGTCTATTACTGAACCCATTACATCATGCTGTGAAAAAGCAGAACAACTTAACAAAACACCCCACAAAAACAATATTCTTTTCATATTATATTTAACAGCTAGCAATTTTAATAAAATAGTTCTTACAAAAGCCGATCTGGGAAAGAAACAATCAAATTCATTAGTGCTGTTCTGTAACTGGAGAACGGATAATTTGCAGTCCAAATGCATTAATGCGCTTTTTGTTGGAAGACGTAACAAAATGGTTGGCAGCTGTTTACCCTGCTTCTTAATTATCGATCTATAACGCACATAATTAATCTTTTATTAAGTTGCTGAAGAATTCTTTTGCTTCGAAGATTTCCTTTAACAATTCGTCTCTATTATTTATTAATATTTCCTTGGGCACATTATCCCAATTGGGTTCTTGAATATGTTGGGCCAAAATATTAAGATTCTTTTCTGCTAACATAATTTCCATATTATTTAATCGATCTAACCATGATTGGGCAACGTGTTTTGTTTTTGGATTAGATTCATTTTGGATGACCATGTAGATAGGAGCCGTATGAAACGGACTCTTGGGACTGATTGAAGCAATTGTATATTCTCCCCTTTCTTGGAATAAGGTTTCAAGTTTTCTGTCTCCAATTCCTCGAACTGCAATCCAGGACGTTGTTTGTAAAGTATGGGTAAATTCAAAATTTACCAATCCTTTGCCAGAAACATCGTTTATTCTAAAAATAACATCTCCGTTTTGAACAATTTCAATAAAGTTTAAATCATCTTGCTCTGGGTCTAAATGTACCTTTCCTTTTATTTTAATTAAATCTCCAGCTTTTCGTTCGAGTTCACTTCCTATAGGTTGATTATCAATCTCGAACTCAACCATAGGTCCAACTGTAACAAATGTTCGCCCTTTTCGAATACCTTCTAGCCAATTATTATAATTAAATGACCCTTCAACTTTAGTGTAAAAACGTTCATGTCCAGGTAAGTTGTCCCCACAAGGAAAATCAGTACCAGCGGTTGGCGCTACTTTGAACCCAAGGTTGAGTATGTCGTACCACAAACTATATTCATGACGATTAAACGCCATGACTTCAATAAAATGCATTAGGTCATCTGGAAGCAGCAAGCTCACTCCTTTGTGTGCGGAAAGAATATACGATTCTCGCTCATTTCCATGAGCAAACCCATTTAGTCCTCCTTGTCGCTTTACTTCTTCCCATATATAGCGATAGATGAGATATTTTTCAGGATTATGAATCGGTTTGTTGATTCCAAGTGAAATTGCATGTCCCAAGAAATGGGTTCGTGGGTTCTCCTGACCAGACGCTATAATAAAATTTCCTTTTTGGTAATCTCCTTTTAAACCGAATGCATATTGTGGCGAATGCTCAAATATCTCGGCTTTACCAATCTGCAAAAGATTCCCCACATGAATATCTTCCGCCTGAATTAATTGGAGGATGTAAGGGTCTATCTCTGGCACAGGCCTAGGAATATGTAAATGATCATCGGCTCCATACCAGTTTTCTTGGGGCATGTTAATCCATCGCTTCAAATATGCTTCATAGGTTAAATCTGCATTGGCGTTCAAAGTGATTGTGTCTCGAAAAACCTTGTATTCAAGCCCCTTCTGAATGCTTATATAATATGTTCCCTGTCCCAACTTGATGACGGATTCTCCTGTTGAATAAAATTGGGTTGTTCGCGTATAAGGGTTTTCAATTACTTTTTTAAATGAGCCTAGTGTCGTTTTTAGATTTGTAAGCTTGGTAGGTTCCTCGCTATTGCTACAGTCACCACCAAAAAGTAAGGTGTTCTCGGCAATAAAGTAATTGTCCATGGCATCCTTGATTTCGACCCTAGCTGGAACTAAGGAAGATTCATCGTATATATTTAATGTTAGTTTGGTATCTTGACCAATAACCGTTTGAAAAGCCAAACAGGTTACCAACAAAAACATATTTTTCAAGTCTTGTCCCATTTTTGAAATTAGGAAATTATGTCTCGTCCTAAAGGATGACCACAAGTTAAAATTGATTTACCCTGTTAATTTATATACCATGCTAGGTGTTTTGTAGTCTAAAGATAAATGTAATCTTATTTCATTGTATAAATTAATTACTTTTTTTGAGTGCGACACGTCTACAAAGCTTTGGTAGAGATAAAATTCATCTTAGGTAAAACCTATTGCATTTTCAACGACTTTGCTATTGTAGCACGCATCACAGACAAGTGCTAGCTGGGGGCGTTTTTTTTCATCCACCAATCAAGTCTAGTTTCTAATTTATAATTCCTTACTGTCGGTTTTGTTTCCGCTCGTTCAATCTTCAAATCGTTCAAATTTGCGACTACTGACCAAATTGTACCAAATTTTTCTTTCTTTAAATTCAAACACACACACTTGTCCGAAAGAATCTCTTTGGCTTTTTCTAAATCCATTTGCTCAACGGACTTTAAATTGTTTTTCAGTCCGTTATACCTTTCCGTACTTTTACTCCATTCAACTCCACCACGGTCGTACCGTTGCATTTCCTCTAATTTAAATTCGTTTGTTATATAAATGAACTGCTCATTTTCCTTAGGTCGTCTTACCTTGCTTTTTTGTGGTGCGGATTCCACAACTACGATTTCTCCAGTTTTGTCTGCAATCAAAAAATTGTTCGCAGTTGAAACTTTGGCTTTTTCAATTAATTCTATCGCTTGTTTTGTGTTTTCACAATCTTCTAAAATTTTCCTTACAATAAAATGGAAGCTAATTCCCGTCTGGATTTCAGTTCCATTGACGAACGACATTGCAACAGATAATCCTTTTTCGTTAATTCCGTCTGAACGACCTATAAAAACGTCTGATTGGCTTATGTACGAGTATTTATTTTTTGGTGCTATCAAACTACTTTCCGTAAATTTTTTAAAATTGAAAAGCATATCGTAATTCCGCCCGATTATCGTGTCATTGCTATTTTTGAAAGCAAATACGCTACATTGTCCAGTTGGATTGAAAACACCTAGGCTCAATAAAAATGCACCTAACTTTTCAGGTTTGTCATTAATCCCTTTTGCAAAACCTTCAATCTCTTCAATAACTTCTGGGAAAAATGATTTTAAATTTTGATAGGAATCCAGTCCAAAATCCATTTTTTGTTTGCTGATTGTTGGAATGACGAAATTTGCTTTTTCATACAGTAGTTTACCATACTTTAAGCCCATGTCGTAATATTCTCCATATAGTCTCGGGTGATACATTTTATTCGTTATTTATCATATGCCAGATAACGGTTAAAATTAAGCTTGTAGCTGTTTAACTTGTACCTCATTTCCATTTTGCAATTTAGTAAATTTTAAGATTTTCATAGATTTAAATAAGCACTTAAACCCGCTATTTGGTTTTACTTTTTGTTACAGACTAGGTTTTTATTTACTATTTCAGTATCAAAATTTTAATTCGATTATCCTATAGAAAAAAAGAGTATCTTTACATTTGGTCATGCCATTTTTGATTTCAATCAGTCATTACTCGATTTAGCTGCTAAATAATTTATCTTTCACTCCTGCAGAAGATTTCTCATTGAATTACCTATAGTTAGGCCTACATTAATTTGTTATATACAAAATTAACAGCAAACAACTTATGGAAAAATTAACATTAGGGGTTGTTGGAACTTCTAGAAAAGAAGATGAAAAACGTGTACCAATTCATCCAGATCACCTTTCGCGTCTTCCAGCAGATATTAGGAAACAATTAATTTTTGAAAAGGGATATGGTGCACCCTTTGGTTTAAATGACGATTTTTTTGTTTCTCAAACCGGAGGGGTTGCTTCACGTCATGAATTATTAGCTGAAATTGGCTCAGTAATTATTTCTAAACCTGTGGTAGCTGATTTGCAAGAGGTACGTGAAGGAGGATTTATTTGGGGATATCCGCATTGCGCACAGCAAGTTGACATTACCCAAACTGCAATTGATCGAAAACTAACACTAATTGCCTTTGAAGATATGTTTGTTTGGTCTCCAAATGGTCAGGCAGGCAGACATACATTTTATAAGAACAATGAAATGGCAGGTTATTGTGCTGTTCTACATGCAATGCAATTAAGGGGTATTGATGGTCATTATGGTAAACAGCGTAAAGTAATTATTTTTAGCTTTGGAGCTGTTAGTCGAGGAGCTATTTATGCTCTTAAAGCACATGGTTTCAGGGATATTACGATTTGCATTCAAAGGCCTGACCATGAAGTTCGTGAAGAAATTTTAGATGTTCATTATGCTCGCATTCGTGAAGGAGAAGAAAATGAAGCGAGGTTAGTTGTTGTGGAACATGATGGCAGGGTGCAACCTTTATCTGATTTAATTCGTGAATCTGAGATAATAATTAATGGCGTTTATCAAAACACAGATAATCCTATCAATTTTGTGACTGAAGAAGAGAAAGGGATTTTAAAACCAGGATGTCTTATCATAGATGTTAGTTGCGATGAAGGTATGGGATTCTATTTTGCAAAGCCTACAACTTTTAAAAATCCAATGATCAATATCGACAATATAGATTATTATGCAGTAGATCACACACCCAGTTATTTATGGGAAAGTGCTTCAAGGTCAATTTCAGCAGCATTAATTGTACACTTACCAACAATTATAGAAGGCCCTAAAGCTTGGGTGAAAAGTAGCACAATACAAAAGGCGATTAATATTGATGATGGTGTGATTAAAAAAGAATCTGTCTTAACTTTTCAGAATCGCATGCCAAACTATCCGCATAATTTTATAAAAAGTTAAAACTTATTAATTTGAGCCATTTTGATACTAAAATTGTCAATTGTCTGATGCAGTGCTAAAGGGAAACTTGCCTATAACTAACAAATAAACAAAATTGCGTTTATTTCCATTTTAGCAAACGTATTTCCTTTTAAATCTCTAATATTTTAGAAAACATTGCTTTATATTCTTGAATGTTTCTTTCATATTTTTGATAAATAGTTAGCCATAATATAATTCCAATCGCTAAAATTGTTGTTCCAGTTAAAAACATGAAAGGGCCACTATAGTCTACTCCAGAAATTACAGCAATTAGAATGCTCAATCCCGAAATCATTGATGAAAATATTACTGATTTCCACAACAAGTGTTGCCTAAAATAAATTTCTATATTGGTCTCATTTTCAATATCTGTTTTGGATAATGTTCCATTTACCACAATGCTGTTATGAAAGAACAAATAAAATGGGTAGGTAATTCGCTTACGCATTTTAAATGTTATTGAGTTATTTTTATCCTAGTTCATGTTAAACACAAATCCATTAACAGATCCAAGGGCTGTCTTCATGGTCTTACTAACCTCTTTAAGATCACTATTTAATTTAAAACTCCATTTATTCATAATATTATTTTCAATGTTTATTAACCATTTGGCTAAGGGTTGTTGTGTTTGTTTCTATTTTAATTTATTCGCTTTCTTCGGGTAAAGGTGAAATCATGATGTGTGCTCTATGTGTTCCAGGATTCATAATCCAAGGATGGTTAGCACTTATTGGTTTTTCCGGAAGCCCTGTAGATTCAGAAGTGGCGAATGGTAAATAGACGACATAGCGGTATTGGGCGCCTTTCACTTTAGACGTTTGGGGGTCATACAATGCATCTGGCCCATAGTAAATATGTAGTGTTGATCCTGGTTTTCCCATAGCCAACTTGCCCGATTTTACTTCTGCTTCTCTTATATCGAAGATTTCAACCGCGTTCTTTCCCATGGCCCTAAGTTCCCGTCCTCTAGCCATAAAAGGTTCCATATCCTTGTGGTAACATGCGGCATGAAATCCAGGTCTGTTTGGATCATCTGCCAGAACAATAAATTCGTTATCTCCTTCTTTGAGTGTCACAAATTCACCTGCCATATTATAGCCTATAACTTTACATCCTGCCCTGCTTTCTTCGGGAGCAGCCATTAAAGCTGTTGCTATTGAAGCTTCGTCGGTATCAATAGCCACTAATTCCTTTGCGGGCTTATTTGATGTACTATCGGTTACAATCTCTTTAGCAGAGGACTCCTCTGTTGTTTTTTTGGTCTTGTTGGATGTATTACAAGAAATCAAGATTCCTGTAAAAACAAATGCCGTGATAATTTGATTCATTTTTAGCAACATGTCTTAAAATTTTATCATAGGTTAGTGTTTGGCATAATGAAGCACAGTGGTCTCGTGTACGGTTTCATAGTATTTGACTAAAGTTAACAAAAAAAGATCAACGTGTAGGAAATTCGTTAAAGAAGTTGGATGGTATAGCCAAAATCAACTAGATTTCTAGAAAAAGATTGTCCATTGTTTTTTTGACAATCTTTTTTATTTTTTCTTGATTATACCGAAGGGGTTTCAAAACTACTATATGGTTAAGCACTCGTTACAGACGTGTGCTAGCTAAGGAAAAATTAATTTAGCAACAAATTGCGCAATAAATAACAGTCACTGTTGCTAAACGTTTTATTTACCATAAATCATTAGTGCAGGACTACCCAAAGAGACATCAAACACCGGTTTGTACCAATCTACATTTGTATTGGTCTCTATCTTGTTGTTTGTTTTATGATAGTCGATAAAGTACTGGTTTTCTTCTGTTTGTGGTTTACCATAATAGAACCAAATTAATTTAATTCTATCTGCATTTTTAATTTTTAGAAAGGCAGAAGATTCTCTAATGTGAATTGGATTATAAATTTCAAGCCTTTCTCCTTGGTCTAATTCGAGGGTTAGAATTTTAGTCTCACTATCATAAAATCCTTTTTCAATTAAATGCACATTGTCGTAAGGTTTTCCGAACCAATCATTATAAAGTCTTAATGCCCCACCCTTAAACAAATTGCGCTTTTCAGAGATTAGTTCAACAAATTCTTCTGGCATTCTTACTTTAGTTGAACTATCTGTGCTCAATTTTAAGTTATCTAGATCTGGTGTAGCATGCTTTGCTGCCATAAATTCAAATGGCCCAATAATTTGAATTTTTTTGAAAATGGAATAACCTAAGTACAGGGATAGAATGCCTAAAAATCCAATTATTCCTATACCAATTGAATTTGGTAACACGTCATAAATGAAAAGCCCAAAAAGGGAAGCTCCTAAAATTGGTGTGATCCCATATGCAATTCCTCCTACTATGTTTATGAATTGTCTCAAATATTCTTTTTAATATTGGTTAGTGTTTCTTTATAACTGTTAGTTACAGATTAAAGATAGCTTTTTAGGTTTAAAACTGGCGATAGCAATTGTGGGTGGGTTCTAACATTTACCACAGCATTGTCGAGGGCTAGTCGAATCCATCTTAAATGCTATTGTCAATTCATTTTTTGGCAATCTTTTTTAATTTCCTGGTTAAGCACTCGTCACAGACGAGCGTTGGCATGGGGAGAACAAGCAATTACTTATAGCATTGTTGTGTTTAGTGTTTTTCTTTCAAATTAGTCAATTCTCGACCTCGTTCTGAATCAACTCTAAATAATTCATATCTGTTGTTCATCACTATTTTACCATTTTCATACATATCCATCCATACTTTATAACCTGTATCAGTTTTAAGTATATGATAACCGTGCATATGAAATTCATCATGGTTAAATGTATTACCTACTTCTCCTGTACATAATAGATTTATATCTCCTTCTCCAGAATTAACAGCTATAAGCTTAGGTTGATTTTGTAATTGACAGAAATGACTAGCTTTTAATGTTTTATGTTCAACGTTATAAACCGTTAACATTTCTGTTGGTATATCAGTTCTTAACCTTTCAATAATTACATTATCTCTTGCACTTAGAATGTATTCAAAGCCATAGAGGTCATTGTTGTCTTCAAGTGTAGCTATCCATTCTCCTTCTAATTCTCTAAGGTAGCCCATAGCATCTGCTGTATTCGTAATAGAATCTTGGAATTCAGTTTTCTTGTTCGAACATCCGCCAATACTTATTAAGATTAAAAGCAAAATCAAGTGTTTTATTAAACGTGTTTTACTATTCATATTTTCAGCTTGGTTAATTAATAATTCAAATTATGTTATTTGTCCACATTAAACACAACTAAAAAATAAACCCAATTGCGTTTATTTGCATTATATTCATTTCTTAAATTTATAATAAATATCCTGCATCCAATACTGAATTTAAACAAAGTATATCAAACTTCTTAACAAAAGATAGTACATCACCCCAACCAGCCTTCCCTATCCAGGTTACGGTATTGGATGGCTTCGCTAATATGGGTTCCATATACGGTTGCAGTGCCTTCTAAATCGGCAATGGTATGGGCCTCCTTTAAAATGCTTTCGTAGGCCCTGGCCGATAAATTCAACCGTTCCATAGCGGTTTTTAACAGTTGCATGGAATCCACAGGGTATCCAGTCGAAGCAAATTAGGATGATTAAAGGATAAGCACTAACTTTTAAGAACTGGGCTAGTGCTTTTTATAGGACACGTTGTTGTAAGGCGTTATTAATTCGATTTTTAAATTCGGTTTTGTCGTCAATGTATAATGCTAAATTCCTGTATTTTCTTTTTATTCCATAAAGTCCAATCAATTCGTTTTCTTTTTTCAAGTGGATTATAATATTATGCCCTTCCAATTCGCCCAAAAATGATAATTTTCGAGTCTCTTTATTTAGGTCTATATCTTTCGATGAAATTTCTATTGTGTCAATATCTTCTAATTCAATAGTTGTTTCCGTCATAATTCCATATCGTAGATAAAGTCGGTCGTTCTCTATTGATATTGGTCTTTTTAAAATTGATTTTAAAAAACCTAAAATTTGAATTCCAGAATAAATGCTTAAAAATGTCAAAATCCAAGCAGCAATACTGCTCCATTTTGTAAGTAACACATGAAATACTAATGTCTCAATTGCTATTATGAATATGATTGCAATTAGTAAAGATATTGTTCCGCTGTCTTTGTGATAGGAAAATTCATTTTCTTTTAATTTTCTTTTCCTCCAAAATAGGAAACCATAATAAAAAACTGCAATTTCTGTAACAACAGGGATTACAAAACTTTTAGGAAGGATTTCGTAGCAAGTATTCTTTAAAGTCGTGAAAAAATCAAACGATTCCGTTTTGTTTAACTTGTAACATTTCATTCCTTTTCTAACATTGTAGATTACAAATGAGAGAATAGATAATTCCACGATTGGAAAAACCCAAGTTTTAAAAAGGTTTAGATAATATTGATTTTCTGTAGGAAGTATAAGTGAGCAAATGATTAAACCTAAAATAAAAAAAGGAACAACAGTTGTTTTTGGAATTTTAGTTTTCCTGATTAATAAGAAGTAAACAAAAGGAACTGTTAATAGTAAGTCAAACGTTATTCCTGTTGATAATTCATTCGGATTTTTTATAAACATTGATGATTTAGCGATTAATACCATTAGTCCGATAATTAACATTGGTATCCCAAATATTATTATACTTTTCTGAATGTTTATTGCCTTGTTCATATTGTTTTTTTATGTTCGTTAAGGGACATAGTTTACACAAGTTGTAGCCTATCCCATTTTGTAGCCTTCCTTATAAAAACTGGGCTAGCACCCTTCATAGTACACTTTATTACGCATTGTTATCATTCATGTTTGTGATGATTAGAATTCTTATAATGTTCTTTAATTAAATCCCTACCAAAATCTCCATTAAAATCTCTCCACACGGTATGGATGTGATTGGCTTCGTTCTGGACATTATCAAACTCAATCAAAAAAGATTTCCCTTGCATCCTGTAATAGTGACCTTGCCCTAGGACAGTGGCTCCGGCCCATCCAAATCTTACCTCATTTATTTCTTCATCCTTAATGCTATTCATTCGCTTTTCGGCCAGTTTAGGGGGTATGGTTGATAGATATTCATCAAGAAGTTTTAAAAAAATAAACTGTTGATTCTTTGTTAACTGGCCATACATAATGCCTACAGGGCTTAAAGGTTCAACTTTTGTGGAATTCCCTGTAACAATTTCAGAAAATGGTTTCTTCTGAAATATTGCCAGTTCCCTTTGTTCTTTAGATAATGAGTTTAGCAATTCAAAACCCAGATCTTCTTCCTTTTGAAGCGTGCGCTCACCTTCTCTTGGGCCAGAAAGAATTCTTGCTGGATTCGCTCCAAAAAATCGAGGAGCAATTTCAACTTTTCCTTTATGGGTTGTAAAATTCAGGGAAATATGATGTCCTTCAAAAGAGAAAGCCCATAAACTGTCCTTTTCAGGATTTCCATAAAATGCTACCAAATAATTTTCAGGATTCCTCATGACTGAATCCCCACTTATTTCCAAAAGGACATTTTCTAAATCGATAATTTTCATCGTTTTAATATATCCAGTTTCTGATAGAAAAGTCTTGAGAAGTTCTTCTAATTTGGATTTCTGATTTGAATCCAGTGCATTCAGTTGAATTCCTGCTCTTTGAAACATTGAACTAGGAAAATAATGCCAGAGCATTCTAGACCCGTCATTGAAGGGCATTTGCGTTTTGTTCCTTTGGGCCTGCGTTAGAGATTTCAAAAAATCAACTGCAGGTTTATTAGTTAACTGGCCGAATGCCATAACAATCGATGCAACAACCAAAAGTGTAGTAACAATAAATTTCTTCATATCGCAGTATTTTTTAATAATGCCTAACTAATAAATAAACGTAATTGCGTTTATTCCCTAAATTTATAATAAATATCCTGTATCTCCATACTAAATTCAAACAAAGGATAGTACATCACCCCAACCAACCGTCCCTATCCAGGCTACGGTATTGTATGGCCTTACTAATATGTGCGTTATGCGATAATGAAATCTCTCCCGGTTGTGGAAAAGCGCCACCACCAACTAATGCAACATCTGTAATAGTATTTAATGTGGGGGGTATCGCGTATTTTATGGGCAATGGATTTTGGGCATTGTTAAAATCAGCTTTTTTAATCAACAGGATATATTATAAAGCTATCATGTACTTCTCTTGTGGGATTGTCTCCCAATTTTTTAAGGGCATTTGAAAGTTCATTCAATTGAATTACATTTAATGGAAGCTGATGTTCTTTTGGTTGATAAATAGTTTTAACCGGGTAATCAATTCCAGGAGTTTGAGTCATCTCAATATGATTCCCAAGAATCGTTGAAATTTCATTATCATTAGTAAATTTTACAAGCCGTTCAATACTCCGTTTAAAAGCATTCCAATCCTTTACATACAATCTACCAGGATAAAATGTATCTCCAGTCAACAGAATTTTTGTTGTTGTGTCATACAACGCAATTGAAGAAGCTTGATGTCCAGGTATCGGTATTATTTTTATTATTCGATTTCCTAAATTATAATCTACAATTTGGTCTGGCCAATTAGAAATTTTAAAAAAATTCTCTACATCCGCTACTTCAAGACCAATTACTGTGGTATTTGGTTTTCCCTTGAATTGTCCATCACCAGCATAGTGGTCTCCATGTTTATGG
Source organism: Aestuariivivens insulae (assembly GCF_022662195.1). GTDB lineage: Bacteria > Bacteroidota > Bacteroidia > Flavobacteriales > Flavobacteriaceae > Aestuariivivens > Aestuariivivens insulae. The sequence continues at coordinate 197,577 of NZ_JAKMCS010000007.1, read as the reverse complement.
GTATGCGCAACAACTAATTCAATATGTCCATTCTTTTGAGACCAATTATCAATAATTTCATTAACCGTATCATAAAGCGGGAAGATATCACTATCTTCTGTAGCACCAGTATCCATCAATAAAGCTTTGTTTTCACCAAAAAACAGAAACATAAAAGGTGCTTCATAATTTATGCACTTGTTTTGGCGTAAAATATATGTATTACTATTATACTTAACTATTTGAATTGGAGGGTCAATATTTTCTTCACAGTTTTCTGAACCGTGAATCCATGCTTGTGTGTTTAAATCTACAGTTTTTTCAATTGACGGCTTGCATGACCAAATCAAAATGAAAGCCATAGGTAAGATTATAACTTTTATTTTCATGACTTGATTTATATTGGTTTTAAATCGTGATTAGTTAGTTAAATATTTCATTATTCCAATAATTCAATAATAACAGTAATAGTTATTTTATTCAACAATATTTTAATCCTAAAGATAATATATTAAATTTTAGTAGATGTTGAAACAGATACCCACCACTTATAGAAAAATATACAATGGTACGGGCCACCTTTAAAATGCTATCGTAGGCCCGTGCCGATAAATTCAAGCGTTCCATAACGGTTTTTAGGAGTTGCTTGGAATCGACAGGATTTCCAGTCGAAGCATATCGGATCATTAAAAAGAATAAATTTTAACTTTGAAGGACTGGGCTAGTGCTTTTTATAGGGCACGGTGTTGTAGGTAGTTATTTGAATTTAATTAATCCTGTTTTCCTTTTTATTCCGTTCATAATTTCAGTTTTTACTATTTCAGTTAATTGGTTTTTGGCATCATATTTTAAATAATATATTTTGTTATTATTCTCATTGTATTCAATCAATTTTCCAAACTCATCATATACATATTCTATATTAGCAAAATAACCAGAACCATTACCTATAAATTTTATGACTTTATTTATTTTTTTATTAATTATATGTTTTTGATGTTCCATACAAAATTCAGTTTTCAATGAATCGGTAGATTCCTTGCATTGTCCTTTTCTGTATCTGGTCATTGTCCAATTGTTGTTTTCTAGAGTATCAACAGATTTCCAAGTTTCCCTTCCGTAATTGTCATAATCTATTGACATATGCCTCAAATAATATAAATAGTTAGTAGATATTAATGATTCAAAGTGAGAAATTGAATCCGTTGCTTCTATCCAAGTTATTTCTTCTGTGTTAGGTTGGTTTGTTTTTTCTTTTTTTGCTTGATTGCAAGAAGAAAATAATAGGCTAAACGCAAGAGGAACAAGTATTAAAGGTTTTTGTTTCATTTTTGAATGGTTTAATTTTATTGTTCAGAATGTTGCTTGGTAATTACCTGCAACTAACAAATAAACCCAATTGCGTTTATTCGCATGGTATTTACCTCCTAAATTTATAATAAATATCCTGCACCCCCATACTAAATTCAAACAAAGTTTATACAACTTCTTAACAAAGGGATACATCACCCCAACCAACCGTCCCTATCCAGGCTACGGTACTGGATGGCTTCACTAATATGGGCGCCATTAACGGTTGCTGCACCTTCTAGATCGGCAATGGTACGGGCCACCTTTAAAATTCTATCGTAGGCCCTAGCCGATAAATTCAAGCGTTCCATAGCGGTTTTTAGCAGTTGCTTGGAATTTTCATCCAAAACACAATGTTTACGTATTTGCTTGGTATTCATTTGTGCATTGTAATGTACTGTATCGCTATCTTCAAACCGCTGGCTTTGTATTTCCCTTGCTGCGGTAACCCGTTTTCTAATGTCTACCGAGGTTTCGCCCTTTCGGTCATCGGAAAGCTTTTCAAAAGGTACTGGTGTGACCTCTATATGAATGTCTATCCTATCCAATAAAGGCCCCGAAATTTTGCTTAAATAGCGTTGCATCTCTGCCGGACTTGAGGTTACTGGAGCATTGGGATCGTTAAAATACCCGCCCGGACTGGGATTCATACTGGCCACCAGCATAAAGGACGAGGGATAGGTTACGGTAAACTTGGCCCTGGAAATGGTCACTTCCCGATCTTCCAAGGGCTGGCGCAAGACCTCTAATACACCGCGCTTAAATTCGGGCAATTCGTCTAAAAACAGCACGCCGTTATGCGATAATGAAATCTCTCCCGGTTGCGGAAAGGCCCCACCACCAACCAGGGCGACATCGCTAATGGTGTGGTGTGGACTCCTAAACGGGCGCTGTGCCATTAATCCCGTATGTGCCTTAACACGCCCTACTACCGAGTGTATCTTAGTGGTTTCCAAGGCTTCGTGAAGCGTCATAGGTGGTAAAATACTGGGCAAACGCTTAGCCAACATGGTTTTTCCGGCGCCCGGTGGGCCAATTAAAATAATGTTGTGCCCGCCAGCTGCTGCTATTTCCATACAACGTTTAATGCCTTCCTGTCCCTTAACATCGGCGAAATCGTATTCTGGAAATTCCAAATTTTTATAAAATTCTTCTCGGGTGTCTATAACCGTTTGTTCCAATGGGTCTCCCTTATCAAAATAATTTATAACCTGTTTGATATTATCGACGCCGTAGACCGTTATATTATCAACTATAGCGGCTTCTTTAGCATTTTGGTTGGGTAAAATAAAATACTTAAAGCCCTCTTCCCTCGCCTTAATGGCAATGGGCAACGCGCCCTTTATGGGCTGTAGACTACCATCTAACGAGAGTTCGCCCATAATTACATAATCCTCTAAGTGTTCGGCCCCTATTTGTTTAGACGCCGCCAAAATACCAACGGCCAGGGTAAGGTCGTAGGCACTGCCTTCCTTACGTAAATCGGCGGGCGCCATATTGATGGTTATCTTCTTTCCTGGGATTTTATATCCGTTGTTCTGCAAGGCTGCTGCAATGCGGTAGTTACTTTCTTTAATGGCATTATCTGGCAAGCCCACCAAATGGTACCCAATACCAGAATCGACATTAACCTCAACGGTAATCGTGGTGGCCTCTACTCCAAACACGGCACTTCCATAAACTTTTTTAAGCATAACGTAGGTTTATGGTTTAAATGTAAGAAAAGTAATTTTATTTAATCTTATTTTTCTAGTAGATATGCAAACAACAAACCACAATAACCCAACAAACCTCCTCGTCTTCATCCCTTCGAATAGGGATGAAGCCACTCCTCCTTTAAAAGGAGGAGAGTTAAAATTAAACGGCAAACACAATGCCTTCCCTTTAAAAGGGAAGGTGGATTTGATTTCATTAAAGAAATCAAAGACGGAAGGGTCAATAGCCCAAATTAACCCTAAACCAAAATTTTCCTTTTAATTACAATATCAACAAACCACAATAACCCAACAAACCTCCTCGTCTTCATCCCTTCGAATAGGGATGAAGCCACTCCTCCTTTAAAAGGAGGAGATTTAAAATTAAACGACAAGCACAATGCCTTCCCTTTAAAAGGGAAGGTGGATTTGATTTCATTAAAGAAATCAAAGACGGAAGGGTCAATAGCCCAAATTAACCCTAAACCAAAATTTTCCTTTTAATTACAATATCAACAAACCACAATAACCCAACAAACCTCCTCGTCTTCATCCCTTCGAATAGGGATGAAGCCACTCCTCCTTTAAAAGGAGGAGAGTTAAAATTAAACGGCAAACACAATGCCTTCCGATTATTCTAATTCTAATGATTTCGATAGCACTTCGATAAACTCGGTGTAACACCTTAGTCATCAAAACGTAAGGCGAACCAAATCCGATACGGGATGTCGCACCAGGTGAGACATGACAACCCTTTCTAAAAAGTTTATAGCAAGTCCTTTTTAGGTTTTTCAACTTCAACTGTATAGGAAGCCACAACATCTTTGTCTACTTTTATATGAACATCGTAACGTCCTTTTTTAGTGAAACGGTAGTTAAATTTCAGTAATCCGTTGTTATCATGTGTCTTTGAGGCTTTAAATGCATCATATTTAAAACCACTGCTTACAATAAGGCCCATAGTATCTATTTGATTCCTATCTGTAACTTTAAGACTAAACTCCACTTCTTCACCTGTTAAAACTTGGATTATCATTGTTTTTGGTGCCATGGGAATAACGTTGTGCTTATAAGTTTTTCCATAAATTAAAGGACCTTCTACAAACTGGTTGATGGTTGGGGTACCATCATCTGTTAAAAGCCATGCTTTATCAAGTGGATAGTGGTTTTTTGCAAAAAGCTGCGGTGCTGCCAAAAAATAACCATCATTATAATCTTTTACAAATTGGGCTTCATTAATAAAATAAAAACCGCTGGCCAGGGTGGCATCAACCAAGTACCATTTATCATTCAGCTTTACGGCATTCCAGGAGTGATTGGGTATTTCCAATTCATGAAGGTTGGTGTTTACGGTTCTGCTATAGCCATCTATAACTTGGCAAGTAATACCCACCAACGATGACAGTTCTTTGATTATATAGGCATAGCCCGAGCAAATGGTTTTTTTATCTTCCAATAATCTTTTAAATAGTCCTGTGAGGGCTTCCTTATTCCAGGTGGCAAATGCTATACTATCGTTTTTAAACTTTTTGCGTTTTCTAATGGTTTTCTCACCAAAATAATGATCGGCTTCTATATTGTCGCATACCCAAGTATGAATTGCCCTAAATTGTTCTACTTGGGTATTTAGGTTACTTGTTAATTTATGGGCTAAAAAAGGTAAATTGTTTAAACTGGCATGATGCAGTGCATGTGCTATACTATCGGCTTTTTTAAAATCAATATGCTTAAAGTCCGATGGCTGGGCCTTCACAAAAAGGCTTACAAGAAAAACAAAGGCATATAGGTAATGTTTCATCTTAAAATATCCCTTTTATTTTTTGCCATAGGGTGCGTTTGGACTTATAGACTTCGTTGACTTCTACTTCTCCCATTAAGCACATGGTAGCATCTTCTTTCATCTTGAGGTTTAAGGTCAATTGATTTTCCTTAATAACTATTTCCTGGGTTTTAAACCCCAAATAACTAACCACTAAAAATCGCCTTTTTGCAAAGGTCTGGGAAATTCAAATTCACCATCAAAATTAGTGCTGGTTCCTATGGTCGTATTTTTTAAAACGATATTAGCTCCCGGTAGTGGTGCGGTTTCATCTGAAACAGTTCCAGTCAATAACTGTTGTTGGGCGCCAATGGTTTTGTCTTGGTCCTTCTTTGTGTTATGGTTTTGTTCAACAATTTCAAACTTTGTCTCCTGCACCTGAGCCTGTATGTTATGCAATGAAACCATTGAAAACAAAGCAAAGCCAACAGCTCTTAAATACTTATTGGTATTTGTTTTGTTATACTGAATTGGTTCGGGATAATCTTTCAATTGGGATGCTTTAAAATAGCCACAGGTATTTGCTTCCCTGTTCTTAAAAAAATCGATTAGTTGTTGGTCGCTCATGCTCCTAAAATCAATAACCTCCTTTTGACAGGCCTTACAAAATCCACCCGAAGGAGTTGTTTTAAATTGACTGAAGGTTTCGGAACACGGCTTACTCACTGAAATGTTAATTGTTGGTTTCATAATGTATAATTTTTGTTCCTTAAAACTACCACTAAACCTAAAGCCATACTAGTTACACTTAGTTAACCTTACTATGCAACGAGTGAACCCTATTGATTGATTAGGCAAATGGTTTTGAAAAGAAATGCCTATTTAAAATATTTGGACTATCAAACCAACACTCCAACTTTGCAGCTTTTTTAATACTTTTTCCCATTACGATCAATATAACATAGAAACCCGTTAATCCTGTTCTGTTGTAAATCAATAGATTACAATATATTTGAATTGCTATTAATTGGTTCCTTAAAGGGGAATAAAACTAACTCAAAAAGCCCTGTATATTAATTTATACAGGGTTTTACCAATAAAAAATCCCGCAAATGCGGGATTTAAAGTTGAAATATTAAAATAAGCTATAATCAAATTATTTTGCTGTATTTAAAAACTTAGGCTTTATAACCAACATGGCCCAGGTCCAGCTTTGTCCATTGGCCGCAGCATCTTCTGTAATCCCTTTAAGTTCGTACATACCATCGGCAGCAAACATCTGGGAATAGCCCAGTTTTAAAGCATAGCCATTAAACGCTTGGGAAAAGACTAAATCGATCTCGGTTCCCAATGATTTTTCACCACTAGGCAACTCTTGCTCTCCACTAAAGTTAAGCGCTTTAACCAATAGGCTGGACTTTTCTCCCAATTTAAAGTTTGCACTTAGGTGCACATCAAAAAGACCAACGCTGTTGGCATGGTTACCCACATAAAAGTAATCCATGAATCCGTTAAATTTATGGTTTGTACCATATAATGGGAAAAATGCTCCTGTTTCCCCGGCATCGGCATCATTACCGCTAATAATTTCCAATCCGGCTCCCAATCCTACTTTTGGCGATACCTTATAACTTAAGTCCAATCCTAATAAATAGGCACCCTTAACATCTACATCGCCCTGTCTTTTACCTGTTTGAAGGAAGGCATTTGCTGCAAAGCCCAATGCTCCTGCTTTATACTCTAAGTGTGTCCCTAAGGTCTGTAAATTGCTTACACCATCTGGGGCATTGGCGCCATCAAAATCCTGGAATCCATTATTCAATACTAACAAGCTTCCCGAAAACTTATCCCAAGCTTGCTTTAAATATAGGTATTGCATGGTCTTGTATGTAAAGTAACCTGTGGTATTATAAGCGGTACCAACAGACTGAAATCCTGTTGGATTGGAATAATCCTGACTGAACGCCACTCCAACATCCATTAAAAAGTTACCCTTACTGTATTTTAATAAGGCGGCATCATGGTTTCTGCCTTGTTGTGCCCAATCCAATCCGCCAAAAATACGCTGATCGTCATAGGAAATAACCTGACGTCCTAATTTTGTGGACCATCCTGAGCCTAAGTTTAATTGGGCCCAAGCTTGAAATATGGCAAAAGAGTTGTTTTGGTCGTAAGGTAAGATTTGTCGGTTCTCCCCCCACACCATAACATCCTGCAGACTTAAGTAAAATTGATAGGCTTCGGTTTTAAAACCCGCATTTAAACGTGCCCTGGTTGAAATTCCAAAACCAGCATCTGCATCATCTGCAATTAGATTACCAAACCCATGACGGTATTCTGCTCTTGGTCTTAACTCGCCGTCTAAGGTAAATTGTGCCTGAGCAAATTGAACTACTAAGGCTAATAGTGTTATTAATAGATATTGCTTTCTCATGTTTTCTAATTTTAATTTTTGTTTTTTACTTTTAAAGTTAATTGTTTTTGAATATCCTTAATCAGTCATAAAGTATTGTCACCTCGAGCCTTTCGACTGTCGCTCAAGATAAACTAAAGTCGAGAGGTCATTGACTTAATGCTTTTATAATGAGGTCTCGACTGCGCTCGACCTGACGTTGAAATTCTTTTTATGACTGATTACAGTTATTCAGTTAATTGTTAATTGTTAATTGTTGGCAAATATAAATACCTATTCTTTTCATTTATATGACAAAACTCATGTTTGAGTCTGTTTATCGCTTAGACTCAATGCTCCAAAAAGTCTATTAGGTGCTTTCTATATTTATAATAATTGTCGTGTTCCAGTACTGCTTTTCGGGTTCGTGGTCTTTCAAAATCGATTTCTAAAACATCACCTATTTTTGCTTTGGGACCACTGGTCATCATCACTACTCGATCGGCTAAAAATATGGCTTCATCCACATCGTGAGTAATCATTACGGCCGTAATCTTTTCTTTGTTCCATATTTCGATCAGTATATCTTGTAGCTCACCTCTCGTTAGCGAGTCCAACATGCCAAAGGGTTCGTCTAGCAATAACACTTTGGGTTTGATGGCAAAGGCTCGTGCTATTCCAACACGCTGCTGCATACCTTGCGATAATTCTGAAGCTTTTTTATTAAAGGCGTCTTCCAAACCTACTTTCTGCAAGTAATATTTGGCTATATCGTTTCGTTGTGCCTTAGTCGCATGGGGAAATACCTGATTTACGCCCAATAATACATTTTGAAGCGATGTCATCCAGGGCATTAAACTGGGTGCCTGAAATATAACTCCTCTATCTGGTCCAGGGCCCTTAATATGTTTCCCTAAAACGGAAATACTCCCTCCGGAAATTTCATTTAAGCCTGCAATCATGGATAGCATGGTTGTCTTGCCACAACCGGAGTGCCCAATAATGGTCACGAATTCCTCCTTCATAATCTGAAGGTTTAAATCTTCCAGCACAACATAATCCCCTTTGGGCGTTGGATATACTTTCTTAAGTCGGTTTAAATCCAACATGACTTTAGATGGTGCAAAAAGGCCATTTTCGGTTAGGTTTGTTGCCTCTTTATTTTTTATAAGGGTCGTACTCATAATTGCTATAGTTTAAATTCAAATTGGTCTACAAAACTTTTAGGTGCTAAATCTGGTAGTTTTATAGGAGCTTTAGCTTCGGCCTTACGCGCATCCCCAATGTCCATTAAATATTCTATAATGGCGTTTCTTGTCTTCTTAAAGTTAGGGTTGTCGTTTAATTCTGTTTTATCGCGTGGTCGTTCGATATCTATTTTAAACTCTGGCCCCAGTGTTGCATTGGGTCCTGGGCGCAAGGGAATAATACGATCGGCCATATAGATTCCTTCATCTACATCGTTGGTTATTAATAGCGCCGTACGTCTATCCTTTTCCCAAATCTTCAAGATTTCATCCTGTAAATTTCCTCGGGTAAGCGCATCTAAGGCACCAAGTGGCTCATCCATGATAATCATCTCTGGTTGCATGGCCAAGGCTCTTGCTACCGCTACGCGTTGGCGCATCCCTCCTGAAAGTTCTTTGGGCCTTTTGTTTATGGCCGGCGTTAAGCCTACCATCTCCACATAATCGTCTACTACCTCTTTTAAGTCCTGCTTCCTTTTCTTCGGAAACACCTCCTTAACTGCCATGTATATATTTTGACCAACCGTTAGCCAAGGCAATAGGGAGTAATTTTGAAAAATCACTCCTCTTTCGTGACTGGTGCCCTTTACCGGTTCGCCTTTAAACAACACTTCGCCACTTGTAGGTTCCAGCAGACCATTAATGAGGTTCACCAATGTTGTTTTTCCGCTTCCGGTAAAGCCAACTATGGCCACAAACTCCCCCTCTTCTATAGATAGGTTTATATTGGAAAGTACCTGGGTAGCATCATCGCCTTGCCCGTAAGTCTTATAAATATTATTTAATTCTAAATATGCCATTTCATTCTGTTGTTTTGTTGATCTACTTAGTTGTTCATGCCTAAAATTGGCATACGGACAACTCGACACGACCTTAAATTGCTTCCGTTTTATTAAAAGATACCATATTTTGGATGGTTAACATTAACCTATCCAATAGGAAACCTATAATTCCAATAACGAACATGGCTACAATAATTTTTGCGTTAGAGTCGTTTGCTCCATTTTGAAACTCTTCCCAAACAAATGATCCCAACCCAGGACTTTGCGCCAGTAATTCAATAGCAATTAAGACCATCCAAGCCACTGACAAGGTTATTTTTAAACCCGTAAAGATTAATGGTAATGATGATGGCAAGACTACTTTAAACACTTTTTGAAAAGCTCCCAATTTTAATACTTTGGCGACATTGATATAATCTTTATCTACCGTAGACACCCCCATTGCAGTGTTTACCAATGTGGCCCACATAGAGCATAGGCCAACACTTATAAACGAGATGGTAAAAGAGCTATCGTCACTGGAATCTATCAAAATTGTTTTTACAATCATGAACACCAATAAATACCATACTACTGGTGATACTGGTTTAAAGATTTGAATAAACCAGTTGAAGGCACTTTTTAAAGTGGGACTTAATCCTATAAAGATACCCAAAGGCACAGCAATTAGTAAGGCCAACAAGAACCCTGCAAACACGGTCTTTAAACTCCTTAATATCTGATCTACAAATGAAGGTCGTCCCGTATAAACAATGGGATCTTTACCTGCTGCAATACGTTTTTCGTTTAATGTGGCAGTTTTTTCAATAAAGTTAGCTTTATCGGCACTAATAATTTGATGGTCTTTTAACAAAGACTTATAAGACTCCCATACCTGAGCCGGAGATGGAAGCGTGTTTGGTTTACAACTTAGGTCTCCCGAAGCAATGCATTCACGCATTGCTTCGGCAGCCTCTGGACCTTGGTCTGTAAGAGCTTTTTGGATTTTAAACTCTGCTTCTGTGTTATACAGGTATTTTGCCCCCATATGCCACAGCCCAATAAACAAGAATACGGAAGCAATAGGCACCACTATTTTTCTCAAGAAGCCTTTTAAATCTTCTTTTTCCAACTTCCCGGTAAACAAGTCCTTAAACGTTGTTAAAAACCCTAATCCTACAAATTTGGTAACTTTTCCTAATGTTATAGATTGCCTCATAATTTATGTTTTATTTTAAGTGTTACTGTACAGCTTCGTCTTTGTTTCCTATTTTAAAACTGTTTATATAACCTATCGGATCTTTAGCGTTATAGACATTTCCATCTATAAAGTCTGATGTCGCAGGCTTGTAGCCATCGGTTTCAGGTATGTCTGCTGCTGGAATATGGCCTTCTTCGACAAGAAGTTTAGCTGCTTTCTTCCAAATATCAGGTCTGTATATGTCTTTTATGGTTTCTTCATACCAAGCCGCAGGCTTTGATTCGGGAATTTGTCCCCAACGACGCATTTGCGTTAGGAACCAAATACCATCGGAATAGAAAGGATATGTAGCATTGTATTTGTAAAACACGTTAAAGTCGGGCATATCACGCTTGTCGCCTTTTTCAAATTCGAAGGTACCGGTCATAGAATTTGCCAACACAACCTCATCGGCTCCTACATACTGGGGCATGGACAATATTTTAACAGCTTCGGCCCTGTTTCCTGGTTCATCCAACCATTTTCCTGCTCTAATAAGTGCTTTGGTTACAGCAACTGCTGTATTAGGGTTCTCTTCCACAAACTTTTTGGTCATTACAAATACTTTTTCAGGATTATTTTTCCAGATGTCATAATTCGTGGTTACTGGAACACCTATTCCTTTGAATACAGCTTGCTGGTTCCATGGTTCCCCTACACAGTAGCCGTAAATAGTTCCTGCTTCAAGAGTTGCTGGCATTTGTGGTGGTGGTGTAACCGATAATAAAACTTCGGCATCTATCTGGCCTTGTACGTTTTCAGAAGTATACATGCCCGGATGTACTCCGGCCGCGGCCAACCAGTATCTTATCTCGTAGTTATGTGTTGAAACTGGAAATACCATTCCCATTTTAAAAGCCTTACCGGAATTCTTATACTCATTAATTACCGGCTTTAAAGCATCAGCTTTAATAGGATGTATTGGTTTTCCATCTTCTCCTACTGGGACGTTGGGTTTCATTTTAGACCAAACGTCATTAGATACAGTAATCCCATTACCATTTAAGTCCATGGAAAAAGGCGTCACCAATTGCGCCTGTCTACCAAAACCGGCTCCAGCAGCGATTGGTTGACCTGCCAACATATGCGAACCATCTAATTGTCCGTCTATAACACGGTCCAATACATTTTTCCAATTAGATTGTGCTTCAACCGACACAAATAAGCCTTCATCCTCAAAGAACCCTTTCTCTTTAGCAATTGCTAAAGGTGCCATATCGGTTAGCTTTATAAAACCAAAGGTTAATTGTGGTTTCTCTATTTCAAGTGATGCTGTTTTAGATAATTCTGCTATTTCTCCTGAAGATGTTTCCTCTTTAGACTTCTTCCCTCCACAGGAATACAATAGGCAAGAAAATGATAAAAGCCATACTGTTTTTGTTACTAGTGATCTCATATTAAATAGTTTTATTTGTTACTAAGTATTATTACTTATTTACATCGCAAATATATAAGTAACACTAATTCTATTTTATGGGAATCCCCATGCTTCAACATCTTTTTATCCCATAACAAAACCTGCTAAAAACCATAAAAATATCATAAGTGATTTATTTTAAATAACATACAACCAATTAGCACAATAAGTAAACCTACTTATAAACAACAAAAACACCTAAACCAGGACTATTAAATAGCAAACAATCTCAAGCAAGGCACACAAAGTGGTTATTAGAAAATATTTTGATGGAGGTAAGCCCCGAAGTATTTAAATCTCGATTATCGAGTAAAAGGATTAGCTATCGAGGTAGAAGTTATGTTCGCTAATCTCATTTTTAAGACGTTGTACATCTACGATACCAATTTTTTTTCCTTTGGCAACAATAAGGTTTTCCTTTTTTAAGACGGAAAAAACCCTGATAACCTGTTCTTCTGTTGTACCTGCATATTCGGCATACTCGCGTCTGCTTAAAGACACATCTAGAAAGCCTTTGTTTTCACCAAACTTCCTGTTTATATATAATAAGGTATCAATAACACGTTCGCGCACGGTCATTTGGGAAATGGTCTTAACCTTAGATTCACTCCGATTAAGCTCATTGGCATAAAACAACATTAAATCGTAAGTTAACTTCGGATTGTCCATTAAAGCCTCTTGTAAATTATCCTTGGAAAAATAACAGAGTACCGAATCTTCCAATGCCATAGCCCCTATAGAATAATACTCCTCTGTACCAAAGCCACGATGCCCAATAATCTCTCCTGCTCTGGCAAAACGTACAATTTGCTCCCTGCCATTAATTCCGGTCCTATATACCTTAACTTTTCCCTTTAAAATAAAGAAAAGTCCATTAACTGGCGCGCCCTCCATAATAAACTGTTGACCTTTTTTACATCGTAGATTGTTCTTTTCAGTAGTTAGTTTACTATTTTCAAATGCCCCAACATTTCTTTTTATCAAACAGTTATGATTCTCACAGGCCATACAGGACACATCATAGGAAATGCGCTTACGGGTAGAACTGGTTATGGTATTTACTGTAGCGGTATGTAACAAATTAACAACTTAAAGAATCAAAACAAATATAAGTATTTATACTTATTTTTAAACACAATATACTTATTTTTGAAAGCTCAATAAAAGTTGTACGCTATTTTTATATAAACTGGATATTTGCAGGTAAATATTAGGAATAATACAATGCTCTCCTAGCCCTTATATCGAAGTTTCCCTATTTCTATAGCAATAGCCGTTTTGGCCAATATAGTAAACACAAAGGCTCCCAAAGCCCATATACCTAAGGTCACTCCTATTTCAATAAGTGTTGGTGTGTATTCGGCAATTTTACCATATGGCCCTGGTATAAATCCGGGTACAATTAAACCAAACCCTTTCTCTATCCATATCGCTATAAACAGGATAAAGCAAGAAAAGAACAAGACCTTAAAATTATTACGTAATTTATGGAAAGTCAGTAAAACAGTAGCCAATACATTTAAAGGAATGGCCGTCCATATCCATGGCAACAAGGCATCCTTTCCATGTAAGCCAAAGAACAGGTAATATGCACTTTCACTATGGTGTGTAGGCGCATAAAACTCCTTAAACAGTTCAGATATCAACATGATCAAATTAATCTGTGCCGCTACCGTAACTACCATCGCAATCTTTTTAATGGTTTTATCTTCAATCTTAAACGACGTATAGGTTCTTATTATGGCCAGAACCAAAATTATTAGTGCAGGTCCTGCTGCAAAAGCCGATGCTAAAAACCGAGGGCCCAATAAGGCATTATTCCAAAATGGCCTGGCTTGGAGCCCCTGATACAAGAATGCCGTAACCAAATGGATACCTACCGCCCAAAACACCGAAATAAAGGCTCCTGGCACATAAACGCTAGATTTAGATTCCTTTCCTTGGTAATGCCTAAAAAGGATATAAAATGGTATGGTAATATTTATAAATAGGTAACCGTTAAGCACAATAACATCCCAGGTTAGCATCGAATTTGGAAAATTGAACACGCCTATCCCTGGTATCATATGCCACAACACCGATGGTCCGCCCATATCGGCAATAACAAAAGCCAAACACATAATTAGGGCTGCTACAGCCAAACCTTCCCCTATAAGCACCGCTTGTTTAAAATCGATATCCTTTAAAACATAGGTGGGCATCACCAACATAACTGCCGCTGCTGCAACCCCTACCAAAAAGGTAAAATTAGAAATATAAAGCCCCCAACTTACACGGTCTGTCATACCCGTAACGCTTAATCCATGCTCTAACTGAATGGAATAGCAATACATTCCAATTAACATGACAAGTGTTAAAAACCCCATCCATAAATGGTATTTTTTAGACCCGCGCGTGGTTATATCTAAACTATCCTTTACTAAACTTTTAAAAACTTTAAGTCTTCTCATTTTATTATAACTCTTAGTTGCCTACATGCTCTTTTTATTCTTGGTCCTTGTCCTTTCCTGATTTACGGGAATGGGTTGGGTTTAATATTTGTCATTATAAACCTCGCTTTACATAATTTGGCCATCTCTTTAATTTGAAGAGATTACTTAGTCGTTCTCATTTCGACAAGCTCCATGCAACGTCTCGTAATGACGGCTATCTACATCTGTACAAAAAGGGTATTATCTTCAATCCCTGCCTCTACCAACCTAACGCCATGCCATCAATCCATAAAATACCAAAACTTCGGTTCCGTACCCAAATCTTCTTTTAACCGGAATACTTTCTTGTTTTCCAATACCCAACGAATGGTACTGTTTGGATCCAATAAATTCCCAAAAATACGTGCTCCCGTTGGACAGGCTTCTACACAAGCTGGGTTTTTACCTGCTCTGGAACGTTGCACACAAAAAGTACATTTTTCCATAACGCCCTTCTTACGCATGCGGTTACCTAAATAATGTTGATTCTTATTAACCTCTTCTTCCGGAACCTCCGGTTTGCTCCAGTTAAAACGTCGGCCGTCGTACGGACAAGCAGCCATACAGTAACGACATCCTACGCACCAATCGTAATCTACAACCACCAACCCATCATCTTCACGCCATGTGGCCTGCACGGGACACACTTCCACACAAGGCGGGTTATCGCAATGGAAACATTGAGTACCCATATAAAAATGACCTTCGGCCGGGACTTCATGGTAATAATTATCATCAGCTTCATTAAAATTAAATCCTTTGCCATCCTTCATCTCATGAATACGGATGTATTGCATTTGGGAATTCCTGTCTTGGTTGTTCTCTTCAACACAAGCACTCACACAATCCATATAGCCCTGGCATTTGGAGATATTAAAGGCATAACCAAACAAGACATCTTTTTCGGCGTTTTTAGCCGACATATTCAAGGTCTTGCCTGTACGCAATTGATAGGAACGCACCAAACGATCTACTGTCGCTTGCTTTTCTTCATCGCTCATCAATTTATAATTGCCCTTAAACTGTTCTTCCCAATCTATTTGTGCCTTTTCTTTGCTTTCGTCGCCTGCAATAACACTGCACGAAGTACTTACTGCTCCAGCCCCTATAGCTAAACTGGCCGCCAATTGTTTAAATGCAGTACGACGGCTCATCTTCACATCAAAAACCTGATCGAAACCATCTTTTGGCTGGTCGGTTTCATTAGGTGTTGGACTATGGGAGCCACATCCCCCTGATGATTTTCCACAACCACAAGATGTTGTGTTCTGACTTTTATTGGATAGGTTTAATGAAAACCATTTCTTTTTGCTACTACTCATACCTTTATTTTTAGTAGATCTATTCTCTTTCTTTTACTTTTTGCGTATTATAACGTGCTGGCCATCTGGAATCAAAATGCGGTTTGTGCGGATTATGACAATTTACACAGGTCATCGATGCCCGTGGTGGTGCCCATCCCCCAATACGCTTCCCATGTGCTCCCCCTTTCCAATCTTCAAATTGTTTGTTATGGCATTGGCTACACAGTTGATAGCTTTTATTAAAATCTATAACATTACCTGTTATACTTTTTAAATCATCCATATTGCTTCCATTATGACAAGTCACACAGTTCATGGCATTATCGTTGGCATGGTGTAGCGCTATATCCCAGTGCGCTTTTTTACCTTCCTTATTTTGCATTTTATCAAGTGGTTTAGAATGGCACTCGGTACAGGCATAAGACTTAATTTGGGTTTTTCGTTCTGGTATTAAAAACGTGTGTTCGCCTTCTGTAACTTCAATAGTTTTAATATCTCCTATATATGCTTCAGAAGAAACCGAAACGCCTTGATAGTGCTTGCCTTCTGCCTCTATTTTATCGTTAACGTTATGGTATTCCCCTTCATGATGTTTGCATGAAGAAAACAGCAACATTAAAAACACAACACTCAGTAAGTAATATATTATTTTATAACTATGCTTCATGGTATGGATTGTCTTTTAAATACCCCTATATCTGTGGTCTCTTTATTGTTAAGTACATGGCATTGCCTGCAGTTGATGCGCTCTGGATGGGTTACCCTAATTTCTTTTGGAGCACTTGGCCCTGCATGGCAGGACAAACAATTTTCATGCATTTGTATTTGATGTGGTACCACCGGCGGGCTTCCTTCTAAGGCATTGTTCACCCCCACCTGAGGAGCCTGTAACCTTTCAAAATTAGTTCCTCTAAATAGTGTTTTGGTATGTTGTGGCACATGGCATTGCCTGCAATTTACCATTTCGGGATGGGGTGTTACCGGAGCATATGCATTGAATTTTTCTGCAAAGCCTCCATTTTGGTGACATTGTAAACAAGTGTTACCGCCCATACTACGCTCTTCTTTTACAGGATGTGGTATACTGGGAGGTGCCCCATGATAAGCCCGATTGTTATAATAGGTTTTTAATGTACGCTGATGGTTTTCGTCTATGGGCATATTGGCATAATCCAAAGCAAATTCAGCACGTTGGAACACACCTATCTCAGACGGAATTTCAGTAATTGCATTATTGCCATCCATAGGAACATATGCTTCCTCCCTACCGGTTTGATAGCTAAAATTCCATATGGTTATAAACGCAATGAATAGAATAACAAATAATGATATGATTCCTAATCGCTTTTTCATAACCTATGCTTTTTCAACCTTAACGGCACATTTTTTATAGTCTGGCTCTTTTGAAATAGGACAGAAAGAATCTAATGTAATATCGTTAATAAGCATATTCTCATCAAAAAATGGCACGAATACTTGCATAGGCTCCGGTACGCCCCGTTGGTTTACCGATGCAGGTAACACGATATCCCCACGTCTTGTGGTTAACCTAACCTTATCTCCCGTTTTTATTTGCATGCGCTTAGCGTCTTTTGGATTCAGTTCCACATAAGCATGTGGCATGGCCTTATGCAATACAGGTATCCTTCTTGTCATGGATCCGGTATGCCAATGCTCGACCACGCGTCCTGTATTTAACCAATATGGATATTCTTGATCTGGCTCTTCGGCAGCAGGCTCGTAGGGGCGTTGCCAAATTACAGCTTTCCCATCTGGTTTGCCATAAAAATGGAAATCTTCACCATTACTACAAGCGAGATCGTATTTTGCATTGAAACGCCATTGGGTTGGCTTTCCATCTACATAAGGCCATTGCATTCCTGGGTTTGCCTTTAGCACTTCCAACGGTGCCAGATTATGTTTTTTATTGTCGTGATGACGACGATATTCATTATAAATCTCCTCTATATGGGTTTCTTTTTTATAGTAAAATTGCTTTTCGTACCCCAAGCGCTTGGCCACTTCTATCAATTGCCAAGTATCGCTCATAGCTTCTCCTGGTGGTTCTACCATTTGTTCGAAATATTGGGTACGTCGTTCGGAGTTACCATACATGCCCTCACGCTCTACCCACATAGCCGAAGGTAAAATAACATCGGCGATATCGGTTGTTGGCGTTGGGTAGATATCCGACACCACAATAAAGCGCCCTTCTTTTTTAGCGGCTTCTCTATAGCGTTTCAATTTAGGCATGGTAACCATAGGATTGGTAACCTGTATCCACATGAAACGAATGTCGCCCCTATCTAGAGCCCTAAACATTTCTACGGTATGGTAGGTGGGTTTGGCAGGAATATTTTCTACCGGCACGTCCCATATTTTGGCCGCAAACTCACGATGCTCTTTATTCATTACCACACCATGAGGCAGTTTATGGGTTAATGTCCCCACTTCCCTTACCGTTCCACAGGCACTGGGCTGGCCTGTTAGTGAAAACGGACTGTTTCCTGGGGTAGAAATTTTTCCGGTTAACAAATGGATATTGTACACCAAATTATTAATCCAAGTCCCTCTTGTATGTTGGTTCATTCCCATACACCATAGCGACATGACCTTCTTGTTAGGATCGCCATAGTAGGCCGCCATATATTTAATGTCTTTAGCCGATACACCAGAAATTTTTTCAACCTGTTCTGGTGAGTAATCTTCCAAAAATGCCTTGTAGGCTTCAAAATCTATCTTTTCGGGTTTGTCCGTAAATTTATAATTGTCTTCCAGACCATAGCCCATATTGGTCAGTCCTTTGCTAAAATTACAATGCTTTTCAACGAATGATTTGTTTACCCAACCATTTTTAATGATTTCATAACAAATGGCATTGGCTACGGCTAAATCGGTTTGTGGTTTAAAAATAATGGATTTATCGGCCGCCATACTGGTACGAGTGGTACGCGTTGCAAAGTCTATAATTTTCACCCCTCGTTTTAAACGTTGGTCCAATAACCTTGAGAACAATACGGGATGCATTTCGGCCATATTATTGCCCCACAGAACAAATACATCGGCATGGTCTATATCTTCATAACAGCCCATAGGTTCATCTATTCCAAAAGAGGTTAAAAATCCCGTTACGGCACTCGCCATACATAATCTAGCGTTAGCCTCTACGTTATTGGTCCCGATACAGCCTTTAAATAATTTGGAAGCCACATAGCCATCTGGAATGGTCCACTGTCCCGAACCGTAAATAGATACCGCATCTTTACCATGATCCTTAATCGTTTCCTGCATTTTAGAAGCTATAAGGTCTAAAGCTTCTTCCATGGAAGTTTCTACATAAGTCCCATTTTTCTTGACCAAGGGTTTGGTCAACCTATCCTTGCCGTACATAGCCATAACGGAATGGTAGCCCTTAACGCAGCACAGGCCTTTATTTACTGTAGAATTTGGGTCGCCTTTTACCGCAACGGCCTTACCGTTTTCAATGCCTACCAAAACCCCGCAACCTACGCCACAAAAGCGACAAGGTGCTTTTTTCCAATCTAAATTACCTCCTTTGGGCAGGCCTTCTTCTTGTTGAGCGGCAAATATAATGCCCGGAAACATGGTAGCTGCTGCTGTCATTGCAGACAATGCTGCCATTTTTTTGATGAAACTTCGTCTATTGGTTAGAGAGGTATACATAAATTAATTGTTTTTGGGTGTATTAAATCCAGAAACCATAGCCAACAACTTTAAACTAGCTATAGCTTCTATTTGTTCTTTTAAAATCTCGTCTTGATAATTGTCTGCCGTATCTGTAATAACAATTAGGATATCTTTATTTTCTGCCGGAATAACTTCGCAATTCTTTAGCGCCAATAAGGCATCTATAAGCTCTTGTTTTTTGCCTTCGTGTGGATGGGCCAAATAACTTTTTATGGGCATATAATTTCGTTTTCAATAAATTTAAGACAAAAATATCTTTATCAAAAATTTATATTTATGACATTTATCAGTAAAATTAGTTTAGATAAATTCTAAATAATTGATGAATGAGGTTTATGGAATACTTGGTTGGATATGTAACTGGGATTGATTGATTGATTGATTGATTGATAGATAGATTGATAGATTGATTGATTGATTGATTTAAAATGTAACTAAATTTCCATTAATATTATCATATTCCAAAATACAAATCACTACACAAGCCCTATTTTCACAGAGCCCATCTAACATATTTAAATAATATCTGAATCTAAGATTCCATGTAGTCTTTCAAAATTAAATTAACACATGTTATTTTGTTAAAATTTTCACAAATTCGTTTTCGTTTTTTTATTTTTTTTTCTCAAATATTAATTTCAAGCCCTAAATAAAAATAGTTCGTATATAAAGCATTTTATAATTAATAGATTAATCAATTTCATTTTTTAATAATAATTATTTTGTTTTGTTATGTTATTCAATTATTTATCTAGACTGAACACTTCTAAGTGTTTCTACACTTTAATTACATTTCTTTTTTTTATTATTTCTGGAGTCCCCACATCCTTAAACGCTCAAAACCAGCCATTAAAGGATAGTGATTCTAAATCTACTTTCACCTCCGATTTAATTAATATTGAATCTTCGGTTGATCAAGTGTTTCGTTATACCACGACGCTTCAAAACAATACCACTGAAGATCAAATTTATCAACTAAGCGCTAAGGTTCCTGAAGGTTGGAAAACGATTTTTAAAGCTAAAGGAAAACAAGTAACTTCTATTAAGGTAGACCACGGTAAAAGAGAAATAATTAATTTGGAATTCTATCCTTCACATGAAGCGACTCCAAAGAAATACAAAATTTCTGTGACTGCCCAATCAGAAGAGGAATCACTAAACTTAGCTTTAGAGGCTGTTGTTAGTGGTTCCTATGCATTTGAAATCAGTACACCTACAGGCAGGCTAAGTGATAAGATTACTGAAGGAGAAAAAAAAGAAATTCAATTGACAGTTAAGAACACAGGTTCTTTAAATTTAGGCGATATTGAACTTAGTAGTAAAACACCACCTAAATGGAGTGTTGTTTATAAACCTTCAAAGATTGAGAGTCTTTCTCCTGGTGAAACAGAAAATATTACAGCTATTTTAACAGTACCAGACAAAACCATTGCTGGTGATTACATGACCACATTTACAGCAAAAAATGCTAACACTAAAGATCAAGCTGTATTTAGGATATCTGTAGTTACTTCCTTGGCATCGGGATTACTTGGAGCTATAATAATATTAATAGCCATTATTGTAGTCTATTTTTT
Organism: Aestuariivivens insulae; assembly: GCF_022662195.1. Lineage (GTDB taxonomy): Bacteria > Bacteroidota > Bacteroidia > Flavobacteriales > Flavobacteriaceae > Aestuariivivens > Aestuariivivens insulae. The sequence goes on along the minus strand of NZ_JAKMCS010000007.1, from coordinate 176,678 downwards.
GATTCGCAAATACGGTAGAAGGTAATTAGTCATGGAAACATCTATTATAGAACTTAAAGGGCTCACAAAAAGCTATGGTTCTAATAATGTAGTAGACCATTTAGACCTTAGTATTAACAAGGGCGAAATTTTTGGTTTACTGGGACCGAATGGAGCCGGAAAAACAACTACTATTCTTATGATGTTAGGATTAATTGAGCCTACATCAGGAATTGCAAAAGTTTGTGGATACAACGCAACATTTAGTCCTATCGATATTAAAAGCAAAGTAGGTTATATGCCAGATAGTGTTGGCTTTTATGATGATAGGACTGGACTTGAAAACTTAGTTTATATAGGACAATTAAATGGGCTTTCTAGATTAGAAGCCGAAAAATCGGCCATTAGAGTCATGAAAACAGTAGGTTTGGGTAATGATCTTCATACCAAAACCGTAGCATATTCTAGAGGAATGAAACAACGTTTAGGGCTGGCAGATGTCTTAATTAAACAACCTGAAGTCATTATTATGGACGAGCCCACACTTGGTATAGACCCCAGTGGAGTAAACGATTTTCTTAATCTTATAAGAACATTAAGTCGCGAGTATGGTCTTACTGTCCTATTATCATCCCACCACTTAAATCAGGTTCAAAAAATATGTGACCGTGTAGGGATTTTTGTTAAAGGAAAATTATTAGCTCTAGGAAACATTGAGCAACTCTCGGAACAACTGTTTTCACAAACATCGCACCAAATAAACATTACCCTCGACGAACCGGTTTCATTAACGAAGGAAGATGAGCAAGAACTACTGCAATTAGCAAGTTTAGAAAGTGTAGCCAAAGAGAACAATCAAATTCTTATTAACTGTAATAAGAATTTAACTCCCGACATTGTAAGGTTTATGGTTAAAAGAAACTATAACATTATTGGCGTTAATCAAAAGACCTATGGATTAGAAGATATCTATCAGAAATATTTTGAAAACCAACACCTAAACGTTTAACATTCAATTATGGCAATATCTTATACTGATTTCACATTTAGAAAATCACCTAACAAGCATGTTCCCATTTGGGTAATGGTTAGAAAAGAAGTTTCCGACCACATTAGAAGTTGGCAGTTCATTATTTTATTTATGATTATTGCCCTTACATTCTTCGCGTCTATGTATGTGGCAATAAGCAATTTAAATTCTGCTGTTTCCAATACTAAAGACCCCGATCATTTGTTAATATATCTCAAATTATTGACTATTACCGATGGTAGCTTACCTCCTTTTCATGTGTTCATTAGTTTTTTAGGACCACTATTAGGTATAAGTCTTGGATTTAACGCTGTTAATTCAGAACAGCAAAACGGTACATTAATTAGAGTAATGGCACAACCTATTTACAGGGACAACCTCTTATTGTCAAAATTTATTAGTATCACTATTCTTGTAGGTACTATGTTTTTAACACTGTCCCTTCTCATGATTGGTTCTGGTTTACTAATAACTGGTGTACCAATTGAATTAGAAGAAGTTGTGAGAATACTCAGTTATACCATCTTATGTGTGTTTTATGTTGAATTCTGGTTTAGTTTATCCATTATTTTTTCGATTAGATTTAAACAAGCTGCTACAGCTGCAATAGCATCAATAGGACTTTGGCTATTCTTTACTATTTTTTACAACATCATCATCAACATGATTTCCAAAGTAATGATTCCAAAGTCTGGAATATTTTCTTCTGGTCAACATTCATGGATTAAAACTATGTTTCATATGGCACCAAATCAGCTGTATACAGATGCAACCACAACCCTTTTAATGCCTAAAGTTAGAAGTCTTGGGCCTATGAGCATGGAACAAATGGCTGGAGCAATCCCCAATTCCTTGCCAATTCGAGACAGTCTTCTAATTGTATGGCCACAAGTTAGCGGGTTAGTTTCCGCAACAATTGTTTGTTTTGCACTAGCCTATTATTTCTTTATGAAAAAAGAGATAAAATGTTAATTGTTTTCTTGGCAAATGATATTTTTAGTTTTGGAATAAAGTTTACTCCTTAAATGGACCATTAGCTTTTTCGATTTAACCTTTTAAAAGATTCTAATTATGGGAGAAAAACCTTTAAAAATTAAATTGATAGGAAAAAAGGGGAAATCATATCAAATAAAATTCCCTTATCTAAGAGTTCCGGTTACAGTTAATGAAAACCTTTTCAACAAAATGCTTATAAGTACCGATTACGAAATTTATAACGGTTCGTCTTCGAGTAAGAAGGCAACTCCTATTTAAAACTGAATGTTTATATCAACAGGGAAAGTGAATATATATACTTTCCCCGTTGTTTTTTAATGATTTCAACATTCTTTAAGGTCAAATAAATCCTTATAAGACTAATAAATTTTTGCTCTTACCTGTTCTAAATACTTATTTAATATAAATACTTATTTAATATAAATACTTATTTAATATTTTAGAATCAAGACAAATAGTTGTGCTTTTTTGATTTTCGTCATTTACAAATTTAAAAATATTACTTTTGATGTAAGTAATTTATTAAATCTGACATCTATTTGGTCGGGATGAAAGAATTTATTAAATCTATCCAAATCCCTTTGTTTATAACAGTTTTGTACTATTCATTCCATAGTGTTCACGGAAATTGTTCTCTTAAGTCAAAGAGGAACTATTTTGAAACAAATGGAATCTATCTTTTATTTTTTCAAAGATCGCATTTTTTGACTTTTAAACAGTTTTGTTCAATGGAAAGTGGAACTAGCCCATTATCTAAATCCAGAAATAACCAGTTTATACAGAAATAAGGAATGGAATTATAAATAAAATCAAATAGTGACCAATTAATTCTAAAAAACCATTTCTATTTAGCTTTTAGTTTTTCACTTAATTTAAACATATCTTCACTCAATAATGGTTAATGACTTTATAGTGAAAGGACGATGTTGAAGCAAAATAGGATATGGAACAATTCTGTGGTCGCAATAAGCGAGACAACTTTTTAAAGCCCACTTAAAAGATTTCACTAAGACCAGAAGGGGAATTATATTTATATGGATGATTTATATGAACCTTATCATGAAAATGGCATCTCCAAAACATCTTAAAACAACCTAACACCACAACATTACCACAACACTACTCTAAACAACCTCTCTTTTACAATAAATAATCCATTTTATTTTTCATAATTATTTTTAATAAGTCCAGTGTTTGAAGGGATTTCCATTTGCTACACTTAAATTAAGATCAAATTATTTTGTCCCGTATGTTTTTTGTAGTGTTACAAAATAACCAATCAAAATATTTCGCACCTACCTTTACAAAAAACGTAATTTACTAATTAGTTAAGATTTGATACTTATTAAAAAAATTACACTATTTATTGCTTTACTGGCCGTGTCTTTGGTTTTTTCCCAAAGTTCACATACAATTGATTTTGAACCACCTGGAAATGGTACTGGCTGGAGTTGGGCCACCATCGAAGTAGCATCAAGTTTTTCTGAAATTGCGAACCCCGTTAGAGGTAGTATTAACACTTCTGCAACTGTTGTCAAATTTATTGCCTATACCACAGACCAAAATTGGGCACTTTTTTTACTGACAACGATGGTGAATTCAAGTTTGATGGATCTAATTCCACAGTGAAGATAATGGAATACAAACCCACAATTAGTGAGATTACAATAATATTTAAAGTACTAAGTCCTGCGATAGAGCAAAAATTTGCTAGCACTATAGTTAACCAGCTGGAAGAATTGTCTTTTGATTTTATAACATAAAGCCTATTAAAAACTAATGACATTCAATGCTCAGTAAGAGAAGGTACTTATAAAAGCACCTTCTCTTTAAAAAAAACTTCTAAAAATTAATAAAATGAAAAACAAATTCTCGTTAGTGAAAAATTTCCTTTTTGTCCTAATCCTACTTTTTTCAATTCAATCCTTTACCCAAGTAGTTGTTGGCAACGGAAGCTATACTACCTCTTTTCCGGGAACTGATGCTGCAGGGAGAAATGGTTATCCTTCAGGTATACCTCAACTATCTGGTATAGCTATTGGCAAACCGGTTCCCACTAACGATTGGTGGTCTTCGCTAATAAAATTCGACCATGCAGATAATTTGTTTAATTATCCGATGACCATGAAAACCACCAACCAAGGTTTAATAGTTACTTATATACCATGGGGCCCTATTGGCGACTCCTCTCCTATTGTGGTTGGTCTATCAGGTTTAAATGTCACTAAAACTACTGTTTCGGATTATTCCGACTGGACCGTAACAATGGATTGGAATGATGCCTCACATAATCTGAAAGCAACTTCCGGAATAGGCATTCCTTTCATTTATTTTGAAAAGGACAATGATGATGTAGCGGAAATAACCATAAATTCTGGAACGGTCACCATTTCCAACGAGATGATAATTGTTGAAAATGCTAGTGCCGGGGCAGATTTTGCCATTTATGCTCCCGTAGGAAGCACTTGGTCCCAAAACGGAAATAAATATACGTCATCGTTAAACGGGAATAATTTTTGGTCCTTAGCCATGATACCTCTAACAGCTCCAAATGTTAGTAGCGTTGCCGACGAATATAAAAAATATGCTTATGTATTTCCAACAGACACCCAGGTAGTATGGAGTTTTAATGAAAATACATCAAAAGTAAACACCACTTTTACAGCAACCGTTGACGTTAAGGATGGCTCTTTAACCAATACTAATATACTCATGGGGCTATTACCCCATCAGTGGAATAATTTATCTTCAGGATCAGCAACTCCTAATGGATATAGCTATAGTACTATAAGAGGAGAGTTAAAAACCATGAACGGTAATACATTTACAACAGAAAACACTTTTAAGGGCATCCTCCCTACTATGCCAGATGTTGCAAAATTTAGCCCAAGCTTTAATCCGGCAGACTTGCATACGAAAATTTCTCAAATAGAAAATGATGGTTTGGCAATATGGACAGACTCTTATAATGAGGGGCAGGTTATGAACCGTTTAATCCAAACGGCTAGAATTGCAGATCAAATGGGCAATACAGTGGCAAGAGATAAAATGGTCGCAACCATTAAAGAGCGATTAGAAGATTGGCTCACCTATGAATCTGGCGAAATTGCCTTTTTGTTTTACTACAACTATGATTGGTCTGCCCTGTTAGGGTATCCAGCTGGCCATGGTCAAGATAATAACATTAACGACCACCATTTCCATTGGGGCTATTTTATACATGCCGCAGCATTTATGGAACAATTTGAACCTGGTTGGGCAAACGACTGGGGAGGTATGGTCAATCTACTCATCAGGGATGCTGCATCATCAAATAGAAGCGATACACTGTTTCCCTTTTTAAGGAATTTCAGTCCTTATGCTGGACATTGCTGGGCCAATGGTTTTGCAACATTTCCACAAGGTAACGATCAAGAATCCACTTCTGAAAGTATGCAGTTCAATTCCTCATTGATTCACTGGGGAACCATTACCAAAAATAATGCTATAAGAGATTTAGGCATCTATTTGTACACGACCGAACAAACGGCAGTAGAAGAATATTGGCTTGACATGTATGACCGGAATTTTAATCCTTCTCACCCATATAGTTTAGTTTCCCGTGTTTGGGGAAACTCCTATGATAATGGCACTTTTTGGACAGCAGATATTACGGCATCCTATGTTATAGAAATGTACCCAATGCATGGCGGATCCCTCTACTTGGGGCAAAATACTGCCTACGTACAAAAAATATGGGATGAGTTAAAAGTTAATACAGGAATCCTAAATCCCAATGATACCAATCCAAACCTTTGGCACGATACCATTTGGAAGTATCTGTCATTTTTAGACCCTGCTGAAGCCATTTCGCTTTATGAGGCCGACCCTGACAGGACCTTAAAATTTGGTATTTCAGACGCGCAAACCTATCATTGGCTGCATGCCATGAATGCTATGGGACAATTAGATGCGAGCATTACGGCAAATTACCCTATTGCGGCTGTGTTCAATGATGGTGTAGATAAAACCTATGTGGCACATAATTATTCTGATGTACCCATAACTGTAACTTTTTCTGATGGATTTATACTTGATGTTCCTGCCAATGAAATGGTGACTAGTAAAGGGACTAATATCTCTGGTTTATTAGAGTCGGATACGTTTCAAACTGTTGAAAACGGCTCAGCTAATCTTTCGGTTACAACGTCTGATAACGGGATTACCAAAATAGAGTTTTATAATGAAACAACATTGCTGGGTGAAGACACAACGGCGCCTTACGAGTTCAATACCGGCAATTTGGCACTGGGTATTTATAACATGTATGCTAAAATATATACCGCATCAAGTTTTGGATTAAGTAATATTATCACCATTCAGGTAGGAGATCAAATTCCATATTCAGGAACGCCTTCAGCTATTCCTGGGACTATTGAAGCTGGTCATTATGATATTTTTGAAGGCGGTATGGGGCAAAATATAGCCTACTTTGATTCGTCAACAGGTAATAATGGTGATTTTAGGACTAATGAAGATGTAGATGCCGTTTTTGATGTCTCGGAAGGGGCAACAGTTGGTTGGATTGCTAGTGGTGAATGGTTGGAATATACGGTTGACGTACAAACCACGGGATGCTACAATTTAAGCTTACGTTATGCCTGTGGAAACACTGGTGGTGGGGGACCTTTTTATCTGGAATTGGATGGGCAAAAGGTAAGTTTGAACATTGGTTTCCAATATACAGGTGATTGGGCAAATTGGAGTACTAAAGCGGTTAGTAATGTAAACTTAACAGCAGGTATTCATGTTTTAAGACTAGTTGTTACCAATGGAGAATTTAACTTGGGAAGCATGACATTTACATATAATGCCGATGTTTGTGAACCTCTAGTTGAAAATACTGGTTTGCCATTTGATTTTGAAACTACACCAACCACATCAGACTTTACTAATTTTGATGGGGGCACAGGTACGGTTGAGACCGTTGAGGCACCTCAAAGCACTGGTAACAACAGCTCTAACTTGGCTAAAATAGTTAGAGATGGAGGGATGGCTTGGGCAGGATCTTATATAAACCTAGCTGGGGCATTAGATTTTACTTCTAAAAATTACATTACTTTAAAGATATGGACTGAAGCACCAATAGGAACAACAGTTAAATTGAAACTTGAGCAGCAATCGAATCGTGGCAATGCTACAGAGCGAGATGCGGTAACAACGGTAACGGGCCAATGGGAAACCTTAAGTTGGGATTTTTCAGCTGTTGGAGCTAGCCTGTTCGATAGTGTTGTGTACATGTTCGATTTTGGTAATATTGGCAATGGTACGACAACCTCAACCTTCTATTTTGATGATGTTCAACAGGTTGCAAGTTTGTCGGTGAAAAAGTCTGAAAGACAACAATTTAAAGTATTTCCTAATCCAACAAAGCACAATTGGACTATTAGGACCCACGGAACAGTTATACAATCGGTAAAAATCTTTGATATATTTGGTAAAATGGTATTGTCCCAAATTATAAATAGGGACGAAGCGATTCTAAATGGATATCAATTGAAATCAGGAATTTATTTTGTGCAAATGGAAACACTTAATGGAATTGAAAGCATTAAACTTATGAAGTGGTAAATCTACAGATTAGATTTGTATGGGAGCAATCTAAAAAGCCAAAGCAGCTCATATTTTTGGGTCGGTTGCTCGTGGTTATAAGATATTTGTTTTGTAACAAATGGTCTTAAACTTTATGTCCGAGCTAAGGTATCAATTCTACGCAGATTACATTATCATACTTGGATTTCAGATCACCCTTTCATTCTGGTGATATGGACTCGGTTTTGCCATGGATTGCTTTTATGCAATAATATAATTGCGTAATTGAAAAACGGTGAAAGTGTGCACAAACTGTGCATTTTTACAAATAAAAAAAGGCTCACAATCTGTGAACCCTTTGTTTATCGGTGATCGCGACAGGATTCGAACCACGTTCTCATCCCTTATATTAACTACACCTTTAGTGTAAATCTTTGCAATTGTTGACCGATGTGTTGACCGATTTAGATTTTATATTGATTTTCGTCTTAAGCAAATTTAAAAATATTATTTTGATATACCTGACAAAGTAAGTTATATTGAAATAATCGACAGGATACAAACCTGTCTCAACTAGCTTATCTTTATGGCTCTATACCTTCCTTACAAAATGTGTTAACCGATTTATTGAAGGTTAATTTAATAGCAATTAGACTGATTTATCCTTCGGTGTAAAAAAAATTATTTAATGATGGTTTCCCAAAATAGTAGAATCAATAATCAGGGGGACGGGTTTTTCATAATAAACATTACCCTATGATATTAAAAAATATTACACCTTATATCCTTTAAGCAGGACATCAATTAAGACATCAACAAAAGCAATTTGCGCCTTCTACTATTATACTAAAATATACAAAAAAATATAAATTAAACTCGCTAAACATATTCATATTCCTCTTTGTATTCATTTATTGAAAATTCAAACACTTTGAATTTCTACTCAAAATTATAGACAAGTTAAAAGAAAAATTAAAACGGTATTCGGTAGATAAGAGTTCTAAAAACCACATCCTGGATTAATCAAACTTTTTTTTGAAATATTTTACTAAAAATCAAGAAAAGCACACCACACATTAGCCATGCCGGAAGGGTAACAAATGATAAGAATACATTAAATTGGATCGATATAAAATAGAATATTCCAAAACTAATGACCCATGCCCAAAATACTGATTTGTTGAACGAAAGTTTAGCAACATCAGCATAATTTTTTACAATACCAGCTTTTTTATAAAAGAAATGCTCAAATACGATAATCGCTCCAAACGGTGCCAATATAAAACCATATAGTGCTACAAATCCCAAAAGCTTCATTGCAAAGGCAGGGAATAAACCAGCAATAGTGGCAACAGTTCCCGCCAAAATGGTAACTTTTACCGTTGACAATTTAGGTAAAATCGCCTGAAATGCTAAACCAGCCCTATATATAGTGGGATTTGCAGTTGTCCAACCGGCCAAAACCACAGCAATTATCCCTAAAACACCTATGGCATTATGAGCCAATGGACCAGGGGCTACCGGAGGTGCTTCGCCACTACTCAAAATGGCCTGTGCCTCAGGTGATTTTAAATACACAGCATATAATAAAGCAGCTGCTATCCACGCCATATAATGCCCAACATACATTCCTGCTGCCGTTGCCCAACCAGCCTTGGCTTCTTTAGCAAATCTAAAAACGGATAAATCCGACATTCCTATATGCATTGCGGCATTGGCAAACCAAGACCAAATTACAACATGCCAAAAGGTAAATTTTATTTGCCCAGGAAATGGTTCTGAGCCCTCTCCCCAAAGATCCCAAAATTCAGATAAACTTGAAACGCCCAACTGATTTAAAGCAACAATTCCACAAGCTACAAATGCAATCACTATCACAGGAGACATCCAATTTGCCGCTTTAGAAACTGTATCATATCCTCTAGCAGCGATTATGGATATTACAGCTCCAATTATTATGACTATGACAATCCAAGTAATTCCGTTGGGCATTGTATCGGTAAGTTTTGGCATGGGCATATCAAAAGGTATACCAACGGCTGTTGCTGAAACCGTAATCATAGCTCCTGCCAAAAAACAGAATAAAACACCATTTGCCAAATTATATCCTGTTACTAATTTTTTACCACAAATTTTTTCTAATTGATAATAAAGGGTCAACCTATTTTTAACTGCAATTTCAGCAGTTAAAAACCTCCAACTAAGTACTGCCAATAAATTACCCAATAACAAACCAACTATTAAATCGAAAGCACTCACACCTGCAGTTAAAAACAAAGGCCCAATCATAAACTCTGTTCCAGCAGCATGTTCTCCAGCATACATTCCAATAAAACTTTTCCAGCCTTTAAGCTTCGATTGAGGAACTGGCACCCTTTCGAATTCTCCTCCAGACATTTCTTCTAAAATATCCTCTTCATGGTGATATTGTGTCATATTTAAATTTTAACTTGTTTAAGACTTATAATAAAGCCATAAAGTAGCTTTATAAAATACCATTTATACCTACTAAAGTATATGGTTAAAAATAATAGTCCATCCTGTACTGTATGGTCTCGATTCCTAAAAATCCGTCAAAAAAACTATTCCGCCAAATGCTCTGGAAAATCAGTTGTCTTTTCACAACATAGTTGTTCCATAACTTGCTGTAGTTCTGTTTTTAACAAGGATATGGTATGATTTCCGCCTTTTTTACCAAGGGCAGAAACACCATACATGAAGGAACGTCCCATAAAGGTGAATTTTGCACCACAGGCCATTGCTCTGGCCACATCAGGCCCCGAACGAATACCACTATCCATCATTACTTCTATCTGATCTCCATATTTTTTTACAATAGTTGGTAGAGGCTTAATAGTAGACTGCCCTGCATCCAATTGACGACCACCATGATTGGAAACAATAATACCATCTATTCCCAATCGAATGGCCTCTTCTGTATCATATTCCGACGCAACTCCTTTTAGCACCAACTTACCTTTCCACATATCCCTTATGGGTTTGATTTTTTCTTCATTTAGACGTCCACTAAAGGTCTCATCCATAAATTTACCAAGCTGTTTTAAGTCCAATCCCTTTGGCATATAAGGCTTCAAAGTTTCGAAATTGGGCTGTCCATATTTTAAAGTTTGGAACGCCCAATGAGGTCTTCCGAATACCTGTAAAATATTGCTCAGGGTCATTTTAGGAGGCATCGCCAAGCCATTTCTTATGTCCCTAGGCCTGAAACCAAACGTTGGAACATCACATAAAATAACCAATACAGGGCATCCAGCGACTTCGGCCCTCTTAATAATGTGGTCTCTTAATCTCTCCTCTGTGGGGTGATATAACTGGAACCATGACTTACCCTCGGTTATTTCACTGGCACGCTCTATACTTGTGGTAGTAACCGTACTAAGAATAAAGGGAATATTGTGTTCAAAAGCTGCTTGAGCTAAAATTTCTGGAGAATTAGGCCACATTAGTCCTTGAAGTCCAACAGGAGCGATTCCGAAAGGTGCATCATATTCTATGCCAAATAATTTAGTCTTTAAGGAAGACCCATGATGCTTTCTTAAATAATTTGGTTTTAATTGCACTTCTCTTAATTCGGCAGTATTTCTTATCAAATTAACATCTTCATTACAACCACCATCCAAATATTCAAAGGCAAATTTTGGTATTTTTTTTTGAGCTTTAACTCTTAAGTCATCTATCGACGGATAGCGTGTATCAAATTTTATTGCCATAACTTTAACTAAGGAACTTTTTTCTTAAATCTTCTACCTGGTCGTCATTGATAGGTACCATTTCACCTAAGGAATTTCCAAGAACAATGGATTTTGCACTAAACTCAGCCACTTCCAAATAATCAAAAGTCTGAAGGAGTTTGTCTCCTGTAATGATAACAGAATCATTTTCTATGATAAGGGCTGTAGGGCAATCATCTACAATTAAAGAATTATTATTGTTTTTGAAATGAGTACCGTATTTTACAGCTTTTATATCCTGTAAAAAGATCCAACTCTCTGGAATTGTACGCACATTTAAATAACTTTTGGTAACCCCGAAAGCCATTAAATAAGGGGATTGTGTCATAATAATGGAGTTCACCTTTGGATTACGATTGTAAATTTCCTGATGAATCCATGCCGCCCTACTTGGTAATTTTCCAGCCTCTCTTTGTCCTCTTTTGATCTGAACAATGTCATCCACATCCATATCCCACCGGTTTATGTTTGTTGGTGTGATCAAAAAATCATTATCCTTCCATCGCATCGATACAGTACCATAGGAACTTATCATTAGCCCTTGTTGACAAGAACGTTGTACAATCTTGCATATCTCTAGACGCTTTTCTACTTCATCTGAAGGGTATGCCGTTTCTTTCATTTCCGGCAAGACACCAGTTGCCTGTGATTCAAATTCATCAATCTGATCATCGCTTAGGTAATTGGGGGTTCCTATTTGAGACCCATATAAAATCGTTCTTGCGCAGAATTCCAAAGCCTCGAAACGTTCAAAGGCATCCGTTAGATCACTGCCTCCCAGTACCGTACCATGATTTTCCATAATTATGGCCTTGTACCCTTTTTTAAATTCATCGGCTATAACATCACCTAAATCCTCACTCCCTGGCAACCTATATCTCGCATATCCTATTGGACCACAGATATGTTTTGCCTGAGAAATAATATTAGTATTGGGTATTTGGCGAACAATACTGAACGACACTAAAGCTGGTGGATGAGCATGAATAACAGATCTGATATCCGGTCTTGACTCATAAATAGCTCTGTGAAATGGAAACTCCGATGATGGCCTGTGCTTCCCTAAGACGGTTCCATCTCTTTTAACACAGATTATATCTGAGGCCCGTAATGACCCCTTGTCTATGGCCGATGGTGTAACCCATATATCTCCGTTATTATCTAGAATTGATATATTACCTCCAGAGGTAGTTGTCATTCCGCGTTTATAAATCCTACTGATAATCTCAGTAATTTGATCTCTTGGATGTATCAATGTTATACTTTTGGACATTTTAAAAATTTATTACTGAGGCTTAAAGCCTTGATTATAAGACAATCCTATTCAACTTCACCACTTACAATAAAAGGCACATGCTTTTTAAGGGCATAATTCTTTTTTAAAAATTTTGAGTTGAGTTTATTGTCAGAAATTGAAATAGCTGCTCCTAAAGCCGACCCCAACGATGCATCTGTAGTGCTCAATTTTTTTCCCCTGAAGTAATGGGACAAGAGCTTAATATAAATATCATTGTCACTAAAACCACCATCCACATATATCCTTTCAATACCATTATCTCCTATGGTGTCCTTAATACATTTTACCTGCAACATCACAAGTTCGATCATTAATTGATGATAGGCATGCTCATATTTTTGGTATACCATTTGGGTTTTCTTAGGCATATTAGCATCTGAGATACTCTCCCAATGGAAACAATATTTAAAATCTTTGATGATCTCTAGATAGATATCATAATCAAATTTTACCGAACGGTGAAAATCACCATCAACACCAAAAAGTCTGTCAAGTTTTGACACTTGAAGTTTATATTCGTTCCCTAAAAACATACGGGTTGCCTTAACAGGTTTTCCATTTATTCTCATATAGTTTAAAGAATCTTTGTTATCAACACCCTCTGAAAGAGAGTCCACTGCAAATGGATTAAAAACAACGCTCCACGTGCCCGTAGACACCAATACAAATTTCTTTTTAATACTTCTAACGTAGGGCAACAGTGCTGCTGAACTATCGTGAATACCAACACCAATTTTTATACGATTACCATTGTAATTCATATTGATGCTGGTCTCGGTAGAAACTATTGGCGGCAATATTTCATCGAGCCCCTCATTGTAGACCCAACTGTGGTAGTCCTTTTTGCAATAATCCCAGAGTGCTGTATGACACCCTATACTGGTATATTCACTTAAGGGGATCCCTGTAAACACATAACTTAAATATTGTGGTAGGTGTAATGAATACCTTATTTTTTTATATACTTCCGGTTTCTCATTCTTTAGCCAGAAGAGTTGCAACCCAGAATTCAACATACTTAAATCTGCACAACCAGTCGTTTTAAGAAATTCCTCTTTGGGGCCGTACTTTTCAAAAAAAGCATTGACTACCTTATCATCTAAAGGCTTTGTATAGTTATATAGCGGCGTTAAAACCCTTCCGTTTTCATCTATATGCACAAAACTGGCACCATAGGTTGAAAAGTTTATGGCCTTTACAATGAATTTTTTCTCCTCCAAGATCCTATCGAACACCCCTTTTAACCATTCTTTTAAGGCTGGAAGGTTTTCGGTTGGATGTCCATCCTCATCCTGTATTTCATCAAATGAAATATATTCCTTGTGAACCTCTTTGAAGTCTTTGTCAAACAGGAAAAACTTTTTATTTGTCTTCCCAATATCAAAAACCGCTGTTACTTTCTGTTTCATGTCAAATGCTCTATAGACCGGTAGCCACAGTGTTTTTCCCTCGTTCAGCAATCAATCCACCTCTTATGTCCAAAGCACGATAAGCGTGTATAGGATTTAACGCTCCCCCTCTACTTAAACGGGCCTTTTCCAATAAGGGCCTAACATCTGTTCTATACGCCCCTTGTAAAATTTCCTGGCATTTTACAACATCGTTGTTTGTTTGAGCGACTCTTAACTCGTCTTGGTCTATCAAAAGTGCCTTGGCATAGGCCTCCTGAATGGCCTCTAAAGATTGAATTAAGTCTTCTAAGGGATCCTTCACATTATGACTTGCATCTATCATCCATGCCAGATCAGGGTTTTGCGGATTGTTCTGCATGCCATAAACCAACTCATTGAATATTAAGAATAGGGCATAAGGTTTAATACTACCAACAGTTAAATCGTCGTCACCATACTTACTGTCATTAAAATGGAATCCTCCTAGTTTACCTCTCAGCATTAAAATGGAAACAATCTGTTCTATGTTAGAGTTCGGTAAATGATGCCCTAAATCCACTAAGGTATATGCTTTATCACCACAGGCATTGGCCAACATAAATGAGGTTCCCCAATCTTGAATAACGGTACTATAAAAGTTTGGTTCGTAAGGCTTGTACTCTATAAGCATTGACCAATCGTTGGGCAATCTTTTATAAATAGCCTTTAAGCTGTCTTCTGTATTTTGTAAGGCTGTTTGAAAGTTATTCTGCCCAGGAAAGCAAGAACCATCTGCCAACCAAACCGTTAAACTTTTGGACCCTAATTTATCGCCAATATTAATAACATCTAGATTATGCTGAATGGCCTGATCCCTTACTGCTTGGCTAACATTGCTCAAGGAACCGTATTTATAACTTTCAATAGCATCCTTTTGATCCTGAAATGTATTTGAATTAACAGAGTCAAACTTAATATCCAAACTATTGGCCTTTTCTTTAATAGCGGCATAGTCTGAGGGAATATCCCAAGGAATATGCAACGAAACTGCTCCTGCTGTTTGGGTTAAGCTATGAATAACACCTATATCCTCTATTTTTTGTTCTAAGCTTGACGGTTCCCCATAAAACGAGAATCTCCCAAATCGTGTCCCTCCAGCTCCCAAGGCCCAACTTGGTATAGCAACCTGAAAGTCGGCCAATTTTGACACTATCCCAGAAACATCATGCCCTAAATTGTTTAGTTTATTTGCCAAAAAATCGTAGTTTTCCTCATGGCTTTTTAAATAGTGTGTGTTACAATCGACTATCTGTTCTTTTTGAATTTTCATTCCTTTAAATTTTTAATGATTATCAGTTAGGTGAAATGTTGCCTTTATTCACCTTCTGTTAGTTCGTTAATTAACCATATGTGACCATATTACATTATTAAGCCAACTTAGAAAAGAAACTCCCATAAAATTATAATAAAGTTATGGAAGTTTTCTTTTACAACTAACTAAACCAAACTATTCTTACCCTATTACATATCATCTCACAAATGCATTAGCCATCCCACCATCAACATTAATAATATTTCCTGTTGTTTTATCCAAAACTCCTACACAGGCAAAAACGCCATTTGCAATATCTTCTGGATATATAATTTCATTTAATAAATTTCTTTTTGCGTAGTGCGCCGGTAATTCCTCTACGGTAATACCATAGGCTTTCGCTCTACCAGCTGCCCAATCGCCTTCCCATATCTTGCTTCCAACAATAACCCCATCTGGGTTTACCGTATTCACTCTAATATGGTCTTTTCCTAACTCGGCGGCCAATAAACGGGTCATGTGTTGCTGTGCAGCTTTTGCAGTTCCATAGGCCACATTATTAGGCCCAGATACCAATCCGTTTTTACTGGCAATGGAAATATAATCGCCCCCCAGCCCTTGTTTGCGCATTATTGCGACACCTTGCTTGGCTAGGTCGAACTGACCCTTTACTAGAATGTTTTGCAAAATATTCCAATCCTTATCTGTAGTTTCTTCTAATGGTTTAGAAATGGCCAATCCAGCACTGTGCACTATAATATCGACACCTCCAAATTCAACACATGCTTTTTTATATGCTGCTGAAATAGACTCTGTATTGGTCACATCGCAAACGGCATAAGTTGAAACGTCTCTTTTGTAGGTTGCATTGGCCTTTATTAGTCTATCTTCTGCAATATCTGTCAACACCACATTGGCTCCTTCCTCTGCTAATTTATCGGCAATGGCTTTCCCTATTCCGCCTCCTGCACCAGTAATTAAAGCTACTTTGCGCGACAGTGGTTTTTCCTTGGGCATACGCTGTAATTTAGCTTCTTCCAGTAACCAGTATTCTATATCGAAAGCTTCTTGTCTAGGCAAGGACGTATAGGCACTAATTGCCTCTGCCCCGCGCATAACATTAATAGCGTTAATATAAAACTCACTTGCTACACGCGTGGTCTGCTTGTTTTTGGCAAAACTGAACATCCCTACTCCTGGATAGATTATTATAACAGGGTTAGGATCACGCATGGCCGGACTGTTATCTCTCTTACAAGTATTGTAATAACCTTCGTATTCTTGCCTATAGGCTTCAAATGCCGGTTCCAATTTCTTTAAAACAGCTTCAGAATCCGATAAATCTTCGTCTTTATCCAAGTCCAATACCAATGGTTGGATTTTAGTCCTTAGGAAGTGATCCGGGCAAGAAGTCCCCATTGGAGCCAACCTTTCAATGTCGTTACTGTTAATGTATTCCATTACCACATCGGTATCTGAGAAATGACCGATCATTCTATTTTCCGAAGAACACAAACCTCTTAAGAGTGGCATTAATTGAGCAGCTTTTTCCTGACGCTCTTCTTTTGGTAGACTTTGTACCTTTTGGCCACCAAAAACGCTTCCTTTTTCAGCAATCTTGTCATCGATATACTGGGATGCCATTTCAATTACTTCCAAACTATTAACATAGCACTCATAGGAAGTATCGCCCCAGGTAAACAAACCATGGCTCCCTAAAACAATTCCTCTAATACCAGGGTTTTCAGCTAGGCATTTTTCCAATTGCAATCCTAGGTCAAACCCTGGACGCTGCCATGGCACCCATCCCATGGTGTCTCCCCAAATCTCTTTAGTTACTTTCTCACTGTCCTCAGCAGCAGCTACTGCGATAAGTGCATCGGGATGTAAATGATCGATATGGGCAAAAGGTAATAAACCATGTAATGGCGTATCAATGGAAGGTGCTTTACTTTCCAAATCAAAAATACAATGGTTAAATAGACCAACCATACGATCTTCGTCATGAAGCCCTTGATATACGTTTTTTAAATCCCTTAATCTACCAGTATACAAACCAGCAATACCAGAACGCGTCAAGGTACCTATATCACCTCCAGAACCTTTAACCCACATGACCTCAACCTCTTCATTGGTCAAGGGATCCTTCTCAATGGTCTTACAGCTGGTATTTCCCCCGCCATAGTTTGTAATTCTAAGGTCTGCACCCAGAATATTTGATCTGTATAAAAATAAATCTACTTGATTATCACCAAGAGATGCTGCTTTTCCATCATCCCAAAGATAATCTACGTATTTAAAACGCTTTTCAATATTCTCCATGTTACATTAATATAAATTATAACATCAAAAATATATACCAAAACATACTTTTCTATCCTGTACTGTATGGTATAGTATATTATTTATTTTTTCGAATGAAAATTTGAACCAAACAATCCTTTCAACAACAATTGAATTACATTTCAAATGTACTTCTAAAACTTATGCTTTTTTAACAAAACCCCTTTAAGTTGGAGCATACTTAAAGCAACAGGACAGCACAGGATTAAGTACCCGCTCGTAAAACCTATTTTAGATGCTTAAAATTATGGAAGGCAATTCCAATATAATATAAAACAACAATGGACAAGAGTCATAAAACCTTAGGTGAATTTATAATTGACAACCAAAAGCATTTTAAATATTCATCTGGAGAACTGTCAAGTTTAATCAATTCCATTCGATTAGCAGCCAAAATTGTTAATCACAAGGTTAACAAAGCGGGTTTAATAGATATCTTAGGTGCGTCAGGAGACACAAATATTCAAGGTGAAGAACAACAAAAATTAGATATTTATGCCCATGATGTTTTCATGTCTGCCCTAATAAACAGGGAAATTGTTTGTGGAATAGCCAGTGAAGAAGAGGATGATTTTATAACCGTTAAAGGAAAACACCATAACAATGACAATAAATATGTTGTACTAATAGACCCATTAGACGGATCTTCTAATATTGATGTCAATGTATCAGTTGGAACAGTTTTCTCAATTTACAGAAGAATAACCCCTTTAGGAATGCCAGTAAAAATAGAGGATTTTTTACAAAAAGGAAGTGAGCAAGTTGCCGCTGGGTATATCGTATATGGTACTTCAACTATGCTAGTTTATACGACTGGATATGGTGTAAACGGTTTTACGCTGAACCCTGCTCTAGGGACCTTTTATTTATCTCACCCAAATATGGAATTTCCTAAGGACGGGAATATTTTCTCTATTAATGAAGGTAATTACTCCCATTTTCCACAAGGCGTTAAAGATTATATTAAATACTGTCAAGCCGAAGAAAACGATAGACCTTATTCTTTTAGGTACATAGGCTCTATGGTTTCAGATTTCCATAGAAATATGATAAAAGGGGGAATATATATTTATCCCACGAGTTCCAAATCCCCAAAAGGCAAGCTTCGTTTATTATATGAATGTAATCCTATAGCTTTTATTACAGAACAAGCTGGAGGTAAAGCCACAGATGGGTTTAATAGGATTTTGGACATACAACCTACCGAACTACATCAAAGGGTTCCCTTTTTTTGCGGCAGCCTAAATATGGTAAAAAAAGCGGAGTCTTTTATGAAAAAATATCCTTAAGTTAAATGTATTTATACAATTATTGCGCAGATAAATACATTTTGCAAACACAACTATTTTGAATCATTTATTCTACTTTTCGCTCATATTAACTATCTTAAACCTTTAAATTTTGAGTTATATAGACCTCACTAAAAAATAGATATTATGGAAATGATGAAGTTCATAAAGATTGATGAAAATTCCAGGGTGCCCAAATACCAACAAATCATAGATGAAATTATTCATAATATTTCCATTGGCAATCTTACAATGGACCAAAAAATTCCGTCGATAAACATGTTTAGTGAGGAGTTCTATTTATCGCGGGATACAGTGGAAAAAGCCTATAGCATTCTAAAAGAACGAAATATCATTACTTCAATTAGAGGTAAAGGGTTTTACATTTCAAGGACCAAGTTGATTTCTAAAGTAAACATTCTATTTTTGGTAAATAAGCTAAGCTCATATAAGCTAAGAACCTACAACCATTTTATAAATAGTATTGGGGCAAATTCGCATACAGATTTACATGTTTATCACTGTGACGAGACTCTATTTTTGAATTTATTGGATAAAAACAAAGCTGCATATGATTATTACATCGTAATGCCCCATTTTAAAACAGAAGATTTAAGACATCAGAGTTTTACTGACAAGGTACTTGATGCATTGTGCAAGTTACCACAAGAAAAATTAGTACTTTTAGACAATAGTAAACCCATTTTTAGCGGTAAAACTTCCGAAATATACCAGGATTTTGAAAATGATATTTATTTCGCATTGACAGAAGCTCTTCCCAAAATCACAAAATACAACAAGATCATGTTGATTTATCCTGAAAAGGCTGTTTATCCATATCCTGGGAGAATCTTACACGGATTTAGAAAGTTTTGTGTAGAGCACAAACTGGATTTTGAAATATTGAATGAAGTGTATGACGATATGATTTTGAAAAAGGGAGACCTCTTTATTACTATAGAAGAGGCAGACTTGGTTAACTTGGTTAAACAGGTGAGAGAGGATGAATTTAAACTTGGAAAAGAAATTGGCATTATCTCCTATAATGATACTCCTTTAAAAGAATTACTAGGCATAACTGTAATCTCAACTGATTTTAAAGTGATGGGAGAAACAGCGGCCCAAATGATATTAAACAAATCTAAAGGAAAATTTAAAGTACCTTTTAACTTTATAGATAGAGAGTCCCTTTAAATAAACATCTCTTAATTATTAATTTTTGGTATAGGTGTGCATTTGCAAACTTGAAGGACTCATTAGTTGAATTTCCTGTTCTAATTTAGAGAGTTTCCCCGTTTTTATATTTCGTTTGAAAATCACAATATTATTTGAATCTTGATTTGCTACTAAGAGATATTTTCCAGACGGATCAATAGTAAAATTTCTGGGATGCTTCCCATAGGTTGGCTCATGGTCAATCAAATGTAACTTTCCAGATACTTGGTTAATTGCGAATATGGATATACTGTCTTCTTCTGGACCTCTGTTTGATGCATACAAAAAGTTGCCATCAGGAGAAATATGTATATCTGCAGCCCTATAAATTTCCTGTTCATTACTGTAGGATTGATAATCTTCCATAAAACCTAAATTGCCACTATCGTAACTGAAGGCCGTTATTTTTCCACTCAACTCCGAAATACTGTAGCCAAATTTACAGTTGGGATGAAACACAAAATGCCTAGGGCCACTACCTGGTTTCATTTTAATTTGCTTTTCATTCTGAAGAAATGTTTCTCCCCTATCTGTTATTACAAAATCAAAACCACGTATTTTATCGGCTCCAAGGTCATGGGCAAACAAATATTGGTTATCTGGTGAAAAATTAGAAGAATGGATATGTGCTTTATTTTGACGCCCCTCTATAATGCTACTATCCTTGAACCTCAAAATCTGTACACATTCATTAAGGCTCCCATCCGTACTTATTTTAAAAACACTTAAACTGGGATCGGTATAGTTTGAGTTTACCAAAATTTCACCTTTAGTGTCAATCTCAAGATGGACAGGGTTTCTGCCTCCGCAATCTTGATTATTTATAAATTTCAGTTTGCCGTTTATCGAATCCACTGAAAACGCAGCTACCATTCCATGATATTGCATCTGGCTTTCAACTACCGAATATAGATATTTCCCATTTGGCGAAAGCTTTAAAAAAGAGGTATTCGTAATACTATCTAAAACGAATTTTAGGGCACTCTCACCCGTTTCATTATTGAACGCAAAAACGTGAATACCTGCCCCTGGTTCTTTATTGGTAAAACTGCCTACAAAAAGCAGGGTTGTTTTATCCATTCTTTTTTGACAACTTAAACTACCTATTATAATCAATAAAACCAGAACTCTCTTTATCCTTTCAGTTTTCATTTTTCGCCTTTCTGAACTTATTAGTTATTAGCATTTAAAAAACCTTCACCCCATTTGGCCCTAAGCTCCTCAGCAAGCTCACCTACTATTTCTTGATATTCTGGTTTTTCGGCTAAATTATTTAATTCTAAAGGGTCTGTTTTATGGTCGAATAACATGCGAGCATAAGCTACGCCATCGTCCTTGGTCCACTCGGTATAGAACAAATCGCCTTTAATTAGGGTAACCATATCTTTAAATTTAGATACACCCCAATCCTTTTGTGGAGTTTCTCCATTTATAACTGGTACAAAACTTTGCCCCTCAACAGTTTCAGGAACATCCAACCCAACCAATTCTGCCAAACTAGGATAAATATCAATATATTCGGTAATGGCATTTGTTTTTTTCCCATTGGTTTTACCTGGTACTTTTATGATTAATGGTGTTCTAAGGACTGTTTCAAAAGTAACGTGCTTACACCATAATTTATGATCTCCTAAATTCCATCCATGATCGCCCCACAAAATCACGATTGTATCCTCTTCCAATTCTAGGCGTTTTAACTCATTTAAAACCAATCCTATTTGTGCATCAACATAGCTCACACAGGCATAATAGCCATGAATCATTTCTTTAGCCATATCTTCTGGCACATCACCTTTTTTAGGGATATTACCATATTTACGTAATTCCCCAAATTTATGAAAGGCCTCTTTAGGTGTCGTTTTTGGTTGCACATAGCTTTCAGGAAGCTCAATAGTACTTCTATCGTACAAATCCCAATACTTTTTGGGTGCATTGAATGGTAAATGTGGTTTCATAAAACCAAGAGCCAGAAAAAATGGTTGGTTTCCTTCTTTTAGTTTTTGTAAATCTTCTATCCCTTTTTTAGCAATTTTGCCGTCAAAATAAGCACCGTCTTCAACAGCCATATTTTCAAAAGGGGGTCCATAACCTGTTGCTATTGCTTGCTCTGAACTTTCGGTTAATTGATAGTCTCTTATATTTCCTTTAGGAAACCATCTCGAATCCCAAGCAGCATTATCGTCTTTACCACCATGGTATATTTTACCTGTTGATATTGTTTTATATCCATTCTGTTTTAAAAGCATGGGCAAAGACACTGCCTCTGGATAATCATGGTCTTTTTCTGCTTTCGCATCAATAAAGCGATGACGTGTTGGTCTTGCGCCAGTAAGCAAACTGGCTCTTGAAGCGCCACAAACAGGCACATTACAGTAGGCTCTGTTAAACACCAAACTTTCTCTGGCCAATTTATCTAAATTGGGAGACTGGATATGATTGGCGCCATAGAAATTCAATTCTGGACGTAAATCGTCAACGGCGATAAATAAAATGTTTTTGGGTTTTGTTTCTTGTGATACCTTCGATAGATTTTTTTCATTTTTACAAGACACTAAAGCAAAAAGACAAATAACAGTATAGCTAATTATTTTAAGCATGGTTTAATTCTTATTTTTTACAATTGATAGACTATATCTTTTTATTCTAAACTAGTTCTAGCTTTTTGCTCAACAAAATAAGGTTGAAACGTGTATTTCGATTTTTCATCCCATTTTACATTTGTAGTAGGTAATAATTGTTTTAACTCCTCAATTTTTTCTTTGTATTCCTCATTACCTGCAACATTCGTCCACTCGTTAGGGTCTTTGCTATGGTCATATAATTCTTCTGTACCGTCTTCGTATTGAATATATCTAAAATGATTTGTTCTCACGGCGTGATTATTCATTCCGTAAGTTGTTAATGCATATGATTCCTCAATGCCATCATTGTTGGTCATCATTGACACTAAACTTTTACCCTCATTTCTATCGTAGGCATTAAGTCCACTTAACTCTAATAATGTTGGATAAATAGATAACATTTCAACAGGTGCATCCACTTTTTTACCTTTTGGCAAATTGGGTGCCGCAAACATTAGGGGTGCTTTTGTGGCAGTTTCCCAAAGAGCATGTTTGGCAAAAGTCCCTTTTTCTCCCAAACGATAGCCGTGATCTGACCATAGTACAATAATTGTATTGTTTGCATATTTGCTATTTTCTAAAACGTCCAAAATACGCCCCAACTCATAATCTACAAAACTGATACATGCTAAATATGCTTGTACTATTTTTTTCCATTCACCAGTTTCAATAGCCCAATCTGTGGATGGCATCATAGGCAAATCATTAATTTGCAATCCAACACCTGGGATATCACTTAAATCATCTACTTTATAGGGTGGCGTTTGAATTTCTTCTAACGGATATAAATCGAACCACTTTTGCGGCACATACAAAGGCACATGCACACGTAAAAACCCAACACCCAAAAAGAATGGTTTATCGTAATCGCGTTGCAAACGGTCAATCGCCCAATTTGCAGAAGCATGGTCGGGCATCAAGCTATCATTTTCAGGAAATGCACCCCAGTCTGTACTCGTTCTACCATGCACGTCTTTAATACCTTTTCCATAGCCATCCCAAACAAAACGTTTTTTGGGCAATGGCCCAAAGCCTCTAACACGTCCTCCAGATTCATGAAATACACTATCGGGAGCATGATTATGAAACAACTTACCAATACCCATAGTGTGGTATCCATTATTTCCAAAATAATCGGGTAAAAAGGTAATATCTTTTGTTGCGGGGTTTCCATTTCTTCTTACGTCATTATCATGTGCCATTCCGTAAATACCGGTGTTTGATGGTCGTAACCCCGTCATTATTGAGGCTCTTGAAGGCCCGCAAAGTGGGGCTTGTACATGCGCGTTACTAAAGGTAACTCCCATACTTGCCAACCGGTCAAAATTTGGTGTTTTTACATTTGAAAAGTTATCTATTGGTCCAATCATATTGTTCAAATCATCTACGGCTATAAACAATACATTTGGTTTTGTTTGTTCCTCGAAAACCCCTTGCTCCTGAGATGATTTGGATTTACAAGAACTGATAAACAAGCCAATTACAGCCACTAAATAGACATGCTTTTTCATGATAATATTATTATTTATTTAATGTTTTATAAAACTTTTGAAGCGTGTAAAACGCCTTTTTCTTATTTCCTGTTTCTGAAATTAAGCCTTTTCTGTTCCAGCCATTTTGATATGGAATTAAAGTACGTCTTGGCGACCTAAAATCAACTAAAGTCCATGGTGTAATACCACTAATTCCTGGGATTTTAGCCAATATTGGTAAGGTTTCTTCATATAAAAGCTCCTGAAATTCTTCACTCCATCGGGTCATGTTATCTGCATGATAGCCTTGAAGTGCACCTGCACCAAACTCTGAAATAATGACTGGTTAATCGATATCAATTTCCCATCGTATATTTTTGATGTTATCAATTTTACCGCCATACCATCCATAATATTGGTTGAAACTCAACACATCTACAACCTTGGCGAATTCATCTTCTACAATCATGATATTTTTGTTTTCCTTTTTACCGTGGTCTTCTAAAGCAGCGCTAGTTAAACGGGTGTCGTCTAGTTTTCTAGCGATGGTTGCCAAATTGGTTAAAAAGGTTAAACGCTCTTTAGACGTTGGAGTTTCGTTGGCCATAGACCAAATGATAGAACAGGCTCTGTTTTTATCGCGTTGGATTAATTCTGTTAACTGTGTTTCTGCCTTGTTGTAGGTTTCGGTGTTTGTCCATTGAATGGTCCAATATACCGGTATTTCTTCCCAAACCAAAATACCCATTTGATCCGCTAAACGAATCATGTTTTCGTTATGCGGATAGTGCGCCAAACGCACATAATTACAACCCAATTCTTTTGCCCAACCTAATAATACTTTGGCATCTTCAATAGACCAAGCTCTTCCACCACGCATGACATTTTCTTCGTGAATGGAAATGCCTTTTAGAAATATTTTTTCACCATTTAATAAAATTTGCTTCCCATTGGTTTCAATAGTTCTAAATCCGATTTTATCTGATATGTTATCTTTTGGAATAGCAATCTTTACATCGTATAATTTCGGATTTGTATCACTCCAATAAATAACACGTTTCACAGGAAATTTTATGGCAACAAACCCGTTAGCATCTGTTGTGAAAAATTTATTCATTTCTAATTCTGGAATGGAAAGGCTAACCTTTTGATTTCCCTTATTATCTCCATTCAATTGAATGTGTCCAGAAATCTCCTTATTGTTATTTTTAGTTAGCTGCATTTTATAGTCTTCAATAAAAGTATCATCTAACTCATAAATAGTGACATCTCTGGTAATACCTCCGTAATTCCACCAATCTGTACTCAAAGTTGGCACTTCATCGGTAGCACGTTTGTTATCGACTTTTACAATTAAAAAGTTGTCTTTTTCCTTTAAAAGATGTGTCATTTCAAAATTGAAAGGTGTAAAACCACCAACATGGACGCCCAATTTCTTCCCATTTAAATACACATCTGCCTTGTAGTTTACCGCTCCAAAATGCAAATAGTAACGTTTGGAAGCATCATAATTTTGAACATTAAACGATTTCTTGTACCAAACGGTGCCCTTGTAATAAAATAGCTTTTCTTCTTGTGAATTCCAATCACCAGGAACAATCATAGTAGGGGCTGTATCAAAATCGTACTCTACCCTATCGGTTTTATTTTGTGGTTTTTTATTTAAAAAGTAGGCACTAGAACCAGGATTTTCTGTACCATCATGAGGTTCCATTCTGTAATTGTAATACCCTGTTTCGTAAACATCTACAATGTAATGCCACCTCCCATTTAGGCTTTGTCCGTATCTTAAATAATTATTCTGTAATAAAGGTTGATTCGCAAATGTGCAAATTGAAAGGAACAGTAGGCTTATGCTAACAATATATTTCATATAATTTTAAATAATTGTAATTGTAATTTTAACTTGATTTTTATCTTCAAAGGGCATAATTAATGGCACTGCTTCTACACCAGGAACCATATTAAAGACTCTACTTTTTGGCATTTCTTTTATTTTTACAATACCACTTGAAGTCACTTTAACGGTTCCGTTTGGTTTCTCTATGGTAATTTCATTTTCTGAAATTTGCTGTACTTTTTCTCCTGTAGGAGAAACTATGGGCAATACAAAAGCAGTTGGTGTTTTAATATCTTGATTGGTTGTTACAGTAATTTCTAACTTGTCTTCTGAACAAGTGTAATTCAATTCAAAATTTGAAGCTGTTTCAGAAGCTATTTCTTTGGCTTCGTTTTTTAACCGAACATTAGCTTTGTATTCGATGGTTTTGGCATCAACTTTTGAAGTAAAAGTCGTTTCTAAATCAAACAAATTGCTGTACCAAACCTCATCCTTATAAGTTTCTATTCTTGGTGTTAAAGCAAAATCTTCTTCTGGTTGTGGTTGCTGGTTATAAGCTTCTAGCATTTTATAAATTGCTGTACTGGCCACACAAAGTAACCCGACTTTATTGTGATACAACAACCCAATAGATGCCCCTGTAGCTTGCCTAACATCATTTCTTGGACTGTAAACAGAATCGTATGCAGACACTGTGCCTCTCCAGTCGCCTCTCGCAAAAAGTGAAACATCCAGTTCTTCGAAATACCTCTCTCCATCGGCAATTGTTCTAGGCAATGGCCTTGATTTATCTATTTTCGGTAAAATATCCCAATGATCAAGTAACGTTGCCAGTGGTTTAGCATGTGCAAAGGTATGATGGACGCATGGTTTGATGCCATAGGACATATAATGAGGTCCGCCATGCAATAAGCCGTTATGGGTACACTGTTTTAAAAGCTCTGTATTTTTAAAGGTAGCTGTACCCAAAGCCGGATTATGACCAGCCATAAAGCCAAATGCTGGTTGCATGCCATCACTTGTTCTACTACCCCAATAGGTCCATTTAAACATTCTGTTGCCAAAACTATTATCAACGCCGCCATCGGGTAAAATAAACTCTAAATGCGTATCCAAAGATTTTTTGAGCAGCTGTAATAGTTCTTCATCTTTCTCTTCTAAGGCATACAACACCAAATTGTTTAAGGATTCTTCTATGTTATAGCCTAAATCTATTCCCGGTAATCCCTTAGGGCTCAAAGCTTTTTTATTCTTCCCTTGTATCTCTCCAAATAAAAGCGTGTTGGGTTCAGTAAAGTGACTTTTAACTTGTAATACTAATTCTTCATTTCTACTTATGTACTTTGGGCTATTAAGTAACTTTCCTATTAAATTTAAAGCATAAATGGTTGTTGCCCCATAATTGATATTTGCAGCATCAACTTTGTAAAATCTATTAAAAACAAATTCGGTAGCCGATTTTAAACGTTTATACCATCTTTCTCGAGTGCTTTCATCCAATAAATTGCCATGATACTTCAAAGTTTCAGCCAGGGCTATTGCACCAAAAACAGTGGTGCCATCCCAAGATTTCGGGTCTAAATCATTGGTCCAAGCCCCATCATCTCTAGTTACATTTTTTCCCCACTCGAAAGCAGCAATACCTGCATCTAAATACTTTTTATCTCCCGTAGCCTTTGCCATGTAAAAAAATGGATAAACCGCATCCATGATTCTGGCATGTACCGTTTCGCAAGCAGGACAATCAAGGAGCCCATGTACTTTTGGATCTAATGGCTTTATAATTTGGGTTTTTATCATACCATCGCACCAGTCCTTCAGCAAATTAAAAACCAATGTTCTGTATTCGGATGAATGAAATTGTTTTGATCCTGAATCACAAGCACTTAAAAAATTAGTTACTGATAATGATAATCCAACACCTGTTATAGTTGATAATTGAATAAAATCTCTTCGTTTCATGTACTATCTATTTATTAATATTTGAAGTACGAAATACATCTATATCATTATTTTGCTCTATGTGCTTTAATTTTTACCATTAAATCCTTTACTATCTCTGTGTTGCTTACGGCTAAATCATTCTTTTCAAAAGGATCTTCAACAATGTTAAAAAGTTGAACCTTCTCTCCTTCTTTTCGTACCGCATCCGGAACAATTAATTTGTAAGGTTTTGCAATAGCTACATTATAATACATACTAGAATCTACACTTGTAAAATCATGTGCGTAAATTTCACCAAAAACAATATCACGTTCTTGTAATTTTTCATCGTCTAACACACTAATACCCGGCAGGTATTCTGGTTGTTCAATTCCTAAAATATTCAATATCGTTGGCACCATATCTATACTGCTTACAACAGTTTTGGTATCCATTTTAGGGGCTATTTTACCTTTCCACTTATACATAATAGGTGTTCGCATACCATAATCGTAAGGGGCCCTTTTTGAGATTTTAGCATAAGTGTTTTTATTAGGTTCTTGTACCCAACCATTATCGCATACATAAACAAATAATGTGTTTCCCATTTGTCCTTTAGCCTCAATCATATCAAATAATGCTCCGCAAGTTTCATCAAACCATTCGCACATGGCCCAATACTTTGCCACATATTCGGTTGGCGCTTTTGGTAAATATTTATCTAAAAGTCGTTGTGGTGGTGTATGAGGCTGATGAGGCAAAAATGGTGCATACCATAAAAAGAAAGGCTTTTTTTCTTTTAATGCTAAATCTACATAACTATTAATAGTATCTAAACCTTTTCTACCTATTTCCAAACCATAATCACCATGGCGTCCACCACGTTCCGGATCACCGTGTGTCATACCATAATCAAAACCACCAGTTTTATGGTTGCCATGCCACCATTTACCAGTTTGAAATGACAGATAGCCTTTTTCTTTGAGCATATCTGGAAGTGTGGTTAATTTTTCAAAATGAGAAATAATTGGTTTATACGCTTCACTCCTGTTTTTTCTACTTTCCTTCCTGTCTCTTCCTCGTTGATAAACAACATCGTTACCTAAAATACCGTGATCTTTTGGATATAACCCCGTAATAATTGTCGCTAAAGATGGGGAGCACAATGATGTTGGGACATACCCTCTTGTAAACGTTAAACTCTCTGAGGCAAACTTATCTAAACGAGGTGTTTCAATATACTCATGATTCATGAAACTATAGTCTGTCCAAGATTGGTCATCTGATAATATGAATACAATATTTGGTAGTTGCTCCTTCCCCTTATTATTTTCTATTTTGGACTCAGCCGTTTTAGATTTGTTTCCACATGAAAAACATATTGTTATTAGCAACATTAGATAATTTAATTTGTTTAAGACTTTCATCAATTTTTAGTTTATTATTTTATAGATTATTTTAAATTGACTTTTAAAACTTGTGCTTCGCTTTTATTACGCATCATCGCTCCACCCTCTCCTAATAGATACATTTTTCTGTAATCCGTTCCGGGCATGCGTTCTGCTACAATTAATTTAGCATCGGGATGGGCATTTTCAATTAATGCAGAAATTGCAAAACTAGCGTTAGGCTTCCTTAACAAAACCTTTGTTTTCTTAAATGTTTCTCCATCATCATTACTACTCCATTTGGCCACTTCGCCAAAATCATCCTCTTCTTTGGCTTCAATATAAAAATGCACTTCTTGATTTGATTTAACCTCAAAATCACCATTGCCTTCAGGCAAATTGGCCTCTAATGAATGAATCCAATGCTCCCCATTCCATCTATAATGATGCATTTGTTTTGAATCACTTCGTCTAGCGCCAGGAATTTCTTCTCCAATCGTCATGCCTATATGAGGGTTCCCATCAGAATCTAAATCTACAACGCCTTGAAAGGTCCAATTACCAGGTGTTTTAGCTACCAAGGCTTTGGCATCTGCTTCTTCTCTTGATACAGGTATCTCAAGTAATTCTCCTTTTACGTTTCTCCATTCCTTATGCTTTGTATTGAATACCATATAATACACATTATAGCGTTTTGCAATGTGTCCTAAACCTTTGGTCTTTTCCGTAGTATCGCTACATAAATGATAATCAAAAACCACCAACAATTCATCATTATTCCCCTTTGTAATCCAAGGATACCAAGAGTCTTCTGCTTCAAGATCTGTTCTACGCTTATGTTTCAAAAATGAAACAGGCTCATCAAATGTACGTCCGTTATCCGCAGATTTTTGGTATACCCAATTGCTTCTATGAGCTCCATGGCGATAAAACAAATAAATGTCGCCATTATCCATTTTTATAAATTGGTTGTAGGTACCAAAGGGGGGAATATTGTCCAATTCCTCCCAACTAGAAATATCAAAAGGCTTTTTAGTAACCACGTGTTTGTTTTTACCATAATGATGATTTCCTAAAGGATTTTCACCAAACTTTTTCGTGCCGCCATGACCGCCAAAAGTAATATGTATATAACCAGCATTATCAACCAACATAGAGGGTTTACCATGGTTATCTGTTTTATGATTGGGGTCTTTACCCATTTCACTTACACCTGCTTTGTAAGGGCCTTTCCATTCTTTAGTCTTATGATTGTACGAAGCCACATACGGGTCTTCCAAAGGACCTTGATAACACACATAGGTAATGCCTTTATGATAAACTCCGGCAGGATGCTGTACCACAGCCACAGCATTACCAAAACCGTTATCGGCAAAATTATCTACCATTTTGTTTTCTTCTGTGATTGCTTTAGCCTCTTTGGATTTTGTTGCACACCCTAACAAGCAAAAACAAATTATAAGATTGATAACCAAGAATTTATTCATCAGTACTTTCCAGTTTTATTTTTTTATACAATTGAATTTTTACCGGTCCTAAAAGCCCTGAAGTTTTTAGCAAATCATTTTTACTCCAATGTTTCCATGAAGGTAAAGTAGTTCTGTTAGATAGACGCTGCTGGTTATTTAGCAGCCAATCTGGTAATGTACCTAATCTTTCTCCTTTTATTTTGTAATCTAAGGTAAACTGTTCATCGCCAATTAATCTATTAGGCCATAAATTGGTCACTTTAATTTCTAAACTATTAGTCCCTTTTTTTACAAAGTCTGAAATATTTACTCTGAAAGGAGCTTTCCATAAAGTCCCTACATAATTTCCATTTATATTGACTTCAGCAATTACAGATATACTACCTAAATCTAACTCTATTTCATTATTACCCCTAAAGAATTTCCTAGGTAAACTAATTTTTTTCGTATAACTAGCAGTACCAGAAAAATAACGAATGCTCTCATCTGAAGATTCTGACCAAGATAATAGCTTATCAAACTTTTCTATTTTTGAAACACCATTTGGAGATTCAAAATTTACATCCCAAGCCCCAGAAAGCTCCAATGGATCAGGTATGGATTTTATTTTCACCGTATTAGATTCACCTAATGTATTGATATAATTTAGTGTGCCTGAATAAGGTGTAACCCATTCTTGATACCCCGAATTTAAAACCAATTGTGGCTTAGCCATAGGCTTTGATAGTTTAAGGATTTGGCCTTTGGACACTATTTTAGTATACTCTTCACCATCTGTTTCATAGGTAACTCGAACTTCAGGTTTATCTCCTTCAGCAGATTGATTGTCTATAAAGGCATCATCAACCAAAATTTCGTATTCTCCAGAATTTATTTTTTGCTGAATGACACCTGTAATGTCAAGCAGTGGGTAGTACTTAGGAACACCTTTCGTTTCAGGCTTGAATTTCCCGAACACGGCTTTTAAAATTTTAAGTTCTTCACTACCTACATCAATAGTAATATGCTCGCGCTCTTCGGCATAAAGTTGATGCACAGTATCCCCAATTTGGTAGGCCATCCTAAATTCTTTCTTATACCCCATAGCGGGGTCGCAATGGCAAAATGCCCTAGTAATTTTAAAATCCAGTTTACCGTCTTCAATAGCATTCACAACTCTATTGGTAATGTCAACTATCCCCTCTTGAAGAAAGGTGCCATATTCCGCTTTAATAATCTTTAAGTTTGAAAGTGGTTCTTGTTTTGGGCAATCTAATTTAGCTTCCACCGCAACTAAATTGTTTTTAATGATTGGTGCTTCTTTAAAAACCACAAATATGGACTGTTCTGCTTCCAAAGTTAAGGTCACAGTTGTAGTGCCATTACCATTATTTTCCCAAACAGCTGGATAGGTTATTTTACCCGTCTCGGCATTCCAAACCTCAGGTTGTTTACCTGAGACTCTAAAACGACAGCTTAACACCCTACTTTGTTTTTTACCGTTGGCAATAAAATAGATTTCAGCTTCATCTTTCTTTCTATGTATAAAATTAAGATCATCTGAAACACCTTCTTCTATTTTGAAATCCGGCGAATTATAATGTTGAAGATAATCTGAAATTGAAATAGCTTGTATTAAGTTTTCATTCCATAACTTGTCCGCAATAATTTTCACTTCATCATCGCAACTTGGATAATTATTAAGGCTTGGTGATTTTTTGGGTTTATTGCCTATAACCGTGGCTCCTGCCTTAACCAAACTTTCTACAATTTTAAGTGCTTTTGGTGTTATCCAATCAGATTCTGGTAACACCAAAACTTTGTACTTACCTCCAACAGGCGTGCACATATCACCATCTTTCACAACAAGCTCTGATAATTTATTTGCACCAATCAAATCGTAGTCATATCCTAAACTTTTTATTTCAGGAAACAAAAAAGCCGTATTGGGTGATGATTCACCCGTAAACACCAAAACATCAGCCACATTGGTACCTTGTTGTAATAAAAACTGAGAACGGGCTATGTAGGCCATGTACGATTTACTTTGATACCACCACGTATTTAATCGGTTAAAATCTGTCCCATGATAGCTCAATGCCAAACCTGGGGTGACATCCCAAGGTTGATGTACGTAGGTATGAAAAATAAATCGGGTGATACCTTCCGCCCATGCCCTATCTCCAATAGCTTTTAATTGAGCTGGATGTTCATCCCAACCTCCAATACCTGTAAACGACTCGGCACCCACAATGGCACTTCCGTTTAAATGCGCAATGGACGACACAAATTTTGGTGAATCGAAAAACGGATATCCGCCACTCCAAAATTCACACATCACAATATCGCCTGTGGCACCTACCTGCATATTATCAAAAGGCCCCCAATACGGTTCAACTGAAAATTTCATGCCTTTTTTATGGCATAATTCTGCAAAATGCGCATAATAGTTTTCGGCGATTAAATCGCCTATGGTTCTTCTAAAATCCCATAAAAAACGTTCAGAAACCTCACCACTATCTACATAATATCCTGCTATAGTTGGTAAATAAGAGGTCAAATCATAACCTCTTAAAGCTTCAAATTGAACATCGAAGCCAGTCGTCCAATTGGTAGTTTCTACCTCATAACTATCTATCAAACAATTATTAACAGTAGTTCCTATCAAATCCCCCAACTTGTCAATGATGGGTTGCACAGCGTCTTCCCAATAAGCATCTAAGGCTTTTTTACTCATTTTATCTATCTCTAAGCCTTTAGCTTCAGGTGGTGCTGGTCTATTAGTAGTACCAATGGGCGTATGCCCTAATCGTAAAATAATCCATTCACCTGTTGGAATGTTCCAGTCTAAACTACCATCATCTTTTAATTTTGAAGTTAAATCTATTATATCTTCTTTTTGAATGATGGCATCCTTCGGTATTTCTTTATCATCTGGCAACAGGTGATTGCGAATGCGCTCCGATAGATTTTTATAATCTAAGCCGTCAATTTTTAGGTTTTTTTTAGGTTTAGGAAAGGCTAAAACGGCAACGTCTTTGTAATAATCAAACTTTGTTTTCGGTTTAGGTAATTGTTCTTTAAATAATTGATCCCCATTTACCTCTAATTCACTAAACACCAAAGTTTGCATCGCATGTTCTTCAGCAACCCAAGGACCTCCACTTGATGACCATCCTGCGCTATTATGAAATGCCAATTCCAATCCTAAACGTTGTGCTTCCTTTGCTGAAAACTTAAACAAATCAAGCCACTCTTCACTTAAATATTTTACAGGTCCTTTTGGAAAACCCAAATGTACATTGAAGAGTTGTGCTTCTTGAATACCCACAGCTTTCATAGCCTCTAAATCTTTGGTGATTCCTGATTTAGAAACATTTCCGCTAATCCAATGCCACCAAGTTCTGGCTTTGGCTTGATTTGGTGGGCTTTGAAACCCCTTCTTTAAAGCATAACCTATATCTTCTTGAGATTGACAAACCTCTACAACAAGTAATAAAGATATTAATGCAATTAACTTTTTCATTATCTTAAAATTCAATAATTTCAAGTCTTTCTTAAAATTTATTTCCCAAGTACTATATTAAAAGAAGTTTCATTGAACATTTCTTTAGCTAACTTCAAATCTGATATTAACTTTTCTTCGGAATGTTTTTTGTCTTTTATTTGTTTATACTCCCATTCTTTTTCTTGATTAAGGTATGGCAGCATATATTGATACCCCTTTTTTATGCTTCTTCCATCTTTAGATTCTAAACCCCATAGATTTACCCCAACCTTTTGTCCAATAATAGCTAATTCTAGAAAAGCATGTAAATTCATAACAGAGTATGAAAATGATTTTGTTCTTGTTAATTCCAACGGCTGACTTCCATCGGGTTCTATTTGGCTAAATATTCGAGCCTTGGTTATTGTAGAAAGGTATTTCTTAACCTCGTTGGTTCTATTTAAGTAAAGTAAGATATTAAGCAATTGAACATCATAATGTGTACCATGATTATTCTTTCTGGTAGATTCTTCTTTACCTAGCTTACTATGCTTTAACCAATGGCCATATTCTGCAAACCAGTTAAACATACCTTTCTCGGTTTTTTTATCCAATATATTTCTATCTTTCGCTAGTTCTAAAAATTCTATTACTTCTGTAATTCCGCCAAACTCAATGATACCAAAACATCTTCCTTCTGATTCTCCAGGAACATACTGTCCATAATTAATATTAGGATTCATTTTGGTAGCTTCATCTAAAAACCAGATATTAATTAATTCTAAATTCTTATCGGCATATTTCTTTTCATTAGTAAGATAGTAGGCCATACGCAATGTTTGCACAACAGAAATAAAACTCTGTTTAGCTGTGAAATCTGTATAATTATTTCGAGCTTCAGGGTTTATTTTCCCGTCTTTTCTTATATAAGGCAAGCCATTATCGGTTTCTGGATTTGGCCACCAATATGGACCAATACTCATATAATCGTGTTTACTTCCACTAGGAGGCACACCAACTTTATTCACTGCAGAAAACCCTTCTATTTTTAATAATTTATCGGCCTCTTCGATTAATTTCTTAAAATTTTTGACAGCTTTCTCTTTTCCTGAGGGCATGGCCAATTTTAGTTCTTCAAGTTTTTCATATTTTATAGTAGAAACTTTGTTATTTTTCTCTTGCGCATTAGATACACTACGCACGCTTACTAAAAGGAGAACAATTACTTTTATATATAACGCCAATTTATCCTTCATATAATTTTCCTTCTTCCTGAAATATTGACTTATCGTGGCAACTTCGGGATTTACCAAACTAACTATTAACTATAAGCTATTTTATTAATCAATAAACAACTCGTCAATATAAGGACCGCTTTCACCAGTGGTTTCTAATTTGATATTGTTAGCTCCAGATTGTAGTACAATTATAGTTGGTACAAACTTCCATTCTTTTTCCCAACCACCCGTTGATTTAAATTCAATGTCTCTAACATATTCATCATTTACATAGAGTTTCATTGGGTGTAACTTGCCTTCATTGTTGTGCATATATCTAAAACGAATGCTATAATCTCCTGGTTCGCCATCATTTTCTTGATACCAAGTAATAGATCCTTCCCCGCCTTTAAAATCTACAAAACCAGAACCTTTAAATCGATGTGCCTCTCTACTAGGTTTAGCTGATCCTGTTAAGACACCATCTTCCGCAGCAATATTGACACCTCTACCAATCCACATATCAGCAGAATGTTCATCACCCCAAAACAGGCCTTCATTTTTACCAAATGTTTCCTCCATAGTTAAAACAATGGCGCCATTTTGTTTTACAATAGCTTTAACGGTGGTGCCATCTTCAACTTCAAAAGCTTCTAAATAAGCTCCTCCATCAGTTTCTGGATTTTTGCCATTGGTGGTATAGAAAATTTCAAATGCATCTTTATTTTGATTTCTAATTAACGATACGGATTGCACATCAATAGAAATTTTATCCGAAACATATAAGTCTTTATCACCTAAAATTGAACCAATAATTACAGATGCTTCTTTTGCATTTTGAAGTTCTTCTAAAAACAATCTGGTTTTTCCGAAAAACATACTTCTGTAATTGGCTTTTGTTCTGCTAGTAGGATCAATTGGGTTTCCGTTCTCCATAGACACTTTATCCACATCACCAACAACATTATAGTATACACGGTTTTCAGCATAAGGAAACAAATTGTTATTAGCATCCATTCCTTCAGAAGTTACAATATAACTCGCTCTAAAATCACTCTCTGCGTCTAATTTGGTAACCGTATTCTTTAATTTTAAAGGTTGTTGCGCTGTTGAAAAGGATGTTCTGTTGACTTCTTTTCCATCGATATAACCTACAGCTTCTATTGTTCCTTCAGTGTATGGCACCATCCATTCGCATTGCATCTCATTCCAAACGGTACCTGGTTTGTCTTTTCCTAAAGATTTACCGTTTAGGAAGAGCTCCACCTGATCGGTATTAGAATAGACCCAAACTGGAATTTTTGTTCCTTTTTTCATTCTTGGATGTGTCCAATGGGGTAGTATATGAATCATTGGTTCTTCGATCCATTGGCTTTGGTAGAAGTAATATAAATCTTTTTTAAACCCGGCCACATCAAGTGCTCCACCCATAAATAAATTAAAAGGTAATCCACCATGCACTAAACCAGCTTCCCCGTAATAATCGAAACCTGTCCAGCGGAAATGTCCACTATGCCAGGGGGTGTCACGCATAACTTCCCAATATTTCCGTGCCGAAACGCGGACTGTTGCATTATCATATGACGAGTTAAAGCGTTGCTTTCTATTTTTCCAATCTTTAGGTTTTAGTCCTTCATAAAAGAATATTTCCTTATCAGTGAGATTTGGCAACTCATACGTTCCTGGTAATTCGTTATCGCGCCACCAGGTTTGTGTACGATAATATCCTCGTGTTTGCCATGTATGAGGTGCCTCTGTAGAAATGAATGGTTTATTCAAAGTTTTATTTTCAATAAAAGATTTATTCTCAGAGCCTCCATTAACCCCCTCAATATCCATATCCTCCGGATTTCCTGCTCCTGAAGTAAATAATCTGGTTGAGTCTAAACTTTTGCCAAAACTCACTAATTCTGGTGCTACATCACTGTGAGTCTCATTTCCTAAACTCCAAACAAAAATACTTGGATGGTTACGATCTCTGGTAATCCAATCTTTAACATCAGCTTGCCACCATTCACCAAAGGCCTGTTTACCATAATCCTGTGGTGCTTTCTTATGCCAACCATCAAATATTTCATCCATAACCAACAGCCCAATTTCATCACAAATATCATAGAACATTGGTGGTGTAGGATTATGTGACGGACGAATAGCATTGATTCCCATTCCTTTTAGGGATTCTAATTTCCAACGTAGCATGGGCTTCGTCCAAGCACCTCCAACAGGTCCGCCTTCCCAGTGTTCGCATACCCCTTTTAATTTTACATTTTCTCCATTTAACCAAAAGCCTGTTTCTGTTTTCCACTCAACTGTTTTAAATCCGAAAATTGTAGTTTCTTCATCTAAAACCTTATCTCCTTTGATTATTTGGGTAATTGCTTTATACAAGGTTGGTGTTTCTGGGCTCCACAACTTAGGTGCTTCTACCTCTAAGTTTGTTTCAGATTTTGATGCTTGGATAGCACTTGTTCCTGAAGTTAAAACAGCTCCATCTGGCGCTAAAATTGTAATTTTACTTTGTAAACTGTCGGATGTATTTACTACCTTAAACTTAACATTTACAGAAGCTTTATCAATTGCTATACTAGGTGTAGTAATAAAAACACTATTGGGCTCAATATGTGTTGGGCTCTTTTCAATTAAGTATACACCTGCATAAATACCACAAGGGTGATACCATCTTGCAGAAGGTTCTAAACTATTATCTACTCGAACTGCAATCGTATTTTTACCTGCTTTTAAATATTTTGATATATCGTATCTAAAACTAATGTAACCATATGGTCTTATTCCAACATGGTTACCATTTATCCAAACTTCACTATTCATGTAAACACCATCAAAATTGATGTAGGTCGTTTTAGATAAGCTTTCTTTTGAAATATAAAAGTACTTGCGATACCAACCTACACCTCCATCATGATAACCACCGCCCTGACCTTGATCTCCTCCTTTTCTCACCCCTTTTTCGAAAGACCAATCATGGGGTAAATCTAAAGTGCTCCATGAGGCATCATCAATAATTTCTTCTGAAAAAGAGGCTTCATCTTTAAGAACAAAAAGCCAATTATCATTAAAAATTGTTTTTGTTGCTGTTGAATTTTCATGATTGGTACATGAAGTTAACAGGAATAATGCAAGCATTAAAATAGAAAGAAAATTTTTCATTAGGCTTGTTAAAATGTTGATATAACAAACTTAACCGTTAAAACAGTAAAAATAATCCTGTAGTGTCCTGTAGCATCCTGTTTTTTTTCAAGAAAAACGAAAATAATTATTCTTAGTCTTTTATTAGTCTTTTAAAGGTTTAGGAGATTGTACTATTGGTTTAGTTGCCCCAACATTTTTAAGGTTTCCTTTTCCTTCATTAAACCCCCAAAACGGTATGGCTTTTTTCTTTTCATCCAAAACATAGTTATACTTTTTTAGATAGAAATCACTTGTTCCAAACTCGTCGTTAATTTGAGCCAAAGCACTATTTAATTTAGAATCTAAATCTTTTTGAATAACACTTAATTCAGGTTTCCCTAATAAATTATTTTGTTGAAACGGATCTGTTATATTATCGTAAAACATACTTGGCCCACTCGGAGTTCTGGCATACGTATATTGTTTGGTTTTAATAGCACGATAAGGTTGGTCATTAAAATTGGCTCCAAAAGGTGATGGATTCATAACCAAAGCCACTCTGTCTACATTAGGATCTGGATTTTTGATTAACTCCGCTAAGTTTTCACCTTCTATCCCTTTAGGAATTTCAATGTTGGTTAACCCAAGTAATGATGGTAAAATATCTGGTGTAGTTAAGGGCGCATTGACTACAGTCCCCTTATTTTTCCCAATAGACGGATAACTAATTAAAAACGGTACTCTAATGGATTCATCCCACGCTAATTGTTTTACGAAAGGTTTCACACCATGAGCCCCCATCATTTCACCGTGGTCTGCAGAAAACACAATAATAGTATTTTCCATTAAATTAAGTTCTTTAAGTTTATTTATAACCAGACCTATAGCCTCATCTGTAGCAGTTGCATGGGCATAATACCCTTGTAGTTCCATACGGCATTTTTCTTCAAATTCCTTTGGAATATTTGGACCTAATGTTAAAGCCTCAGGAGTATACATTTCCTTGTATTTATTAGGGGCGCTATTATGAGGATAATGTGGTGTTGCAATTGATAGGAATGCTAAAAATGGTTTTTCATCACTGGCATGTTTAGTGATATAGGCATTTGCATCTTTTACGATGGCGAAAGGGGAATACTCCTGCCAATGTTTCAATTCAGGATTGTCATTACCATAATAGGGCATTTCTGTATAATTGTGCGAACATTCTAAAGCTTTCCAATAGTCAAAACCTTGTCTTCTCTCTTTAGGAATGTAAGATGATCTGCCATGGCCATCTAAATGCCATTTGCCCCAATATGCTGTATTGTAGCCTTCGGCTTTATAAATCTCTGCCATGGTCAATTCTTCTGCAGGTAAATACAAATCGTTTAAAAACATACCTGTTGTTGTTGGATATTTACCTGTTAACAAGGATGCCCTGTGAGGTGTGCAAACAGGTAAAACCGATACGGCATTGGTAAAGTTTACTGATGACTTCGCAAAAGCATCTAAATTTGGTGTCTTTACATCAGGATTGCCGGCATAACCCAAAGCCGAACCACGCCATTGATCTGTAAGGATGTAAACAATGTTTGGTTTTCTTGAAACTTGAGAAACCAATGTCTCAACCTCCCTTTTCTCTCCTTTGCAACCTACTATAGTAAATAATAATACAATTATGGTCCCGCATCTTTTAGCTATCTTCATATTACTTTTAATTTTATAATTGTGTTTTAAACTTATAAGTTCCTGGTTGGATTTCCAAATTGAAACAACCATCCGTTTTACCTAATAATTTTAAGTTTTCATTTTCAATCAACACCTTACCTTCTACAACTAAATCTTTTGTAAGATCTCCAGGAACTTTAATTAGCGCTGTCGTATTTGGAGGAACAATCACTTCCAATTTAAATTCGTTATCTACAATTTCCCAAAAAGATGCTACTTTCCCATAGGGTGTATTTAAACTTGCTGATGCCGACGTTAGTGGTACTCTTGGCTTTGGTGCAATTCTAATTACTTTATAACCCGCTTCCTGAGGTGCAATTGCTCCTATTCGCTCATACATCCATTCACCAATGGCCCCATAAGCATAGTGATTTAAACTATTCATACTCATAGGGTTATAACCTTCTGTTTTACTATAGCTGTTCCAACGTTCCCAAATGGTAGTTGCTCCTTGATTGATAGAATAAAACCATGATGGATAGGTCTCATTAAATAATAATTGGTACATCAAATCAATCTCACCCATATCATCTAAGACCTGAGATAACAATGGCGTACCTAAAAACCCTGTACGTAAATGGTTATCAGCCTCTTCTAATTTTCTAAGCAAATTAGCCTGTGCCTTTTTTTGCTTATGTTCTGGAAGTAAATCAAATGCTAAAGCCAACAAATAAGATGTTTGTGTTTCGGTTACGCCTTTTACTTTTCCGGATTCATCAAAAAAAGTGTCATCAAATGCCTTCGCCACCGTATTAAAAATAGCTTCATACTTTGCTTGTTCTTCGGTTTCGCCTAGAACTTCTGCAGTTTTTGCAGTTAGTTGTGCTGAATGTGCAAAAAATGCAGTTCCAATAAGATTTCTAGACGTATCCCCTCTTGTATTACCATTTTCAGGAAAAGGCTGTAACCAATCTGAAAAAGACATCATATTAGAAATGTAATTTTTAGATTTCATTTCATGATGCGCCACCCAAGCCTTCATCATTTCAAAGTTATCTTCTAAAAAACCTAAATCTCCAGTTCGCTTATAGATTTTCCAAGGAATAATGGTGCACACATCACCCCATCCAGAGCTGGCTATTTTATTGCCTCTAGCATCAGGTACTGTCCAAGGAATGGCCCCATCTTCAAGTTGCGCTTCACGCACACTTTGCAACCAACTTGCCCAAAATTTATACACATAGGCATTAAACATGGATGTTGGTCCAAATACTTGAGCATCTCCTGTCCATCCTAAACGTTCATCGCGCTGTGGACAATCTGTTGGAATATCTAAAAAGTTACCACGCAAACCCCAAACAATGTTGCTTTGTAACTGATTTAATTTTTCGTGAGAGGAAGTAAATGTTCCATTATCATCAAAATCTGAATATAAAACAACGCCTGTAACCCAATCTTTTTGTGGTTCTTTAGAAGTATCAAAACCACTTAATTCTACATAGCTAAACCCATGAAACGTAAATTTTGGTTGGTATTCTATAACCCCATCTTTAGATGCGATATAATAGTCCGTAGAATGTGCCCCTCTATAATTTTTTGTATAAAATGTACCATCTGGCGATAACATTTCTGCAAATCTAATTTTTAGGGTATCTCCTTTTTTCATCGGCACTTTTACCAATGGTACGCCTACCATATTTTGGTTCATGTTAAATATTACACCACCATCTTTTTTAGTAATTTCTTGTGGTTCAAGTTTAATTTTACCTTTTATACTAGTATGGCGTTTTGGTTCTAATTTCACGTTATCATCAATTGTTACCACTTCAACTGACACCCAGTCTTTATCATCAAAATTATTGGTAGCCCAATTCGGCATCTCTAAATTGGCATTGTAAATTTCACCGTCATAAATTTCTGAAAATTGAATTGGCCCATTGGTCATTCCCTTCCAGCTTTTATCAGAAACAATAAGCTCTTTAGATCCATCTTTCATAGCCATTTCCAACTGCACCAAGACTTTAGGCGAAATAGTATTATCCCAAGGCGTATTTCCCCAAAGCAATCTTCCTGAATACCAACCTGAAACCAACTCTACACCAATGGTATTTTGTCCGGACTTTATTAAATCAGTGACATCGTACGTTAAGGTTTCAATACGCTTATCATAGGTTGTAAATCCAGGGGACATGGTGTCGTCATTCACATTCTCCCCATTTATAGAAACATCA
Source organism: Aestuariivivens insulae (assembly GCF_022662195.1). Lineage (GTDB taxonomy): Bacteria > Bacteroidota > Bacteroidia > Flavobacteriales > Flavobacteriaceae > Aestuariivivens > Aestuariivivens insulae. Next base: position 134,118 of record NZ_JAKMCS010000007.1, on the reverse strand, counting down.
AAAACACCCTTTGCTGTAATGTATAATCTTGCCGAAGCCACATCCTTGGATAGCTCAAACCTTTTTCTTAAGTATTGTGGTTTGTGTATCAACACTTTTCCTCTTCCCCTTATGCTATCTTTGGCTGTATCTAAACCTACCCATTGTGCTTTCCAATCATTATTATTTAATAATCCAAGTTCAAAATGATTAATTTCACTCCACTTTGAGGCGTCTTTATCTTGATTCCAATACTTTACCTGCCAAAACACTTTTTGGCGAGATTCTAAAGGTTTACCCCCATATTTTACCCAAACAGACTGGTCTGTCATTTGCTTGCCAGAATCCCATAAATCGGCATTATCTGGTAACAAGTTTTCACTAGATGCTACAACAATATGATAAGCTGACTGACTTTTAACATCTTTTGCTATTGGTAGTTTCCAAGAAAATGTAGGATTAGCGTCATAAAACCCTAATGGGTTTTTAAAACCTTCTGAAATTGTTAGGCTTTCTGCTGCTATTAGGATTTGCTTCTCAGCACAGGATATCTGACCGAAAAAGATTGCAAAAACAAATAGTCTTACAACATTTTTAAAAGTGAATCTGTTAATCATTTATCTAAAATTGAGATTGAAATTTATATGTACCGGCCTTCGCCAAAATTTTATTGGAACTAGTAATTTTTAAATCTGAGCTTTCCTTGAACACCTGTCCGTTTACCATTAATTCTGCTCCGTAGCTTTTAGGAATGCTTATCTCTGCCGTAGTGCTAGGCGGAATTGCTATATCGAGATAAAACATATTGTTTTCTACGCTCCAAGATGATGAGGCTTTACCATAAGGCGTGTTAATACTTGCGGATGCCGAGCTTAAATACTTGGTATTGGGCACAGGTGCTATTTTAATTTTTTTATAACCAGGCTCTAAAGGCGCAAGACCTGCAATACGTTCGTACATCCACTGTCCTATGGCTCCATAAGCATAATGGTTAAGACTATTCATTTGTTGCTTATTATAACCTTCTTTTTTATTATAGCTATTCCAACGTTCCCACATGGTAGTGCCCCCTTGGTTTATAGAATAAAACCAAGACGGATAGGTTTCTTTAAAGAGTATCTTATACATTAAATCTATTTCCCACATATCATCCAAAACCTTCGGTAAAATTGGTGTTCCTAAAAAACCCGTCCCCAAATGATAATCGGCTTTTTTTATGGTTCCTAATTGGTGTTGCTGCGCTTTTCTCTTTGTTTCCGGTTTTAGCAAATCAAAATGAATGGCGAGTAAATAACTTGTTTGTGTTTCATGTTCGGTGCTTACCTTTCCGTTTTTGTCAAAAAATTCATTTTCAAAAGTATTGGCAATGGTATCGAATAAACCTTTGTATTTCTTTTCATCTATATCCTTACCCAAAACACCAGCCATTTTAGAAATTAAATGTGCGGAATTTGCAAAATATGCTGTATTAATTAAATCTCTTGATGTATCACCTCGATTTCCAATCTTTCCTTCGTTGGTAGGAAATGGCTGTAACCAATCTCCAAAAGAATGCATCATTGGCACATAGGCTTTTTCTCTAACTTTAGATTCATAGTAACCAACCCATTTTTTTCCCATGTCGTAATTTTCTTCAAGTATTGTTCTATCTCCAGTTAGATTATACAAATCCCAAGGAATTATAACGCAAGCGTCTCCCCAACCAGAACTAGCATTATTTCCCTGCAATACATCTGGAATAATAAACGGAATCAACCCATTGGTATGTTCCGCTTGAGTTTCACGCATACTTTGCAACCATGCTGACCAATATGAGTACATATCATAATTAAACATGGCAGTTGGGCTAATAACCTGTGCATCACCTGTCCACCCTAAACGTTCGTCCCGTTGCGGACAATCTGTAGGAATATCAAAAAAGTTATCACGTAAGCCCCAAGTTATGTTACTCTGCAATTGGTTTAACTTGTCATGTGACGAGGTGAAAGTTCCATTTTTCTCAAAATCAGAATGCTGAACGAAAGCTTTAACCCAACTTGCATCTGGTTGTGAACTCTTATCAAAACCACTTAACTCAATATATTGAAATCCATGAAATGTAAATTTTGGAGTATATTCTATAATTCCATCAGAAGCGGCAATATAATAATCGGTTGAATGTGCGGAGCGATAGTTTGTGGTGTAAAAGGCTCCATCTGCCAAAAGCATTTCAGAGAAACGTATTTTTAGCGTATCTCCCTTTTTCATTGGCACTTTCACTTTAGGAACACCAACAATATTCTGTTTTAAATTAAAGATTGCTCTATTTTCATTTACAGAAACCAATATAACATCATCTAAAATTGTTTTGGTTTTTACCGTATTATGTCTTTTAGGTTCCAATTTTATTGAATTATTTATATCCTCTACTTCAACTACTTCCCAAGATGCATCATCAAATTCAGAATTGGTCCAATTTGGTATTTCAAAATTTGCATCATAAATTTCACCATCATAAATACTTGCTAATCGAATTGGGCCATTTGTAATGCCTTTCCAAGTTTCATCTGAAACAATAGTTTGTTTTGAACCATCTTTCAAAGTGATTTCTAACTGACATATTATTTTTGGAGATGCTAAATTTTCATAAAGTGCATTACCTCTACTAATTCTTCCAGAATGCCAACCTGATGCCAACTCTACGGCTATAACATTTTTTCCTAAAACCACTATTTCAGTAACATCATAAGTCAACGTCTCTATACGATGGTTATAGGGGGTCCAACCTGGAGGCATTACATCATCGCTAACGTCTTTTCCGTTTAAATGTACATCAAAAACACCTTTTGCTGTAATGTGCAATCTGGCCGATACTACTTCAGAAGAAACTTCGAACCCCTTTCTTATATATTGTGGTCTGTGCATTAAAAACTTTCGCACCCCTTTTATGCTATCTTTTGAAGTATCTAAACCCGTCCATTTTGCTTTCCAATCCGTGTCATTCAAAAGGCCTAATTCAAAATGGTAGATATCGCTCCATTTTGAAATATTGCCATCCTGATTCCAATAACGCACTTGCCAAAATACTTTTTGACACGATTGTAACTTTGTACCCTCGTATTGCACAAAGGTAGATTTTGAACTTTCTTGTTTTTTAGAATCCCATAAATTTGGGTCATTTGGCAAAAATTCAGGGTTAGTTGCTACTACTATCTGATACCCTGATTGAGATTTTACATTTTGTGAAACTGGCAGTTTCCAAGAAAATGTTGGTGTTACATCATAAAAGCCAATAGGATTTTTAAACCCTTCTGAAATCGTGAGAAAATCTGGTGCTACAATTTCCTTTTCGTTACAGGAAAAAATGCTAAAAACAAAAACAAAAAGAGTGATTCCCTTAAAAAAGGATATAAGTTCCATTACTAAACAGAATTTAAAACATTGGATAGTTAAGTTTTATATTTATCTTTTATAAAATAAAATAGCAATGTGGTTCATATTTGAAAAAAAACTATCCTGCCCTGTCTTGTTAGCACTTAAATATTAGCAAATCTTGTACAAAAAAGAACAACTTTATTAACTCCTCATTAATGGACTCCCCAAAATCCAAGATCCTAACGAATTCAATACTTTACAAAAATCAGTTTAATTTGTTTCTATTGGTAGAATTCCTAATTACCAATTCAGATTTCAGCACTATATGGGTTATTTTTTTAGAACTTTTGTGGATTTTCCCAAAAATCAATTTGGCAGCTTCATACCCCATTCTAAAAGCTGGTTGATCAATACTGGTCAAAGATGGCTCAAGAAGCTCGTTTACGGGTTCATTGTTAAAACCTATTATTGCCAAATCTTCTGGTATTTTAAGCCCTCTTTCTTTTGCTGCTACCATAACCGCTATAGCTACCTGATCACTGAATGCTAAAATACCATCTGGCGGAACTGGCGAGTAAACTAATTTTCTAGCTGCACTTAAATTACCTTCCTTTGTAAAATTACAGTGTCCAATGTGCTTTTCGCCTATAGACAAGCTGGCGTCTTCCAAAGCTTGCTTATATCCAAATAATCGCTTGTTACTAATTTGAAGGGACTCCGGCCCACCTAAATAAGCTATATTCCTACATCCCATAGTTATTAAATGCTCCGTTGCGTCATAAGCCGCTTTAAAATTATCTATCACAACCTTATCGGTCACAACCTCATCACACTGCCTATTAAACAAAACCAACGGTACATTCTTCTCCTTGAGATCCAAAAAATGATCAAAATTCTTCGTTTCCCCTGCAAGAGAAACTATTAATCCCGAAACTCCAATCTTGACAAGTTCTTCAATTAAACTCTTTTCTCTTTCATAAGACTCATTCGACTGACATATAATAATGTGCATATTGTTCTCTTCAGCCATCTTCTCTATGCCACTTATAGCCATAGCATATAAGTGATAAGAGAGCTTTGGCACAATCACACCTATGGCCCCAATTCTTTTTGGCAATACCGACTCTGGATATTTGCCATCAAAATAGTTTAATTCATCAGCTGTCATTAAAACCTTCTTCCTTACAGATTCGCTAATCCTGTAATCATCCTGAAGTGCCCTAGACACCGTAGAAGTGGAAACCCCTAAAACCCCAGCTATATCTCTTAAAGTAATCTTCCTTTTCAAAATCTAAATATTTACGTATCCAAAAATAAGAATCAAAACTACTTAATGCAATTTATTGCATAATAAGTTATTAAAGTTTAATTCAAACATACCTATAATATTTAATTTAGCAAACATCAACGTATTTTAACCAAAAAAATATTTTATGCAATTTTTTGCATAAAATATTTAATCAAAGTAAAACAACCTAAATAAATATTATTAAAATGAGCAAAACTTATAACATTGCAGTTGTACCTGGAGATGGTATTGGAAATGAAATTGTACCAGAGGGATACAGAGTTTTAGAAGCCGTAGCAAAAAAGCACGACTTTAGTATAACCTCTGAAACCTTTAATTGGGGAGCAAAATATTATTTGGAAAAAGGCAAATTTCTTCCTGACAATGGATTGGACAGCCTTAAAAAATTTGATGCGGTTTATTTTGGCTCTGTAGGATTACCAGCAGTTGATGACACCCTACCCGCCAAAGACTACACCTTCAAGGTACGCACTAACTTCAATCAATATGTAAATTACAGACCCGTGAGAACTTATCCTGGTGTAACGCGTCCGCTGAGAAGTGAAAAACATATTGACTTTGTTATTATCAGAGAGAATGTTGAGGGGGAATTTGTTCAAATGGGCGGTCAATATTTACCAGACTCTGATAATGGTATGGGTATTGATACCAGTGTATTCACTAGAAAAGGTATCGAGCGTGTAGCACACTATGCATTTAAACTTGCTAGGAAAAGACGCAACAAAGTCACCCACATTACCAAATCCAACACCTTAATTAATAGCTTAACTTATTGGGACCGTGTAATCAAGGAAGTTGCCACAGAGTACCCAGATGTAGAACACGATCAAATGTACATTGATAATTGTACTGCAAATTTTGTATTAAAGCCAGAGGTTTTTGACGTTGTCTTAACAACCAATCTATTTGGAGATATTTTAAGTGATTTAGGCGGAGCCATAATGGGAAGCCTGGGACTTGGAGGAAGCGGTAACATAAACCCTGAAAAGGAATTTCCTTCTATGTTCGAGCCAATACATGGTTCTGCTCCTGATATTGCAGGGAGAAACATTGCAAATCCCTACGGACAAATCTGGTCGGCCGCTATCATGCTGGAGCATTTAGGCGAAGTTGAAGCCGCCGATAGCATCATGAAAGCAATCGACAAAAGCACACAACAAGGAGTACTAACAGTAGATCTAGGTGGCAAGGCAGGCACCAAAGAGGTAGCAGATGCCGTAATTAAAAACCTGTAGTGTCAACCGAATCATATTGGACTGCTAGCACACAGACTGAATGCTGACTAAAAGTCTTTTAGTCCCCTACTCATCTACCTGCCGGCAGGATTAGAAATATGATATTGATTCTATTATTCGTAATTTGTGGCTAAGAAAATTTTCAGAAACCGAAACTACTGCGGCTAAAGTACCTTCCTTAAGGAACAAGCAGGATTTCAATTAATCATTATAACCAATGAATAGGATTATTGACCTTACATTAAAGTATACTAATGATTTTACAGGGTTTACCAAAACGGCCAGTAAAACCATTGATAATGAAGGGTGGAATGCGAGCACCCTAACCTTTTACTCCCATTGTGGCACCCATATGGATGCACCAATACATTTTAATGTTAGCGAACAAACTATTGATGAAATCCCTGTTGAGAATTTTATAGGAAGAGCCTGGGTTATCGATGTGCGCGACATAGGCCCAAAAGGATTGATAGATCCAAAGCACATTCCTTTAAACATCCAAAGGGAATTTAAGAATGGAGACAGCTTAATTTTTTGGACAGGCTGGTCAAAATTCGTAAATACACCAAAGTACAGGAACGAATTACCCAGAATAAGCGAGTCATTGGCCATCTGGTGCCTAAGCAACAAGGTTAAGATGCTTGGTGTTGAACCGCCTTCTGTTGCCGATGTAAATAATTTAACTGAAGTCACTAAAATTCACCAAATTTTATTGAGGGGAGTGGTTATTATAGAAGGACTAACCAACCTAGAAAACTTACGGTCAAACTGTATTGAACTAATAGCGCTCCCTTTAAAAATAGGCCATGGAGATGGCTCTCCAGCACGCGTAATCGCTATTGAACATAAACAATGAGTTTATTTCTAAAAGACATATTAGGACAACTTCCAAAAGAGGATACTTACAATTACAGAGACTCCAACAAGATCCTGTTCAATACATCCAACAAAACCTGTGTGATAATTGACGATGACCCTACTGGAAACCAAACTGTATACGATGTACCTATTTTAACACAATGGGATTTAAACACTTTAATCCATGAATTTAAAAAAGAAACACGGACATTTTTCATTTTAACAAATTCAAGAAGTCTATCTAAAGAAAAATCTTCGGCTATATATAAGGAAATATCAAAAAACATCCTTAAAGCATCACAATTAACCCTTCGTGATTATACCATTGTAAGTCGGAGTGATTCAACACTAAGAGGTCATTTTTCAGAAATAGAAGCCATAAAACAATCTGGTGATTTTAATAAAGCCATTACCGTTTTTGCTCCTGTTATGTTTGAGGGAGGAAGGGTTACCATATCTGATATTCATTATATCAATGAAAACCAGAAATTAGTCCCGGTGAATAAAACGGCGTTCTCAAAGGATCATACATTTGCTTATATGAATGCTGATTTAAAATATTATATTGAGGAAAAAACCAACGGAAAAACCAAAGCTCCCAATGTGGTTTCTATAAGCATTGAAACTATTCGAACTATGGATGTTAATGCTTTATGTACTTTAATAAGTGCAATTGCCCCTGGAAAGTACTGTATCATAAACGCAGTAAGCTACAGCGACCTAGATAAAGTCGCACAAGCTCTTTTACTAGCAGAAAAATCGGGAAAAAAGATTCTCTATCGGACTTCCAGCTCTTTTGCTCCTTCCTATATAGGCTTAACCCCAAAGCCTTTATTAGATACAGAGCAACTAATTGATCCAAAAAATAAAAACGGCGGGTTAACCATCGTAGGCTCCTATGTTCCTAAATCATCAAGTCAACTTAAACACGTTTTTGAAAACAATAACCAAATAACCACTATAGTGGTGGACGTGGAAATAGTATTAGGCCCTCGATCAACGGCATATTTAGAATCCATAATTTCTAATATCAACAAAACGACAGAAAGTGGTAGGGATGCAATAGTCTACACCAGCAGAAAGTTAATTACTGGCAACAATGCTAAAACCAATATTGATATTGCTACAAAAATATCGCAAGCCCTAGTTACCATGGTAAATGGCATCAAGGTTTGTCCAAAGTATATACTGGCCAAAGGCGGCATTACCTCGCACGATTTAGCCATAAAAGGACTATACATGAATCGCTCTAAGGTTTTAGGACAAATCCTTCCGGGTGTTCCGGTATGGGAAATGGGAATGGAAACCCGGTTTCCCAAACTATTATATATTGTGTTCCCCGGCAATATAGGCGATGAAAAATCTCTTTCCGAAATAATAAAAAAACTATCGTAACATGAATACGGAAAAACACATTCCAAAAAAAAGATATGGATTCTTTGCAGGATCATTTTTAATTACATTACTATTATACATAGACAGAGTATGTATTTCTTCTGCTAAAGATTCTATAACAGGTGATTTAAACTTGACCGACATACAAATGGGATGGGTATTAAGTGCTTTTGCCTTGGGCTATGCCCTATTTCAGGTACCAGGAGGTGCATTGGGAGACCGATTTGGCGTTAGAAAAGTAATGACCTCTATTATGGTTTTATGGTCAATTTTTACGGCGTTGACAGGTGCAGCCTGGAATTATACATCCATGCTTTTGGCCAGATTCATTTTTGGCTCTGGAGAGGCTGGTGCTTTTCCCAATATTGCGAGAGCCGCATATTCATGGATACCATTGAAAGAAAGGGGTATTTTTCAAGGTATTAATTTCTCTGGTTCAAGATTAGGAGCCGCTTTTGCGCTCCCATTGGTAGCTTATTTAATTGATGCTTGGGGATGGCGCAACATTTTCTATTTCTTTGGTGCCGTAGGCATTGTATGCGCCCTATTGTTTTATTTATTTTTTAGAAACAAACCTGAAGAACACCCTGGCATTTCTGAAATCGAAAAGGCCTTTATTATTAATAATCGTCAGCAAGGGAAAGAAATTGACAAAGAAAATTTATCTGTAAAACGTATTCTTGGCTCTACAAATACCATCCTTGCCATGGTTCAGTATATTGGTAGTAACTTTATTTTCTTCTTTATGTTGACCTGGCTCTTCCCATACATCAAAGACAAGTATAATTTGAATTTAATAACTACTGGACTATATGCTATGATGCCCCTATTGGCAGGAGCATTAGGAAATTGGGTATCTGGTTATACCGTCGACACTATTTACAAAACGGGCAAATGGAAAACCTCAAGACAAATACCAGCAATTATAGGTTTTAGCATGGTAGTTATTGGAATCCTTTCCAGTCTTTATATGGACACAGCATTAGGCGCAGTTTTATGCCTATCGGTTTCCATTTTTGGAGCAGATATGACACTTAGCCCATCGTGGTCGTTTTGTATGGATATTGGAAAAGAACATTCTGGTAAGGTGTCTGGAATGATGAACATGGCTGGTAATCTTGGGGCTTTTGCAACAGCCTTGGCCTTTCCCTATTTACAATCATGGACAGGATCTAACGATTCTTTCTTTTTCCTGGCTGCTCTTCTTGGGGGAGTTGCCATTATTTGCTGGATATTTATGGATTCAACTAAACCAATAACAAATGAAAAATAAATTAAAAGGGGTTGCCATTGGCGCAGGATACTTCAGTAAATTTCAATACGAAGCTTGGACCCGTATACCGGAAGTGGAAATAACAGCCTTATGTAATTCTAATAAAGAACGTGCCAAAAGTATTATGGAGCCTTACGGTGTTCAAAATCACTATATCGATTACAAGGATATGATCCTTAAAGAAAAACCATATTTTGTAGACATTATAACACCTCCCGAAACCCACTTCGAAATGTGTAAGTTTGCAGCAGATCACGGTGTGCATATCATTTGCCAAAAGCCATTGGCTCCAACCTTCGAAGAGGCTCAAAAGATTGTGGACTATGTATCAAAAAGAAATGTACGCTTTGTGGTTCACGAAAATTTCAGATTCCAACCTTGGCATAGGGAAATAAAAAAACTCATTGATCAAGGTGAAATTGGGGATCTATTCAGTCTTAACTTTAGAAGCCGTATGGGTGATGGTTGGGGTGAAGACGCCTATTTATCCAGACAACCCTATTTCAGGGATTACAAAAAGCTACTCATATATGAAACGGGCGTACATTTTATAGACACCTTTCGTTATCATGCAGGCGAAATAGACAGTGTCTATGCCATATTGAAAAGGTTAAACCCAGTCATTAAGGGTGAAGATTCGGGACTGCTGATTCTTAATTTTGAAAACAAATCGCATGCCATATGGGACGCGAATCGCTACAATGAGAATAATTTCAAAAAACAACGCTATACGTTTGGTGAATATTTAATTGATGGATCAAAAGGCTCTATTCGATTGTATTCAGACGGCACTATAACCCTTCAAAAATTGGGAGAAGCTGAGAAAAACCATACCTATCAGCACAACGATATTGGTTTTGCCGGGGATTGCTGTTTTATATTTCAAAGAGATTGTATCGATAAATTAATTAACGGGGCTTCCTTTGAAACCAGTGGTAAAAATTACTTAAAGACATTGCAAGCTCAAGAGGCCGTTTACAAATCCGCAGAAATTAATGCCCCTGTGATTTTATAGTTGGAAACAAGATCAAATAAACTTAAGAAAGCCATAAAGTTTTAAAACTTTATGGCTTTAAAAATCATAATTCACCGATAGCCCAAAGCACTCTAAACTACCATTGGCATCGTTTATCACCCATTAATTCTTTATCAACTTAACAAATATTGGTTTCTCAATATTAATTTTAACAAAGTAGATACCACTTGGTTTATCTTTAAGGATTAATGAAATCTTCCCGTAACCAACGTTAAACTCTTTTAAATCTATCAATTGAGAATGCATGTTACAAATTTCTATATTTGCGACTTTTAAACCATTTGGTATATAAATTTCAAATCCGCCATTAGAAGGGTTTGGGTAAGCTCTAATATTTTCAAATAAATTGATTGTTTTAGACATTTTTCCCTGGCAATCCGCCATGGTCTTAACTTGGATTTCATCACCATGGTCTATTTCCACAGAAAAATCCGATTGATAAGTTTCAAGAATCTCTTGTCCATTTTTGTACACTTTAAATGGTGCTGTGCCTGAAACCACTGTTATATGGGCCGTTTTTTTGGCAACTGCTATTTTCCCACTTAAACCAACAGATCCTTCAATAACGATTTCATAGCATTGCCTATAGTCTTCTCCTTCAACCTCAATACATAAATCATAAGTTCCTGGCATCAATCCTTCAATGGTATGTGCATTTATAAAACTATACAAAACACCATCAATAGTTGCAATATAGTTATGTGTTTCCTCTGCATTTATTATAATCTTACCATTTTTCTTTCCAACACAAGTCTCTCCAATAGTTTCAATAGAAAAGTTATTAGCTGCCAATTGAAAAGGGCCAGGTATAATTTTTAATTCTATTATCGAAGCTGGCTCTGCTTCATGTCCCGCTAACATATTTACAACGTTTAAACGAAGTTTACGCACATAAATAACATTATTAAAAGAAATATTCTTTTCTATTCCTATTTCTGTTCCAGTTGCTATTTCTTTCCATACTGTGCCATCCCAATATTCTATATTCCAATCTTTAATTTTTGCCGATGGTTCCTTTATAGTTACACCGCTGATAGATTTATTTATGCCTAAATCCAACATCAACCATTGTCCCGCTCCAACACCATCAGATTCCCAAAATGTAAGGTCATCTGCATCATTTGCAAATTTCGCCTCTACATTCGATTTAAATGAAGATGCCGACATATAACCTCCATATAAACGTAACTGCAATTGCGCATCAAATAATGAACTAGGATAAACCTGCTCTCCACGAAGTTCATCCAAACCTTCATTAGTGAAGCCAATGTTTTCTCCAGCACCCTGCTGAAAGCCTATAAAGTAGGGATAAGCGAAAGTGTGAGTTCTTCTACTACTAGTATTAGAGACATACCAAAAGTCAAATGTTCTACTAGTGAAATTTGCCTCATGTTTAAAATTCCAAAATGTTAAATAAGGCCCACTATTCGGATACGCGTTTTCTGCACCCCCATTACCTACAAGAGTTCCTCCTTGCACATTATCCAATAAATTAGCATAAGGATGATAGCCATGGCAGTCTATGGGTTGCTCACTTTGCATAGTACAATTTAAAAAAACTGAACTTGTAGTACTCCATCGCATTCCTGGACCATGTAGCATTCCTTTTCTATCAGGTTCGACTAAGCCTTGATCGCAAGTATCTTCACAATTCTCAAAAAGCACGCCGTAACTCAATTTAGAAAAGTAACTTGCGTGCCCTCTTTTTCCATATATATGCACGTCTTTTACGGTAACAGCCATACTTCTTTCTATCTGAACACATTCATTCCAATCTTTAAAATCACAATCCCTTATCCATCCATTTACCACGTTTCCAAAATAAACGGATTGCCATGCAGAATCCACAATGTCATTGGCATGATGCACAAAATTTTCCGGATAGTCCTTCCAGGCACTTGTAAATAAAATATCCTCTACCCCCACTTCACTAATGGTGTTATACGTTTTTAAAACTGTAGTTGAAGACACTGGCATATTTAACTGCACAGGGTTTTTAAAGGTCACTTTATTACCTGAAATTTTAGTTATCAGGTGTTTTTCATAAGGACGAATCCCATTATTCTTAATAGCACCCCAATTTACATTTGGCGTTAAACCAGGCATATTGGCTTCTAGGTTATCAGTAGTTCTTTGATATAAATCTACATATTGCCCTACAGATAGGTTGGCTGTACTCGTAACCGTAACTTCAAAGTCACCTTTACTAATTTCTGCTGTTACCTGCGTTATATCGTTTGAATCGGTATTAGATGGTATAAACATAAACCGATAATGAGGTATACCGTTTCCAAACTTGTTCTCATTGAATTTATCTGCATATATCTCAGTGCCCCCAGTACCGGCACCCGCTCCTTTTAACACTATGTTACTACAATTTATTGTAATAGGTTGTGTTTTTGTTGCTTCACTGGAGACGATGTATTTACCTGCAGGGAAAAAAACAACTGTGGGCTGGTTACTTGCTTCGGCAGCATCTATAGCAGCTTGAATGGCGACATCATCATACCCTGTATCGTCGGCGATGGCTCCATAATCTAATACACTAATCGTGTTCCATGTAGAGACATCTGGAAGTTCCTTTTCAGAAAAATGATACCCAGAAAATGAAAAATCGCTTAACTTTGCTTCAGCCAAATTACCCCTTGGTTTTTTTACTGAAAAATCTACCCAAGAAGGAGCTTCTTTGTTTTGGGCGTTAACAGTAATGCCTATTAAGATGAAAACAGCTAGACATTTTATTAATGAAGGCCTTAATAGAGAAACTGACTCAATAACACACCTATTATTTTTAAACATAGCTTTATTTTTTCAGATTACTTTGTACTAAAACTCCACACTTGCCCAATAGTAACACCTCCGTTTCCATCTTTAACGACAACCTTAAAATAATACGTGGTTGATGCTGTTAACCCAGTAGCTTCATAAATAGTAGCTGATTGTGCTTCTGACACTTTGGTTGTAGGATCGCTATTTTTATCCAAATACACATCAAAGGTTAAAGCATCATTATCGACATCACTAGCTATCCAACTTAATGCCGCACTCGTACCGTCTATTTCTGAATTCAATGCTGGAGAAACTAATTCAGGTGCAAATGGAAGGTGGTTTGAAACACCCTCACCTTCGGTCAAAAATTGACCAACAGATGAATAAGCACTCTCTTCGCCTTTAACGTCTCTTGCCTTTATACGCCAATAATAGGATTTGCCCTTTTCTAAAGTGATAACTCTTGAGGTTGATGAACTTGAAACATCATGTGCCAATGTAGAGAAATCACTGTTTTCAGACACTTCAACCCTATAGGTTATCGCATTTCCTTCATTATCTGTTGAAGCGTTCCATTCAAAAACTACATTGTTGTCAATACACAAGGTATTGCTTAATGGATAAACCTGTGTTGGAACTGTAGGAGCCGTGTTTACTGGGTCTGGACCTGGATCACCATCACCATCACTGCCACTACTACAGGATACAAAAATACTCGTGAGTACAACTAAATATAAATATGACTTTTTCATCTTTTAAAGTTTATTGTTTTTTATAGCTAAGATGGAATTCGCCATAAACAAGCCAGTAGCTATTACCAATGCCTTACTATGGCTCATTTCATCTATTTCTTTATTAATTTTGTGAATACCGGTCTTTCCAAATTCATCCTTACAAAATAGATCCCGTTGGGTTTATCTGTTATATCCAAACTAACTTTCCCTTTATTTACGCGATACGTTTTAACCTTTATTAACTGTGAATGGATATTATAAACCTCCAGGTCAAGGGTCTCTATGCTATTGGGAATATATAGCTCAAATAATCCATCGGATGGGTTCGGATAGGCCTTGACCTCTTCTAGTAAATTGACGGTCTTTGACATTATTCCTTGGCATGCTTCCTTGCTCTTTACCTGAATCTCATCGCCATGGTCTACGGCTATTGAAAAATGGCTTTGATGGGTCTCAAATAACTCCACCCCATTTTTACAAACCCTATAAGGACCTGTACCTGAGGTTACTGAGACACTTGCTGATTTCTTCACAACAGATATCTTTCCACTTAAGCTTACGCCTCCCGCTATGGTAACCTCATAGCAATGGTTGTAGTTTTCTCCTACTACATCAATACAAAAATCATAAGTTCCAGGACTTAGTCCTTCTATGACAGTATTCTTATTGAAATTATATGTTACCCCATTGATAGTGGTGGTATAGTCGTGTGAAGCATCTCCTGTAATAATAAGCTTTCCGTTGTTCTTATCTGCACAGGTTTCACCAATAGACTGAATTGTAAAATTATTTACAGCTGTTGGATCTTTAGGTACTATTCCTAAATCTAGGATTTGTAAGTACAGTGGTTGGGCATTACCCGATTTGTTTTCCATTAAATAATAGTAAACCTTACCGTTATCAATGTGTACCACACCATGATCAAATGTTCTACCCGATGTTGCTTCATAAACTCTTGTAAAGTTGTTAGTGCCTCCTTCAGCCTTCTCAACAAAAATACGTTTACTAGTGGTTAGCCCAATAAGAAACACACTATTACCTGAAGTGTATATCGTCGAACCGCCTGAAAAATCTTCAGAGGTAATAAAATCTGTTGCGCCAGCAGGTTTGTAGGAATGTAAATATTTTGTGACGTTGTATTGGTTGTCTTTTACTTTACTTATAATATGTACATCTTCGTCTTCAGTAACAGTCCAATCAAAGCCATCCACAATACGTACTTGGTCTTTTTGAATGGTCTGTACATAATCGCCAGGCTCCATAACTTTTATAAAATCGGCATCCCACAATGGTAGGTCAAACGATTCCCCTTTATAGTTTTTCCACCCTGTAGCACCACTTTGATCATCTGAATAGGCATAATACACACCATTTTGATAGATGTATTTATCATCATTGTTAGAAGACCTACGTTGAAAACCAATGCGTATTTTTCCATTCTCGTATTTTATATCCCCATAAAGTCCCCAGTTGTATGTAATTCCTGGCTGATTTTTAGCGTTTAACGAATTAAAATCGGTAAAATCAGTCCAGCTCCCCGTACTGGCTTCATATTTCATAAACTTGTACATACCATTATTGTTACCTCCTTCTCGCATAAACATAAAAAGGTCTCCAGCATCATTGAGAAAGAACTTTGGATAGGTTAGAGCTACAAATTCAGTCTCAGGGGCACTTCCTGGCATACTTAAATGCTTATATCCACCACTATCGTTTTGAACAAATTTATCTAAGGTAAAATCGGCATCCGGCAAGAAAGCCGTATTCTTTACTGAATATGAATACCTAAAATAATCATTGGCTAAACTACCATCTGAAGGTTTTGTTGCACTATAGGCATGCATATCGTACAATAAATGAATAGTACCATCAATAGGGCTTACCCCTATAGCTATCGTATTGTGTGATTCACCAATCCAATATCTATTTTGATAACCAGTGTGCCTATGAGGAAACTCTATGGTTACCAGAGCACCTGTAAGCATATTATAACGCGTTAACATCACATGGCGGTCTGCTTTTCCCCCACGGTACCATGTCATAAAAACATAATTACCGTAGGTTTTTATACAATCACCATGTGCCGAAATGTTACGTCCAAAATAATAATCGTAAGGAGCGTTATCTCCTGTATTAGAAGCTCCACTTGCAACTTGACCACCATCAAAATGTAACCCTAAATCTGTTATTTTAATTTCCTTTTCTAGGACGACTTGAGCTTTTAAAATACTGGAAGATACGAGCAGTAGCACCAAAAAGATATTCACCTGACTTCTCCTTTGGAGTATGTACTTTGTTTTCATGATTCAATGCTTTCTAATTCCAATTTAGAATAATTGGATGAAATTAAATACTTTAGTCCATGCTCGTATCCTGTACTGTACTGTTGGTTTAACCCTAAATATTGGTTATTCCATATAAAACACCTCTTCTAAAGGTATAGAAACAGGTGAATTATCTGGATTTACTTCCATAATGTCTGCCATAAAATCCCACCATTTTTTAACAATAGGATTATCGGCTAAATCTTGAGAGCCACCATCTCCTACTACCTTTTGAAAGGCAAATAGTGTATTGGTTTCCTCATCAAGAAAAATAGAATACTCACTTACGCCACTATCTTTAAGTAATTTTTTTAATTCTGGCCACAATTGGTCGTGGCGACTTTTATAGGCATTCATTTGCCCTTCATGTAATTTCATTTTAAATGCCAGTCTTTTCATAACAATTAATGTTTTTACCATTATTTTACTTTAAGTCTTACTTTTTGCAAATCTTTTTCTAAAGAAGAAGCGCCTACTGAAATTGTAAATTTACCCCGTTCAACTACATTTTCCATATCCTGATTTAAAATATTAAGCTCATCGAATCCAAGTTTAAAGGACACCGTTTTAGTTTCTCCCGACTTGAGCGCGATACGCTCGAAACCTTTTAACATTTTTAAATATCTTCCAACCGTTGCATAATCATCAAGCACATACATTTGAATAACTTCATCTCCCGTCCGTTCTCCTGTATTGGTTACCGTAACAGAAAGGATTATACTGCCATGGCCGGAGAATTCAGCTACATCTGTCATCAAGATGGAACCGACAAATTATATGACCATTAAGCCGATCCCAATGAGTGGGCTAATCCGATTATGAATCCCGAATTCAAAAATGAAATTAAACCTTTAACAAATTACATCCTAAATGTTAGTGCCATTCGGGACTCACTGTAGTCGTGAAAATTTCAATCTTACTTCGTTAAGCAAAAGGCCAAATCAAGAGGCGAAAAAGCAAAATTGCGCCAAGAAGTGCTATAATGCTATCAATTTTTATTCAATTCCTTTTCCCGCAGCTCCAGTTCTTTCAGTATGGCCAAGCCAAAAAAACCTGTTGAATAGGCACATGTGGCATCATAGTAAAAGCGGTACCCGACCATTGAGGCATTGGTTCTTCCTACAATACTACCAATAGCTTCTGGATCAGGCCCTAGATATTGATTTTCAAGACACCATATAAGTGCTTTTCGTGCCGACTGTAAATACTTGGAGTTATTGGTGGTTTCATAAAGCCTGTACATTAGTAGGCTCCACAAAGGCGTTCCTTTATCTGTTGGAATGGCTGTTCTAGGGTCTTCACGCGAATCGAACACAAAATTCCATGAGCCATCAGGATTTTGATTATCCACTAACTGGTTCCCTATTTTTAGGGCATAATCTAAATAAATGCTATCGGGAAACATTTCGTTCATTGCCAACATACCTTCCATAGTCCAACCGGTACCACGCGTCATTTTTAGAGGAGGTACAGCTTTATTTTTTTCTAATGACCAGCTTCTGTTCCATAAACCATTGTCATTTTGAAATTTACGCATATGCTTATCCATGTAACGTTTTGAGACTTCTTTAAAACTTTCGTCACCAGTAATTCTATAAAAAACGCTGTGCCCTTCCGGATCCCAGCCTGTTTCATCCAGAATGTTCTTATGGAACTCATTAATATCATACAAATAGTTATGAGGTAAAATTTCATGTCTTTCTATTAACTTCCCCTTTTCGGTATTCCAAAAATTGGCTGCCTCTAAATAAGCGCTGTTCCCGGTTGTTTCAAATAAAGGTGCCAAAGCCCATTTAAACATAATTCCAGAGTCTGATGTGCCTACCCATTTTTCATATCCATTGGGCGACCTGAGCCAAATTACCAAAAATGATCCCCGCGATGGGTGGTTTTCTTCTCGAACCTGATACTTCAAATAAAGCTTACCTACTTCATCCATCCGTTGAATTAGCTCTTGAGTGTCATACTTACTGGCTATTTCTGGTACTTTTATGGCATCTAAAACCATTTTCACTATTGGAGAACCACCCCACAACCAGTAAGATGAACGATGAAGTCGTGCGTCTAAATCGTAAAAGGTAAAAAAGGAACCGTAGGTAGGGCTATCCGGATTTAAATTCTGTCGTCTTAAACCATTGTCTATTACCGCTTCCAAAGAGGTTATCAAACGTTTTTTCGACAAGCCTTCACCCCGTAGCTGTTCAAGTTCATAATGTTTCCATTCTGTATTTTCAGGTGAAATAGTTTTCCTTGCGAACTCATATTGCCCATCTTTTCCATCAATAAATATACTTACACTACCACTCCAATCTTCAGAAATCAACTCTATTTCATGCCTGAATTCCTTCAATAATACCGGATAGGTTTTTCTCAAATAAAAGTTCTCAACTTCAATTTGCTTTGAACTTACCCTCAAAGAGTTTTCCCAATGCTCCAACCTTCCCGATGGAAAAATAATTTGTTTTTTAAGTTTATGTGTATCATCATAATAAGGACCACCAAATGTATAAGTACCCGTTGGATTACCTTTAAAAACACATACGCCTTCCATTCCCTGCTCTGGTCTTATGTCGACAACAGGAAACCAAGTTTCATGGTCTGTCTTATTATATAATTTCTTGCGTATTAAACTATCTGGATCAATCTGTGAAACGGTGGAAAACCTACTCATAGGTTTATTTCGTGAACTTTCAATACGAAGTTCAAATTGCCTTACATTGTCTGGTAACATCGCTTCAACCAAAAGGGTTTTGTCTTGTATTTTTAATTTCAAAGTTGGTTTTTCCGTAACCTGTGCAGATAAAAAACCAAAATGCAATGTTAAAACCAAAATCATCAAGAGTTTAGCTACTGAAATCTTATTATTAAGATTAGTTTTTTCGGTACGTTTCATTGAAATAAATTTTTATTTAGTCAATAACAATAAAGAAGCATAAAAACATTTTACGTTAACAGAAAACAATTTAAAGTACTACTCCACCAATAGAGAAACTTTCTGTAAATCTTTCTCTAAGGAGGATGTTCCCACAGAAATGGTAAATGTTCCAGGTTCAACTACCTTGGTCATTTCTTGGTTCAAAACATTCAATTCATCAAAACCTAAATCAAAGCTAACCGTTTTGGTTTCACCTGGCTTTAGGGAAATACGCTCAAAGCCTTTCAATAGCTTTAAATATCTCCCAACCGAAGCATAATCATCACGCACATACATTTGAATAACTTCATCACCTTCCCTATCACCAGTATTAGTAACCTCAACTGAAACGGTTGTGCTACTGTCTGTACTAATACTATCACTTTGAAGCTTTGGCTCAGATATTTCAAAAGAGGTGTAACTTAATCCATATCCAAATGGAAATAATGGTGATTTATCACTAAATCGATACTTTCCTTTTCCAGATCCAATAAAGTCTGGACGTTCCAAATAAGTAACAGGTACCTGCCCTACGGATCGTGGAAAAGACATGGTTAGTTTCCCTCCAGGGTTTACATCACCAAAAAGTACATTGGCAACAGCATCACCAGCTCTCATGCCGCCATACCACGTTTCAAGTACAGACGGTATATTTTCAGCAATGTAGTTTATACTCAATGGGCGACCATTAATTAACACCACAATAACAGGCTTTCCTGTTTTATGAATAGCCTCTACCAATTCTTTTTGGACACCATACAAATCAAGATCAGAACGATCGCCGCCTTCACCGCAGGTTCTGTGAGAGCTACCCACAACTAAAACAACAGCATCTGACTTTTTAGCAGCAGCAATAGCCTCGGAAAATCCGTCTTTTGAAAAACTATCAATATCACAACCTTTAGCGTAGTTTATTTTAACATTTCCACCTACTTTTTTCTTTAATCCATCTAAAACTGAAACATAATATGGTGGCAACCCTGAATATCCACCCAATAGTTCATAGGTTCCCTTCTTTGGTCTTTCTTCGTGGGCATTAGGACCAATAACAGCTAATGATTTTATTTTTGATACATCCAGAGGTAAGAGATTATTATCATTTTTTAACATGATAATAGATTTTTCTGCAATTTCCAATGCAAACTCTCGATGTTCTTCAGTGCCAGCTTCTACAGTTTCCGTATCAATTTCTTTTGGTTCAATATCAAATAACCCTAATTTATATTTTGCGGTTAAATTACGTGATACGGCTTTGTCTATATATTTCATCAATGAAGGATCCTGCATTACTGTATCCTTCAAAACATTAGCATGATAAGTTGCCAGGTCAACGTTTTTTCCAATTACCAAGTCCATGTCAACACCCGCTTTTAAACCTAATATAGCCGCTTCAGTTCTGGTTTCAGAAATAAAATGCATAGTTTCTATTCTCCCTACATCATTATTATCAGAAACAATAAAACCATCAAAATCGAGCTCATCTCTTAAGATATCCTTTAACAACCAGGTGTTCATATGACAAGGTACACCATTAAAGTCTTGATGCCCCGGCATAACACAGCCTACTCCTGCTTCCTGTACTGCAGCCTCAAACGGTGGAAGGTAAACTTCACGCAAACGACGTTCGGACATATCGCTGAATCCACCATTTATACCACGGCGGTTTTCTGGGTATCCCACAAAATGTTTGGCGGTTGCTATAACATGATTTTCATCAAATTGCTCATCTCCCGTACCTTGTAAACCTTCAATAAATGCAACACCCATTCGCGAAACCAAATAAGGATCTTCACCATAGGATTCTTCAACACGACCATAGCGGGCATCTCCTGCATAGACATCTAAATTAGGTGAGTAACAATGTGTCACACCTAATACCCGTGCCTCTATGGCTGTTTGAGATGCCATTTTTTTAATTAGGTCAGGTTCCCAAGTAGAAGCACAGGCTACCGCTTGCGGATAAACTGTTGTGTTACCATAATAATCAAGAACTAGCCATAATCCATGTAATGCTTCTCCGTATTTCATAACAGGAATACCCAATCGCTCATTAGCTGGCGCATCTTGTGTCATTTCAGCTATTTTTTCATCTAGGTTCATCTGACTTACCAATGCCTCAACTTTCTGAGCAATCTCTAAATCTTCTTGATTTTTTAAATCCGGATTAGTCTGTTCTGTTTTACAAGCAATTAAAGTAATTGCAATAAGACTGATAGAGAGTATTTTCTTCATAAATTTTAGGATCATCAAAACTGTTAAATAGTAAAAGTTGAATTATAGATTAAAAATAACAAGGGCTACTGGGTTATGCGTCCTGCACTGTGCCGTAGAGTTTAGATATATAAAGTATTTTATTTAATCAAAAAGACCGAAGGATCATGTACTCCGGTCTTTACAAACTAAACAATTCAAAAAATCAAATTACTTGTTATTAATTACTTCTGTACCCATTATTGGTTGGGTCATACTCCAGCAATGCAGGATTATTAATAAGTTCCTGTAATGGAATTGGCAATTTCACATGCCATGGTCTAATATTGGCGGCCGGATTCCAGAAACGATATTCCAAATTTTGAACTACATCTAACAAGATGCCCCATCTAATTAAGTCATATCTTCTCCAAGCTTCACCTGCCAACTCCCATT
Source organism: Aestuariivivens insulae (assembly GCF_022662195.1). Taxonomy (GTDB): domain Bacteria; phylum Bacteroidota; class Bacteroidia; order Flavobacteriales; family Flavobacteriaceae; genus Aestuariivivens; species Aestuariivivens insulae. The sequence continues at coordinate 112,292 of NZ_JAKMCS010000007.1, read as the reverse complement.
TACGCTCATCATAAATAGCTTCTCTAAATTGTTGTTGGCTTAAACCTACTAATTCCCACTCAGCTTGCGTGGCATACGCACGCTGTCTTATTGGATGAATATATTGGTATGCATTGGCAGGACCATTCAATTCGTTTTCACATTCTGCAGCCATTAAATAAATATCTGCCAAACGAAATACCATTCTGTTATCAGAGTGATTGAAACGAGGCGATGTTTCTAGTGATAAATTCATGAATTTTGGCATGTAAGTGTGATTTAATTGAATGCCTTCATAAGTATCGGAAACGTTTAATGGCCGTCTTAAGTCATTCACAGGAAATTTTTCAGCAAAGTCCTTTGATGCAATTTGTAAACCGGTACCATTAAAAGCTTCTCCATTAGCGGCTAAAGCAGCCTTTAAAGCATCAGTATCGGCCGTATTTGCAGGCTCATCCCTTAAACGCGGATTAAACATACTAGGTCTCCAGTTACCATTACCTGCAAAACTTGGCAATGAACCATCAGCTCTAAGCACTCCTTCTTCAAACTGTCCTCGAATATCTTTAGCAAAGTCTAAAGACCAAATAATTTCTGCATTATACTCGTTATTAGGATCGAATACCTCCGCATAAGTTGGCAATAATGCATGTGGTGATTGGTTAATAATTTCTAAACACTTATTTAATCCTTCTTGCCAATTTTTTTGCTGCATATGGATTTTTGCCTCTATTACAGCGGCTGCCCATTTTGAAGCCCTTCCAGCATCTTCTCCAATATAAGCATCTTTTAGATTTGCTTGGGCAAAAGCTAAATCATCTAAAATACCGGTTATTATAGTGGCCTCATCCGTTCTTCCCAAAGAACTTATCTCTTCAAGGGTAAGGTCCTCTGTATAATACGGTGCTGCCCCCCAAAGGTTGGTGATATGCCAATAACACAAAGCTCTTACAAATCTTGCATCGGCAATAAAATCCGTTCTGTTTTCTTGAGGTATTGCTTCATTATCAGCTATTCTAGAAATTAAGATATTTGTATTTAATATTACCCTATAAAAATCCTTCCAGGTATCAGAAACGCTCATTTTTTGAACAGATACATCAGCTATTGCTTCATTAAGTGAATAATTGCCAATGGGCTCTACAAAATTAGCCGAACGGTTTGGCTCAATAATATCCGCACCGTTATCATAAAAATGATCCAATCCAACTTGTCCGTAAATTGAATTATTTTTTAAAATGGCATAGTACCCATTTATAAATTGCTTAGCATCACTAGTTGTTGCTAAAAATGTCTCTGGAGAGATTAATGCTCTTGGTTCTTCTTCCAAAAATTCCTCACAAGCTAAACATGAGAAAATCATGAATACGTATAAAAATATATGTTTTGTTTTCATATCTATTCTTTATTTTTTTTAAAATGTTACGTTTAAGCCAAGGGTTATAACTCGAGGATTAGGGTAAGACCCATTATGATAACCTTGGGCAATATTTCCTAAACCGGTTCTTCCAAATCTACTGGCTTCGGGATCGATTAATCTAAAATCTGAGAACAATAATAAATTATTTCCTGAGAAATAGATTGTGGCATCTGATACCCCTTTTAACCCCCAGTCGTTAACCGGCACATTATATGCTAATCTTAAAGTCTTAAGACGAATATGCGACCCATCTTCAACATACTCAGAGTTTGGCGGTGTATTTGTCACAGAATCCTGCCCTGCCCTTGGAATATCTGAGTCTGGGTTATCCGGTGTCCATCGGTCCGCTATATCTCCATATTTAGTGGTTTCTCCACGGTTAAAATAATTATTACGCATTGTTAAGTTAAACACTTCATTACCTGTAGTACCTTGAAAATAGAATGATAAATCCCAATTTTTATAAGAAAACGTGTTCTCAATACCAAATATTAAATCCGGTGTGGGGTCTCCCAATATCACATAGTCTTCCGATGAAATTATGCCATCTCCATTAACATCTTCATACCTAGCTCCACCAACCACAGTAGGACTTGTAATTCCAGATGCATCAATTTCTGCCTGACTTTTCCATGTCCCCAAATATCTAGCACCTGTAAACACAGGTACTGGTTGCCCTACAATTAAACGAGTGTTACCAGATCCTAATATTTCATCTACCGTAACATCTATAAAATCTACGTCTCCTAAGTCTAATATCTTGTTATTATTAGACGACAAAGTTACCGTCGAATTCCAGCTAAAGTTCGAATTACTAATGTTCGTGGAATTAACCATCAACTCCCAACCTTGATTCTCTAACGATCCGATGTTTTGTAATTGACTTGTAAACCCAGTTTGTCTAGGGATAGTTACGTCCAATAATAAGTCTTCGGTTTTCTTGTAGTAATAATTTAACTCTGTAAACAACTTGCCTCCAAAAAGAGAAGCCTCCAATGCGATATCGTAAGAACTTGTTGTTTCCCATTTTAAATTGGGGTTTGCCGGTCTACCAATAGTTAAACCTGGCAACTCACTACCGCCTAAGGTAGTGTTTGCTTCTGTTAAAAGCCCTAGTGTTCTATACGCTCCAATAGCTTGATTTCCAGACCTACCCCAACTGGCTCTTAACTTTAAGTCTTGAAAAGTGCTTTGATTTTGCATAAACGGTTCTTCCGTTATTTTCCAAGCTCCTGCTATAGAAGGATAGAACTCATACTTATTACCTGGTGCAAAGCGGGAACTACCATCTGTTCTTCCCACTAAAGTTAAAAGGTATTTGTCTTTATAGGTATAGTTTAACCTTCCAAAAAAGGACGCTATTTGAAATCCTGTAAAATCACTACTTACAACTGATCTTGCTGGATCTGAAAAACCTAAATTATTAAACCCAGCTGCATCACTTGTAATACCAAAGGCTTCTGCCATTTCTATTTCTGTTGATACTTTCTGAAATGAAGCTCCTGCAAGTGCAACCAAGCTATGGTCTTCACTAAAATTTGAGGTATACTGAATGGTGTTCTCATTGTTCCATCCTGTACTGGCTACTGTTCTTATACTAGCTTCTCCCCCATCGCCTACATTTATGGCAAGAAAACCTGGCATTTGACTCGAGATAAATCTATTTTGTTTCACATTGTTAAATTCTGGACTAAATGTAGAACGGATTATCCAGTTTTCAGCAGGGCTATACTCTACATAAGCTGTAGCCAATAAGTTATTGGTAAACGTTTCATTAGTGTTTAACTCTATAGCCGCTAAAGGGTTATCAAAAGGCGCTCCAACAACATCATTAAACCCATTATAGGATCCATCATCATTATATATAGGCTGGGTTCTTAGGGTTCCAAAAGCGTTACCAAAGCCTACAACACCATTATCTTGATTAATTCTTGAATAATTTATCCTAAATCCAGCTTTTAATTTTTCACTTAAGGTATAGTCTAAATTGGATCTAAAAATAAACTTTTCAATACCTGAACTCTTTACAATACCTTCTTGATTAAAATAGCTTAAGGAATTATAATAGTTCAGATTGTCTGTTGCTCCAGAAATGGACACATCTGCACTATAAATAGGCGCTGTATTCATAATTAAATCATACCAATCATTATCAGGGTAGGTTGAAGGATCATTTGGGAATGGTTCTGCAGTGTTTCTAAAGCGAGCACTCTCATTGGTAAAGGCTATCTGTTCCTCCTGGGTAAGCATATGAGGTAATTCTGGAACCATCTGTGAACTGGTATAAAGGTTTACACTCACTTGCGGTTTCCCAGTCCCCACAGCTTTTCCATTCTTGGTAGTCACCAATACAACCCCATTTGCCCCTCTAGACCCATAAATGGCGATTGAAGAAGCATCTTTTAAGATCTCAATAGATTTGATGTCATTACTATTAATGTTATTCAGGTTAAAGTTTGTCCCTACTACAATACCATCAATAACCCAAAGTGGTTCATTACTTCCTGTAATAGAGTTTCCTCCTCTTACCCTTATAACGGTTCCTGCACCAGGCGCACCACTTACTTGTGTTACCTGCACACCCGCTGCTCTACCTTGTAAGGCTTGATCCACCCTGGATACAGGTGTTGCATTAATATCTTCGGCGCTTACCGAAGACACAGACCCTGTTAAATCAGACTTACGTTGCGTACCATAACCAATAACAACGACTTCGTCTAGTTTATTATCAGCCTCCAGCACTACATTAATCTCTGTTTGATCTCCAACAACCACTTCCTTTGTAGCATAACCAACATAGGAAAATACAAGTGTGCTTGAAGCTTCCGCATTGACCGTAAAATTCCCATCAAAATCGGTGCTTGTCCCCGTAGTCGTTCCCTTAACCAAAATAGTTGCCCCAGGTAGGGGTTGTCCATCTGCTGTTACCGTTCCTTTCACTGTTTGGGCAAAAGACATTGCCATGAATGAAAAAAACAAAATGGAAAACAACTTAATTCTTCTCAAATTAAATGTCTCATTTGATGTAGTTTTTAGTTTCATAAATTTTAAGTTAATTTGTTAATAGGCCTCTAAATTATTTGTTAAATAATGATAGTCCATCCTGCTCTAACATGCTATAAGTGTTAAATTCATAAAGTTGAAGGTAAAGATTTACAAATTACCATTAAATCTTTATATTGTTTTTATTTTTCTTTATAGAAAAACACACAAAAAAAAAGCTACTTCTAAATGTAGCCTTATAGTGAATTACATATAATTCTAAAATACTTTATTAATAACTTTACTGGGCTTGAATCCTAAACGGTGGGCCTGTACCAATAGCGTATCACCCTTTTTTAAATTAGTTAAAGGCTCTTTATAAATTGTCCACGATTTAGGAATTTCCCCGTCTTCATGTATTAGTTTAAACCCAATTGAGGCTCCTTCAGTTTTTACACTAAGGGCAATTTGTGAAGTATCATCAAATTGAATTTTGGGCGTTTCTGTATGCGGTTGCGCCCCCTTTCCTTTCCATAATTGATTGATTAGCTTTTTCTCAGGTAAATTTGGCTGGTCTCCAATACTTACTAACCATCGATCCATTTCAAACTTCAATTCATTGAGCATATAATCATACTCTGAATTTTCTGCAAGATTATTTAATTCATATGGATCATTGATACAATCAAATAATTCGTCTTTTGGCTTTCCGTCCCTAAACCACTGTTCTTGAATACTATCTAAACTCCCTTCTTCCCTTAACCTTAATAGTTCTTGCATAGTAGGAATACGCTCTCTATATTGTATAGGCAAATAGTACCCCTTTTCTGGCCTATAATTCCTTATATATTTAAACCGTTCACTTCTTACAGCCCTTATTGCATCGGTTTCAGCATCAAAACGATCTGCCGCAGCATGGATATATTTTCGCTTGTTCTTCACTTTATACTTACCTAAAAATGCTTGTCCTTGAAGGTATTTAGGTGGTTGCACATTAATAAACGACAATAAAGTGGGCGCAAAATCAACGAAGCTTATTAACCGGTTATCTTTTGTTCCTGCATTGACACCACTCGGAAACCTGATAATCAATGGTGTATTTAATCCAGAGTCGTATATAAGACGTTTTTCTCTAGGTAACGGCCCCCCATGGTCTCCATAAAAGAAGATAATGGTATTCTCAAGTAAACCATCGTCTTCCAATTGTTTTAAAACTTGTCCCACCTGTCTATCCATTTCAGCTATATTATTATAAAGCTTCCACATGTCACGCTGCACCACATTATTATCGGGAAGATAAGGCGGCACCTTAAACTTAATATCTTTCGACACATGCTTAGGTGTTTCTTCCTCACTCATCCTATCTCGCTTCCAAACAAAAGTTGTATCGCCTAAATGGTGGTATCTTGTTTCTATGTAACGGTGTCCATATGGCTCAAACAAACCGGATTCATGTGTTTCAGTAAAATTAAATACAGAAAAGAATGGCTGGTCTCCTTTACGGTTTCGCCAATGTGCATACGGACTGTTGTCATCCCAAGCGGTTACTGGCGCTTTGAACTGATAGTCTGTTTTATAATTATTGGTACAGTAATACCCATTGCTTCTCAGCAACTCACTTATCATTTTCACTTCGGGAGGTGGAACTGCTTCATATGCTGGCAAACCTGTTTTATCCATATATGAATTGGTTCGCATATGGTTAGCCCCTATACCGGAGGGATACATTCCTGTGGCGATAGCAGCCCTACTAGGAGCACAGACACCAGATGTTGAATACAAATGGGGATACACCACCCCTTCATTGGCCAACCGACTTAAGTTAGGGGTTTCGATGGTAGGGTCTCCAAAAGGAGGAATATAAGCCCCCATATCCTCTGTTACTAACCATAGTATATTTGGCCGTTCTAAATCCGTCTCGTTTTGAAAATGACCATCATGTTGATTAGCTATGCTTTTATTGGACTGACACCCCTGCAAAAACAAAGCTAAAAATATAGCCAAACCAAGTAAGCACTTTATTTTTACTATGCAAAAAAAGTAATTTGATGGTTTCATAATAATATATATGGTAATTAAAACTATTTTATCAAAATTAAAGCTTAATTGAAAAATTTAATCCTGTACTATCATGATTGCCACTAGAAAGAAAACAAGCCAATCTATTTTGTACGCATCTTTAGCATGGATAGCAGGACACAGCAGGTTAATATATTTCGCTTCTTATCATATATTTACTAAGTTTTAAACCTATTAAACTCATGAACAGCCCTATTTTTAAAATTAAAGTTGTTTTTTTACTAACACTATTATTCAGCTTTAGTGACCAAATTAGTGTTGCCCAAAGCACTGATTTACATCAACCCATAGTGAAATCAGGAACTGTATTTGAGGAAAAAAACGGACTTGTGACTGTGGAAGCCGAGTATTTCTACAAACAAAGTCATTCCAACATTAGACAATGGTACCGGACATCGAAGAACGAATTGGCCAAAGTAGGTAGAGACGATGACAACCAACATTGTTTTGGGGCTAGCAATAATGCGTATATCGAACTATTACCTGATGAACGGGTGACACACTCCGATAAGTTAGTAATTGGTGAAAACTTCACAGAAGAAGCTGGCAAAATGGCCGTGCTTCATTACAAAGTAAAATTTACTAACAAAGGGCGCTATTTTGTTTGGGCGAGAGCCTTTTGTTCTGGTAGCGAGGATAATGGCCTGCATGTTGGCTTAAACGGTAATTGGCCAGAACATGGGCGTCGTATGCAATGGTGTGATGGAAGAGGGCATTGGACTTGGGCCAGTAAACAAAGGACCAAAGAAGAACATTGTGGAATACCTCATGCCATTTTTTTAGAAATAGAAGAACCTGGCGAACATGATATCCAGTTTAGTATGCGGGAGGATGGTTTTGAATTTGATAAATTTATTTTAACGACAGATATTAACTATACCCCAATTGAAAAAGGCCCTAGAGTATTATTAGCAAAGGGCGAATTACCTAATACATTTCCTGAAGTCGAAGCCCATAAACATAAAAAATCATATTTCACTACTATCTCCAAGGCTTTTGACGAAAACAAACACATAGCTGCCCAGGAATTCCCTTCTGTCGGTACTAATTTTTACAAAAACGGGAAAAATTGGTTAGCTATCAATCCCAAAACGCATAAGAAGGCAATTACGAGTAAAACATTCGATTTTGATAGTGGAAAATACGATGTAGTGTTTGTAGGTGTTGGTGAAAACGACGGAAACTCAACTTTTACAATATTAGTTAATGATATTGTAATAGGTTCATATCAAACACCATTAACTGACAAGCTATTTGAAGAAGGGAAAAAATTTAATGGGCTTTGGGAAAATATTAAGCTTTATAAAGGTGACAAAATCACAGTTATTGCAAAGGGAGGTTCAGATGGGCATGAATGGACCCGTGCCCGCTGGGCAGGAATTATCTTTTCTCCTTTAGGAAAAGGTAAAGAAACACAGGATGCGCCTTCAACTTATTCCGCTAACTAAAAAAACATTATGGTTTGAAATTAACCAATAAACCAGGTACTATTCAGAAAATTTAACAACAACTATATGAATAAAATACTTTTATTACTAATCAATATATTGCTATATAACAGTATAGTTTATACCCAAAACATTAATCCACCAAAAGGACGTATCGCCATTGTTGCTGATGGTAATTCTCCTGATCCTGATGATTTGGGAGGCACCGCTGTTACCTTAGCCGTATTACGGGCAACCGGTCTAGAGAACAGACTTGTTCATTATTCCCATAGCTGCGATTTGGTAAGGGATGACCGAATCTCTAAAAATGCTGAAAAAGAACGCCATTATCTCATGCAAGTAGCTTGCGACATGACAGCTAGACGATGGGGCGGTTTTAGTAATTTAACTTTTTATGATGCCTTATGGCAAAGGGAAGAAACGATAAATGACCTATGCTGGGCAATTAACGCCTCCACGGCAGAAGACCCTTTATGGATTATTGAGGCAGGTGAACCAGACATTATTGGCATGGCCTTACAGAAGACGCCCAAAGCAAAGCACCAATATATTAAAGTGGTAACACATCACCCTGCCAATGATAATGCAGGAGATTTCTTTAATTGGCAACAAATTTTAGATTTTGGGGTTGAAGAGGTACGTATTCCGGATCAGAACATTAATTTAAAAGTCGATTTACCCCAATGGGACTGGGCTAAAAACCACCCTGACCCAAGAATTCAATTAATTTGGACTATTGGTAAATTTGCTGAAATAGACAATATTGTGAATTTCCAAAAGGGAAAATGGGATTGCTCCGATGCTGGCATGGTACTATATTGGGTTACAGGAGCCAATGTAAACCATGGTTTAGAAGCTGGCAGTTTGGAAGTTGTAAAGAAGCTTCTGGAAGATTATGTTATGCAGAATCCCGAACCCAAGAAAAAATAGTTCTTTAAACTATTCCCAGTAAATATCACTTAGCCTCTAGGTAGAGGCCCAACACCATAAGGCAACATACTATATAGAAAGTATTTACTAGAAGAATTTAAACAGAACAGATCAGGACGGTTATTTTTATACCATTTCTAACTTAAAATTACTCATTAAGACTTGCCCTTTTTCACCTAAACATCAAAAATAAATTTAACCGTAGCTTAGGCTATGCTTGCGTTTTCTTTTTCGCCTAGGCAAAAATTACTGCATTTTATCTGAGAAATTTCAAATAAGAATTGACATTAGGTGGGCAAGCACTACTTACCAAAAGGTTGAAAAACAGTAAAGCGTATTGAAAAATTTATATATTGAACCATTTACCACCTATGTTTGCGATGGTAAACGGTTCTTTTTCTTTAGGGCCCTACCTCTAAATCATCAAACATATTGCCATTGTAAGAACTTGCCATAATAACATATCCAGTTCTTGTCCTATCTGTTTCTTCTGCAACGGCCGTTCCATCAATAAATGCTTCCACTGTATTACCCTTAAATTTTAGTTTTATTTCATGCCAAATAGCACCATCAAAGTCATCTAGCTGACCTGTTGCCAGACTTCTTTTATCAAATACAAGTTCCCAATTTCCATTTTTTTCCAGCTTTAAACGATACCCTTTTAACATAGCTCCTTGTACACGACCACCAAATTCCACATGACCGCCCTCAATATACACATCGACTTTACAGGTGTAATCTAACCAGTTTATATCACCTACTAGCGTATTGGGCTTGATAAATGATTTTCGGTATACGCGCATCCAATCATAACCTTCTACTGGACAAATTTGCTTCAAACATTTGGTACCATCCTCTTTGAGTGCAATTTCAAAACTTCCTTTTTGGTCAGAATGGTATTTCGGTAAATCTCCTACTTCCCTATCCTCGTAGTCTTCTTTATATGGAAACGGGAACGGGGCGTCTTTGGGTATTTTATATTGCCCTTTTTGTTGGCCAGTAGTAGTGGTTAGTGAATATATACTCTTGGGATCCAGCTTTATGCTAAACTTCCCACGCTTTGGAATGATACTATCTTGTTGAACGAATTGCTCATTCTCATCTGATTTCCAAACATTAACAATTTCATCAGATAGCCCTTTCTTGATGTTTACCTCTAATAACTCAGCCTCTTCAGTACATATAATCATACTCCAATTATTACTGTTTTTCTCTTTTAAAGTCACGCAGCTCCCTTTATAAGTAGAAGCATCAAACAGACCGCAGGCCTCATCAAGATACTGCCAGTTATGCGGTGTCGCAAACTGTGTGGTATGTGCCGTAGCCCAAATGGTCGGCCAAACTTCGTAATAACCACTCCATGGACGATTGGCTTTCATAGCTCCGGCTTTATCCCAAATCACGGATTGATATATAGAACCAATTGGTGCCCAAATCAATGTTTTGGTAATTTTATCCCGTATATAGAATTTATTGTATAAACGAGCTAAATTCAATGCTCCTGCACCACCCCAATCTTTACCAGTCCAACTCCAATCTTCACTTGCCCATAACGGCTTGCCCGATTGTTTTGCTTTTTTGGTTGTAGGTCGTCCGCGACCATCTACCATGTCTTCGGTAAATTCACGACCAGTAACATAATGATAACCAACGGCTTCAACCACATTATTAAACTCAGGATCCATTTCTAAATCCTCAAAAATTTGCCAATCACCACTATTGTCATCCGGCCCCTGAATTTTTACTTTTTGGTATCCTTTGGCATCTAACATAGGGCGCATGTGGTTAACCAGCCAATCCCTGTCGGTGTAGTTTTCGTTTTCAGCTGCGGCTACCCAATCTATATCTAAATCCCAATCCCGTTTGGCTACATCAAGAAAGGATACGAAGTATTCTGCAGATTCCTTTGTGAAAATATTATGTTTCAGATAACCTGGGAAACTCCATGGGAGGTATTCCAAAATAATATCTCTATTCCGGTTTTTAGCCTCTTTCATGAACCAAAACTCATAGCCCCTAGAAACTGGATTCTTTAACTCATCCCGGGTTATGGCATGTGATGCTTCAGAACCACAAGTTGAGTTTTCCCCACCACCCATTTCAACTTTTAAATGTTGAAATGCAGCTCCAAACTTTGGTTTAAACAACAAATCAAGTATCTGACTTCTAACGGGGTCATTATAGTCATATAACAAATCTGTTGAAGCGCCTGCACTAACGCCACCAATACCTTCAAATACCCTACCCTTGTCCTTTGGGCAAAGCGAAATTTGCACAACACCTTTTTTTTGCTTCAAAACAGGTGGCTCGAATGATTGTAAAGGGTTTTTAATATCTCCCATTTCAAACCAAGCTGGCTCACTATGGGACACCCCTCTGTTATTGCCCCAAACCGTTACCTTCCAATATACACGTTGCCCTGGTTTTAAGGGCTCGCCTAAATACTTAAAAGGTCCAGTTTCAGAGGTACTTGTTGGCCCAGTGTCCCAAATGTCTGGATATTTAAGTTTTTCTATGCTGGTCGCCATACAAATACGGAACCCGCCTTGCATTGGACTCACATCATCCCCAACATAGGTCCAACTAAATTGTGGTTGAATGGTAGTTATTCCGGTAGGGTTGGTTTTCGATTCACATTTCAAATCCTTTACATCCAGAGCCTTTGCTACTGAACACATACAAAGAAACCCTAAAATTAATGTTCTTATCATCTTGTTTTTTGTTTTTGTTTAAATACTTCTCAATCTTTTAAACCAATGAAATTGGTCCATTATATACGCTTTGAATATAGCTCATTAATAGTGATTACAATAGTTCATATAAATTCTGGTCCCGATATGATAGGTTTCCCACTCTAAAATAAATTCGAATTCTTTTTTGCTTTTTCCTTGATCCATAGCCCCAAAAATCCTAAGCCCATTAAGCAATGGCAATATTGCTCATGACAGCCCTGTAAGTCATCCTCAAAAATTAATACTTCTGGAAGTGACACGGCGAAATAATCCATTTCGAATGATTCTTGTAATTGTTTTTCAAGGCTTTTTTTACCAAGACCATTGGCATCATCTCCCCTAAGGATTCCAGAAAGTCTCCAAAGGGTTAAAAAACTTTTTCAATCAACTCAATACGGTTATCCCAGAGATCATAAAACGAAAACCTTATAATTCCTGATATTTCTACATCCTCCGTAACTTTAACACCTTTATTTATGAGATATGACTTAACCTCGCTTATATTTTCAACTTCATAAGCAGGATGTCTTTTTGATTTCCCCTTCAGGTTTTCAGTTCCTATATGCAAGTGAATATTGGCCATTTCCAACCAGAATCCTCCCATATGACTTAAAGATTCAGGTCTCTTTATTTCTTTTAATCCTAAAATATCACAATAGAATTCACGGCCTTTATCTTCTTCCCCTATTGGAATACATATTTGAACGTGGTTAATTTTTTTAAAGTTTATTTTCATCTTATCTTAATCATAAAATTAATTGAATAAGCTTGCTTAATCAACAATTGCCTGACTTCCCCACCAGTCTTCATTTGGTTTAAAATCTGGAGACAGTACTTCCTGTCGCTGCTTTTCTAAATTTGGAAATTTTTGATTTATAATGTTCTGCAAATACTTTTTGCGCTTATTAGCATCAAATTCGCTATCTGTAGTTGTGTAATTAGCATTTACCTCTTTTAGCCACGTCATTAGTTCAATGCTTAAATTTTTGGCAGTCTCTGTATGTTGGGAAATAACATTTTGATTGTCCTTTTCTTCGGAAGGTAGCCTAAACAATTCTTCTCTTCCATCTTCCCAATAATGAATTAATTTCCAACCATCTTTTTGAATAATTGAAGAAGGCTCACCACCTTGATTACCATAATGTGGATAATGCCAAAATAATGGTCTGTTAGAATCAAAACCTTCACCTTCTAATAATGGCTTCAAACTCATACCATCTAAATGTTGATTAGTTTTTAAAGGTAGATTTGCCAAATCCAACAAAGTAGGATACAAATCGGTGCTTATTACCGGCACTTCTGTAGATTTTATATTTTTTAACCAAGGCACTTTAATAAAAAACGGTTCTTTTATACCGCCTTCCCATTGGTAACCCTTACCTCCTCTTAGCGGTAAATTACTAGTAGCGTAGTTATCCCCAGAGGCTACACCCCCGTTATCTGAGGTAAATACCACAATCGTATTATCATCTACCCCATTATCTTTTAATGCTTTTAAAACTATACCAACGGCATCATCCATAGTTTCTACCAAACCACCATAAACAGGATTGTCTTGAACCCTTCTTATAGGTAACACACGCTCCATTTTGTAACCTGAATCTGCAACCCCCATACTATCAGCTTTATTTCTGTACTTTACCCATTTTTCTTGAGTGGTTTGCACAGGCGCATGGACAGCGTAAAACGACAAAAATGCAAAAAAAGTCGAGTCTTTATGTTTGGCTATAAAATCTGCGGTTTCATTCGCTAAGCGTAATGTTAAATTTTCTCCCTTTTCCTTGTTTTGAAGCTTAGGATTGTTCCACGGTGAAAAGAAACCTCCCCTTGGAGAGCCTGCATCAATACCCGCAATATTAATATCAAAGCCATGATCTTCCGGATACGCCCCCTTATCGCCTAAATGCCATTTCCCAGCAAAAAAGGTCTTGTAACCTTGCTCCTTAAACGCTTCGGCAATAGTAATATCGTCCTTTGGCAATTGCATAACATAATTTGCTGGCAATAGTTTATCATGTCTGTTTCTTGCTCGCCAGTCCTCTCCTGCTTTTGCACCAATCCAATCTGTAATGCCATGGCGCGCCGTAAACTTACCTGTCATAATACTTGCTCTAGATGGGCTACAAACCCTACTTGCCGCATAACCATTGGTAAACATCACACCTTCGGCTGCCAATTTATCTACATTTGGCGTTTCATAAAATGTACTGCCAGTTACACTTAAATCATGATAGCCCAAATCATCTACCAAAATGAATAGGATATTGGGCTTTTTACAAACAGTCTCTATTCCATTTGATTTACAAGCTATTAATAACGATAAAAAAACCGGAAGCAATACTATTGAAATCTTGCTTTTAAAATAACTACTCTTACTCATTTTTTTTATACGATATTTGGTATGTTCCTGAACCTAAAATCACATCTAAACCATCCTTAGTAGCACCATAATTATTTTGAAACACCTCCCATGCCTCTCCATTAATTATAAGTGATTCCAATTCTTCTGATGTTAAAAAAATTCTTGCTCTGGTGTTAAAAGGCACCTCTAATTTCATTGACAAAACACCTTCATTCTTAGTCCAACTATTTTTAATATCTCCATATGGTGATGGAATGGATACTTTGGTATCACCAACTTGTCTAGGAAACTCTGGATTAACCCTAAACTCTTTGTAACCTGTTTTCTTATTAGAAGATTTGATACCTCCTAATGACTCGTAAAAATAGGCAGCAAAACCAGAATGCATGGGGTGATTTAATGAATTGGTTGGCCCTTCCATTCCTTCCCAAACAAATTGACGCTCTGGCCATGTGGTAAAGCCTGAATTCATAACATAGGTTTGACTTGGAAAATTAGGCGTTGTTAAAATATCGTAGGCCAAATCAGCCTTTCCATAGTTAGACAAAACGGTATAAATATATCTGTTGCCATGGATTCCTGTTGAGTGATGCCCCCCTTTAACCTCTACAATATCATATACCAATCCGTTCACTACATTATCAACCTCTTTATCTGGTACTATACCAAACTGTAAAGCCTGCACCGTAGCTGTTTGACTTTGATACCACTTGTGTTTTGTTTCTGGGATTTCAACTAAGAATTCTTTATTGAAGGCTAATTTTAAGGCTTCTTTTTCTTCTATCATTTGAGCTTCGTAACCCTTATCTCCATTCATTTTTGCGAAGGTTTCCATGATACCTAGCACATCATAGAAATAGGCATTGGCGGAAATAATGGGGTCGCATTCCATAGCACTGGGATTGAGCCTTCTATCCCAGCGTGGTGGGCACCAATCTCCCATCCCATCTTGCATAATACCATTGTCTCCTTTAAAATTTAAGTAAAAGTTGGTCAAATCTTTCATATCTTTGTAATACTCCTTAACAATGGCATCGTCTCCGTAAAATTTATAATTATACCACGGTAAATAGATGGTTGCCACACCCCAATCTATTTTAGCATAAGTTGATGTGCGTTTACCCGGGGCAATCATGGTTGGTACTTGAAACTTAATTTCTGGATTGTTGTACCCTTTGGTGGGTCGCATTTGGGTACGGATGTCCTCAATATATTTTTTATAAAAATCGTACATATCGTAATTATATAAAGCATACTCACAAAAAGCATGTGCATCACCTAACCAACCACATTTTTCACGGTGAGGACAATCTTCCGGAATACCGTGAACATTATCTACAATGGTCCATTTACTGATACTGTGCATTTTATTTAGCAATTCATCCGAAGAACTAAAACTTCCCGTTTCCTGAATATCAGTAGCTACTAAGACTGCCTTAATCATATTAGCATCGGGTTTAGAGGACACACCTTTAATTTTGGCATATTTAAATCCATGGTAACTAAACTTAGGTTCCCAAGACTCCAACTCATTTCCTTTACAGATGTATTGATATATTTGAGGCATCCCATTAGCTCCTCCACCTGTAGAACCTGGAAAAATATCGCTTCCATCAGTAAGTAAGGCTTCCGTAGTAATTATTTCAATAAGCTGGCCTTCTTTTTCTTTTACATTCAACTTTACCCAACCGGCTATGTTTTGTCCAAAATCTACAATCCATTCACCATCTGTACCTTTAAAAACCTTTTGGGGCTCCAGCTCTCTTAATTTTTTTATGGGTGGTACTTGTTGTGCACTTATCTTTTTGATCTTTGGTGACGTTTCTTTAGCGCCCCCCCAACTTTTATCATTGTAACCTGCGGTTGCCCAATCCCCGAGTTCGTACCGCGCATCATAGGTATCACCACCATAAATGTTATTGAACACTATAGGCCCTGTTGCTTCTTTCCATGTGCCATCCGTATAAAAATCAGATTGGCTTCCATCGGCATATTTAAGTTTAACCAAACAACGCACCGTTGGTGGACCATAAGCCAAATCTCTTTCAGATTCCGGATCATTTTTCCATGAAATATTTTGTCCGTAGAAGCCATTTCCTAAAATAATTCCGAAAATGTTTTTACCTGGTTTCAAATCCTCTGTCACATCGTAATTTACATAATAGGCTTGCTTATCATAGTTTGATGGTGCCGGGTCTAACACATGTTCGCCTACTTTTTCTCCGTTCAAATACAATTCATAATAACCTAAGCCACAAATGTAAACTTGGGCATTCTCAATTTCTTTATCGACATTAAGTTCTTTTCTAAAATAACTTGCAGGAAAACCAGCTACAGGTACAGGTTTATCCATTTTTCCAGTTTTATAATCTCTAAAACGATATGGAGATGTTCTGGTATCATTATTTAAAGTAATCCATTTTGAACCTCCCCAATTGGATTCACTCATCAAACCCATTTCAAACTTTTGTACGTCTGACCAATTTGAAGTCGCACCATTTTCATCCCAAATCCTTACTTTCCAATAATAGGTTTGTAAGGCTTGTAATGGTTTACCATTATACTTAACGTGAGCAGATGCATTACTGTTAATTTCTTTGGAATCCCAAATATCCGCCTCATTATCATTCAGCTTATCTGACGTAGATGCTACCAAAATATGGTACGCTGATTGTGATTTATTAAATCCTTCTGCATGTATTACCCAGGAAAACAAAGGTTGTTGGTTTTCAACAGTCATTGGGCTCACACTTGAATTGACCAAAAGCTTCCTAAAATGAAGTGTGCTACTTTCTTCATTCTTTTGTTCACATGACAAACAAAGCGCTAATAATAGGAACAGGTAAAGCTGTTTTTTTATCATTTTAAAAATTTACTTCAACATTTTAATAGCCGAAAATTACATTAATTGTAAAGGTTCTGTATCCTGCACTCTCATGCTTTATTTGAGAAATAGTAAGCACAGCAGGATACTCATAAAAGGCAATCAACCTACTTTGCAAAGAATAAGATTCCATATAGGCCAATTAAGTTTTTAATGGAATTCAAGTTAAGAATGTTTGGTATAACTGCATTCATTTTAATGTTAAGTCTTATTTTTTCGTGTTCCAGTGAAACGAAAATGGATAAAACAATTGATAGCGACCCCATATCATTAGAAAACCCAGCACCCTATCAAGATTGTGATAACAACTCTGATTATCCAAATTTAGTCCCTGGTTCGCCACAATCCTGTGATGACGTTTCCAACCCTAATAACAAAAGTACTTTAAACTGCAGAACAGCCCCTAAAGTTGGTGGTTACAGTAATACCTCTGGAAATTGGGGCAGTTACAATATTACTGGTGGTACAGTAAGATATAATGGTCCCAAAACCAGAGTGGAACGTTTCTTTAGAACTATTTCACATGACGTGAACCAAAAGACCATACTTACAGGCTCCTTAAGAATTCGTGATTTAAGTGATGGTAATACATGTATCATCCAGTCGCATGCCGGAGGAGATACTTTATAGGGTGAAGAAGCAGCCAGCACGAATAGAAGTGCTCAATTTTTAGTTTATGCTAAAAAAGCAGACGGCAATAAGATTAAGTTAGAACCCCATGTCACTGTGAACCCATATACAACAGATACTGGGGGCACTAGGGTGTACAAGATTTTGAAATACTTAATTACAACGAAGAATACAATTTTGTTTATGAAACTGGGTACAACACCAATGGTGTGACCTTTTCAAAAGTAAAAATTGGCAATACCGAAAAATATATTACTCACAACCATACAACAGAACGCATTTATACCAGATATGGAGCCTATGGCACCTGTGATACTGGAGATTTAACAGCGAATGTGGCTTTAAAGATGTTAATTCATATTAGGGAATAACGTATACCAAATCGATTATAAAATGCAACGTACAGCATTAAGTTTATTTTTCGCTTATGTGAGACGGAAAATCAAAGCATAGCATTTGCTACGGTTTTATTTTCAACGGAATTAAAAGAAAAAGAAATTAATTATTAGTGGTATTTCATGGTTGATCTGGAATTAAACTAAGACCGCGATATACAACTATAAGGAGTTACCAACACCTACAAGCAGTACAGAGAGTAGAATTACGGCAATACCAGCCGTAATGGTCCACTTGGTTTTCTTAGCAACACCATGCCACTCTTTGCGGTAAATACCCCAGAAATTAGCTGTTAAAATAATGGTAGACATATGTAGTATCCAAGAACTAGCGCCACTACCAAGTTTACTTTCCCCCATACCGTAAAAAAAGAATTGTAAAAACCATATCGTTCCAGCCAATGCCGAAAAAAGGATATTATTACGTATCGGTGTGTTCTTATTAGTAAAATCTGTGTAAGACTTATATTTAATGCTCAATATGGTTGTCCAAAACAAGTTGGTCACCAATCCGCCCCAAAGAATGACCACAAAAGTTACATTGTTAGCATACAAATGGTCATAGCCTGCTACAATAGCGGCATCTGCCAAAGGCTTACCTGCTTCAATTCCGAAGCTAAAAAAAGCACTTAGGATTCCTGAAAGTGTAGCCACAACCAATCCTTTTACCAAGTTAAATTCGCTAACTGTTTTCTTTTTCTCTTCCTCAGAAAGTTCGCCTTCTTTCATCATGCCTGCCTTCCCCGAAATAACAATACCCAATAAGCAAACCATAACGCCTAACAAAACTATTCTTCCTCCTGAAGAAGCAAACATTTCGGAAAACGATGTTTTACCTTCCTCTGGATAAAAGTTATAGTACACCGATGGAACCAAAGCTCCAAAAGCAGCGCAAAAACCTAGAACCACAGAATTACCTAAAGACATTCCTAAATAACGAACCCCAAGCCCATAAGATAGACCGCCAACACCCCAGAGTAAACCCATTAAAAAAGTAAACCATACAATAGAACTGGATCCGGCTAAAATAATATCCAAAAACCCAGGAACAGTTAAATAGGCAGCTAATGGTGGTACAATTAACCATGACATTAAACCACCAACTATCCAATAACTTTCCCACGCCCATCCGTTTACTTTGTTGTATGGCATGTAAAAACTACCTGCTGCTACACCACCTAACGAATGGAACAGTACCCCTAATATTGCTTGCATATTTTTATCTTACGAAATATATTGATTTACTTTTAAGCACATTTTTATTTTTAAGAAATTTGTTCCGTTTTCCATACCAATGTCCTCCCATTATTTTATTTTAAGCACAAGAATTCATTAACAAATCCTAATTACTTTCATACTTAGCAACTTACCCAATTTTTCAATCTTATTGGCTATATGCCCCACGCCAATAGCACAGTGGTGAGACGGCCCCTGTTTAGACCATTCGTTCATAAAGGCTCTTGCGCCAATTGAAAATCGGTAACGGCTATTGGTATTGCCTATATGCAACACCGGCCCTTCAACAGATTCGCCTTCGGCTACCAATAAGAACACATCGTCTTTACCCTCTACGACTGACAATAAGGTTACCGGACCATGCTTTACGGTCATTTGTATGGACAATCCTTTTCCTGGTTTTCCATGATACACTGGCAACGGCACCAATTGTACCCTGCCTTCGGCGATTTCAAAATGTGCTGGACCATCATGTCCCAACATGACGATGTCATCGTTAAAATCCATGGCATAAAACTCAGAGAAGGATCCCCCTACACCAAAGGCATCCATAATCTTCATGGCTTGGGCGTTTTTCACTTCGTACTCACCGGCTACTGGAACATTCTTCCCTGTTAACAAGGTGTTTCCTGCTATAACCGAGGTAACTATATTTTCATATTCATTGGCCGTTTCTCCTTCATAGTAATAGGCCATTGAGCCCAGATTATGATTTTCAACAAGCTTATCCAGGGCCATAGAGGTTTTAGCAGCACGTACCAATTCTCCATGTTCACAAGCGTCAATGACATCGAAAGTACTTCGGAATTCAGCAATTTTTTCTTCTATCTCAACCTCGGTCACAGCATCGCGGTATTTTTTGACCTCACACATTTCTAAAATCTCGATATGCGTCCCGAAAGCAACCGATTGTTTGGTTAAATCGGCATAAACATCAAGCATTCCACAATAATAATTCCCCAAAATCCCCAAACGATTATTAGTCATAACTTTGACAACCCTGGCTGCATCGATCCAATCCTGAATATCATCCCATACTTCTTGTTCGTCCAAATAACCGGTAACAAACTCATAACCTATCCCCGAACGATTAAAGACATTGGCCAACTCTGGTACCGCACAAGCCTGACAATGGGCCAACCATTCACCTGTCATGATACCTCTATCTCCCAACTTATTAAATCTCTCATAATCTATGGCCGCTACGGGCTGCAAGTTTAAAATAATAGTTGGACATTTTAATTTTTGTACCACAGGTAAAACGGTGGATGATAGTGCATAAGTAGACACATATAAAAACAATACATCAATATCCTCTGTCTTTAGCACATTTGCTTTTTCCCTTGCTACTTCTGGAGTATCTACCAAACCTACATTGACTACTTCGGCACCAAAGCCTTCTATCTTTTCGGCTATTTGTTGCTGATAGCCTTCCAAACGTTCTAATAAACCTTCAAACTGTGGCCAATAGGTATCTAATCCTATACCGAACAATCCAACTTTTACCATATCTCTCTCTTTTTAGTTTTTCTGAAATATTTTAAATTCTGCTATTGATGGTGCTTCATTGGAATCTTCAATAAGAACCCTACACTTGGTAGCTTTAACAGCATCAAAATCATGGATTTTGTTTACGCCACAAGACCTACCCTCAACCACATTAAGCCATTTGTTATTCTTCCAAACCTGAATCAGGTATTTTGATATATTATGGCCAACTTCATTAATGACTACAGAATTGAACCTCTGGGGTTTCACCCAAATTACTTCTAAATATTGATTTTGGGCACCATCGGCAAGCCATCTGGTTTCGTCATTTTCATCATTCGCCTTAAAAGCTTCAAACCCTGGTAGCTTTTCGGTTTCAATAAACATAGAGGAGGCATTCATTCGCCCTAACAGTGTAAGATTTGTTAGATTTCCTAATGGTTGTGGAAATTCAACTTTTGGCAGCTCTTTAACCCTTAAATCATAGATACCAGAGACTACATTGAATATAACATATTGCCCTACGGCATCGCTTTTCTCACTGCCTATATAGGTTATTCCCTTTGAATTTTCGGCTAAAACCTCACCTTCCTTAACGTCTTCTCTTCTATTAGCCGGAAGATATATTTTTGCAGTACTGTTTATTGGAACTTCAATATGGAACTTGGCTCCTTCCCCTTCCCTTTTCCAATTCACTACTACATTTCCATACATGGATTCATATTCAGTATTGGCAAAGGATATGTCTCCTACCAATGCAGGCTTGATGATCATATTTTGCATCCCATAACTTTCAGGATTAGGCCTGATACCCCCAAACCCCTTAATAAAATAACCTCCTATTCCAGTATAACAGGTATGAATCTGGCTCACGCCCACAGCAGACCAGCGCTCTGGCCATACGGTTTTACCTTGTTTTATAAAATAACCATAACTGGGGTGGTGCATATCTTGAAGCAACTCATATATTAAATCCATACGCTCTCCAGATTCTATAAAATAGCGGGTGTAGAGTGCCTGTCCGGAACTACCCGTATCGTAATAGGGGAATTTATAAAGTACATTATCGACTAAATTATCATATACTTTTTTCCTTTCTTGCTCTGGCGTTACTCCAGCTAACAATGCAAAGGCCTGATTAACTTGTTGGCCATTTACATATTGTCCTGTTTCAGGGTTATAGAATAATTTATGGGTAGCTTTACGCTGTACTTTTAATCTATCTTCATAAACTTTCACGTCATCTGTTCTATTTAAAGCCTTAGCTATTTTTACCGCATTATCCAACATATAGGCATAAATACAATTATTGAAATGTAAGGCATTTGGTGAGTTACTACTGGTCCAAAAATTCCCTCTTGGCGTACACCAATCTCCTAAGCCTGGAAATGCCCTGGCACCTTGTTCTCCTGCTATAATGGCCCCACCGGTATTGTAATTTGAGTTCTCAAACATCCAATCCATCCATTTTTGCATGGACTCATAATTATCTTCCAGTACCTTTTTATCGCCGAGCATTCGGTAGGTTTCCCAGACTGTTAACGGGCTATTCGCTTTCCACATTAAAAAAGGGCGGTCGTTCTCGTTAACTATACCACGAATCTGGCCATCTGGCATCTGGGCATCACGCGTATACTGTAAATATTGATCCATATATGCTCCACTTTCAAAATTTGGCAGGGCATCGCCGTACATGGCAGCCACTGTAACTTCGCCCCAACCACGACGCTCCCGATGTGGGCAATCCACCAAAATACCATCCATGGTATTAGCGATATACGTATCTAAATTGATTTGATAAATCTGATTTAATTGCTCATTCGAGGATTGGAACTTACTTATTTGCTTACGGTCATTGGTAATTACATAGCCCTTTACATCTTCAAGTTTAGGTTCATAACTTAATCCGTAAACAGTTATCCATCGTCCGCCAGCCACATTAAATCTATTGGTAAATTTACCTTCACCCGTTTTTCCATAAATATATTTACTTTTCTGTGCCCAGTTCATGACTTTTTCTGTCTGGTCACTGATCTCAAATAAAATGGAGTCCCCTTCCTTTCCCTGGTATAAATTCATTTCGAAAAACCCCGTGTAATTTTCGCCCATATCAATACGATAGGTACCGTTATTATCATTCTTTATACCAATAGGATTTATGGCTTTGTATTTCACCTGAGGCTCTACCATTTGGGCGCTTAATTCTGCTGTGATTGGACTGAATCTTCGGTTTTTAAACTTGCCCTTTCCAATTAACTTATCTTCCTTGACAACCACTGTTTCATTTATTTCCTTTAGGTTGGCATTTAAAGTTTCGTGGTCGTAAATACCGGCATGCATCCAATTACTGTCATCATAGGCAATGGTGTTCCAACCATCTTCCTTTTTTCTATCATCAATGGTCTCTCCTCCAAAATCAAGGATATCCCAGTCACCGTAATAGGAGCTATGGCTCTTTTTGCACTTCCAAGTGCCATCGGTACTAAGTTTAACATGTTCCTTATTGGTTTTAATATTGGCTTGCGCTTTAAACACAAAAGGCGGATTTCTGTATTCTTTAATACGGTCCCATCTGGCCCAACCAGCAGCGTGCCATACGCCAATAACATTCTTTCCCTTTTTTAGAAAATCCTTAACATCATAAGTGAGATAGGGAATCCTTTTTTTCATATATGACGATACTGGGTTCATGACATTATTGGTCACCTTTTCCCCATTAACGTACAATTCGTGATACCCAAAAGAGGCCACATGCACAAAGGCTGATTCAGCCTTTTCTTGAAGTTCAAAGTTCTTCCGATACCAGTTATGGTCTATCTTTCTTTGGTCGGTTTTGTAAATCCATGCGCCTTTCCAATCTTCTTTATTTAAAAGGCCCATTGAAAATAAACCATAGTCACTCCAATTGGATGCCTGCCCAGCCTTATCCCAAACCTTGACTTTCCAGTAATACTGCTTTGAAGATTCCAAGGTATTTCCCTGATAGACGTTGTTTACTGATTTATTGCTTTCAACCTTTCCTGAATCCCATAAATCACCAATATTATTGTTTAAATTGTCTAAGCCACTCGATACTAAAATCTGAAATGCGGTTTGCTTTTGACCTCTAGATTGGTTGTTTTCAATAAGTTTCCAGCTAAATCTTGGCTTGGTATTGTCTATACCCAAAGGATTTATGCGATATTCACATTTAAGATCTACTAACGAAACCTTGGAATTAGTATCGCACCCCATTAATGACATCGTCATAACAACAAGAAACAGCTTTAACATCTTTTTGTATTGATATTTTGTTAATTTGCTTTGCATTGTATTTAAAATTAGTATTTTTTGATTTTATTTTAACTGTGTATCATTTTAGTAATTTCATCTGATTAAGACTTTATACACTACATTAAATTTTCCTATTTATTACTATACATTAATACTTAAGAAGATAAAATTCTTGATTTAAACCCATAAATCAAATTGACATTTTGATATATTTGTTGCACAAAATGACATGAAAAACAAGTACAGAAAATATCTTATTGTTCTTGAACAAGATAAAAAATGGGGCTTTTACATCAACAGTTTAGGACGTACTATTATTGAAAAAAATACGCTTTATCCATCAAAGGACCATCCTGACAACTATATTTTCACTTGGGAACAAGGGCGGGTTTTGAATGAATTTCATTTGGTGCTCATCACAAAAGGTGAAGGTTCTTTTGAAAGTAAGGCCACCGGAAAAATAAAAGTTTCGGATGGTGACTTATTTCTATTATTTCCCGGTGTTTGGCATCGTTATAAGCCCAAGCAGAAAACCGGATGGACTGAACGCTGGGTGGGTTTTTCTGGGGATATAGCCAAACAGTTTCTTTCAAACGGATTCTTCACTGCTGACGCCCCAATCCTATCAAAATGCAACAAACCAGTTATTTTAAACCATTTCAATATCCTGTTTAAACTATTTGATGAAGAACCTTTTGGATTCCAACGTTTAGCATCTGGGGTGTGCATTCAGCTTATGGCAGAATTGCATAATATAAAAAACGCTGGAGATCATATTGAACACCTTAATTCCATGGTGTCACGTGCCAAGGGCATGATGTATAAGAACATTGACCAATCAATAGATTTATTAAACATAGCAATAGATTTAGGGGTAAGTTATTCTAAATTCAGATCGGATTTTAAAATCCAAACCGGGATATCTCCATTGCAATACTATTTATTGCTTAAGATTGAAAAATCCAAAGAACTCCTTTTAAACACGAAAATGACCCAAAAAGAAATTGCGTATAAACTTGGTTTTGAATCTGCCTATTATTTTAATCGTTTATTTAAACGAAAAACCGGTTTGGCTCCAGGACAATTTAGAAACTCCGTATATTAACTTAGCTTACTGCTATTTTAATTTCTAATTCCTTGCTATCATCAAAAAAGAATTCGAATGGTAATGCCTCTACACCAGGAACCATATTAAAGGTTCTTTTGCCTACAATCGCTTTCATTTTAAATGGTTCACTTGCTTTTATAGTAACTATTCCTTCAGGTTTTTGAATGGTAACTTCAGTACTGCTAACATTCGTAACCACCTCATCATTTGTAGAAACAATAGGCAACACAAAAGCTGTAGGCATCAAAATATCCTGATCTGTTTTTACAACAATTTTCGTTTCATCGGCATTGCATTTATAAGTAATTTTAAAGTTTGAAGCGGTTTCTTCAACTTCCTGTCTATAACTATTTTTTAGTTTGACATCTACTAACAATTCTATAGTTTGGTTTTCATCTTTTGAAGCAATTGTTGCTGGCAAATCATATAAATTAGTGTACCAAACTTCATCTTTAAATGTTTCAATGCGAGGTGTTAAACAAATATCTTCATTTGGTTGCGGTTGTTGATTATTTTTTTCCACCAAATAATACTGGGCCATACTGGCGGCACATAACAGACCAACTTTGTTATGATATAATACACCCAAAGCCCCACCTGAAGCTTGGCGATAATCTTCCATATAATGGTATTCGGCATCATAGGCACTTACGGTACCTCTCCAATCACCTCTTGCAAATAAGTACACATCTAAATCTTTAAAATGTGATACACCATCTGCTGTGGCTCTTGGTAGTTCTGCATTTTTATTAATTTCCGGTAAATGCTGCCAATGGTCTAATAATGCTGCTAATGGTTTTGCATGAGTAAATGTATGATGTACGCATGGAGGAATTCCTGCAGACACAAAATGCGGCCCGCCATGAATTAAACCATCTGCCGTACAACGCTGTAACAGTTCCGTATTTTTTACCGCTGCGGTTCCAAAAGCAGAATTAATATGCGCCATCATTCCAAATGCAGGTTGACTACCATCACAAGTTCTACTGCCCCAATAGGTCCATTTGTACATTCTGTTACCCCAACTGTTATCCCATCCCCCATCGGGCATCATAAACTCTAAATGGCTGTTGAGAGATTTGGTTAAAATTAGCAATAGCTCTTCATCATTATGTTTTAAAGCATACATCACGAGGCTATTTAGGGTTTCTTCTACATTATAACCTAAATCCACACCATGTAAGCCTTTTTCACTTAGTTTACTGGAGCTCTTTTTACACTCACCAAACAACAAACTGTCGTTAGTTGTAAAATAAGATTTCACTTCAGACGCTAGTGTTTTACTTTTTACTTTAAAATCATCTCTTTGTACAAGGTCTCCAATTAAATCCAATCCATAAACCGCTGTCCCAGGATAATTAATATTGGTAAAATCGATAGTAAACGTATTGTAAATATACTCTCCCGCTTTTGCTAATCGTTCCATCCAAGCCAGTCGAGTTTCTTCATCTAAAACATGACCATGGTACTGTAATGCTTCGGCCAAAGCAATGGCCCCAAAAACAGTAATCCCCTTCCATGATTTTGGGTTTTTAATAACTGTCCAACTTCCATCTTCCTGCGAGACATTATTTTCGGCCCAAAGCATTACCAATTTTGCCCCTTCTATATATTTTTTATCACCTGTTTTATCTGCTATATACAAAAACGGATAAACTGCATCCATACACCTACCATGTATATGACTGCATGAGGGACAACCCAAAGCCCCGTGTTCTTCTAAATTTGAAGGATTCTTAATTTGAACTTTTAACATACCATCACACCATTCCTTTAATAGACCTGAAGTTAACTTCTTGTATTCTATGGAGTGTTTGGCGAATTCTGCGCAAGAATTCAATAGACCCGTAATTGGTAATGACAAGCCCACTCCTGTCAAAGTCGATAATTGTATAAAGTTGCGTCGTTTCATCTATACTTAATATTTATTTCTCAATGGTTATACCAGCATGAACATGTCTTTCAAACAAATGCAAGCCCTAATTAATACAACATCGGTTCACTTATTAATAATTGTTGGGCATTCCTTCTGATCGTATAGATTTAAGTATAACTGGCCCAATTAAACCAGAAGATTCCAATTCGGTTTCATCCATTCGTGGTGGATTAGTGGTCCAAGTCTTTTTATCATTTTCCGGTCGTAAATTATCATATATCAATTGATTGCGCCAAGTATTGGTCACTTTAATTTCTAGTTTATTTTCCCCGTCTTGTATTTCCTTTGAAACATCAAAAACAAACGGAGGAGCCCATTTAACACCTACCTTTTTACCATTACACCAAAGCTCCGCTATATTGGACACAGCTCCTAAATCTATAAGGACATATTCACTTTTTTCATTTACTACAAAGGTTTTTGTATAGTTCACGGTTCCTGAATAATGCTTTACTGATTCATCCCGAAGTTCGTTTAACGGTATCAATTCTAGAATATTGAGCGTTTCTGGTGTACCCCATCCTTTATTAAAATGCAATTGCCACTGGTGCTGTAGCAATTGAGTTGTAACTGAAATAGTCTTTTCCTCTATTGCCCCTTGGGCATTATAAAACTGATATTTGCCTGATTTTGTAACTAATGGTTTATCCCCCTTCCATGAGATAGATTCAGCTGGTTCATCCTCATGAATGCGATACCATCCTTTTTCCGAATTTAAAATAATATCCTCATTACAAACAACCTTTGTAGCATATGGAATTCCTTCTTCTTTAGCGAATACTACAATGGCACTGCCACTTGGAGCTAATGATAAAGCAACATTGGTTCTACCGTCCACTTTATTCCAGATTTTAGCTGCTTGTTGTTCACCTGTAAAGGCATCCCATATTTGTGGGGAGCCATTGCTAACACCAAAACTTAAGGTAGCGTCAACAGGTTTATCCATTCTGGATGCTACAAAATAGATATCGACATTGCCTGTCTTACGGTGAATCCAATTAATATCCAAATCTTCTGGAACTATAACATCTGGTGCAATATGTTCATCTTCCAACACCTCATCCAATGTTTTACCCCAATACACTCTACCTTTTCCTATCGGTTTAACTCCACTGGCTCCCTCTCCCCATAGTTCATTTGAGATTTTATAAAGTTCTTGTAAGTCATTTTCGTCATCCATCAAACTAGGTGAGCCTACAGGCTTATCACCAAGAATAACTGCACCTGTTAATACTAATTCCTTTAGCTTCTTTGCTGTAGACAACAACATCTCTTTTGAATCCCTTAACATGATGATGCGATAATCCCCACTATTTTCAACATGAATTTTACTATTTTGCATGCTTAACTTTTCTTGAAGAATTTCTGTATTTAAATAATCAAATCGATACCCTTCAGGAAAATAATCCAAATCGAATGGTGGACGTTCAAAATGATCGCCGTAATACCACAACACATCTGCAACATATTCACCTTGCTGTAAAATGTATTGATTACGGCTCAAATAATCTGTCCAATCCTTCATATACTTCCACCAAGTCTGTGCTCTCACTAATGGAAAACCAATATGTCCACCAAAACTAGACCCTGGAAAGACATTGGTTTGTGGTGTATGTGAAAATGTATGAAACACCAAGTGGTTAACCCCTTTAGTGAAATTATAATCG
Source organism: Aestuariivivens insulae (assembly GCF_022662195.1). Classification (GTDB taxonomy): domain Bacteria; phylum Bacteroidota; class Bacteroidia; order Flavobacteriales; family Flavobacteriaceae; genus Aestuariivivens; species Aestuariivivens insulae. Next base: position 83,743 of record NZ_JAKMCS010000007.1, on the reverse strand, counting down.
ATTAAATATTTTACACAAAATGGATGTTCGTTCCATTTAACGCCTACTTGTGTGCAAGCCTCAGCTGCCAAAACAGGTTTATTGTATAAATGTGTTGCAGAGGCAGCATTATAAATAGGCTTGGCATACTCATTCTGTGCAGAAGGTGCAGAAGGGTACCAAAACTCGGTCATTGGTATATCGCTAACGCCATAATAACGCATAGGATCTATTGGCAATACCTCTCCGCCAGCACCTTCTGTATATACAAGAGCGCCCATATCATGTGCTACCGTTGCAAAATGCTTAAAGAAATTATCAATGTATACCTCATCCATTGTATGGCGAAGATCTCGTAAAAACTTAGTGGTGACTTCATGGTTTTCAACAATATACCCCATGGTAGCAGGTAAATAGGATTTCATACTGTATCCCCGCCTTTGTTCAAATTCACTGAACAAATCTTGTGAATTCATTGTCCAAGTTGGGACATGGCTTTCCCAACTATCAATTAATAAACCGTACAATTTTCCATCACCTATTGGCCCTCCATTTTGTATCATTTTGCCTATCATACCATTTCGCAAATGATTTTCAATAGCTTTTTTGTCCAGCTTACTAGATTCCCAACCTGTGGCTTCAGGAACTGCTGGTTTATTGGTTAAGCCCATATTGACATGACCAAAACGTACTACTGTCCAATCTCCTTCAGGAACATCCCACGTTAATTTGCCTTCGATGTTCATCTTATCAGTTAGATTAATGATCCTATTAGACCTAATTATCGTATTTTCAGCATAATTATATTGCACTCCTTTTTCCAGCCTTCTCAATACTTTACCTGCTTTTGCCTCATAATTGTGTAATTTGGGTTTGGCACTTAACCGAATAAATTCTGGAGCTAAATTATGATTCCCTTTAAAGGTAAATAAGAACTCATTAGATGTTGTTTCAGGGATGGCAAAAGTTAGGTGCTTCCGTCTGTCATTCCAATTGGCATCTGGCAAATTTAAATTGGCCACTTCAACAAGTTTACCATTTATTAATGCTTCAACATTAATTGTAACGTCTATCCTTGGATATTGGTTATCCATAGTAACATGCCTCAATTGTGGTAAGACAATTGATCGAAGCGTCACCTCTTTTTCAAACTTAGTTTTCACCCAAGTATCTGCATTATTTACTTTTGATATACCTTGTGATCTATATTTTTTAAGTGGTTTATCGAGTTGGGTTGATTTACGGGTAACAATAATTTTTGAGTTTGGGTTGAAAATATCTTTCCAAGGAACTACAATATTGTTAGTTTCAATACTTGAAGGATTAAAAGGTTCCAAGTTAGCTCCCTTTGGTGTTGGGAATGCCAACACCTGAATATCTTTATAATCATAATCAGGAGTATGGTACAAGCTGTCCAATTCTAAAGTATCGTTAAACCTTATTCCTCCTGAAACATGATACTCCGACTCAACCATCTCGCGTTGAGCCTCTTGAACAGGCACCCAAGGTCCGCCGGTCATAGACCAGCCTGGACAATTTTGCATAGTAAACTTTAACCCTAAGCGCTTACATTCATCTGCAGCATGACGAATCATGTCCTCCCACTCGGGGGATAAAATTTTAATTGGCTTTACACCTGGATAAGATCGTCCTGCCTTATTAAACAATTGAACCCCTTGAAGACCAGCTTCCTTTATAGCTTCTAAATCCAAGGTTAGGCCTTCTTTGCTAATATTGTTACCATTAAGATGAAACCAAGTTTCAGGGCGATAGATAACAGACGGATCCTTAAACCCTCCCCTTAATTCATTAAAATCCAATGCATTTGCAGTAGTTGACAAATCACTTCCTTTGGATTGGCAACCAAAAATCAAAATTACTATTAAAACTACTGGAACTAATTTATTCATAAAGGTCTATTTATGTTTCTATACAAGCCATAAAAATTGTGTAAACACGCTTCACTTATATAGTGTTTATTGACCGAAACTTAAAACTTCACTACCCGCCATTAAAAATGCTCCAGTTCCAAAATTCTGCCAAGAATCGGCTGACGCCGGTTCTGGGAAAGCGCCAATATTTTGTACCCAACCTACACGACCATCTTCATGCTGGCAAGCTTTTAAAGCACTCCACGCTTTTTTAACAGCAGGCGTGTGTTTTTTATCTAGCAAACCATTATTAATACCCCAAGCTAAAGCAAACGTATGGAAACCACTACCACTTACCTCACCGTGGTCGTAAGACTCCGGGCATAATAAACTTGTTCTCCATAAACCATCTTCTGGTTGGATCTTCAATATTTTTTCTGCCATTTCCTTGTACAGGTTTTCATAAAATGGACGGTTCTCATAGTCTGCTGGCATATCGTCTAAAATCAATGCTAACCCAGCAAATACCCAACCGTTACCTCTAGACCAAAATACTTTTTTACCGTTTGGTTCTTTCGTGTCATTATCGTTACCTTTCCAAACAAAACGCATGTCTCTTGCAAACAACTGTTCTTCCTTATCATACAACTGGTTATAAGTCTGCATATAATACTTATGCATCTCTTCTAAGTACTTAGGCTGCTTGGTATGTTTGGCATATAAATTAAGTACAGGAGGCGCCATAAATAAAGCGTCGCACCACCACCACAAAATAGTCTTGCCCATATTGCTTTTATCAGTACCTGCCTTCCACTCATCATCACCATAAAGATGCGCATCTAAGAATTTCTTGGTTGGTTCTAAATCCACAAAATTCCGTCTACCAGCGTATTTATCAATATAAATATAACTATATGAGATAGCCACATCATCGGCATGATGTAAACGTTTATAGGTTTGCCAATTATTCCAGTAACCTTGATTCTTTAAAGCTGCCATATATATCATATCCTTGGTTGCTTTATGGGCTCGTGCTACTCCCACATAGTATGCTCCTGCTGTCCAATCTGTTGGTGAAATAGCGAAAATTGGATGTGTTTCTTGCCACTCTAATGCCTTAACCATAGAGGTTCTCACATCAGATTTATAAATAGCTTGAACTTCCACTACCTTCTGGGCAGTAGAACAATTGAACATTAATACTGCTGCTACTAATGTTATAATGGTTTTATTCATGATGTTTTTATTTTTTTAGTTTAAATGTTGTTTTTAAATAATCTCTTGAAGACGTCCCGATCATTACTGTATAATCTCCAGCCTCCAAAACTTTTTCCATTGTAATACCTATAAATTCCAGCATTTTAGGCGTTATTTTAAAAGCTACTTGTTTACTTTCTCCAGCATCAAATTCTATCTTCTGGAATCCTTTTAATTCTTTATCAGGACGAGTAACAGAACCTATTTCATCCTTTATATACATTTGAACCACCTCTTTGGCTTTTACATCGCTTGTATTGGTTACTGTTACGCTTACTTCCAATTCAGTACCTGGAGTGATTTCAGAATTTGAAATTTTAATATCAGAATACTCAAAATTGGCATAGCTTAAACCATGTCCAAACGGATACAATGGTCCTTTGTCAAGGAATAAATACTCCTTTTTATAGTTTATTTCTTTCATGCTATAATGAAATGGCAACTGCCCAATCGATCTTGGTATTGTAACTGGTGATTTTCCTGATGGCGACACTTCACCAAAAATAATTCGTGCTGTAGATTCATCTCCAAACTCACTTAAATCCCACACATCTAATATGGCATCAGCTTTTTCTGCAATGGTATTGATAGATAAAGTTCTTCTGTGTTTTAGCACTACAACAACGGGTTTCCCCAAAGCCTTTATGCGTTCTACTAATTCATCCTGTGGGCCTACAGGGTCTATTGTTGCTCTATCCCCCAAAGCATGGTTAAAGAAGGCTTCTTTTGACGTAAACTCATCACCTCCTAAAAACAAAACAACGATATCTGAGCTTCGAGCTATATTTACGAGGTTATCCAAAGCTTTACCATCTCTTTCCAACAGTTTTGGTTCTCCTCCTTTTTCATCGGTTAAATGAAAGCCTTTTTCAGCTACAAACGTAATGTTATCTTCTACTACGGACTTGAACATAGCCTTAGTATTCTCTTTTAGAAGTGGCCCCAAAAGTGCAATTTTAGTAGACTTATTAGGGTTAAGTGGTAAGGCGTTATTTTCGTTTTTAAGAAGAATAACCGACTCTAAATCTGATACTTTTGCCAATTCCAATGACGATTCCATTCTATTTCCTTTTTTAACGGTTTCAATATCGATATATGGATTATCAAACAAACCTAGGATGAATTTAGTACGCAACACACGTCTAACAGACCTATCAATCAACGTTTCTAATTCAGGGCTCTTCTTTACCATTTCTGGCAGGTAAGCATACGAATCTTCAGCATATAAATCGATATCAATACCAGCTTCCAAGCCCATACGCGCTGCGTCTTCTGGGGTTTCGGCAACATTCATAAAATAATGTAAACGTGCAATGTCATTAGAATCTGAAACCACATACCCTTCAAAGCCCCATTGGTCTCTCAAAACACCAGTAAGCAACTCTGGATTACCATGGGAAGCCACACCATTAATATCGCCATGGGATGCCATAATCCCCAACGTTTTAGCTTCTTTAACAGCTGCTTCAAATGGCGGATATATTTCATCTATTAAAGTTCTTGGAGAAATTTCGATAGCGGCAAAATTGGAACCTCCCAATACTTGCCCATAACCTGCAAAATGCTTAGCAACAGCACCAATATGAGTACCTTTACCTAAACCTTCATAATTTCCTTGTACACCTATAATGGCATTTTTAACCATTTGCGTTGTTAAGTAAGTATCTTCACCAAAAGCCTCACTCATACGTCCAAATCTTGGGTCACGTACTAAGTCAGCTTCAGGAGAGTGGCACATGTGCATCCCGCGTAAACGGGCTTCACGTCCAACCACATCCCATTGTCTTTGAACAAGCTCTGGGTTGAATGTTGCTGCCGATGTCATAGGACGCCCAAATTTAGTACATCCAGTAGCGTCAACACCATTATAAGATTCCGTTACGAATAAGGCAGGAATGCCCCATCGGTTATTTTCAATAATGTACTTTTGAAGTTCGTTATTGAATTTTGCCGCCGAAACTGCATCAATGTGTTCACCTGGATTTTTTATACCGGCAATTCCTAATTTTAATTTTTCCACCACCCTATCGGAAAGTTTAAGACTTCCATCTTCATTATGGTTCACACCAATGTTGGCATGAAAAATTCGCATTTGTGCTACTTTTTCCTCAAGAGATAATTTTGCCAATAGTGCTTCAACTCTTTCTTCTATAGACAGTGAAGCATCTTTATAATCTTTGGAATTAGAGGCTCCCTTTTCACAGGAAACAAAAATTGCCAGTAAGGCTAAAAAAAGTAATCTTCTCATTAGTATTGAATGTTTGTATAGTTTTAATTTTTGAATTCAAATCGATTTATTGCAAAGGACTCATTAGCATCTGTTTTAAACACAAAACAAATAGACACAACCTCCTTCAAATCTTTAATTTTGAATGGTCTTTTTTGAAATGTGTAATTATCATTTTTAGGTATTTCCAGTATTGTTAGAAGTTTTCCGTTAGGGCTAGCCTCTCTAACTTCTATTTTAGCCGATGTATTAGCCAACACCTCAAACGCTAATATTGTTTTATTATGCAAGCCTTTCACATTCGGGTAAACAACATAACTTTGATCTGCCCACGGCTGTATTGAAAATCCTCCCAAAGTGTTTTCCACTTTTTTAATGCCTTCGGCCTTAAAATAATCTTCTGCTTCCACACTAGCGTTAGCATCATAATTGCCTACTCCAATACCATCAACTCTTATAGTTGCCATTTCACCATTATCCTTGTAATGAATATAACTTATAAAGCTATCTCTAAAATAGCGATTTCCCGTTTGACTTACGTCACAATATATATAATACCATTGGTTATGCCATTCAAAGAAAGACCCATGACGACCTTGTAAAAAGCCGTTAGGCCATGTGGGTGCATCAAAACCTTCGGCAAAACTCTTTTCCTTAATAACCGTGTCTTTATAATCATAAGGGCCATAAAGGTTATCAGCCATGGCGTAAAAACAACCCCATGACAAATAATACTTTCCTTTATATTTATGCACAAAAGGCTTATCATCTGTTGGCATTTTTTTATTTTCGCCGTATGGATTATATGGCCCTCGGGGATTATTAATTTCAATTTTCTTTGGTAATTCTGCTAAACTAACCATATCATTATTAAGTTTTGCGATGTAATAATCCCATACGCCAAAGATGATGTAATGCTCTCCATTGTCTTCAAAAACCGCCATATCATATTCGTGAGTAGGTGTTAAATTAGAACTTAACAAAGGCTTTCCTAAAACCTCTTTCCAAGGCCCAATAGGAGTATCGCCAACTACCACGCCTGTTTGTTCGTTGCCTTCTGAAAAGTAGAAATAATATTTTCCATTTTTAAAAGCTGCATCGGTAGCCCAACATCTTGAAAATTCTTTTCCAATGTAAGTATCTTTAGGACTTAAAACACTTCGTTTCGTCCAATTTACTAAATCGGGCGATGACCACACCCACCAATCTTCCATGATGAACTTGTCATTATCTATAGCTGTATCATGTGAAGCGTAAACATAAGCGGTGTCATTAAAAATATGAATATGCGGATCATTTAGCCCTATGTTTGGAACTATGGGGTTTTGAGACCTTAAAGATGTTACAACTAACAACATTGCAATTACAACTCCATTTGATATTTTAAAATTTATATTCACAACTAGTAATCAATTCCACAAAATGCATCCATAATTTCAGTTACCACTGCGGCCTCTTCTACCGAGCATGGATTTTCATTTTCGCCTAAAAAATACCCCACAACCTGTTCTATCATAGGTTGCTGTACATGCTTTGGGTTTTGAAACTTAAAAGTTTCTCTTTTTTCTGTTGTTTCAACCCTAATCTCATCACTATAAAAAGAAAATGTAATGGTCCCCTTTTCGCCAGTAATTGTACATCTGTCACTGTCTTCTGAAGCAGCAAAGTTCCAACTTCCTTTAAATTGAACGCCGTTTTCAAATTCCACTTCACCACTCACCATATCACTTGGTGACATACTATCATGAATAGCATTTATTTTTATTTTGGCTACATCTCCAAAATAATAACACATTAAGTCTATTTGATGCGGTGCTATATCATGAAAATAGCCACCACCTGAAATTTCTGGATCTAACCTCCAATTTTCATCTGTTTTGGCTATTAAATTTGCACTTTGCGATTGCGCTATTTCAATTTCTGCCGAAGCTACTTTTCCAATTACATTAGCACCTAATAATGATTTCACTTCAGTAAACAAAGGTAAATTTCTACGATAATGCGCTACCGTAACTTTTACATTGCTTTTATTCAATGCTTTTAAAAGTATATGGGCTTCTTTGCTATGTAACACCATTGGTTTTTCTAAATACACACTTTTACCTGCTTGAATGGCCTGTAATGTATAGTGTAAATGTGAAGAAGGCGGGGTTGCAATATAGATAGCGTTCACCCTTTCATCATTAACCAATTTAGAAACACTGGTTGTATAATTTGGCACGTTATGCCTTTTGGCAAAATCCTTTACTTTTTCTTCGTTTCTGCGCATCACGCATATTAAAGCAGAGTGCTTTACTTTTTGAAAAGCAGGGCCACTTTTAACTTCGGCCACATTGCCACATCCAATAATTCCCCAATTGACCGTATTCATTTACTTTACAGAGATGAAATTTAAAGCTTAAAGATAAAATAGGATTTACCAAAACCTGTCCTGCACTATACTGCACGTGCTATTTATACCAATTCTTATTTGAAATTTCCCAGATAAAACGCAGCAATTTTTTATACCAAATCTATTATAAAATGCAACATATAGAGTTAAGATTATTTTTCACTTATGTGAGGCGAAAAATCAAAGCATAGCATTAGCTACGGTTTTATTTTTCAACGAAGTATAAGTAGAAAAAGAAATTGATTATTAGCGGTGTTCTATGGTGGATTTGGTATTATCTAAGCGAAAAAGAAAACGCAAGCCTAGCCTAAGCTAAGTTAAGTTTTATTTTGATGTTTGGGTGAAAAAGAGCAAGTTTTAGTGAGTAATTTTAAGTTAGAATTGGTATTAAACAGTAAAAATGACAAATGTATCCTTAGAAATATTTGGAGAACTTATTTAAGTTTCACCTCCGCATTGTTTGAAGATACTATCCTTGGAATCTCTTCTTTGAAGTCAACAAAAACAGATCCAGGGCTTTTACCCTTTGATTTAAAGCTAACGTCTTTAACTCTTAATTGTGTGCCTTGCCCCATATAAACATCCAACAGGTTATTATTGTTATCGAAGGTAATAATGGCAAAAGCCCCAATAAATTCTATATCCCGTTCTTTATTTTCATAAAGGGCATTGGACTCTTGACTAATTATAACTTGCGTAAGCTTTTTAGAATTGATCTTACTAACTACCTCAATTCCTTTAAAATTACCATTACTTTCCAACTTAGAGACGGCTTGTATACCTTCTTGGTGAGTTTTACTTAATGACGGTTCGTAAACCACTGCGAAAGGTTGTGTCCAAGCCTCTCCTTTTTGGCGTATTACTATTGTTGGTGTAGGTTTTCGATTGTAAGGGACAGGAGCCTCAAATGTAATTGGCGCATTAACCACAGTATACTCCCTATTACTATCCCCTGTTATAAATACATGCATTGACCTATCTTTACCATCTAATAATCTCGAAATTTTAAAGGTCGCATTAACATTTTTTTCATATATCCCCGATGATTTTACGTCTTCAAAAAAATGCCATCCAGGATTCCTAAACTTTTTATTGTACAAATGCTCTGCATTGGCATTAGCCTTAAATCTATTCTCATCTGGATTCAAGTCTAAATCGTCATTTAAAAACGTTACCTGATCTCCGATATTATGGTACAAATAGTCATGATATTCATTTGGCAATGAAGATTTTGAACGAAAAACATCTACATAGTACCCTGTGGTAGGTGACGTCCTTACCAAGGCCATAGTACGATCTTGAACGGCCTCTGCTTTATCGCCTTTATCATCTACAAAATGTGTTCTGGTAAATGAGTAGTTTGGTGATACAGCCTTTTCTTTTGGTTTTGGCTCCATAGCTACTAATTGAGTGCTGTTCATGCCCAAGTTTACCCAACCGCCTTCACCCTGACTGGCTCCATTTACAATTACTGAATTATGGGCTGCAAATAACCTCGAGTAATTTTCATGCAAATTGGTTCTATACTTGCCCCGGCCGTGATCTACACCTAACACCTCTCCTACCCCATAAAGTTCCATATCCATACCACTGGCATGGCCATGTACCATATGCGCTCCACCTACAAAACACATTAAACCATAATTTGGATCTTGGGTGGCACTTAAATTTCTTTGCAAATAAACACCTGCATGGGTGAATTTATCGGTTCTTGGTTCTTTAAAAGGTCCATATTTATAATCTTTGGTTTTTCGAATCCAAAGCAACCGTAATGGGGTTGTATAAACTGTAACGCTCATTGATCGTCTCCCTACGGCTCCTCGATCATAAGATCCTTCTACAATGCCCTTTGATAATAATGGACCATATTTATCCTTAAGCTTATCAACACTATCTTGTTGTCCCAGCAAATAAGCCATATCATAAGAAACATAGGATGTACGAAACTTCCGGTGTCCATCTCCAAATCTAATGATCTCTTTATTTGGAAAACGCAACGCATTCCATCTATCCAAGGCTAAAGGGATATTATAGTACTTTTTCCCTAATCTTAAATCTGGTTGATATTTATTTAGCATGTACATTAAGGTTGTAGTATACGAGGCCACTCCGTTAGAGTATTGTGATGTTTCTGGAAACACATCTCCCTCCTTTTTGTATTTTGCCCCAATATCTGGAAGGGCATCCTGTGTATCTGTTCCATCCACTAAATAATAATTTAAATACTGTTGCCGTAATTTCAAGTCATTCAGGGCCAAAGCATTTTGTACTAGGCTGTATGATTCCAATACCGACCAATTAGATCCAGTATGTCCATGTTCAACGGCAAGTTTGGCATAAGTAAGAAAGACCTTTTGAGCATTTTCAACTGAGAACATCCTATAATCTTTTGCTCCAACACTGTATGCCTTCTTATTTTTTTCAAGAAAGGATCCTATAAAATCATAAATAATGGGCAACTGCGCCCCTATTACGCGGGCTTCCCTTAAATGATCGTTTGGATATACCCATCCTCCATTTCCCCGTTGGATTGATGGCTTCATTTGAACTAAAGCCTCAATAAAATTATACAGTACATCTAACGCACATTGCGCATAACGTTTCTCATTTGTCAAGTAGTACATAACACCACTATCAATTCCAACCTGTAAATATGTATTGAGATTATATCTGTCCTTTGCTGTAGTCCCATCAAATTTTGTAATGGTCTTAAAAGGAGGCACTCCCTCCTTCTTTTGAATTGACCAATTAAAAGGTAGCTCTTTTAAAAATTTATAAGGTGAAGTTTTATGCAAAACAATGCTAGAGTCTAATCTCTCCTTAAACCCCTTAAAGAACGATCTCGCCCAGTCTTGGGTTTCAATTTCATTTAAAATTTCTTCTCTATCGCTTTGGGACACCCAAATAAATGGTCTTTCCGTCTTTTGGGCCGATCCAATTATCCATTGGAATAACAAGACTCCGCACATCATAGTCTTAAAATATCCTAACATATATTTGAGATTATTTTCTTTTAACCAAAATCACCCAATCTTTGTCCAGGGCTGTTGGAGGTCTTCCCAAATCAACAGATCCATTTGCTTTTACTAATGCAATTGAACCATCTTGTAAACCACCTCCGTTTCTTGGATCGTACCACTTTATTTCAAATATGTTTCCTGAAGCACCTATATCCAACTTGATCTTATCAGCATTACTTTCAGCATAAACCACATATATTTCACCCTGTTTAGCGAAACAGTACGATACCGAATCAAGGGTTAGGGAATCATTTGGCTCCATATCCCAAAAAGGAATATTCTTGTTGAAAAAGTTTAGAGCATACTTATTTTGATCCCAGAACATATCACGACTTCTAAAATCCTGACAGGTTAGGTCGGAATTAGGACTTGCATAACCAAAATACCATTCTACGCCATAACCACCCGCCATAAGGGTTCCCCACATGGCTCTTGACCTGGCATAATTATGCTCTGGATCCTCGTCGTCTGACAGCAAGGCAATATCCGCTTTTCCTGGTTCATCAACTGCTAAAGCCCATTTTTTACCAGTGGTATTTGATTTTTCTCGCCACTTCAAAACACGTGAATGCACATCTCTAAATTCTGGGTGACTTAATTGCAAAGAAGCTCCTGTTAAAGGGGATTGACTGCCAACTAATTTTGCATATCGGTCATCCTGATTTGGAAAGGTATGAATAACCAAATGACTATTATAAGCATCTAAATTCGACACATAATGGGCCACCTTTTTCACTTCTTCAATCGGTTGATTGTTTTCCTCTCCCAAGTTCCAATTCATTGAAAGATGATGACCAAATCTAGCTATTAATTCCCTGTAATAAAGTTTGCCTTCAATACCAAAAACACCTTTATCCATTAAATGGTCTGTTTCTGTTTCATGGGTTTTAAAATGCAAAAACATACCTTTTGTTTCAGCATATTCAAAAACCCGTTCCCATTGGTCCAATTTAGAAACATCAAATCGGGTTCTATGGAACATGGTACCCCATGCATCCTTGTTCTTTTTTATACTGGCATAGAGTTCATATTCTTCAACTGGCACTTTTAATAGATAAGGAAATATATTTCTATCGTCTCCATCTACATTAAAGGTTAAGAATGAAAACACATTCAGCCCTTCACTAGCCAAATAGTTTATGGCTCCTAAAAGGTTCTTTCCTTTTCCTCCCTGCCAAAGATAAGGAGATGCTCTTTCCTCAAAATCCATTGCATGGGGCTGCCAATCCTTTTGCAAGCCGAGGGCATTTGTAGACATATCAAAATCATTGTAAGCCAATAAATTTTCTGGAGCATCTACCCCTAACTTAATAAAATACTTTTGACTGTCGGCAAATTTTAAATACGATTCTCCAACATATTGCAAACGGCCTTTTGCTCTATTATCAATTCCTGTTTTGTCCGATTCGGTAACAGTAAAAGTTCCTGTGTTCCCATCCATAAAACCGGCACTTGAAGCACCTGATACGACCTGGGATACAGCAATATTTTCACCCTTTTTAAAGGACACAGAATAGACCCAATTACCGACCGTGTCTGGCGTAAAACGCACTTGCCAAACATTACCTGACGTACAACTGGTTACAGCTGCATTGCCGTCTGCCGCATAAAACCCAGGTATTATATAAGTTTTTGCTCCATTTTTAAAGGTAACATCCAAACGGTAGTTTAAAAACGGATTATCGACATCCATTTCACTGGTCTCAGGCCCCTCAAAATTTAGTGTAATGCGATGCCATTTTTTTAGTTCTCCATCAATTCTTATTTCATTTTGTTCTTTACAACTGAAACAAGCAAAAAAGGTTAACAACAGTATTAATAAACGTTGCTCCATTAATTACTAAAACGAATTTATTTTAAGCTGTATGATATGTTTACCAGGGGATAACCTTATAGATTCAAATGCCGGTGGTACTTTTTCACCATTGTGTATTAAATCTTTTCCGTTTACATCGTTCAATAAAAACTCACCTACCATATTACCAGGTATTTCAATTTCATATGTTTGTAATCTATCACCATTATAAGTGTACTTTCCTTTTATAGCACCTCTAACAGTGGGCACAGTAATTTCACTAGATTTAAGTTTGCTCATCTGCGGTTTTATAGTGGCTATACCAAAACCTGGTGTTTTAGGCTTTATGCCCCATAATCCTCGTGGTATTGCGTTAGCAGGAACAGCGCCCCAAGCATGATTCCAATCTAAATTCACCTTATAATCGTAATCCCACGCCTCTAAGGTTATTGTTGAGCCTGCCCTAATCATATTATACCAACTTCTCTTTGCTGTACTGGCCAATAACTCTAATGCATAGTCTGCTTCCCCTGCATTATATAACCCGTCCATCAAGAACTGCGCTCCATAAACGCTGCAAGCCATCCCACGAGATTTCACAAAATCCACAACCGAATTAAAATACTCCTCCGGCACTAAACCAAAGGCCAATGGCATCATATTGGCATGGAGCGATGCATGGTCTGTACCAATACCATCCACATAAATACCGCGTTCTTTATCAAACATTTGTTCGTTCACAGCCTTTTTGGCTTTTGCTGCTCTTAACTGAAAGTCCAAGACCTCTTGTGTTTTCCCTAAAATCTTAGCAAATTCCGCCATGATTTTCATGTTCTCATAAAAGAAAGCGTTGATAACTGTACTGTAAGGTTTAAATTCAAACCCGTCACGCTCACCTTTATTTCCACTTTTCATAAAATTGGCATTGGGCCAATCTACAATATCGGTTAACGGCTTATTGTAACCTGGCTTGAAGCCAAGTTTATACATAAATTCTTCGGTCACCTTAGTAGAAGTGATCAACCCATCTTCATTGGATAATTCGTAAAGCGTTTTATACTTCAAAGGTTCATAATACCGCTCAATTAGTTCGGTATTTCCAGTGTACATATAATCTGCATATATTAACAACGCTACATGCTGTTGCCATTCGGTAGGCCATGTTGGGTGCTCCATAAAATATTCTATGGTACGTCTAGCCATGGCATATTCTCTATCGGTATTGTAATGACTTAATTGATTTAAATAGGCATCAGCTTCATACGGAATACGCTCACGTTCCCCATCTACATATAAGCCATTAAAAGTTGTAGCTTTAATGGAATATTTGCATAAATCCCATACTTGGTTTAAAATATCATTATTACTCTCAAAATGACTCGCTTGCTCATCCCAATAACTAAAATGTGCCAGTTGCACTACATCTTCAGCATTTATGGTGACTTTCGCTCCTTCAATTTCTGCATACCTAAATGGCATTAGCACAGGAAACCCTTCGGGCAATGCAATGGCTTTATAAGGCAAGGTATTTCGCTTATCTGGCGTAATGTTAATTTGATACTGTGTTTGTCCCGGCCCTACATCAACCTTGATTTCTTGGTACCGGATATTACTCTTTGCAGGAGGTCTTGTGTTGACATTCCCTTTATCGTCTAACATTTCGCCAATTCTTACCGTTATCGTATGGGGCGTTTTAGCCTTATAGTTAAAATTAACCGTTGCAAAAGCAGCCTTTCCAAAATCCATAAAATAATGATCGCCTCGCTTTTCAAATTTTATAGGGTTTATCTTTTCAATACTATATTTATTCTCCGTTGAGATGATATAACCATCGCTTTTACCCGTTGTGAATTTTTGGGCTACAGAGTAATCTACTAGTCTGTTTTCCTCATCCCATATTCTTACCTTCCAATAATAGGCTTGGCCTATTTCAAGATTCTTTCCTTGATATTCTACATTTGTTGATATTGTTGAGCGCACTTGCCCACTATCCCAAACATCACCATTATTAGCATCGATATTTGCTTTACTTGAGGACAAAAGAATTTGGTAGGCCGATTGAAATTTAGATGCTAAGGGTACGCTCCATCCAAACTCAGGTTTTAAATCGAATATTTTAACCTCATTAGCTGGTTCCCTAATCAACTCCACCGTCAAATCTGTTGGGGCCGCCCTGTACTGGTCACTGTTTTTCTTGATAAGTTCATCCAGCTTGGCCCTTAACTCATCGGCCACTATTTTATATTTTTTCTTCCCAATTAAGTTTTTAACCTCTTGAGGGTCTTTTTCCAAATCGTAAAGTTCTTCAATAGTCTTATCGTTCACATACCTAAAGTATTTCCATTTTTTGGTTCGAACCCCTTCACTCGGTGGAATTTCACTAAAATCCCAAATGTGTTCAATAAGAATGGTATCCCGATCAATTGTATTTGTTTCTTGCCTAACTATGGGCATTAAACTTTTGCCTTGCCAAGAACCTGGGGCTTTTATACCTGCCAAATCTGCAATAGTAGAGGTAACATCAATGTTCAGTACCATATCATCTACATCTTGGTGCCTGTTCTCTCTAGGGTCAAAAACAATTAAAGGGACACGAATGGAATTATCATACATTAACCATTTACCAGCCAACTGCCTTTCTCCTAAGAAGTAACCATTATCGCCCATTAAAATGATAACCGTATTATTGTCTATCTCCTTTTCCTTTAACTTTTCACGAATCTTTTTTATCTCTAAATCAATCCCTGAAATCATTCTGTAATAACCTTTTAAACTATGCTGATACTTTTCTGGCGTATCATAACGCCAGGTCCAACGTAACCTGTTAAACCCTTCTCGTACAATTTTTGGTTGTGCCAAGAAGTACTTGTCATCTCCTAATTCAGGATCAGGAATGGTTTCATCTTGTAAAAGACCGTTGGTTGTTTCTTGCCAGAAATATTGTTCCGGCGCTCCATCATGGGCATGGGGAGCACTAAAGCTAAGCGACAAACAAAAAGGTTTGTTGTTTGATGCATTTTTATCGATAAAATCTAAAGCCTGTTGCCCTGTATATCTAGTTAAATGAACGGTATCATTATCTATTGTCTTGTAATAATATCCTCTTCTATCTTTAAATCGATTATTTCTATCATAAGATTCATATTCATCGAACTGCTTATCTAAATCATTATATCGCACCCCATATTTACCATAAAAACCTGTATAATAGCCATTGTTTTTTAATAGTGTCGGATAAGAGTTTGCCATATATTCTTCCCGAACATTTCCTGTTTGAAAATTAAAATTATGCGCTCTTTCGTGAAGCCCCGTCCATATACTTGCTCTACTTGCCGCACATATTGGCGTAGTGACAATAGCTTTATTAAAATATGTCCCTGAATTGGCCAAATTATCCATTTCTGGCGTTTCAACAAACTGGTTTCCTGCATATCCAATAGCATCGAAGCGTTGATCATCGGTTAGAATAAATATGATATTAGGCTTCGACTCGTTCTGACTGTCAGGCTTTTCTTGAGCAAGAATAATGTTTAAACTTCCAATTGATAAAATTAGTCCGAATAAAACTTTGATTTTAGACATTAAACTTTAATTTACTGTTAAAGATTTTTTTCAAATAATTTTAGCTCTTGACATAAAAATAAGCTAAAGATTATAATAATTTATAAAGCTAAACCAAAAATGCATTTACTTTATCCTGCACTGTCCTGAATGTGCAAAGTATTTAGGAAATAAATTCCGCTTTCCAGCAGAATTCCTGCTTGCCAGCAGGCAAGAGTTCAACCAACTATTTTGATTTCATTACTTTGCAACTTATCAAAATAGGGTTTCACTAAAAAAAGCTCTCCATCATAAAATAATATTTATAATGAAGAGCAATGACTAACTCAAACTACTATAAACTAAACTATCTTAATCTACTGTAAAAATTGATTGGTTTATAGATATTCTATATAAATTAATACGGTCTGTTCCTAACAGCATCATTTAAATAATGACCAATGCCATTATTAAATACATAGTTGTGGTTTCTAACTTGCTCATTCCAGCCACCCGAAGTTGCCGTACTCGGAAGAATTGATGGCGCATAGTTAACTCTCATTTCCCAACGCTCTCTTCTGTAAAAAGAAATAACACCATCTTCTTCTGGTATAGAAGAATCATAAATTGTTAGAAACGTTGGAAAGTAATATCTAACATTTGTTTCTGCAAGGGTAGGTACCTGAGCAACATACTCATCCACAATATGATAACTTAAAATTTTTCTTAATATATGCAGTTTTTCAGGTGTATCCACGCGCTCCATAACTTGCTCAGGCGTTTCTCCATCTGCAACTGAGGCAGAACCGGTAACCATGCTTATTATGTCACCATTGCCTGTAAAAGCATTATTATTCAACAACAAATAAGTTCTAGTAGTATCTGCTGTTTGATTATAATATTCTTCAAAACCTGCTTTCTTTATAGCCGCGATCATATAATTGAGTTCTTCACCACTCAATTTCCCTTCATCATTCAAGGTCGTTCTTGTTTGTATGTACTCCCAAGCCGTCATATCGGCGAAAGGATCAGTCAAATCTACTTCTGGCACAAAATCGAAGCTTTCTTGTAACTCTAAATCGCATGACGTAAGGATAACACCTACTAACAGCATTAGAATAACATTTTGTTTTATAATTTTTTTCATAATTACCTTTTTTTTAATTAATGTATCCAGGATTTTGATTCAATAAAGGATTCTCTATTAAATGGTCTATATGAATAGGCCAAACTAAACGATCTTCAGTTAGTGGTACGCCTTCTGGTCTTGCCTCCAATATAGGGTTTAGAACCTCATATTGTTTATCATTTCTAAGCAAGTCCCACCATCTTTTACCTTCTCCAAAAAGTTCTAATTGGCGCTCATCCAAAATATAATTCAATCGTTCCTCTTGAGTAGCTCCAAAATCTGTTGCATCCACAGTAGGTAACTGTCTAGCTGTTCTTATTTGGTTAACAAGTTCTAATGCTCTTGCATCATTACCCAATTGGTTCTCAGCCTCAGCCAATAATAATAACATTCCTGCATATCTATATAATACAATATCAGTGTCATCGTCATTAGCATTATAATTAGTTTGCTGCCATTTAGCAGTTCTTGCTTCTCCAATTTCTACGGAGTTAAAACCTTCTACCCTTCCCTGTCTGGTGAAATAATATCTCCAGTCTCCATATACAGGCTCTTCTACCTCAATAACTCCGCCCATTCCGTCATCTTGTAAAACAGTTCTGGTTAATACCGGGTCTGTATTAGGGTATTTTTCAGTCCACAACGAATCTACAACTGGGAATTTTTCACGCCATTTGTTTTCTATCGCCTCTGACATAACAAAAGATGGAATTCCAGCATAGAATGCGCTCATGACTCCTGAACGGTTCCATCTGGTTCTACTTGGATAGCCCGCAGGCGCATCTCGTTCTTCTTCAATTTCATAGCGTATAGAAAATATTAGCTCTGAACCTTCCTGTATTTTACCTAAACCTTCAGGAAATGCCGCTAATGGTGGATTATTGTAAAACATATCATCCCATGCTTGTGGGCTTGTCACCAGACTATGAGTACCTAAAGCTACCATAGCATCTAAAACTTCTTTTGCTTTGGCATAATCTTTTAACCACATATACACATCTGCCTGCAAACAGTAAATACTGGATTTAGACCATCTAAAATCATCCGATTGCGGTGTAATTAATTCCTCCGCACGAAGCATATCTGGAATAACCACCTCATTCATAATAGTATTAGCATCGGTTACCGGTCTAGTCGCATCTGCTAATACTTGTACAGGTTCTGTAAATAAAGGTACATCTCCCCAAACTCTTACGGCATCAAAATAAGCCTTTGCTCTAATTGCCAATGCTTCTGCCAATAAGCTTTCATCCAAACTTGGCACATTAGGTGCGTTAACAATAACTTGATTGGCTCTGTCTATCATAAAATAGAAACGATCCCATCTTGATCCCGGATTGCCTTGGGTAATATCGTTATTAACGATTTCTAAATTGTTTTGCTGTGCTTGACCAGACGGGAATGGTTGGTGATTATCTGATCTGAATTCACCCCAGAAGAATGTCTTATCTCTATAAGTTCCCTGCATACCATCGTAAGCCCCTACAAGGCCAGCCAATAGTTGTTCATTAGTTTCATAAAAGCTAATTGGACTTAACTCACTAATAGGTACTTCGTCCACAAGCTCTTCGCATGAATAAAACGCTGCTATAAAGAACAGTGCTCCCGCAATTACTTTAAATCTGTTTAATTTATTTTCTAACATATCTATTTTTTTTATTCTTAAAACTGAACTTTTAAACCTAATATGAGCTCTCTGTCATTTGGATACCTTAAATTATCCACATTTGGTTGTAGAGGGTTTCCACGTGTACCTAACTCTGGATTATATCCAATGTAATTGGTCCATGTTAAAACATTATTCACTGCCAAATTAAATGATAGCGCCTTAACACCAGGAATCTTTTCTAGAAATTTCTTGTTCAAGGCATAGTTAAACCTGATATAACGCCATTTAATAAAGCTACCATCTGTAACATAAAAACTATTTGGACGTAAACGCTGTTGTGGCACTCTGGTAAGTCTTGGATATTCTGTAATATCTCCTGGTTCGCGCCATGCACCATAAATTCTATCTGGTCCAGGCGTTTCGTTAGATGAATTTAAATCATTTCTAGTTTCATCGTATCTTCTATAAATATCATTACCTAAACTATAATCGAACAATAGACTTACAGATAAATTTTTATATCTTAAATCGTGTGAAAAACCTCCAAAGACTGTAGACAGACCATTTCCTATTATTTGTCTATCGTTTGCATCTATTACAAAGTTACCATCTACATCTTCCCAATAAATATCTCCTCCTTCTAAGGTTCTGTTAGCCGCTTTTAAACGCTCAATATCGCCAGCATATTCCGCGCCATTTAATGTGTAACTTAAGAAGGCGCCATCTCCATCAAAAACTGGCGTTAACTGTACACCCTCTGGCGTAAAGGCATTTGATTCGGTGTAAGGGAAAATACCTAAGTTTTTATACCCGAACATGTTTCCTATAGGCTCTCCTTCTTCTACTCTAAATTGACCAGAGTCAAAAGGTAGACCTCCATCCAATTTTGTTACTTCATTTTCCAACAGACCTATGTTAAAGTTACTACTCCAAGTAAAATCCTTTGTTTTTAAGATTGTACCTGTAATACTGATATCTATACCTCTGTTCTCCACAGCACCAACATTTCTTCTTATACCAGCAAAACCAGATTCTTCAGGTAACGGCGTTATTGCCAATAAGTCGGTTGTCTTTTTCTCCCAAACATCAAAATTTAAGGTTAATCTATTTTTGAACATGGATAGGTCAAAACCAAGGTTTGTTGATTCTGTTCTTTCCCATTTCAGATCTGAGTTACCTAAACGCGTTGGGGCCACCCCTCCTAAACCAGCATAATTAAATCCCGGAGACAGGGCGCCGGTAAATTCATAATTCGGTATAGCCTGATTACCAACCACACCATAACTTGCTCTTAACAATAAATTATTAATCGTACTACTTCCTTTAAGAAAACCCTCACTACTTATCCTCCAACCTACATTTGCTGATGGGAAAATACCAAATTCATTTTCATCTCCAAATCTAGAAGATCCGTCACGTCTTATTGTAGCACCTATCAAATATTTATCTGCAAAATCATAATTAATACCACCAAACAACGAATAGAGATTGTTTCTTGAATTTTCACTTGCACTTGTGATTGCCATAGGCGCAGTGTTATTGAAAGTTTGGATCAAATCATCATTAAACAAACTGCTAAAGTCCGAAAACTCTCTTACATCTTTTGTTATCTGCATCCCAGCAAAAGCTGCAACATCGTGCTTGCCAAATGAGTTTTTATAATTTACAAAGTTTTCATTTTGAATTCTATAACTTAAATAATTACGTTCTCTACCTCTAGGCGTTCCTCCACCTCCGTTTCCAATTAATAAAGATGGTGTAAAATCATCTCGTTTTTGCAGCCTAAAGTTAATACCTAATGTTGACTTTAACGTTAACTTAGGTAAAATCTCCAACTGCACATAATTAAATATTTGGGCTCTAAAATTTCTATTGTCAATCGTTCTTAATTCGGCATTAGCAATCGGGTTTTGACGACCAAACAACGTAGGTGTAAAATCTCCGTTAGGTTCAAATAAGGGATAATAAGCAATTCGTTCCACCAATTGCTGTAATACATTCCCCGTAGCTATACCTCCTTGATTTTCGTAAGAAAGTGCTACTCTAGTTCCTGCTTTTAATTTATTAGTAGCATTAATGTCCAGCTTCACTTGGGTATTAACCCTCTTATAACCACTATTTCTTACAATACCATCTTCATTTAAAAACCCTGTATTCCAATAATATTTAACCTTATCTGTACCTCCACTTAAAGACACATTGGTTTGGTGCCTAACTGCAGGTCTGGTTAATAATTTCTGTAAATCGTAAGAATTTCTGTTAAGCAAACTTAATGAGTCTCTTTCTTGCCCTAACAGTGTAGTAGAGTTATTTCTTCTTAAGCTTTCATAAAGCAATCTTTCTTTTGTATTGGCTACTGGTAAATCACCTACCAAAGCATTTATCCCTGTTACCGTAGAAATATCCAATCTCATTTTTCCTGTCTTACCAGATTTGGTAGTGATTAAAACAACCCCATTTGCAGCTTGCGCACCATAAATAGCGGCCGTTGCACCATCCTTTAAAACCTCTAAAGAAGCTATATTATCTGGGTTTATGTTATCGATATTATCAAGCTGTTGTCCATCTACAACATATAAAGGTGATGTTCCACTACCAAACGTAGACACTCCACGGATCTTGATATCGAATCCGTTACCTGGCCCATTGTTAGATAAAATTTGAACACCAGAAAGTTTACCTTGAACCGCATCAAATGCTTGTACCGGAGTAGCTTGCTCTATTGATTCTGCCTTGACAGAAACAAGAGAACCTAATACTTTTTTACGTTCAATAGGTGCATAACCAATTACAACCACCTCATCCAAGGCTGCAATATCTTCTTCAAGTGATATATTTAGTGTGGTTTGACTACCTATAGCAACTTCTTGGGTTTTGTAGCCAATATAAGAAAGCACTAAGGTTTGACTGCCAGATTGAAGAAGCAAGCTGAACTTACCATCAAAATCTGTAGAAGCACCATTAGAAGTTCCTTTCTGAACTACATTTACACCAGGAATTGGAAATCCATCTGTCCCAGTGACTGTGCCTGTAATCCTATTCTGAGCTTCTAAATTAACACTTGTAAAACTGGAAAATACCAGAACAAGTAATAATAAAAACACAGAATCAGAAGATTGTCTTTTCATTTTTTGTTTCATTTTGAGTTGTAGTTTTAACATATATTATGGTTTATTAGTAAGTATGATTATTAAGAGCAATAGCTCTAATAAAGTCATATTAATATGTAGCAATTTTACGATTAAAGTTAAATAAGTGTATCCTGTTCTATCCTGTGACGAAGTATTATCTTGGTGATTTAATTAAATATTGCTAATGAATATTAAGATAAATTATCCATTTCATTATAAGAATTAGAATAGCACCAATTCTTTAGGTTTTCTTAAAAATTGCACAAAAAGTTACCTGCTTCATGCCATTTTAACAATACAAAAAAGAGGTGTACTCTCTAAAATTATCTTTAATTGTAGCTAGCGTTGAAATTGCAAGGATTTTATTTAAACTATTTATATTCGTGTAAAATACAAGAAGAATTTTGCTTCAGTATAAAAACAATAAAAATCCTTTCGCTATAAAGAAAGACCTCTAGAGGCAAATCTTTTTTTTTTGAGATTTCAAAATATTAGCAATACTTACCCTAGGAGGATATACATGTAATATGACCTGTCCATATCATTGCTTATACCCATTGCTATTATAACATTTATTCTTATCGTTTAGTTCTATCGTGCTACACGTCCTGTGGCGTCACCCACATTAACGTCCCAACTTCTGCAACGGTCACCAAGCTGGCATTGCCTTTTATGGTATGCTTCAAGGAGGTTGTCGTCACGGAAAAGCCCAATGCATTTTATCGTCCTCTGGGTAGGTCAACAGGCCATAGATCATGCCGCCACCGCTACCTACGGGATCCACAATATCCCTTTTTTGATACTATTTCCCATTTGATATTACAGTACTATCAAATAGGAAATGACATAATATAGCTGATTTTTGAATTCGTACCTCCTAAAAAAGCAATTGTACTTGGAATGCTTATGACCTTAAACTAAACCACTATGGACTAAAGCGACATAGTTCAATTGCGTACTGATAGCCCTATCCATTCGTGATCTTTTCTGTTACTAATTCACGAATACTTTTTGTTTTTATTGTAAATAATTTTTGATTACCTGCCTGTCGGCAGGTTCGTGCGTAAAATATTTTTAGAAGCTAAAGCGAGATGTACTAAAGCGTATAGTTTTAACTAAATTTGAGACCAATAAAATTATCCCATATGGACTGTTTAAAATCCATTTTACTCATAATCCAGACTTTTACTAATTCCAAACTCTAAGCCCCGCAGTTCTGCCAAGCCCCTTAACCTTCCAATCCCAGAATATCCAGGATTAGTTCTTTTGTTTAAATCATCCAACATTTGGTGTCCATGATCAGGTCTTACGGGAATGATCGAGTGATCATACCCCAGATCCCTTCTCCTTTTTTCCTCAACAAGGATTTCTTTTATTACGGCATACATATCGACATCGCCTTCCAGATGATTCGCTTCGTAAAAATTGCCATGTTCATCACGCTTAGTGCTTCTTAAATGTAGAAAATGAGCTCTATCTGCAAACCGCCTAAATATTTGTGGCAAATTATTATCTGCCCTCACCCCTAATGAACCTGTACAAAATGTAATGCCATTAGACCTATCTGGAACACTCTCGAACAAGTATGCATAATCTGCTTCTGTACTGACCACTCTCGGCAAACCCAAGATGGGATAGGGAGGGTCGTCTGGATGAATACACATTAAAACATCATTTTTAGATGCCACTGGAATAATTTCTTTTAAAAACGATACTAAATTCTCCCTAAGGGTCTTGGCATCAATATCATTGTAAGTATCCAAAACACTTTGAAACTGCTCCAAAGTATAACCCTCTTCAGCTCCTGGAAGACCTGCAATAATATTATTTATAAGTTGTGCTTTTGCTTCTTCAGATAGATTATCCACATATTTCTTTGCTGTCCTTTGCTGTGCTTCAGAGTAATTACATTCTGCTCCTGGCCGGTTTAATAAATACAATTCAAATGCCGCAAAAGCAGTCATATCAAAACGCAAAGCTTTGGAACCATCTTCAACTTCAAAACCCAAATCAGTACGCGTCCAATCCAATACCGGCATAAAGTTATAACATACAATCTTAACACCACAATACGCTAAGTTTTCTATACTCTTTTGGTAATGTTCTATATAGGTATTGTAATTACCGGAACGTGTTTTTATATTTTCATGAACAGGAATACTTTCAACGACGCTCCAAATCAATCCAGCTTGCTCTATGATATTTTTTCTTTTTTGTATCTCTTCAATCGTCCATATCTCTCCATTAGGAATATGATGCAATGCCGAAACCACCCCTGTAGCTCCCGCCTGCTTTATATCTGATAAGGTTACGGGATCATTTGGCCCATACCATCTCCATGTTTGTTCCATCTTGTGTCGCTAAGCTTTTACAAATTAATACTAAATGCCACTATATGCGCTAAACCCTCCATCAATAGGAACAACAATTCCTGTTACAAATGAAGCCTCTTCTCCGCATAACCATAACGTTGTACCTATTAAATCTTCTGGCTTGCCAAATTTGCCCATAGGAGTTCTCTCAATTATTTGATTTCCACGAGATGTTAAACTACCGTCACCATTAGTTAACAAGGTTCGGTTTTGTTCCGTTAAGAAAAACCCAGGCGCCAAGGCATTAACACGTATATTCACTTTTGAAAAGTGCACTGCTAACCATTGGGTAAAGTTAGATACCGCCGCCTTAGCCCCACTGTATGCTGGTATTTTTGTTAAAGGCTTAAAAGCATTCATTGATGAAATATTTAAAATACTACAGTTATTTCTACCAACCATATCTTGCGCAAAAATTTGTGTGGGCAATAAGGTTCCTATAAAATTTAAATTGAACACGAACTGTATTCCATCCGGATCCAAATCAAAAAACGTTTTAAACCCTTCAACTTTGATCTTTAAATCATCCTCTTGTAAAAATGGATCACTAGTAGTTCCTAAAGGATGATTTCCCCCTGCTCCATTAAGAAGGATATCACATTTACCAAAAACATTGTTTACCTCTTGTTTTGCCTGCCTTAAAGACGCTTCATCCAAAACATTAGCTTCAACTCCAATAGCTTCACCCCCTTTGTCCTTAATGTTTTTTGCAGCAGCAATTGCAGATTCCTTATTCAAATCCAATAAGGCAACTTTATGACCTTCCATGGCCAATGCCTCTGCCAAAGTACTACATAATACACCTCCAGCTCCTGTTATTACAATTGTTTTTTTCATTCGTTTAAATTTTATTAATCACCTGATATTATATTAATTTCAAAAATTGAATTGGTGTTTCAATGCAGTACAATCAATTTCATTCCTAATTACACGATACTGAATTATTAGCCTATTAAACTGATGTCACATCGACAAATACCTCCACTTATGGGGTTTAAAAAAGTTAAAAAGAAAACCTTCCCGAACTAAGTGGTGTTATAACAAAATTATTAAACAAGGCCAGCCAAACTGTCCTGCTGTGTCCTGTGAAAAGCATATAAAAAAACGTAACCAATCCATGCACCTCTTCAAGGAATTTGTAGTTATTCCCCGTCCAATAAGATCCTACTTTCAATAAAGTATGGACTGCTGTTTTATAAAGAATCCCTTAATATTAATTCCGTATTTAAATAAGATGCCAATATTTGATCGGAAGTAATAAAATTGGCCACTTTAGCACCGAATTCCTTAAAATCTATAGAGACAACCGTTATACCTTTATAAGTAAACTTCTTTAATGGAGTATCATTATATGATAAAATGCCCACATCCTTACCAATTTCTAGATGTTCATCATTACATTGGTTTAAAAGTTTATACAAAATACGATCGTTCACACTAATATATGCCGTGTCTTTTTCGACCGACAATTTCTTAGAATTTTCACAAACTCCAAATTCAAAACCATTTGAAACACAGAACTTTTCAAAATAAACTACACTTTCGTAAGGATGGTGGGTAAATTCTGGATAAACAAACATGAGTTTTCTATATTTAGAAAACAAAGACTTAGCTTCTTGCAAACATGAATAAAAAGCCTTACCAAAATCTTGATATATATAGTTTTCAAATCCTTCCAAGTTAGCCTTCCAATCAATAAGCAAGAGTTTTTTTTTATCAATTTTGGAAAGTACCCCATAAACATCAGGGTGATCAAAGCCCATAACGATATATTTATAGTACTTAGCATTATCTACATCTATCATGGATTTAAAATTCTTTATATTATAATGGTGAAACTGTAAATC
This sequence comes from Aestuariivivens insulae, assembly GCF_022662195.1. Taxonomy (GTDB): domain Bacteria; phylum Bacteroidota; class Bacteroidia; order Flavobacteriales; family Flavobacteriaceae; genus Aestuariivivens; species Aestuariivivens insulae. The sequence goes on along the minus strand of NZ_JAKMCS010000007.1, from coordinate 57,574 downwards.
AACTATAACATTTTCGGGTAAGCAATTCATAAAAGAATGATAAAACACCTCTTTATATGCCTTAAACGTACTAATTAAAAGCAGTATTTTTCTGGTGCTTTTTGATATATAATATCCTTTATTAGGCGTTGACTGAATATAACCTTCTTTTTTCAATAAAGTATAGGCCTTGTAAACTGTATCTCTTGATACCTTATAACCCTTGCTAAATTCATTAATTGATGGTATTCTGTCTCCGAATTTAAGTTTATTAATTTCTATAGCTTCCTTAATTGCACTAATTATTTTGATGTACTTTGGACTTTCATTTCCATTTAAGTTTCTTAGCACAATGTTATTATCAATCATATTGTTATTTAGATTAAACATTACCAATAGTAAAACACCTTCAACAAGCAACTATTATAAAATTGAATTCATCAAAGAAAGTTTTTTTTTTTTTAGACCCCATCCTGTTCTATCCTTTAGATAATTTTAAAAAAAAATTCAGCCATTTAAATTCAATTCATCTACATTATCATAAACCGTATTAATCTCATTGCAAACTATAATTACCAACGTTGTATTGGCCGACAATTCTAACACAATATTTATTTAATAAATTGTTTAAATAATATCATGTGCAATTAAAATAAGTTTTCAAAAATCACACCTAGGAATAAGGTCTTTGGTATTCTGCTTTTTTGAATATTTGCAATGCCTATTTCCTGTATTTAAACAACCTATTACTTTCTTATTATGGTTTCCAAAGAACTATAGACAACAATAAAAACTAAAACTCTAATCATAAATAAATGAAATGTTTAATAGATGTACCTGCCCTTGCTTTATCCCTAACAGCAATTTTCAATTCATTTTTTCTTCCATTCAATTATGTTAGGATCGTCACACTTTTGATAGTGTAATTAAAGTTTAAGGAGTGTTTGTATGATTTATTAAGTGCGAAGCACTAATGGATAAATTGGGTTTTCAATGAGGTAGAAACCTTATTTTTTCCTAAAACTTGTTGCAATCTTGACAAGTTCCATTGGGCATTAGCAATTCTTTTAAATTCAATTGGGTATGAGTGTTCGGGCAGTTAAGATAATAATCAAATATGGTTACACCAGTATTAGTCATGTAAAGCCTGTTTTTTGATGCCTAGAAAAACAAACAAAGGCTTTACCCAATGTTAAACCCCTTAAATCCAGAAGACAATGGCTTGTTTTTTAGATATGACCTAGCTAGACTACCGATAATACCACTAAGGAAATCAAAGCAGTGGACAAACATGCCCTAAAATTTGGACATGTCCATCCCCAATTGTGTCATGAAGAATGTCTATTCAAGCTCACGACACAGCTTAAATGCAACAGGAGCAATGGAAATGGACATGTCCAAACCTTCTTCTAAGTAAAACTCTTAATCCCTCACGGCGAAGTAAAAATTTGCAAAATCGCTTAGAAGATTAAAAATTAAGAGTTGTACCGTCTTATAGGATGATGATAAAATTTTAAATTAATTAAACCTAATTTTTCAACAACTTCATAGTCGTTGCTGTTCCATCATTACCAAAAACTTTAACCAAATATAAACCTGAAGACAAATGGCTAATGTCATATTTGTTTTCTGATAGACTTATGACATCATCGATTTTGGTTCCTAGGGTATTAAATATCGAAACACTAGAAATTTTTGTTCTATTATTGGCCTTAATAGTAAATTCTGATTGCGTTGGATTTGGATATAATGATATATCATTATTTATTTCAAAATCTGAAGTACTCAATAAAGGATTAGAATCCAAAATTTGGATTTGATCGATATACCCAGCTATTGTTGGATCACTTAACACTTGTCCTACAGGATCATTTTGAAATCCCATATCAGGATGAAAATCTATTCTATACAAAGTACCATAATTGAATGAAGTTGCAGCTGTGTTATCTTTAATCTCAAAAACAATTTCCTGCCACGTGTTAAATGGTTGTTTGTAAGTGTTTAAAGCTCTAACTTCTGACCCACCAGCACCATTTGTATTATCATCAGGTCCTGCAAAACGACACCCCAAATCTGGTTGAGCAGGGTAGTACACCATCATACTTAAGTATTTAGTTTCTGCATTCGAAATTGCTAAATCCGGGTCTACATTAATGCCGGCCAATATCCACCACTGTGTTCCCGAAGTTCTCTTAAGCTCCAAACAATTAGCAGTTGTGTTTATTCCAGATGGGTTCGGATTAGTCACCACTGTACTTGAGATATTTCCAGCATTCGAAAGCAATCCCCCAGATCCAGACTCAAAATCATCCACCATGGTCTGTCCAAATCCATAAAAAGTACAAAGGAAAAGTAGTAAATTCAATAAAGTAATTTTTTTCATAATGTCCATAATTTTAGTTAGTAATTTACACCTCTAAAATTAGTTTGTATAAACCTTATATTAATGGACCAAATTTATTTATACATAGATAATATTACTTTATTGAATAAATAAAACCACTTTGCACAAAGAACTATACTTCAATAAAATAAATCCATTAAACTTTTTATTAGACTTCTAAAGAAAACATAAACGGAAATACTTATTAAACCCATGAGATTTTAAAGCACCTATCTTTATTAAAAAACATCAATCAATTAGTGCTTTTGACAACAGACTAATTCATTTTCCAAACTCTAATATAATCTACCTTGGCTTCGGTATAATCCCCAACATCCCTAGAAGTAAAATCTGCCGTACCTCCAAAACTTGCCCCAGTTGATAGCCACAAAAACTCTTCTACCTGAGGCACCCAAATGCCTTGGTATCGAGTTTTAAGCTCTCCATCATAATATATTTCTAGCATGTCTTTATTCCATAGCAACCCATAAGTATGATATCCGGAGTGAATACCCGGTGTATCATATTTCTTAGTATTAGCTTTATGAGATGCCGCATAACCATCGATATGGACCACACTTTTAGTGAAATCATCAACCCAAGCAGATTCAAAAACATCAATCTCCGCACCATCATTTCCTGTACCATCTACATTACCCATATTATCACCTTGCAACCATAGCGCTGTGTGCGTTCCAAACATGGTTTCTGCAATATCAATCTTGGCCTCAATGTATCCGTATTTAAATTCAAATAAATTATTAGAAAAAACACCACCACAATGCAACACATCGTTTGCAACTTTCTCACTTTTAAGAACTAAATTACCATTGCTGTAAGAGACATTCTCTGGTTTCCAAAACCATTGATTAATTCCAATCCCTGGTCTTGCCGCTCTGCTGTTAGTTGAATTATTCTTAGTCCACTTTGTAGATTCAAACTGATCGAAGTTATCTTCAAACATTAAGGTCCAATCACTGGTGTTTATGGAATTTAAAACTGGTTTAGCAAATGTGGTTGGATTATCACTGTCATCAAATTTTTCATCATCTGGGGAGGTTTTACCATCGGTTGAACAAGAATTAAACATAACTAGTACATAACACAGTAATGTAAAGAACAACCTTCCAATCATTTTGTTAATTTTCATTTTTATATTAGCTTTTAATTTAGTTGAAATTTTAAATTGATTAAAGTCTAAAATACCAAGTAGGTCCTGTTACAGAAGCTCCTTTATCATCCTTTACTACAACTTTCCAATAATAGGTAGCATCAGAAGAATCTAAATTAACTTCAAAAGTTTTAGCAGATGTATTATCTACTACTAAATTTAGGGCATTCTTATCCTTGCCAAAATAAACATCATAAGTTAATGGGTCATTATCGACGTCAGCACCTGTCCATTCCAGTTTAACAGTTGCCGTTCCTACTTCTAATTTTTGACCTAGAAAGGGTGAAATCAGCGATGGTGCAAAAGGCAAATGATTACTATTTGGCACCTCTTCTGTATAAAATTGTGCTACAGATGAATAATCACTCTCAACACTTTTTGTACTTCTGGCCCTAACTCTCCAATAATAAGCAAGACCTTTTTCTAAGGTTACTATTTTCGATAAACCAGTTAGCACTTCATCAACTACTTTATTAGTAAATTGATTATCCTTCGCTATCTCTAATTTATAGATCACAGAACTACCGTCTTGATTTGTAGAAGCCTGCCATTCAAAATTTAAAACATTGGTTGTACATAATTGATTTTGAGAAGGAAACACTAAAACTGGTGCAGAAGGCTTACTATTCGTGTTTCCATCATCTCCTGCAGGATCATCACTTCCAGAGGAACAAGAAAAACTAGCTAGAGCTAATAATACTAATATATTTAGGGATTTTTTCATGATAATTCTTTTATTGCTTTACAATTTTTAAGGCTTTTGGCGTATCTGAATCTAATCTTACAATATAAATTCCTGGTGCATACTCCTGCATGTCAATCATAACCTTGCCTCCGAAAACAGTATACTGCTTTTTCGCGATTAAGCCAGAGCTTATGGAATACAATTCTAAATTGACATCAGCTTTTGTAATTTCAGGAATACTCAACTCAAATTGATCTATAACAGGATTCGGATAGGCTTTAAGACTATTGCCCCCAATAACTTCAGTCAATTTACCTTCACAGGTGGCTTTGGCCTCCACATTAATAATATCACCATCATTAACAGGTATATTGAATGATTTTTCAGAAGTTTCAAATATTTGAATATTATTGACAAAAACTTTATAGGGCGCAGTACCAGATTTTATATTTACAGCTACTTTTCCTGACTTAACAGGACCTATTTTTCCAGAGAGCAAATCGGAAGCTTCCACCTTAAGATTTACGCAGTATTGGTAATCCCAATCTTTTACACCAATACAGATACCATATGCACCTGGCTCTAAATTAGGAATATTTAAAAGTTCATTAAAACTGTATTCTGTCCCTGCAATGCTAACTACATAATTGTGTTTAAATTTTGTATTAATTTTTATCTGTCCATTTTTACCTTGACAAGTCTCATCTATAGTCTCTATGGTAAAGTTATCAGCCGCTATAAATAATTCTGAGAAGTCTTGATCTAAAATAAAATCTAAAACGCCACTACCATAGGTAGCAAAACGAACTGCATTTTCAGATTCAATAAACTGTACATCTGTATAGCCTACAGCATCTGGAACATCAATGCCACCCATTTTAAACCAACGATCCTGTTGTACCGAATAAACCCATGCACCGTCAAATTCGCAAGCCGCAAAAATATATTGACCGTTGGGAGACACATCCATTTCTGATATGCGATCAACATTCAGTCCCGTATTGTGATTAGTAAAAGTTTTTCCACCATCAATTGATATCAAAAAAATATTGCCTTTACCCGCATAATAGACAGTAGCCTCGTCTACCGGACTTGTTGCAATGACTTGGCGCCTTTTTCTATGTGAACTTTCCTCCTGTGGCCAAACACCGTTGTAACTGGACGCCACAAATGAGCTTCCTCCATCAGTTGAGTACATGAATTTTCCAGATTTTAGTCCCACATACCAACGATTTTTGTTTATTTCTGAATAGCCAAAACTACTAGTGCCTTCATTAAAAACATGTGAATGCAAACTTCTTGAAACGGTACTACCGTCATAACTAATTTTATGTAACTGGTTTCCCCATGGAATATAAACTGCGTCCTCATTTTCATTAGGTGAAGGTACCATACTAGTAGCCGCCCAGTTAGAATAAAGGCCTCCTTGAGACACGACAGTCTTAAAATTGCCACCATTAACCACTGAGCTTCGACCTATTGCCCCATAATAATACCAATACCACGCAGATTCACCTCCATTAGCTACGGTGACTCTTAGAACGTCGGTATTCGCTTCCCTCGAGGCTATTAGAGGTAGACTTTTATTATAACCATTAACTCCAGAAAAACTTTGGGAACCTCTGTCCTGATTAGCTGTATATACTAAATCATATTTTTCACTAGTTTCAGCATCGTAGCACATGATTGTTGGATTGCCTCTACTAACGCTCACCCAAGAATTCCAATCTTCAGGTGTGGTTGAATAATAGGTACCAAAATCGTATCCAGATATTGTTAAAAAACCACCTTCCTCTTTATCAAATGTTTTAAAATGTTGCAAATCCCAAACGTAGATATCATTGTTACTAAGAACATGCTGATTTCTAGTCCAGTTTACTCCGTAATCTGTAGAAATCCATAATTCTACAAATCCCTTAAAAACTATATTTGGTTGCGTTGGGTGAACTTCTGAAATATTTCTTCCTGTATCACTGGCTGTGACGCTTTGCGACCATGTAGCTCCCTCATTACCTGAATAGAAAATAACTGTATTATCATAGCTTATATAAAAATGTGTAGTACCCGCAACGGTTGTTCCTTTCACAGAATCCAACTTCTCCAATACGACCGTTGGCTCGAAGATTAATGAAAAATCATCATCAGATTCTCCCATTTTATAAACATATAATTTTGAATTGCTTTTACGTCTTGAAAAAAGGTACACATCCTTACTGCCATGAGGCTTTAATATTTCAACATCAAATACATCACTTTTAAAATTTAATGTGGATGTAGAATAATTTAATCCATAATCTGTAGAGATATAAACATAATCGTACCAAGCATTTCCATCTGAGACATTCCTTCTTGCGCCATGAGCAACAATCCGTTTATCTGTACCCTTTTTGGTAACTACTGTAGTGTAGTTTGCGCTTCCCTCGAAAAAGGCACCATTGGCCTCCATCCAAGTTCTACCTTCATCATCTGAAAACTCCATACCTCCAGTCGTTTTTTGATTTAGAAGCCTAAAAGAGCCATCTGGTAAGTTAACTCCATTGAATTTATCTCCTTCAAAACTTTTACTTTGATTTCTAAGTGACCATTTTACAGGCGCATTTTCATCTATTTTATAAATATGTCCAGCAAAGGATACAATGTACATTTCGTCATTCACTGGATCATATAATGAACCATCTGTCCTGAACCCACCCTCATTATATCCAGGCGCTGTGGTAGAGATCATGTGCAGGTATTTCTGATCCCAAGTTCCTGATAGCGTATTATTAGCATAGAAATACTTATCCTGTATAGGCATTTCCATATTATTTTTGGCAGATTCAAAATAAGATGAGAAATCTTTTGTTGTACTAAATTGAAATCCTGACCTAGTTACATCCGCAACCCAATTGTCATAATTATCCAAGTTCTCACCATTAAGCTTTAAAAAATCAAATGGTTTGGGAAGTGATTCACCATCCATGGCCATTTCATAGGCTATTTCTTCTGGGCTTTCCTCTTCATAACCTTCATGATACTCATAACAATATTCTTCAGTATTTTCTAGAGGCTTATTTCTGGAAAGAAAAATTAATGTAGAAATAACAAGTAAAGCGAAAAGTCCGTCTAAACGTATTTTTTTTTTCATAGTCGTTAATTAGTTTAGAGTATTGTGTAAAAATACCCGTTATTCTAATCAAAAACATGAATCAAATTAGTGTAAACATGTACAAAAACACTTAAACCTTGCGCTTATGAAACCAAGAATAAGCGAATTCCTTTTTAAACAGGTCAATTCGATCATAATTAATCGTTTTACCTTTAATACAAGGGTTTTTCGGCCAGAAGTTGCAAACAATTATAGGATTTAAGTTAACGGAGTACTTTGCTAAAAGTTTTAAATTATTCAGTATACTAAATACCAAAAGCATATACTACTAAAAACTTTGTGTTTATTCGAGATCGGCATTAATTATAAATTTTATCGAGTACCCAATCGGCAACAAGTTTTCCTTGGTCTACTCCATTTTCAATGGCATCCATATAATGAATTCCTCCATAAAAGCGTGAAATGGCAGCTTCTTTACTAGCCTGTTCAAAAGAGGCAAAACTTCTTACAGGAAGTCCATATGGCACTTCCGTTGTATCATCAAATTCAAACTCGTCACCAAAATAGTGAGTTAGTATTTTTGCACTAGCCGCTGAAATTACCGAGTGACCACTAGTGTATTCTGGAAACGGCGGGGTCTGCAATAAAGGTTGCCAATGGGGATCTATTTGGTTTCTAATGGCTGTCTCTGGCCTAATTCGATCACTTCTATATTTTTCATCCCAACAAGACATAAAAGCATCCATTAGACCAACAGAAACTACGGCGTGTATTTCCATTGACTCATCAAATCCTTTACCATCCTTTTCACAAGCTATACCCGCAATTCCGAGCCAATGGGCTCCAGGTGAAATTTTCTTTACAGCAGACATTAAGTGACCAATATTATCTACAGCAAAAGGGTTACAGTCCCAAAAAGAAGCAATAGCAGCACTCTCCTCCGTAAGAACATCATTGTAATTTTTCATCATCATTTCATAAAAGTGAGATTTAGGATCTGTAGAGAAAGGTACTGGAGGTTTTGGTTTAAACTGGCTTGCCGAATCCAATGTGAAAGGGCGTACTTTATTAAAATAGGGTTCTATAGCTGCAATGAAAGCCGGAGGTGTCGGATACCAAGAGCCTGGTTTTTTAGAAGGCTCATAACGAGGATAGTTGCTTATTTCAACATATTTATCGTCCTTGGCATACTTCAACATCTCACTACTCACTCGATCTGCATAAATTCTTGAGTTGTCAACAATTTCTTGACTAAGTCCAGCAACATTACAGGAATCAATTATTCTATTTTCCAATTCTTCCAATTGCAAGCCTGATGGCTGTAGTTTTTTAGCTGTTTTAATAATAGCTAGCAATGCACTTAACTGGTAGTTATATACTCCATCTGGATGTACAAAATCCATTTCAGGAAAGTCATTTAATATCCCATGCATACTTTTAAAACGACTATTGTTTTTTGCAACAACTTCATAACCCGCCAAGCATGAATAAGAGAAAAATCGAGCCGCCAATGGTGGATTGGTCACATCGTGCACCATAATATCTGTCATTTCTTCAATTACTTTTCTTATTTCTTTACTATCATGAAAAACCATCTCCTTTTTAAGTTCTGGTTTACAAGCATTCACAAGTAAAACCATAGACATGGCTATATAAACAATTTTATTCATAACTATCAGAATTTATAAGCTACCAAAGGCCGCTGATTAACACCAAATAAGACATAGTTTGATAACACAACGGTACTTCTTACATCTCCTTTAACCTGAAGACCGGAATGCTGTTGGTTTATGTAAGTAAAGTTTCCTTTCCCATCATTTTCCAATAAAACACCATAATTGGCATCACTATTTCCAAAACGAAGCCTTGCATTATTGATATTTCCAGATAACAATAAATCCATATCTCCATCTTTATCAAAGTCTAAATCGGCTATAGAATATATGGGGGCAAACTGTACCTCAATAGGTAAGTCAACTTTAGAAAATCGATGTTGTTCATTCCCTTTAAACAGAACTGTTTCAAGACAATTGACCTGTAATGATTTCATCCCAGATTTTTGATCGTCAGTAAACAAATCATCGAACCTTACATTTGCATAAGATTTATAGTCGGGATACTTTGTTCTCATCGACGGTATTTGATCTAAAAGTTCATCCCTTGAAACGCAAGGGTACGAAGTACCTTGTATGTATGAACAAAATATTGGATCTATGGCACCATTGCTATCAAAATCCTTGTAGAATAACTCAGCTGGTTCTTTAAACGATACCTTGCATTGTGTATTAAGCCCCATATTGCCTAAAACAATATCTGTAATACCATCATTATTATAGTCTCCTGTATTAATCGTATTCCACCAACCACTATATTCTTTATCAAAATAATCTGATGTTCTGTTTGTTAATTTTCCCTCATGGTTAACAAAAACAGTTATTGGCATCCATTCACCAACTACTATTAAATCATCCTTTTTGTCATTATTCAAGTCAACCCAAACTGCATCGGTTACCATCCCTATATTTTCTATACCTGAAGCCAAAGCATTAGTTTGATCAATAAAATGCCCCTTCCCATCGTTTATCAAAATGCGGCTTTCCGGAATTTCTGGATAACGCCCAGGAACTACTTTTGCTCCAACAAATAAATCTTGCAAGCCATCGCCATTAATATCATTTGACTTAACACAACTACCACTAACTAGGTGTTTTGGCAATGCGTTCTTGACCCTTACAAAATTAGATTGTCCATCATTTAGATAAAGTCGATCCTCCAATAAAGGGTCATTGGACATATACTGATTATACCCTCCTGAGACAATATATACATCCAATTTACCATCTCCATTAGCATCAAAAAATAAAGCATCAGCATCTGTACTTTTTCTATCTTCATGAAATGCAGGTTGAGGGAGACTCTTAAAACTACCATTCCTATTTTGGATAAAAACTTGTGCTGGCTGATCATGTCCACCTCCTATAAAAATATCTTCCAAGCCATCTTGATTGATATCTGATTTTTTTATAAATGGTCCTTGAAATGACAGTGGATTCACCAAAAGAGGTTGTCTTTTAAAATCATTAACAGAATAATTAACATGTTGATAATCTACTGGAGAATCTATAGGCGAAAAAACGACATTTGATGATGACAAGCCTTTATATTCTGGCTCAACAGCTACTTTTTCATCAAAAACCACACTATTCCCTGCTTTAACATTATACTCAGTCTGACTTACCCCACTTAACCAATTGACTTTTACGGAGTCAATTAACTTAGACGAACCAACACCAAAATGTAAAGTGGGCGACACTGAAGATTGAAAGCCTCTTTCTGGCATTTGTTCTATTAGTTGAGTATTACCTTGAGAATACACATAAACCTTGGCCCCAATCCCTTGCGTATTTTTTTTAGTTCCTTTTAATTTTACCTTAATAAAATTAACCGAATTTTCCTTACTCGCATTATTTTTATAAACAAAAGCAATATTATTTATATTATTAATCACTAAATCTAGGTCTCCATCGTTATCCAAATCGGAATAGGCAGCACCATTACTATTAGATGGCTGATTGATTCCCCAATCCTTTTGTTTATTTTCGAACTGAAGATCCCCTTTATTTTTGTATATGTAATTGACAATATTTGATGCTGGGATTTTTTGCACCAATTCAAAAAGGTCTCTACGATAAACTGCTGTGCCTTTTTGCTGCAAATAATCAGTCATGAATTTTAAGAAATCCATATTAGTATAATCTCTTAAGTACCCATTGGTCACAAAAAGATCTTTCCACCCATCATTGTCATAATCCGCCATTAAAGGTCCCCAACTCCAATCGGTATTAGAAATGCCTGACAATTGGCCAATTTCACTAAAAGTGCCGTCCCCATTATTAAGTTGTAGCATGTTCCGCATAAATTGCCTATGAAAACCAGAGCGAACAATCATATCAAATTCTTCGTAGTTATCTGGGGCAAATAGAAGTTTCTGGCGTCTATTATCCTCAGGTAACATATCTAACGATATTATATCGGTTAAACCATCATTATTGATGTCTGCGGCATCATTTCCCATAGAAAATTGTGATGTATGCCCCATACTTTTACCAAGATTATTGGTAAAAGTGCCATCTCCATTATTGATATATAAATAATCCGGCACCAAATAATCATTTGCAATGTATACATCGGGCCAACCATCATTGTTAATATCTGTAATTGAGGCCCCCAAATTATAACTTAAGGTAGAATTTACAATTCCTGATTCGGAAGAAACGTCAACAAACTTGTTATCAACATTTTTCAACAAGCGCGTGCCATACTGGCTATTCTTTTGAGCTATTAAAGACTTTATTCTTGCATCATCGATATTTCCAATTCGAGTTGGGTTATGATTTAGCTGGAGCATATCCAAATCACCATCCCTATCATAATCAAAAAAATAGGCTTGGGTACAAAATGTAGAATCTGTTATACCATAAGCTATGGCTTCATCTTTAAAAACAGGAATATTATCCTCATTATTACCTTGATTTATGAACAATTGAGGAATACGCTTTTTACCTGATAATTTTCCAGAATAGCACACAAAAATATCCAATTTATTATCGCCGTTTATATCTACCAAAGTGGTACCTGTTTTCCAGGGCCCAGGGCGCCCTTGTACTTGCGATACTTTAGTTATGTCCTCAAACTTCAGGTTTCCTTTATTAAGGTAAAGCTTATTATCTGTCATGTTAGCGGTAAAATAAACATCCTCTAGGTCATCGCCATTAAGGTCTCCTATAGCTACTCCTCCACCATTGTAAAAATACTCGTACATCAGCACATTGGTATTCAATGCTTCGGTAAGTTGATTATTAAAATCTATCCCAGTTTCTGAAGCTGGCAACAATGCGAAAAGCGGTTCGTCTTCCACTACATTAGCTGTTACGGTTTTATCTTGACAACTGAATAGTAACACAAAACAAACCATAATTGTACTTATAATATAATTCATTGTTTTTAACATATCATCCAATATAAAAATTCCCCAGAAGAAAGGTCTGGGGAATTTACAACTATTTTCTATTTCATTATCAATAGAATTCTCATCATTATACCCCCCAATTAGTAACCTGGGTTTTGGTCTCCTTGCAGTTCACTATTTGCTTCTATAGCACTTTGAGGTATTGGGAACAGGTAGTTTTTAGAAGCGTCAAACTGTCTATCACCTCCAGTAGCATCCACATATTCATAAACCAGTCCTGTTGGCCCCTCGGTTATTTTAACACCCGTTAATGGTTTGTTAATATTTACTTCAGCTGTTTTCCATCGCAGTAAATCCCAGAATCGTTTGTCTTCAAATGCCAATTCTACACGTCTTTCACGTCGTATTGCTGTACGCATATCATCTTGGCTTAACCCCAGTGGCAAATCAGGTATACCTGCTCTATCCCTCACTTCATTCACCGCATCATACACAGATAAATCCGGTCCAACTGCTTCATTTTGAGCCTCAGCATAGTTTAATAAAACTTCTGCATACCTAAAACAATTATAGTTTTGATAACTGGTACGGCCATTCCAATTGGCCGCTCCTAAAGTTAAGGTTTTATCATCCAGCCTTTTACGGAAATAATATCCTGTTTGGGTAGCATCGTCCTTATCTGTAAGGTCAATGGCATTCTTGCTGCCTTCAACCATACTAAAGGTATGATTATAAAAATAAGATCCATTATAAACAATAGATTGATAAAATCTAGGCTCTCTGTTTTCATATGGATTTTGTGGGTCATATCCCGAAGTTGGGTCATCTATTGGCTTACCGTTATCCATGGCATAATCATCCACAAGTTCTTGAGTAGGGTTACAACCACCCCAACTGGTCTCCGCTCCTCCATCTGTAAATGTAGGCCCAATAAATCCATCCAATCTACCGCCTTTTGCAGGAGGAAAATATTGCCTATACAAGATACCTTCAACATTGGCTTCTCCTGGTTTTAACAAGAAGAAACCTTCATAATCAGGATGTAAGTCGTAATCTAACTCATCCATGATTTTCTTATTACTTGCAGCGGCATCTGCCCATTTCCCGGCATATAATTCAACCCAACCTTTTAATGCCATCGCAGCTCCTTTTCCTATACGCCCTTGCTCTGGTGTTGTTGGTAAATCCACATAAATGGCAGCACACTCACTCGTTATAAATTGAACAGTCTCTTCGGCAGTGCTTCTAGGGTAAAATATATCTTCCCCCTGCTCTACCCTATCCAAAGGCACCTCAATTAACGGAACACCTCCATAAGTCATATAAAGCCACTGATATGCATAAGCTCTTAAAAATCTGGCCTCCGCAAGGCGCAACTTTTTAAAATCATCAGATAAGGCTGTAGATTCTGTAACATTCTTGATAAAAACATTAGTTCTCCTTATATTATTATATACAACATCCCATCTAAGATAATCAGATATGTGTGCGAATGGATTATTTGTTGGGTTTTGTAAAGAACGCTGTATTGTGTTTCTTGATCTAGGCCACGCATAACCACAAATAGCATTATCTGACCAATTTTCTATAGGATCATATGTGTTGTTAAAATCAGGCATTATTCTGTTATAAACATCATTTAAGAACAGATCACTAGCTCCTTCATCAACCCATACGTTAGCATCAGAAAACTTATCTCTTGGAACGACGTCCAAGTTATCATCGTTACATGCTAGCATCGTTATAAACAGGAGTAATAACAATGCATATAAATTTGTTTTTTTCATTTGTTTTTTCATAAAATTATTTTTTTTAGAAAGTAACATTTATACCAAAAGATATTACTTTTTGCTGTGGGTAACTATTTCCATTAGCGTTGCTTGTTTCTGGATCAAAATCTTTCCAGTCTTTACTCCAAGTCAGCAAGTTTTGACCAGATATATAAAGACGAACGGTATCAATGTTAATTTCGTCTAGTATACTATTTGGTAATGTATATCCTATCTCAGCAGACTTAAGTCTTAAATAGTCACCATCTCTAATCCACCAAGAAGACGTCTGTGTGGTGTTATTAGATGGTACTGCCAACACCCTTGGATATTTAGCATCTGGATTCTCTGGTGTCCAATAGTCCAATGTCTTTTTCAAAGCCGAACCTCCATTATTGAATGGGAAGGTTGCTTGTCCACCTAAGTAGAAACTTTGTTTAGCCGCTCCTTGAAAAAGAAGGTTTAGATCAAACCCTTTGTAAGATGCATGAGGTGCAAATGAATAAATGACTTGAGGCGTCGTTGGTCTTCCTATAACCACCTCGTCATTTGCATCAATTTTGTTGTCGCCATTTTGATCCATGTACATAATATCACCTGGTCGTAAGGTACCAAATTGGGCAACCGGATATTCAGAAGTATCAATAACACCATTGCCATTGGTATCGTCGCTCAACTGAAATAAACGAACGGCCTCATAACCAAATTGCGTACCCAAAGACCTACCTGTACGAGATCTGTTAGGATTTTCCCTAGTAACATCATTTTCGAAAGTCTCAATAAGCTTATTCTTTGCATAGGTATAAACTATATTCAAACCTACATTCAAACCATTATCAAAAGTATGTCTCGAACCTATTGTAAAATCAACACCCTTATTTTTCATTTTACCAGCATTTTCTTGGGCTATACCAATACCGTACTCAGAAGGCACTAATACTTGCGGTGACACTAGCATATTATCTCTTTTCTCTGAGAAATAATCGGCTTCAATTCTTAATAGCCCTTTTAAAGCCGATAATTCAAAACCAACATTGATTTTTTTAGCGGTTTCCCAAGTAATATTAACGTTTGGTTCTAAACTCTCACGAAGCCCTTGTGTTATGGCTCCGTTTAAAACAGCACTATTACCATACAAATTAAAAGCGCTTAAGTATTGGAATGCATCTCCTGTAGGAAGTGCACCACTCTCACCATAAGACCCCCTTATTTTCAAATTATCAACCCAATCTATATTTTGCATGAACGATTCCTCAGACATACGCCATCCAGCAGAAAAAGCCGGGAACAAATTCCAACGTTTTCCAGGTGCAAAGGCATAATGAGAATCGTATCTACCGGACACTTCAAATAAATATTTACCATCAAAACCATAATTGGCCCTAAACACAACACCGCGTTGTTTACTCTCTGCAGAGAAGCCACTATTATCTTTATCAGCAGCTGCAGGCCCACCATTATTAAGTTCTGGAATATTTACGTTGTAATTAACTCGCTCTGCGCTAAAATATTGTAATTTTGTGTTACGGGCCTCCAATACAAATGTAGCCCCCACATCATGCTTGCCAAACGTATTACTATAGTTTAAGAACCCTTGATAGGTAAAAGACTGTCTTTGTCTATTTTGAATCTCATATCTGGGCTTAGCTGGACCGTCAGTCCCTATCTCCGGATACGTATAAGGCGTTGTAGAGGTATCGACACCATAAAAAGGTATAGGTGTTTCCCAAATATAAGAGGTACCACCAACATTGTTACCATTGCTACTATCATTATAATCATAACTAAACACTCCCTTTATACTTAACCCTTCAATAGGAAGCTTTTGCTCCAAACTAATTTGTGTTAGAGCAATTGGGCTCACAGTTTTATTATAACCACTATTATGGATTTGACCATATACCGCTCTACCAATATGTGAACCATAAAGACCATTTGTATAGGTTAGCGGCGAAATGGGTGGCGTTCTAAACAATTGTTGAAAAATAGATCCCGCTGACGTGTAAGGATAATCCTTTTGCTCTATACGAGCACTTAAATTAATACCAAACGTAGTAGTATTGGTAACCTTTCCTGTAACATTAGATGTAAGGTTGTAACGCTTAAATCTAGTGGAGCCCCACATCCCTTTTTGGTCGAGAAAACCTATACCTCCATAGAATCTTAACTTGTCTGATCCTCCAGACATAGAAATGTTGTGAGACATCATGGGCACATCTTTATTTATAAGTTCGTTGTAAACATCGTGACTTGGATACACATCTGGGTCAGACCCACTTACATACTTTTGTATGTCCTCGTCACTATAAACAGGTGCCTGCCCTCCATTAACTGCTGCTGCATTACGCATGTTAAGATATTCAAGAGTCGAAACCATCTCTGGCAATACCGTTGGATTTTGAAATCCATAAAAGGCATTATAACTTAATTGTAATTTTCCTGTATTTCCTTTCTTAGTAGTGATCAAAATAACCCCATTCGCTCCGGCCACACCATAAGGCGCTACAGCGGCAGCATCTTTTAAAATACTAATGCTTTCAACACTTTGGGGGTCAAGCTGGTTATAACTTCTTGGCACCCCATCGACAATCACCAAAGGACTGGCATTACCTGTGGTACCTGCCCCTCTAATCAAAACAGCAGTACCATCTTGTCCTGGCTCACCACTGCCTTGTCTTGATATCAAACCAGGAGCCATACCACTTAAGGCACTTGAAATGTTAGTTACCGGCCTTCTAGCAACATCATCTCCTTTAACAGAAGACACAGAAGCGGTTAACGATGTTTTCTTTTGAGAACCATAACCAACAATGACCACTTCATCTAAACTTGCAATGTCTTCTTCCAATACAATATCTAAGCTTGATTGCCCAATTACTGCAATCTCTCTTCCAACAAAACCGATATAAGAAATTACGAGAATAGCATTTTCATTACTGACCGTAATGGAAAAATTACCATCAAAGTCCGTTTGAACACCATTAGCAGTACCTTTTTCTATAATATTAGCACCAATTAAAGGTGTACCTCCATTATCTTTTACGGTCCCAGAAACCGTACTCTGGGCCACCCCCAAAAAACTCATTAGGAGAAAAAATAAAAAAATTAGTTGTTTTTGTTTCATGTAGTTATATTATTTAGTTGGTTAATATTTAAAACATTAAAAGTAAATATTTCCTCAATGACTAAAATGGATAATCATTGCTCAAACATGGATTATAATTCTTAAAAAATAAATTATTAGTCTTTTTTAGACTTCTAGTTTAACTCTTCCCCTTTTTTAAGATGACGTGGTAATAATGAATAAATAAGACCTAATTCTTAGGGAGTATTATTATTTTATCAAGTTAAAGTGAGTCTATAAAAACAATTACTATACACCTAAACACTTTAATCAAAAGGCATCAATAAGTCTAAATACAAAAGTTTCCTCTGGGCATTAAACAGAAACAAGAATTTACATGTATAACCAGCCCATTTTTATCAATGGCAACTCCACCCTATTAATTATTATGGACAAAACCACATCATTTAACGAACACCCGAGTTAGCATGTTTGTTAATAAAATATTTCAACTAATCATAAATATCTTTAGTCGAAAAGCTATTTTGTTTTTTAACTAATTTCATTTTTTCCAAGTCTTCAATTGTTATAGTCTTTGAAGGCTTAAAAGCATCACTTTCCATATACTCCAGTAAACTATTACGTAGCTGCCTGGCAACTGGCCGATCGATTAAGTTAGATGTAAGGTCAATAGATGAAAACACTAACAGACCACTACCTACTTTGGCCTCAAAAACGTTAGCCAAATGATGATTGGTAACAAAATTATCTATTACACGCACTATTGGCGTTACATCTAAAGAGTCCGTAATAACAGATTTCGAATTAATGCATAGATCCCACCACTGCCAATCGGTATGGGTATCAGTTGGAAAATCATTTAACGCAGGATGTTCAACATCCACCATTAATCCCATTGTAGCAGGCTGATTAGGAAAATGAACCGGACTCCAAAACACTGGCACAAATCTTCCTTCTATACCTTTTAGTGTTTTAAAATCAGGATTAAACAGTACTTTCTTACCTTGATTAAGAGCTTGCTCGGCAACAACAAAAGACGAGGTTACCACGATACCATTTTTTGATAAATCAACTGTTTTAGGGTATACCCAAATGTTCCATGAATTTTTGTATTTGGTGCCTTCTAAACTCACTTCTACCTTAAGCTTTTTAGCTGTCTGCGTATTAACTTCAAAAGCTATTTCCCCTAAATTGGCATTGTTACCAATGGTTAAATTGGAACCTTGAATTTTGGAATTACTTAACACCTTTCCTGCTTCGTCGCTAATACTCCAATTTATATTTTGATTATTTAAGGGTTTAAAGAAATTTGCCACCTCAATTAAGGCTTTGAGCGTTTCACCGTTTTCGTAAACAGCTTTTTCAAACCTTAAAAGAGGCACCAACTCGCTATTGAATTGCCTAAATTCTTCTGCTGAAATCACACCTTTTGATTCCCAAAAGGCATTTAACAAACCTACAAGTGCTGTACCTTGCCCAGGAAAATCTTGCAATTGTAATAATTGAAAACCATCAAAACTTGGTGTTTTCATAGCTCGCTCAATCTCTTCTTTATATAAAATGGATGCTAATTTTCCTGAGTTATAGGTAAAATCTGGAGCTAATTCTAAAAGACCTTTTTTCTCCAAATCATTTCTTACAGCTATAAAATTAAGTGGTTCTAAAACGCCGGTATATTTTTCAATTTCGCTCATATCAGGATAAACAGAATACTGTCCAATTTCATGCGATACTAACGGAATTTCAACAAATTCAGCTCCAGCTGTAAAATCGGCATCAAAATGAGGTGGTTTAGCATTAAAAATACCTTGACCACGAATCCATCCGTTTTTAGTCCACTGCGCTATAAAAAATTCATCTTCGGGTTCAGGACGTGTTCCTGCTGGGCGTTGAAATGAAAAAGCTGTTGTCGCATATAAACGTCTATTGTCCAACGGTTTTAATTCTGCAACAAAACTATTAAGTTGCTCCATATCACCTTGCAGTTCGTTACCCATTGCCATAAAAATAAAGGATGGATGATTCCCATAATCTTTTATGATTTTATGCGCTTCAGATTTTAAAAAAGTTACAGTTTTAACATCTTCACCAAATTTTAAACTCCAATGTGGCAGTTCTATCTGGAAATAAAAACCCGCTTCATCTGCAGCCTCAAATGCCGCTTTTGGAGGGCACCAAGAATGAAAACGGAGATGATTTAATCCATAGTCTTTAGCTTGACCGATGAGTTTGGCCCAATCCGCTTTCTTAGTAGGTGGGTATCCTGTTAGCGGAAAAATAACGCACTCTAAATTTCCACGCAAAAAAATGCGTCTTCCATTAAGTGCAAGATTTCCGTTTTCATTACTTATAAACTTATATCCAAATCGCGCATTAACCGTTCCAGTTGATGTGGTTACAAAAACATCATATAATTTAGGATTAAACTCATCCCATAATTCAACGCCTTCTGGTTTATCAATCTCCAATGTATATTGATTTTGATTAGAAACAGAAGCTTTAACACTTTTGCTATAAACAGCCTTTCCATCAATCGTTTTAATCACCAACTGCACAGCATTTGCTTCAGGAACTGGTTGATTAAAGGTGATTTTTAATTTATCTAAATCTTTATTCGGATACACTTGAAGATCAGCTGGATCATTATTACTTGAAGCCTTTAAAACGATATCACCCAAAATACCGTTCCATTTAATTTGGGTATGGTTGGTATAGGCATGCGCCATATCTTTATTAATCTTATCTGGATATTTGCTACCAGCAACGTTAATATCCGGAAACTTATTTGAATTATCTATCACAATAGTAAGCATGTGCTTTCCTGGGCTTAAATCCTTTAGTTTGAAAACATGCGTTCCAACCAAGCTATTTGCAGACCCCATTTTTTTGCCATCAATGTAAACAGTAGATTCCCAAAGCACACGTTCTAAAATTAGCGTAATGGCATCATCTTTCCAATTACTTGGAACATCAATTTCCTTTTGATACCATGCTTTGCCAATGTATTGGTGCTTTCTTGCCAAATTAGACATCACATAGTTATTAATGGCTGGCTCCAAAGTATTTGGAGTTCCTAATCCTGCGTCATCTAAAGTACCTGGCAATCTAATTATTGTGCCATCAATTTTAGATGAAGCCCAATTCTCTTGCATCCCTACATTGGTAGAATCTAACTTTACCTGCCACTCTCCAGACAAATCAATACGTTCTAACTTTGGTGCACAAGCACTTAATACGAGTAAAAAAAATATAATTGTGGTTTGAAATAATCTCATCATTTGTATGTTTTAGTTTAGTGGTTTTAAAGCTCAGATCTCCTTTCTTAGTCTTTGACTTTCCACAAAATCGAAGCAAGCGTTTTTAACGTGCGAATTAAGTTTAGGATTTTGTAATAATTCTTCAATTGTAGTTTCAAATGGTGCTCTCTCTTGAAAATAAAGCATATTATTAACAGCTATTAAAGACAAGTGCCAATTGTTATTTTTAGCAAAGTTACTTAAGACCTCAGAAGCGGTTTTACTTTCAAACTTATTATATAAAATAGCCGAAATGGTAATAGAAACAGGAGGGTACACATCCTGAAGAGCTTCACTCAACTCCTTTTGAAAGGGTTGCAATACCACTTTATTTTGGGACATTAACCCTATACTTGCCCAATATCTTACAAATTTATCTTCATGCTTTAGTAATTCTATTTGAGCTTTCACTACTTGTTCACTTTTTTTACCCGATAATGAGGCTACTTTATATATCTCATCAAAATCATAATCATCCTGCAAACGATACTCATATGGTGTTTGCGTTTCTGATATTCTAGCTATATCATACTCGGGTATAAATAATATATCCTTCGACTTTAAAAGGGTGCTATCTAAAAACTGTCGCATACCCTCTAAAACGGACTTGTATTTTGGGTTTTCTGCTAAGTTATGTTCCTCCCAAATGTCATTTTCAATATCATACAACACCTCGTAAGGACGCTCATCAAAAATGCGAGATTGAAATTCATTGAGTTTACCATGCTTTAAATCGTTACGCATGTGTTTGGTAATATCTGCAATCTCCAAATAATTAATATATCGCACTTCTGGTATAAATGGCATAAAGTTTCTTGAATACACAAACCTGCCATCGGTAACACTTCGTACTAGGTCTAAACCATTATCCACCCTATCTGTTGAAAGTGATAGATATTTAGGCTGTGCTTCTGAGTCTTTCTTAAAAAATGATCTGCCATTCATTTGTTCTGGAATCTCACCTCCCAACAGGTCAATCATAGTAGGCCCTAAATCTTCAAAACTGATAAGTTCATCAGTTATACTTCCCGTCTCCCAAGGTGATAAATGTTTGAATTTTTCTGGAAACCAAACTACAAATGGCACCCGATATCCTAAGTTAATCCCAGTGGTTTTGGCCCTTGGAATACCCTCACCATGATCTGCATAAAAGAAAATAATGGTATCATCCTTTAAACCATCGTCTTCTAGCTTCTGCAATAACTCACCTATTTTATTGTCAGTTAATTTAATTGAATTGTATACCCTAGCAAATTGTTTACGCATTTCTGGGGTATCGTTATAAAAAGGAGGCATATCAAAAGCATCGTCTGCAATTCTATCTTCTTCAGGCAGATGATTCCAAACATGTTTTTCATATTGCTTAAAGGTCCACGACATAGTTCGTGACTGATGCGATTCTGCAAAATTAAATACTGCAAAGAAGGGTTGCCCTTCCGCCCTATCTTTCCAAGTTGCTTTGTTGGAACTTTCATCCCAAGCCTCTTTTACAAAATCTTTTTCGTTGGCGATATTATAATCTGTTTTAGAATTATTGGTGGTGTAATACCCTAATTGCTTGAGATAATAAGGAAACCCTTTGATAAAATCTGGAATTGGATACTGACTCCTTTGATGCCCTGTACCCATTTTGTAGGTTGGTACTGCCGTAATTATAGATGATCTACTTGGAGAACATACGGTACCCGTAGAAAACGCATTAGTAAAACGAACACCTTCGTCTGCTAGTTTATCAATTACTGGTGTACTAGCATTTGTATTGCCATAACACCCAATGAATTGAGGCGATGTATCCTCAATGGTTATCCAAAGAATATTAGGTTTATCCTGAGTTTTGCATGATAGCAAAGTCAGCAGACACGATATATAAAGCAGTGTTTTCATAAGTTACTTATCACATAGAATTTCTTTTAATTTCGCCTCCATTTTAGCTACGATTTCTGGATACTCGCTTGCCAAATTTTTTTCTTCAGAAGGGTCTTCGTCTAAATTAAATAACTGTGGTTCTGTTCTAAACCCGGGGTCAACAAACTTCTGCACTATCCAATTTGGTACAGGTTGAGCTTTAGGTTTAATGTATTTCCAATTATCCATTCTAAAACCAAAAGTGTATGACTCTTCCAACAAAAATTTGCGCCCTTTATCGGATTTTCCTAACCAAGCATCCATAAAATTTTGACTATCTACAGCATCACCTTTTTCAATCTTTTGATTAACTAAGTAAGCTAAAGACGCATACAAATCAACTTGGGACAACAATGCAGAACTTGTACCAGGTTTAACTTCCTTTGGCCAATGTACAATAGTGGGCATTCGTGTTCCAGCCTCATAAGCTGAGTATTTACTACCTCTGTAGATACCTCCCGGTTTGTGGTCACCTACCAATT
Source organism: Aestuariivivens insulae (assembly GCF_022662195.1). Taxonomy (GTDB): domain Bacteria; phylum Bacteroidota; class Bacteroidia; order Flavobacteriales; family Flavobacteriaceae; genus Aestuariivivens; species Aestuariivivens insulae. Next base: position 34,762 of record NZ_JAKMCS010000007.1, on the reverse strand, counting down.
CCCTTGCATAATCAAAATAACCATCATCTAAGATAGGGCCATTATCACTTGTAAAAATAATTAGGGTATTCTCCAGCAACCCCTGTTTTTCGAGTGCTTCTTTAATTTGACCTACACACCAGTCCATTTGGGCTATTACATCGCCACGAGGTCCCATGGTACTGCTTTCTACAAATTTGATATTGGCGACTCTGGGTTGATGAATATCATGTAACGAAAAATAGAGAAAGAAGGGTTTATCATTACTAGCGTCTATAAAGGCTTTTGCTTTATCCGTAAGTACATAAGGAAATTCCTCATCTACCCACAGGGCATCTTTCCCACCTTTCATATAACCAATTCTGCTAATACCATTGATTACGGCTCCTTGATGGTAAGGGTCTGTATGTTGTTTTAAAAGTTCAGGATGCTGAAAGCCCCAAGGATAACCTTCTATTTTAGCTCCATAGCTTACTGTTATTGGGTCGTTAGGATCTAAACCAACAACTTTTTGGTTTTCTAAAAACACACAGGGTACCCTATCTCCCGTAGCCGGAATTAAAAAACTATAATCAAATCCAACTTCTTCAGGGCCTAACGGTATCTTTCTATTCCAATTGATTTTACCCTTTCCTAGCCCTAAATGCCATTTACCAACCACCCCCGTTCTGTAACCTGCTTTTTTTAGCATCTTTGGTAAGGTTTCTATATTGGGGTCTATTATTAATGGTGCATCGCCTTCTAAAATTTCAGCCTTATTCCGAAAGGCATAACTTCCTGTTAACAAAGAATATCTCGACGGTGTACAGGTTGATGCAGAACAATGCGCATCTGTAAAATTTAGCCCATTTTTGGCCAGTGTGTCTATGTGAGGTGTTTCCACCCCAATAGCACCATTTACGCCAATGTCGCCATAGCCCAAATCGTCAACATATATGATCACAATATTAGGATGAGTACTTTGGGCGCAAGCTTGAAACGCTATACAAAACAAAGTGCTAAACACTATACTCTTGATGAGAGCTGACAATTTCATCTCCTTTTTACTATTAATATTTAACACCAACTAGTGCTTGATGAATATGCGCTGGAATATGCGACGAATTGGTATCAGTAACTTTGGTGAAAGCTTCTGTGGCTTTACAATCCTCGCCTTTACCTAACTGTCCCAAACCAATCATATAATTACAATGAATCTTATTAATGACATTCAAATCTTCTTCCCAAATCAATAAATCAGGTAAAGAAATAGCAAAATAATCCAATTTAACATTGTCATTTATATGGGTTTTTCCATAATTTAACAAATTATCAAACCGGGTATTGGCTTCGTCCATTCTGCCTAGTTTTTGTAATGCCAGTCCTTGATAGAAAATTTTATCGGGTTGCTGGTCGTTATAAAAAATTGCTGGACTTGGGTCACTCAATCCCTTCGAAGCTAATTCGAGATAAGCTTTGGCTTTGTCATCTTCACCAAGACCTTCATAGGCACATCCTAACCAGTAATCAATATCATTTTCAACCGTACCATGTAATTTACCTTCACCTAGATTATGAGGATAATCTTTAGACTGCATTAAAAGTTCAATAGCGTCTTCATAATTCTTTACATAGATATATTTTTTTGCAAGTTCTATATTACTTGTTAGATATTGAAAAGGTACTTTGCCTTCGCCACCTTCCCATGGATGGAATTGACGTTTATCTATCAAAGCTTTTGCTTTTTCAAAATCGCCTTTCAAGTTATAAAGCGCAATACGTTCTAAGTACAAATCATCTCTAGAGTTAGTTAAATCAATATATGCTTCTAACAGTGCCAAACGCTTATCAATTGACACATTAATCTTTTTGTACAATTGATCTAATTCCATCAACAGTCTAGCATCGTTATTATCCAATTGGAAAGCTTTCTCTAAATGCATCACTGCCAATTCTTTTTGATTGGTTTTGTTATAATACAACAAAGCTAAATTACGATGCGTAATTGCGAAACTATCGTCTAGTTTTACTGAAGTTTCCCAGCACGCTTGTGCTTCTTTGTATTGTCTGTTGGCATACCAGAAATTACCCAAATAATAAAATGCTTTTGCGTCTGACGGATTGGCTTTACATGCAGATTGAAGTGCTCTAACTTCCTCTACTTTATTTGGAAAACAATAAGTATCTGGCATTTTTGACGCTTTTTTGTAAGCTTCTAGAGCACTACTACTATCCCCTTTCTGGTCTAAATACCATCCCATGAAATAGTATACCATTGGGTACACTTCACTATTAGCATCGGTATACAATTTTAATAAGGCAACTGCTTCATCAAATTGACCTGCCATAGCATAATCTAAAGAGAACTCAATGTAATTATGAGCATAATTTCTAAGGATATCCTTAAAAGCTTTCAAATCTTCATCAGCATTAGACAAGATGTACTTTTCATAAAGTACCCCAAAATTGAATTTATCAATAGCTAAAGAAGCTTCTATTAACTGTTTAGCCTCTTCAATCTTACCAGTTTTTCTAAGCAAAATGGTTTTTAGGTGTCTTGCTTTATGGTTACGCCAGTTTTTTATTAAAGCTCTGTCTACCAAATCCATAGCTTTTTCCAAATCACCTCTTGAGCAATCTATTTGTGCTAAATTGAAATAACCCGCATCTTGCCATTGGGCATTCCAACAGGCTTTAAAGAAACTAGCATAAGCTTCTTCTTTTTTACCTAAATAACTCAAGGCCATACCTTTGTTAAAATAAGGCTCGCCGTCATAAGGATTTGGATTGTGGCTAGTCAAGGTTTCAATAGCAGTATCAAAATACCCGATAGCTTTTTCCAATTGCCCTTTACGCATATACCAAAGCCCCATAGCATTGTTGTTACGTACGTCTTTTGGTGAGCGTCTTAAGGCTTCTTCATAATAGTCTTTAGCCACAAAAGTAGCATGTCTGTATTGCTCTAAATGCAGTCCTCTTAAATACAAGCCCTCAATAGTTTCAATATCCTTAGGGTCTTTAGCCGCTTTAGCTGGTTCAGGAATTTCATCTGACAAATATTTATCTGGCTCCCAAGCCACTAAAACATTGCCTGCACTATCATTCACTGAAATTTGTAAATCATCAAATATATTAGATCCAATGTCAATCATTTTTTCAAAACCAACTTCAGGAGAGAGATCTAACACCTCTTCATGCAACACTTTACCGTTAGCACTTAATGTGATAACACAATTATCGTATGTAGAAGTAACATATACTTTAACCTGTGCTTTACCATCTACCATTTCAAGGTTTACTAAGGCCTCTTTAGTTGCATTCTTTACAACGCCCACGTTGTAATAAGGCATAAAATATTGCTTAAAACTCTTCTCTTCATACGGATGCATCCATGAGAAATCTGGTTGGTTATCGGTATAAACCCCACACATCAATTCGATGTAGGGTCCGTCTTCATCAGTTAAGTTTCTGTCCCAAGCTTTACCAAATTCTCCGTTACCCCAAGTCCATTGTTTTTTCCCAGGAGACACATTATGGTCTGCCACATGAAGCAATCCACCTTTTGAATCATTTTCGTAACCTCCCACAAAATCGTATTTTGAAGTGATGGCCATATAGCTTGTTGGTACTGGGATATTCTTATATCTAGATATATCGGTTCCTGGTGAATAGTCTACTTTATAATATTCGCCTTTAGCAATTGGAAATTCCGATACATCACGCTTACCGTGATCAAACACGGCATTTACATCAGGTGGAAAAACAGACTGGTAATGGTCATTAACCGCCACAGCAGGATTTGCCCACCACAAAAAGGTTTGAGGGTGCGGTGTTCTATTATACAAATGTGCTTTAATTTCAATATATGCCTTATCAGGGTGTAAGGTAAAACCAGCCATCCCTTTAGTACGGAACATACGCTCCAACTCACTTACCCAAACGGTTTTACTACCATCTTCATTGTCTTCAATATAAAAATCTGTTGGGTCGTAAGTACTTGGTCTATGGTGTTGTGGCCAGTTAAACTCAATACCACCAGAAATCCAAGGCCCTGTTAACCCCACCAAAGCTGGTTTGATAACATGATTATAGTAGACAAAATCGCGCTCACGAATCTTATCATACGCTCTTTGGATTCGCCCACCTAAAGCTGGCAAAATCATTAATTTGATGTAATCATTTTCAATAAAAATGGCATCCCATTGCTTATCCACCTTCTCGTCACTGATTTTTTCAATAACAGGATTTGGATATACTGCACCACTACTCGCTTGATATACGCGTTTTTCTAAAAAAACTGGATATTTCTCTGGTGTCCCTACCTCGTATGTAGGAATGGTTACTCTCTCGTGCCAAGCTTTTACTGTATTCATAATCTTTAAATTTTATGCTTAGTTTGTTTGTTTCTAATAGGTTAATAGTGCTTTTAGCTGACTAATTTTTAATTCGTTTTTAGGATTAAAATCCTGACTGGTCATATATGTTTTTAAACTGTATAATAACTGTTGAGCTTCCAGTCTATTTTCTAAATCTGTATGCAGGTCAATTCCTGAAAAAATCAACTTTCCTTTACCAACTTTTACTTCAAAAATTAAAGCGAGTTTTCTATTTTTAAACCAATCGTCAATAACTCTTACAATAGGATTTAATTCAGGTAAATCGTCAAAAACAATAGCATTGGAATGACTCATGGCATCCCACCATTGCCAATTGGAATGGTATTCTGTTGGGAAGTTGGATAAACCTGGATGCTGTGGGTTACATAAAATCCCCAAGGTGTGCGGTTTCTGTTCATTCGTCCAAGAGGTATTCCAAAAAATACTTGAAAAACCAATACCAATATCACCTCCTTTTTCGGGCGCAATATCACCTTCATTAATGTTTAAAAGCACATTACCCCCATTTTCCAAATAGCTGATGGTTTTTGCATCTAATTTGCTCACCACCAGTATTTCATCCTCATTTTCAATAGGCTCTTTCTTCGCAGGATACACCCAAACATCCCAACTGTTTTTAAAATCACCAACAGTTACATTTAAGGTTAGTTTTTGTGCTTTTGTAATAGTATTTAAAGGTTGATTTACAACACCTAATTGAATACCGCTACCTATTGAAATATCCGTTTTATCCAATTCTCCTTGGGAAAAAACACTGCCATCTTTTTGAATTAATTCCCATTTTGGAGTTACTTCTTTTAAAGGATATTCCCCAAAATGAGCTATTTCAATTTTAGCGGTTAGTGTATCTGTATTTTTTAATGTTCGTTTTGATAAACGCGCCAGCGGAACGGTGTTACCACTGAATGCTTTGAATTCTTCGGGTGAAGTATATCCTTTTTCATCCCAAAAAGGATCTAAAATACCCACTAAAGCCGTACCTTGACCTGGGAAATCATGTAAATCCAATAACTGATAACCTGCCATTCCTTTTGTTCTTAGGGCAGCTTCAATATCTGCTTTATAACAAAGAGTTTGCAATTTTCCTGATGCCAACAAAAAGCTATCTGCTAATTTTAGCATTCCGTTTTCTTCCAACGATTCTTTGAAAATCTCGAAGTTTTTAGGTCTTAAAACACCTGTATATTTCGACATTTCTTTGAAATTAGGATAGACGCACCATTGCCCCATTTCATGGCTTACATATGGCATTGGTGTTTTGTTTATAAACTTACTCCAATCAAACTCTGTCTGTGGTGCTTTTGCATTGATGATACTTTCTAAGTTCTCGTTCCAACCCTGAATTCTTGGACCTCGGTGATTGTAATAGTCCATGTTTTCAAGGTATGGATACCCAGCGCCACTGGTATATAACCTGCGGTTATCAAATGCTTTAAAATGATTGACATACTTTGTTAAATACTGCTTATGATTTTTTCCACTCGGTTCATTACCATAAGTCATGAGCACAAACGACGGATGATTACCGTAAGCATTGATAATATCCTCGCCTTCCTTATACAACCATGTATCCACAGGTTCACCATCCCCCAGACCGGATCTCCATGCAGATGCTTCAGCTTGAATATAAATACCCATTTCGTCGGCAGCCTCAAATGCCGCTTCGGGTGGACACCATGAATGAAAACGGATATGATTTAAACCATGTGCCTTAATAATGTTTATGATGCGTTTCCAAGAATCCACATCTGTAGGTGGATATCCTGTTAATGGAAAAATGGCACATTCTAGAGTTCCTCTAAGATATAGTGCTCGGTCATTAATAGTAAAAATTGTTCCATTAGCCTTAAAGTCCCGCATTCCGAAAGTTTCCACTTTTTCGTCTAAACCTTTTTCAGAATTTAAAGACAGATGCATGTCGTATAAATTGGGATTGAACTCATCCCAGAGTTTAGTCCCATCACCCATTGGATACTCCAACTCAACTATTTTGGAATCATCAATTTGAATTGACTCCTTTAAAACTTCAAGAGTTCGTCCGTTTACTGATCTCTCCTTGGCTTGAAGTGTTAATTCTGCTGATTGATTTGTCCCGGTTCCGTTTTCAATTTGAACTGTAACTCTAACTGTTTTATCTGAAACGTTAGGATACAATTTCACATTTCCTATGGATAATTTTGGAACTGCGGAAAGCGATATATCACCAACAATACCATTCCAATTGGTTTGAGTATTATCAGAAATACTATGGGCATCTAAACCTACATTGATGCTTTTTACACGGTTGTCTACACGAATGGATATAGTATGTTCTCCTGCTGCTAATTCACCTAAATTATAATAATGGGCAGTCGCTAAACTGTTCTGCATTCCCAGTTTATTATCATCTACCCAAACTTTAGATTCCCAATGTACGCGCTCCAGATTTAAAACAATATTTTTGCCTTCATAGGATTTTGGTATGGTTATTTTCTTCTGGTACCAAGCCGCTCCTTTGTAATCTTTAACAGGCGTTAACCAAAAAGACACTTTCACGTTACCATCTTGTCTGTACCTTTTCATGTCTTCAGACTTGTACCAAAGGCTATCGTTCCACATATTACCCGTCCACTTAGTTTTGACCGATATATCATTACCCTTACCATTTTCGGGCATTGACCCAGGTAAATTAATACTGTCCTCTAAATTTAAAATGAACCATTTTTCCTTTTCGCCTTGGTCTAGTGAGTCAATTTTAAAATTCCACTTTCCAGACAAATCGATATGAGCAGTTTCATCACTTTTGCAATTGTGTAAAGTGAAGCCTATTGCTATTAAAAGGAGAATGATATGTTTACTAAAAATCTTCATTTCTATAATTAATTGGTTTCACAATTCGAAGTTTTGAAATATTCAAAAATGGCATCCGCAACAAACTGATGTCCTTTTTGGTTGATATGATTATTCTGAGACATATAGCCAATTAGAGGCTCAGATTCAGCTAATTCTTTAAATAAAGCGTAACTATCTACAAGGCCTACTTTGTACTTTTTTGCAAGTGCCCTTATTTGCTCGCTATGTTTTGCAAGTGGTGCCTCATCTGCAGTAATATCTTCTCTGGTATCAGGTGTGGGAGTTAATAGAATAACTTTAGTACCGTATTCCAAAGCTTCCTCAATTATTTGTTCCCAAGCAACTTTAGCACGTTCTAGGCCGATACTTCTATCGTTTAGTGCATAATCAATAAACAAAACATCTGGTTTATATATTAAAACCTCCGCCTTAAAACGTTTAGCTCCTTGTTCTGCCTGTTCACCACCAATTGATGTGGTTATAGTATTTACAACAGAATAGGGATAAAAATCATTTACCTTTTTTAATGTGCGATAAGGGTAAGCATTTAACCTATCTAACACACCTCTTGTAGTATATCCTGTTGGTACCGAATGTCCATGAAACACTAAGTTTATAGTGCGGTTATTTGGCCATTTAACTTTAAGTTCACTTTTCAAGGAATCTAAGTAATGTACCGAATGTGGGCAATCATTTGTTTCAATTAATTCTTGAGCATAAGATTTATAGGGGCTACAAACTAAAAACACCCCTAAAATCAAGTATATACCAAGTACTTTTTTCATGCTTTTTATTCCTTATCTTTTGTCAATTCTAGTTCTATTTCTTCAAGGCTTTTACCTTTAGTTTCGGGTAACTTTGATTTAATAAACAAGAACCCAACAATACATATTAAACTGTATACCCAAAAGGTTCCCGAAGCTCCTAAAGCATCATTTAAAATTGGGAATGTAAACGTTAAAACAAACGATGCTACCCACAAAGAAAATGTAGCGATAGACATGGCAACCCCTCTAATTTTATTAGGAAAAATTTCAGATAGTACTACCCATGTAATTGGTGCTAAAGACATGGCATAAATAGCAATAGCAGTAATTACTAATAATAATACTGGCCAACCTGTAAACTGGAAAAAGTAAGCACCACCCAAATTTAAATACACAACTCCTAATCCAATAGAACCTAACAACATCAATTTTCTTCGTCCCCAACTATCTACAGTACGCATAGCCACTAGTGTGAAAATTAAATTGACACTTCCGGTAATCACTATATTGAATAACATATCGCCTACACTATAACCAGCAGCAGTAAATATTTCTTCGGCGTAATTGAAAATGATATTTATACCACACCATTGTTGGAAAACAGCCAATACAATGCCTATAACCAAAATGGGTTTTATTTTGGCCGATTTTAAATCAGCGATATTGACTTTAGCATGTCCACTCTCTTGCAAAGTCAACTTAATACTATTTAATTCTTCTTGAGCATAGGTCTCTCCACCTATTTTTGCCAACACTTTTTTGGCAGTTTCATCCTGATTTATCTTTACCAAAAACCTTGGACTCTTTGGAACAACAAACATGAGTATAAAAAACAATATTGCTGATACTAGTTCTGCCCAAAACATCCAGCGCCAACCTGTTTGTCCGTTCCAAGAGTTTAAAATCATTTCCGGTGTACTGTTTTCAGGAATAGCTTCTGCTATAAAATAATTAGCTACTTGAGCTGCCAATATTCCTATAACTAAAGTCAACTGATTGATAGCCACGAACTGACCTCGATATTTTGCAGGAGCAATTTCAGCAATGTACATGGGGGATAATGTAGAAGCCAATCCAATACCTAAACCACCTATGAGTCTGTAAATTATAAAAGGAGTAAAATTATCAACATATCCAGTTCCAAAGGCAGAAACAATGAACAATGAAGCTGCCAAGATTAACGGTATCTTTCTACCAAATTTATCGGCTACAAATCCTGAGATAACAGCTCCAAAAATACAACCAATAAGAGCACTACTCATGGCCCATCCTTGTAAAGTGGGCTCTGAAGTAATATCAAAATAAAGCTCGTAGAACGGTTTCGCACCACCTATAACTACCCAGTCATAACCAAAAAGGAATCCTCCCATAGCCGATACTAGTGCAAGAAATAGTAAGTATGTAAAATTGAATTTAGTGTCTCTCATGCTTCAGTTATTTTGGTTAGTTGTTGAATTATGCTTTTTATTAATCTTTTGTATTCAAACTACTGTCGTACCAATTATTATTGGGATTAAAATTTTTACTTAGAAAATCCATACGTTGTTTTTCTAAACGTTGTTTCATTTTAGTTTTTCGCTCTTCATATTTGGCTTTTGCCTTCTTATCATCATACTTAGCATACGCTTCAGGAATTCTAGCATTTACACTTTCTAAGTATACATCAAGCTCCTTTCTTAAATTTTGAGCAATCTCCGGTTTTTCATCTGCTATATTCTTTGCTTCACCTGGGTCTGATGTTAAATTATATAGTTCATCATGTCCATCTTCCCAGTAATGGATAAGTTTATACTGATCTTTTCTAATGATGCTCACAGGATCTCCTCCTTGATTTCCATAATGCGGATAATGCCAGAATAAAGGCCTAGTCTCTAAACTTTCTCCTTTTAAAAGCGGCACCAAACTCACTCCATCGACAACATGTTGAGGATGTTTTTCAGAACCAGCTAAGCCTAAAAGTGTAGGATAGAAGTCTATCCCTGAAACTGGATAATCAATTTGCTTGGGTGTGTTTTTTAGCATTGGTGCTTTAATTAAATAAGGCTCTCTAATACCACCTTCCCATTGATAACCTTTACCGCCACGTAACGGATAATTTGTAGTTGAAAAAGCGTCACCACTTGCCACACCACCATTATCTGATGTGAAGACTATAATGGTATTATCCTCTAATCCTAACTCCTTTAATTTATCAAGTACAACACCAACAGCATCATCCATAGATTCTACCAAACCTGCATAAACAGGATTATCCTGTACGGTTCTAATGGGTAATCTAGCTTCCATTTCGAAACCAGATTCAGGAATTCCTTGTGCTTCGGCCTTATCTCTGTACTTTTTCCATTTCTCCTCTGTAGTTTCTATAGGGCCATGTACTGCGTAAAAAGAAAGGTATGCGAAAAATGGCTGATCTTTATTTACTGAAATAAACTCTGCTGTTTCTAGAGCCAGACGCTTAGTAAGGTTTTCCCCTTCGTACTTATAATCTAACTTTGGGTTTCTCCAAGGTGCATAGTATCCTCCTTTAGGGCCTCCAACTTCCCAACCGCCTATATTAATATCAAAACCATTATTCTCTGGAGAAAAAGGTTCATCTCCAAGATGCCATTTTCCAGCAAAAAATGTTTTATACCCATTAGCCTTAAGGGCCTCGGCAATTGTTATGGTTGAATCAGCTAAAGCATGTTCATATTCTGGAGGCATCACTTTAGTATTGTAATAATCGCCCCATTCTTCACCAGTAGCGGCTCCAATCCAATCCGTCACACCATGGCGTGCGGTGTATTGCCCCGTCATTAAACTAGCTCTAGATGGACTACATACTTGACATGCAGCATAGCCTTGAGTGAACTGTACACCTTCTTTGGCTATGGCATCAATATTAGGTGTTTCATAATACTGGCTACCTGCATAGCTTAAATCATGTGCGCCTAAATCATCAGCAAGAATAAAGACAATGTTAGGTTTCTTAGATTCTGTTTCCTCTTTTTTCTCATTATCCTTGTTTTTACAACCATTCAAAAGAATGGTTGTAAAACAAAGACAAAAAACTAAAACTAACTCAAACTTAACTAACTTGATTCTTAAAAAGTTCATTTCTTATATATTTTGTTTCTAGAAGTTTCCAATTAACGTATTAACAGAACGCGCTTCTAGAGTTATTTTTTTATCAACTACTCTCTCAAACTCTAAATCCTTATCCTTTGATGTTACATATTTTGAAACTATGTTATAGTCTTTAAAATCCAAGGTAATAGGTTCATTACCATAATTGATTCCTACTATAACTAATTCTGATTCTTTCTGACTTGTATAAGCAGAGAACATGATTCCATTATAATCGTCATCAATCAGAGAATCATCATCTTGAAGACCAATCTTTACCCGCGTCATATTTGGTCTAACAAAACGAGCGTAATTACCCAATGCCCATAATAGTTTTGAATCATGAAACACTCCATCAGACTTCATTTTATCCAAATTGAATAAATCCTCCTCATCTCCAGTATCAAGATATATAAGACCATCTTTAAAATTGGCATTGGTTAATGCTGTCCACCATTGCCATGAAGAAGCATTGGCTAAAGTTAAATCAGCATGAATAACTCGAGCCACATAGAGCGCGGTGTCCATACCTAAATCTCTCTTATGACCACTACCAATATCATCTGTTTTTTCTAAAATACAGAATTCACTTTGCCAATAATCAATATTATGAGTAGATAATTGTTTATTTAATTTTTGCCTAATGGTAATCAAACTATCAACTGGCCAGGTGGTAAAATAACTATGGCCAGAAATGTTGCCTTTTACATTATTCAATGCCCTAACATTATTTTCGGCATCAAAAAAGTAATCTATTTGATTTCCCCTTTCAGGTTTACCATAGCTAGAATACAGCCATCTTAAATCTGCTGCTTCGGCCAAAACGATTTCCGTTTCCAAATTACTTTCTTCAATATCTTTAACTAAAAGCTTTGTTAGCTCTAAAATGTTCGAATTGGTTGCAGGTGTACCTTCTTGAGTTTTCTTTTCCCAATCCCATTGCGGTTCATTAATTGGACTTAAGTATGCAAACTTTAAACCTTTGGAGTCAAAATGTTTTAAAACTTCAACCATAAATTGGGAATACACATCAAAATATTCAGGTTTTAGATTAATCTCCCCATCTTTATTATCTCCATTATATCCTTTGCCATTTTTGGTCCAATGTACGGGTGCAGATATAGAAAATGCCAAAAACTTATCTACTCCAAATTTTTTCGCTTCATTTAAAAACCATTGCTGCCCCTTTTGTTTACTCCAATCATAATTCCCCTTATAATCAACAAACGATTCAGCTCTACGCCAATCATTTTTTATATCAGAGGCACCCCCTTGTTCCATAGTACCAGCGCCAATATAGAATCTCCAGATGGATAGCCCAATACCCTTCGGGTTGCCATCACCATCAAGTTCTTTACTAAATAACAGTTCAGCAATTCTCTGTTTTTTTTCGTCGGGCCAATGGGCACCAACATATTGACAACGCCATGCGTCTGAAGCTCCAAAACCATCAATGGTTTGAAACTTATATTTTTTATCAATATTGATTTTTAGCGTTTGTGCATTAAGGAAAAACGAAGACATAAAAAAACAAAAAACCAAACTAACAAGATGTATTATATTGTTATTTTTTAAAATTTGTTTTTTTATATTCATTTTTGGCATAACATTAATAATAACAAAGAATTACAATTAAATTCAAGTCAAATTTAGGGTTAATAATTAAGATAAAAATAGACTCCTTAACCCAATTTATGGATGATTATATTGTTTTAATTTCCTTTAACCACAATTTTATAAATTTGATACAACCCTTGTATATTGACATCCACAACCACCTCATTATCTGAGCTAATTTCAGCTGAAACGGTTTGAGTAATATAAGGTTCAGCGGCTGCAGTATCACCATAATCAAATGGCACATATCGTTCTACTGTCTGTATTGAGCTAACTGTAAAACCATTTATCTTTACAGCCACTTTTTTACCATTCTCCTTTCCTCCAGTAATGAACAACACCATTGTATTAGCGTCTTGAAGAGCCGCAGCTAAATGAAATTTGTTAGAGGTTGTTTTTAAAGATTTCCCTTTGTAAGAATCGGCTAGTTCACCTAAAATCTGCCCTGTGGGAAAAACTTTTGAATAATTCCAATTTGTTAACCCTAGCCCTGGAATTGATGAGTTTATAGGAGGCCAAAAAGCAGCTGCTTGAGAACCAGCTCTTGCGTAAATATGAACAATATCAGGAAGAATATTAGCTGCTTCCATATACAGTGCTCTGTCATTGTAATCTCTAGATGGCATCCATTCTGATAAATACTTAAAATTTTTATTTGGATTAAAATTATTAGCACAATCTTTAATACGTTGCTCTAAATCGGCAATATTATGGGTTGTTGTATTATATCCAGTATATGTATGCAGTGCTACCCCATCAATTTCAGTATAAGCCCGAGTAAACTTATTCTTCATAGTAGTAAACTCTTGAGGCTGTGTATAGTCACCGTTTATTAGTAATCTGAATTTGCGATTTGGATATTCACCAACTAGATATTCTGTTAGATCCATAGCGATATTAACGTACTTATCAAGTTTCTGAGCTCTGCTAACACCTCCTGCCCATTGCAACCACCATTCGTTACCTATTTCTATAAGTCCACCATTCCTAGCATTTATATTTGATACGTCAACAGCCTGTTTCGCTCTTGATTTTAAATTTGAAATAGCAGTATTGTATTGCGATGAACCAACAGAGGTATTCATAGCTTCCGTTGTAGGAATTACAACGCTATAATTTGAAATATGATTCTTTAAGGTTGTAACCGAAGCTCCTGGTTGCGAGGGTGTATTATCCCAACCAGGTGTTGTATTGCTTGTCCATGCATAAAACTCAGACTCCCAACCACCAGGATATCTAACAACAGTTGCACCTATATTACCTAATGTATTTGCGAAATTTGAAAACGTATTATCAGGTATTTGACGCCAATCATTATTAACCCCAAAGATATCGGGGTAAATATCAACGGCATCAGCTGCATCAACAATTAAAGTAATGTCGGCTCCTGAGGGTCCTCCACCAATGGGTCCATCATCTATATCATCAAATTGCGAATCATCCGGATCTGTTGAACCACCAGTACTACAAGCCAATACCAATCCGATGAGCATTAGCGAAAAAAACTTCTGAAACCTTATCATTATATTTTTCATTTCTTAATATTCAATAGTAGCCTATAGGAAATAACGCAGCTTTTCCACCACATCCTTAATTTCATTAAAATGTGTTGCTTTATACTTTTATTTAAGCGTAGCCTTTAGCGTGACTATAGACTTAGATGGAATTCTAATGTTATCAATATTCATTGTTGACTTCCTCAAATTACTTCCCAGAGAGGTTGTATAAGCTTCAAAACTATCATTAACCACTTCAAAATCCTCGCCGTAGTTATCCAAAGTGATATCTCTAACATTATCGGTGTTATTGATGCAAACCAATACCAACTCGTTGTTAGTAGTACTCTTATAACCCGAAATCATAAAATTTTCAACCGAGGCTGTTTCACCATAATCAGGATCCTTCACATCAAATCTAACCATACCAGGTCTTATAAATCGGCTAAAATTACCAAGTGCCCAAAGCAATTTATTATCGGTAATTGAACCATCCGTATGCGCTGGACCGTTAGAATTAGGCTGATACAGAATTAAATTAAACCTAAAAGGATGATCTCCAAAAGTAGACTGGTTAAATGCCGTCCAGAAACTCCATCCTGCCGCATTACCAAATACCAAATCGGTATGAATAATACGACTCATCCATAACGCATAGTCAATCTCTTGAAGCGTAGACACATCTTTATTTTGTTGATACGCCGTCCCCAACAAACTATATTCTGTCTGCCAATAATCTAGACCATAACCTACCAAAGTTGACCTCAGGGATTTCCGTTGTCTTAAAGACTCATTTGTTGTTCCATTACTGAAATAACTATGTCCTGCAACATTTTTTGAAAGTTTAACCAAATCACCAATATAATTCGAACTAGAAGTATTAAAAAAATCGTTAACCTGATTTGTAGTGTTACTACTGCCCTCAACCAAATATTTTAATTGCGCAGCCTCAGGCACCATTATTTTGGCTTTTACACCTTTCTGCGTAAAAACTGCATCTATTATTCGGGTCACTGATGCTATTTCAGCGTTAGTTGCTTTCGTACCAGATTGTTGAGCATTGCCTACTTCGGCATTCCATTCGTATTGTGTCTCGTTAAAGGGACACACCGTTGTAATATTATAACCTTTATCCTCATAATTTTTCACTACATCCGCCAAGAAATTAGCAAAATCATCATATTTATCAGGTTGACAATTAAAAGTTGGAACATCGGCAGTACTAAAAACATAGCCATTTTTGGTCATGAAGTAAGGTGGCGAACCAGTCCACATTGTAAATTTATCCACACCGTACTCTTTGGCCTTTGTCATAAACCATTGCTCTCCAGCTTGCTTTGTCCAGTCGTAACTGCCATCTGGAGCTAAATAGCACTCCATTTCACGAAACCAATTTGAAGCCTTAAATCCACTATTACTCTGGTCTGCAGATCCTTCACCTATAATGGTTCTCCAAAGTGAAAGCCCAATACCTCGCGGATTTCCTTGTGTATCCGTTTCATTACTAAAAAGCAATCTAGCCGCTTGGTTTCTGGTAGCATCTGGCCATTTTCCAATCCATTGGTCCTGAAAACCACCCGAAGCTCCAAAATGATCAATCACTTGAAACGTGTTATTTAAGTTAAGGGATACCCCTTCTTCAGGTATATCAAACTTTGGATCATTAGGATCTGTAGCATTATCTGAGCTACAACTAAAAAACACCCCAACACTTACTAAAGTTAAAATATACCTATACAATTTCAACATGATCTTTAATTTAAAAAACTTTATAAAAATTAGTACCCAGGATTTTGAGTTATATTACCTCTTGATAATTGTATTTCTTCTGGAGGAATAGGCCAAACCATGTGGATATCTGGATCGAACAAGGCGCCACTATTCTGCGGTTCTAATAAGTTTGTAGTTTCGAAAGGATCTGTACTTACTTGAGTATTGTATTTTACAAATGAACCATTAGGACCTAAAATCGATACAATTCTAGGAACACCATTTATTTTTTGCCTTCTTATATCGTAAAGCCTATGCTGCTCTAGTGCCATTTCCAAACGTCTTTCTTTCCATATAGCATCTCTCAAAGCTGTTCCAGTTAATGACATATTGGTTGTCAAGTTAACCCTGTCTCTTACCTCCTTTAAAGAGTTCTTTGCAGCAGTTTCATCACCGTTAAAAAAAGCGGCTTCTGCATGGAATAAAATAACGTCAGCTAATCTAATATGTATATACTGCCCTGGTATCTGACCTCTTGAATAAGGTTCTGGCCTCTCACCAACTGGTGTATAATATTTTCTATTAGTACGCCCCGATTTATTCTCAGTTGGTTTACCATCAAATTCTGTTACTGCCGGATCGTCAAAAACAGGTTCTCCATGCTTTATAATTGTTGATCTTAATCTAATATTATCACCTTCGCTTAAAAATGCATTTTCTAAATCACTGGTAGGTGAGCCCCATCCCCAGCCACGATCACCACGACTACCGTTAGTAATAGGGTATTGAGCTCCAACCTCACTAAAAGTTGGGTTATTTATAAATTCTATAGCAAATATAGATTCAACACCATGTGCATTACCTACTTTATAAAGATCTGCAAAATCAGACTCCAAACTGTATTCTCCTGAATCCATAACCGTTTTAGCCATAGATTGCGCCTGCCCCCATTTTTCTTGGTACAAATACACTTTGGCCAATAATGATTGCGCCGCTCCTTTGGTCGCCCTTCCTAAATCTGCAGATGCATACTCACTTTTTCTTGGCAAATTATTGACAGCTTCTTTCAAATCTTCTTCTATAAAAGCATATACTTCTTCAACAGAAGCACGCTTTTTATCATTTATAGAAGGGTCTAAAATTTCCTGATAAGAGGAAACTATAGGAACACCTCCAAAATTTCTCACTAAATCAAAATAGAAAAATGCACGTAAAAATCTAGCTTCTCCTATAAACTGGGTTTTTTTATCTTCATTAATATCAGAAATTGGAATCTGATCTAATGCCAAATTAGCTCTGGTAATACCAATATAATGGCTTTCCCAAAAGGAATTGAAATAAGTAGATCCCGGAAAAACGTTATATTGTGCAATTCCTGTAATATCCGGTCTTGGTTGTGCTGTGTTACCTGCCCAGTTGTCATCGGATGCCATCTCATTAATCTGGCGCTGAAAGTTAACTTGCCACCAGCTTTCTCCATTTACTTTTCTATAAATACCATTGATAACAAACTCTGAGTTGCTCGAATCTGCAAAGAAATCTTCCAATGTCAACCTACCTTGCAAAGGTTGGTCTAAAAAATCTTCTTTATCGCAACTTGAAATAGACAAAGTTGCAATAACAGTTATTAATAAAACAATCTTTTTCATAATCTTATAAAGTTAAATTTAGTCCTAATATATATGTCTTGGCTACAGGGTTTCTTCCAAAATCAACTCCAGACCCATCTATAACATTACCAGATTGCACTTCAGGATCAAATCCACTGTAATCAGTAATGGTTATTATGTTCTGTCCAGAAACGTACAGCCTGCATTTTTGAAACCCTTTGATGTCAAAATTGTATCCAAGTTGAACGTTTCTCAACCTTAGATAAGAACCATCTTCTATAAATAAATCTGATGGATTTTTGTAGTTCCCATTTAAATCCTGTTCAGTGAGTCTTGGAAACCTTGCTCCTGTTTTATCTGGAGACCATACCACATTAGTGGTTCCCGCAAGAACATTTAAGTTTTGTGTACCCGCACGAATATATTCTAAATTAGCGTTATACACATCGTTACCAAAGGTACCATACCACTGCATAGAAAAATCTAATTTTTTGTAACTCATGTTAACATTTAAACCTCCAAAAAAATCTGGGTATGGATTTCCAAGAGTAACATAATCATCAATAGTTAAATCCCCGTCACCATTTTGATCTACATATCGTAAATCACCTACTCGTGCATCAGGCTGAATGATTGTTCCATCTTCAGAGGTATGGGAATTTAACTCAGTTTGATTTTGAAAAATACCGTCTGTTTGAAATCCTTGGAATAAACCTACCACTTGTCCTAACTCTGTTATTTTAGCATATTGATTTCCCAAAATCTCTCTTCTTAAACCTATAAGCTGTTCATTTCCAGGAGCTAATTCTACTACCTTGCTCTCATTTGTTGAAACTGTTAAGTTTAACCCTAAATTGAAGTCGTTCCAAGTTTTATTATAACCTATGGCAATATCAATACCTTTAGACTCGAAACTACCCACGTTTTGCGTTACAGTACCTGGAACACCCGTGTAATTAGGCAATTCTACATTAAACAATAAGTCTTCTGAAGTTTTAATATAGTACTCTGCAGAAAGTGTCAAGTCATCATTAAATAATCCCAAGTCTACCCCAAAATTCTTATCCCTAACGGTTTCCCATCTTAAATCTTCATTTCCAAATTGGCTTAAGAAGTTTGATAGCACTCTCTGACCACCTAAAACATAACTATCAGATCCTATTGAAAAAAACTGCCCGTCAACTGCAATATTTTGGTTTCCAACCTCTCCAACTCCCACTTTCAATCGTAAGTTATTAATAGTTTCACTTTTAAACCAATCTTCAGAATCTACATCCCAAGCCAAGGATGCACTAGAAAAGATACCAGTTCTTCCATCTTTAGGAAAACGAGAAGACTGGTCTACCCTTACTGATGCATTTAGTGTATATTTGTTATCAAAACTATAAATAGTTCTAAACACCCCCGACCAAATGTTAGCTGTACTCTTGTTACCATTTGCTCTTACCGTTTCTCCATTAGCTGCTGCCAATTGCCATAGATTTTCATTGGTATCACTTGGAAGCCCATCACGATAACCTTGTAACCAATTTTGATTTGTTGAGTCATACAGCACACCTCCAAGCACATTTAAGTAGTGCTTATCGAGTATGGTTTTTTCAAAAGTAATAGTGTTATTAATTACATAATCAAAACTCTGGGTAACATTTTTGGTGTAATTATTAATTTCGTTTTGACGATTGGGTCCTATAAAATATTTCGGATTAAACGTCTCCCAAGTCAATGCGTCAACGTTAAGCCCTAATTGCGATGTGAAAGTGAAATCTGGTGTTATTTTAATATCTAATTGCGTGTTAGAAAACAACCCAAAGAACGTATTATCCGCAAACTGTCTTGCTATTGCCCCAACTGGGTTTGGCACCAAATTCCTAGATTCAGCATATATACTGTAAATATTACGTCCTTCTCGTTCACTTTGAGGTATAAAAACAGGGGTCAATGGATCTATCCTTAGCGCATTATACAACAGATTAGGTGTGTTCTCCCATATTTCAGCTCTTGGGCTCAAATCCTGTTTTAAAGTAATTTTATCTGATATTTTAAAATCTACATTAAAACGCCCTGTAACTCTTTTATAATACCCTTTAGCATAATTAGATTGCTGATCAAAGAAACTAACACTAGCATTATACTTAATATTTTCATTTCCTCCAGATGCTCTTAGATTAGCATTTACAACTGGCGCGTAGTTTTCTACAACTTCATCCCACCAATCTGTACCCGCTCCATAATCATTTGGATCGAGTAACACTGGATTTGGATTTATGTCTAAATCAGCAAGTCTTCTAGCGTTCCACACTTCAATATATTCTTGAGCACCTGCTGTTTCTACCTTATCCCATCCTTGAACTCCATAGTTAAAATCAAAATTAATAGTAGTATTGCCCGACTTACCTCTTTTTGTAGTAATCAACACAACACCATTGGAAGCTCTAGACCCGTAAATAGCAGATGCTGCCGCATCCTTTAAAATATCCATACTTTCAATATCTTGAGGGTTTACAGCATTTAATGATGTTCCATTTGGCTGCAAAACTCCATCAATAACTATAAGAGGCTGGGTAGTTGAATTGAATGTTGTAATACCACGTACTAAAATACGAGGCGATGCCCCTGGAGAACCACCAGATGATAATACTTGCACACCAGCAGCTTTACCTTGCAAAGCCTCCGCAGCATTACTTGCCACTTGTTTGGAAATTTCCTCAGCCCCCACAGAAGCTATGGAGGTGGCAATTTTATCTCTTTTAACAGCTCCATAACCTATAACCACAACTTCATCTAATTGTTCGCTATCTTCAATTAAAGTTACATTTATAGTATTTCTGTTGTTTACAGGCTCTTCATGTGTTTTAAAGCCTAGGTAGCTAAAAACCAAGATAGCATTATCTCCAACAGAAATGGTATAATTTCCATCAAAATCAGACACAAACCCATTAGCTGTATTTTTCTCAAGGACATTAACACCTGGCACTGGTTGCCCCTGTTCGTCCGTAATTGTTCCTTTAACAGTATTCTGAGCCATAATTGAAAAACTGAAGCACAACATACTGAATGTAATTAAAGCTATTTGTTTCATTTAATTTATTGTTTATATATTAGTTGTTATTGATTAATATATCAAAGGAGACAATATTACCTTACCTCAGTTTTGCTATTATTCTATTAAGATGTGTATCAAATATGAATGTGTAATCTTTATTTAGAGCACTGTCATCAAACACATAATTATTACCCCCTCCAGGAATAGTTCGAGAAGGATCTCCTCCAGCAACATCCACTCTCCAAAACGGCGCCCATCCAGAAGGGTTTGCATTTAGAATAAAACCATTGGCCCCAGCATCATTGGGTTGATCCTTTAGGGTCACGTCAATAGTCCACAAATATAGATTGTAAGTACTTAGGGCAAACGGTTTTCCTGAGTTGAAATGCCAACATTGTGTACTTCCATCATTATTATTCGTACATGTAGATGTTACAGCATCAATATAAATTCCTCTTCCTAGGATATAAACCTGATCGTATGGGGTATCTGTTGGAGTATAAGGGGTTACAGTGTAAGAAAGATCTCTAATATCCATGGCCACCTCATAATAACCTACTCCAGGCATAATAATAGGAGCTACTGTTTCATCTTGACCCAACAACAACTTCCCTGGATTGCTGGGATCTGCTCCAAACGTAAAGGGCTTAAAAGACCCTTGCTGAGGAACGAATCTAACCTCTGAGTTAGCAGCAGCGGAATAATAACGCCCAGTAAACACGTATCCATCTTCACCAGACAATTCACTGGCTACTGTACTAAATGGGATTCCGAAAATATCTTGATTTAGTGCAGTATCACTAGTCTCATCGGTTAAATACATAGCATTAAACTGCAAATCACTTACAACGCTTACAGATACACTTGCAGTAGCCTCGTTTCCAGTAGCATCAGTAGCCGTAATTATAAACTCATAATCTCCCTCATCAGTTACATTAATTGAATTACTATAATTATAAGAAGCTCCTGAAATAGCAAGGGTTTCATTCAAGATACTACTTTCAATTTTTAATTCAGCTAGTTCTCTATCAGCTAAATCAATATCTAAATTAATTTCATCTCCATCACCAATTAGTATGGTCGCCCCGTTAACAGGAGAATTTATATTAATTGAAGGTGCAGCAATATCTTTATCTAAAGTTACCACCACCTCTTTTGTTGATGACACATTACCGGCATTGGTAATGGTAACTGGTATGGTGTGAACACTAAATTCTGTAGCATCGTCTGGCACCTTAAACTTATACGAAATTGTATATGTTTCAGGTAAGGAATCTTTCATTATGGTTTTATCTAGAAACCACGCTTCATACTTAAAATTCACAGATTTAATACCCGCTGGATCTGTTACGATACCCTCAAAGAGAAACTCCTCTCCTGGCAAAGAAGAAACCTGTTGATTTAACGACTGAAATTCCGGTATAGAATCTACACTAACTGAATCGTCATCACCACATCCCAATAAAATGGTTAATAGCCCCATAAGGACAACTAGTTTTGCTTTAATTGTTTTCATTTTAATATATTATCGAGTTTAGTTAATATAATCAAGCCCTGATTATAATATTGATTAAATAATGATTATTCCCTTTTCATAATTGATGTTCCTCCTTCACCCTGGAAGTATTATTAAATTAACATTTAACTTAGTTTTATGTTTATCAAAACATCAACGTTACAAAAGTATAATCCATAAGCCTTAAAAGAATAGACACAAAAACCTAATACATGGACTATATTGCTTTTTAACACAAACCACTCAACAATATAGCATCGCCGCGCTCTTAATACTTCATTATTATTAGGTAAAATCCAAATAAGTTGGATACAAAAGAATATTTATTACTCTAAAAATCTATTATCTTTAGCTCTTAAATAAATCAAGAAATTAAAGCCCATAAAATCGGAAAAACAACAAAATTGAATGTCCTTCTTAATTTAGTATGGTACATGACAGATATTATGGTATAATATCCTATATTTAGCCATATCTCACTCAACGATTAAAATATTTATACTAACAAGAACTCACTTAAATGGATAATATCACTTTAAAAGAAGGGTTTATAGGCCAAAAAATGATTGCCTTACCAAGATCTATAATCAACACCTCAAAGGCAAATGAAATTACACAAAATTTTTATGTAAGTGATTTAGGATACTACCCAAGAGCTCACCACCATTACCGTTTTAGAAAAAAAGGTGCCAAACAGCATATCTTTATTTATTGTACAAAAGGAAAAGGAGAAATTTACTTAAACAATGTAAGGACGGTAATAAGTCCCAACCAGTTTTATATTATTCCTAAAAACAATATGCATGAATATAAAGCCGATGACACTGACCCCTGGAGCATCTATTGGTTTCACATTAATGGGATATTAGCAGACAAACTTTATAAAAGATATTCAAGCACCCATTTGGCCAATTACAAAAATATCCCATTCTCCTTAGATAGAATTAAATTATTCGAAAAAATATTTGAACTTTTCAATAGCAACTATTTAGAAAACCATATAGAGTACGCTAATCTATTAAGCTTAAATTTTATTAGTTATTTTATTTATCACGATTTCGAATCTAATGTCAAGAAAAGCTCTGAAGACACTACCGTAAATTCTATAATTAGATATTTAACGGATAATTTAAGCGAAAAATTTACACTTGATGATATCGCAGCCAAGTTTAATTATTCAAAATCGTATTTGCATACCAAGTTTAAAAACAAAACTGGATACCCGCTATTAGTTTTTTTTAATTTAAAAAAAATCCAAAAAGCCTGTGAGCTTTTAAATTATACTGATTTATCTATTAAAGAAATAAGTTTTCAAGTCGGATTTGAAGACCCTTTATATTTTTCGCGTATTTTCAAAAATTTCATGGGAAAATCACCTAGAAAATACAAACAAAGCATACTAAAATAGAAACCAAAAAAGACCTCAATATATTTAATCAATCAAAAACAACTTCCCAATCGTTAGATTGATATGCATTAAAGCACATCTCAATTTGTTCGGTATTGTTTTTTTCGGTAGAAAGCAAAGGCAATTCATTTATTTTGAAAAACCCTCGATCAACTGTTTCTATGTTTTCAACAAAATCACCTTCCTTTATATCGCACAAGACAAAAATTTTGCAAACACCATAGGGGTATACTGGGAGGTTATGCATTTTTCTATCTAGAGCTGCTATAAGTTTTAATGGAATCGCATCATACCCAGACTCTTCTTTCACCTCTTTGATTAAATTGGCTCTAATTGATTGATTTACATCAACCCACCCCCCTGGAAGTGACCATTTTCCGTTTCTTTCTTGAACCAACAAAATCTTATTGCCCCTAAATATTGCCGCTCTTGTATCTAACTTTGGTGTTTGATAACCTATTTCATTACAAAATAATTCCTTAACACGATCTACATTCCAACCAGATTTAAGACTCATCATCTCAGCAGATATCTCCCTAATTCTTTTAAACCTATCTATGTCAAATGGATCTCCAGAATAAGTCAGTCCTACCTGGGAAATAAACTGTAATTCCATTGCCCATTTCAACCAAGGATTTTTATCAAAATCATTTTCTTCTCTTGTAATCATATAAAAATTGGTTTAAACCTTAATACATAGCCCGATATTTCTTCAACAAATTCATAAATATTCTCTAGCAGAATATTGTTTACTCTTTTTTCAATTTTGTTAATGAAAATTCGCTTCTTGATTTTTTGTGTTCATTGACTTGTACTTACTCTTTGCTGTTCTTCCTTGTTGCAATCATATTAAGCAAAAACGAGCTAGATCTCTTGTATGAAAATGCAACAATCATTTCTTACAAGACTCACTAAGCATCTCTCTCTTCATATTCTATAGCCATTAATTTACCGCAAGTATAATATGACATTTTTATATTCTTTTCGACCTCTACATGAAAATTTAATACACAGATGCCCACAAAAACCTCCATCAACATCGTAAATCTTTGGAATGGAAAATGGGGCTGCATTTTCCAAATTGCCCCTTATTGTTCATCAAATGTAACCATTTCATTAATATATTTTCTTGAAAAATGGCATATAAAGAACTAACCTCCTTATTTTGAATGAATTTAATTTTGTTTAAGAAACTGGTATAAACCAACTCACTTCATTTTAAACCACTAAAACTGAAAACATTGAATTTTGAATTAGACATCATTGTATAATCACTCATCAATGCCCTATTTTAAAATCAATGATTACTTGCAATTAACTTTCTGAAATATTGGAATAATCCAGCAACTAAACAACTTTTAAATGACTATATTTAGTTTCCTTATATTCCAACTTTCTTTTCGGACTTTTCAGTCTCGCACCTAATATGCCAAAGTAAAGACTTTTAGAAGTCAGTTCAGGGGAGTCAAGAACACAGAGTTCTTCCTTTTTAGACTAACTCAAATTTTTGCATAAACACAACTTTTAGGCATGATCCAAAATTACATCAAATGTTAGGCTTACAAAGCCCCAGAAATTTCTACAATAAGTAGCAAAATAACGTTAAAATAAGTTAAATTTTATGATTTTTTCAAAAATGAAGAAAGTGTGCACAAACTGTGCATTTTTATGAAAACAAAAAGGGCTCACACTCTGTGAGCCCTTTGTTTATCAGTGATCGGGACAGGATTCGAACCAATCTCTCGTCCCTTATATTAACTACACTTTTGGTGTTAATCTTTGCAATTGTTGACCGATTTGTTGACCGAATTAAATATGTCTTCGATTTCCGTCTAATACAAATTTAAAAATATTATTGTGATGTATGTGGTCTATTAATATAAATTAACTTATTGCTCTTCATTGACAGACTAACACTAATTTCATATACCCCTCATATTCAAAAAATTACATTTATTTTTTCAATACAGGTAGCCAAACAAGTTACTTTTGCTTTGATTCTATTTCACTTTGCATATACTAATATAACCTATTAATAAACTTTAAAACAACCTCATTCTAATGATTTGAAAACAAAAAAGCGTCTTGAAAAAGACGCTCAAAAAATTTAAGTTTTATAAGTATTAATGTTTGACTAGATTTACTTTTCTGTTTCCCTTCAACTCCCATAACTCCAATTGCAATTTTTCATTCACCCCTAAAACAAATTTTGGCAAGACATAAACAAAACGTTTCGATTGCCCAACCTTGACTACTGCAGGTCTACGGTGTTTATAGAGCACCTCCTGCCAAAGCTTCTGAAAAGATGCTTTACGCCCTGAATTACCATTAATTTTAAACACATCCAAATAATCAATTTCAAAATCAATACCCGACTGATTTTGTACATTCAAAACCAGATAGACTTCAGAGCCATTGTAAACCATTTTCTCCAACCGTAGCTTAATTCCTTTCTTTCGTTTAGTAACCAAGTTGCCTTTATCGGATCTCAAAAGATAGGCACAGAATTTTTGATAATGTGCTATTTGACTTATGCTATCTTTAAGTGGTATGGCATCAGGGACAACTTTGATCGGCTTTGGCCTTTCATTACCGATACTTGCTCGTGTACCAATAAAATAATTAAGCTTAGGCAATTTATGGGCATATTTCAAAATGTATGAATATATCTGTCCATCATTGGTAATGGCAAGCAGGTTACTTTCCTTTCCGGGTGTGGCCTTCAATAATCCAAAATGTTGCTCCTTTTCCCGGTTATAGGTAAATACAAAATTGGTATTTCCTGTAATCCCTTGTCTAATGGGTTTTGGGAAAAACAAGGCTACATTTTTATGTTCATTGGCATAGAGTGTATCCAATGTTTTTTGAGCAAAAGTTGTCTGTACTAAAACAAGTAACAGAAAAGTTATTAATGTTTTCATAGTATATATTTAAAGGTGATTTAAAGAGGCTTTAGAATTAATTGATAGTCATCCAGAATGGTCACTTTCATGTTGCGGTTATTGCGCTGAAACAGTTTTTTGATACCGGTTACCTGTGGAACCCCTGCAATGTTAACATCATCCACCACATCACCAAAGACCTCACGTGTTGCATCTGCCCTAAAGGTATTTTCTACATAAACACCTTCATTTCCATCCTGCAGGTCAAAAGCTTTAAGCTTGACCTGGTTGTGGTCAATGTTATGTATAGAAATGATGGTCCTGTTCGGTTTGAAACTCACAAAGCCATAAACAAAAGTGTTCTTAGGATATAGTACTCCATTAATATGGGCAGGTTTGGCCAATCGCATTCCAAGTCGGAAATCCTTTTTTACGGTTTGGGTACCATCCACCCGAACATAAATGGTACTATCCGTTCTTTGACCGTTCAATATAGGATTGGATTGGGGATCGGAGGCAAAAAAAAGTTGATGTTCCAGGGCCAATTCCTGGGCTGGAATGTATGGCGCTGTCACCGTGGTTTCAGGTTCAAACTTAATCTCTTGATTTTCCCTAGTATTAGGTAGCCTTTCATTTGTTTTAGGATCCTGTCGCACAGGGTCATCATCTATGGCATTGATAAAGCGGATATCATTGTAAAGGCTATCTACTATTCGTTGCTTTTCTTTCTTCAATAAGTCTTTATCATAAATCCCTGTGGAGTCCAATAAACGTTCATCATATATACTCGGGGCATTGGTCTGACGTACGTCCTTTAAGGCATCCAATGCCTCCAACTTGGACTTAAAGTTTTTTTGACTATGCTCATCCAATTTCGGTACGGGAATTTGGTTGCCATCTATTACCGGGGCTTCTTCCTCTCCCAACATAAGCGAGGCATAAGCGCCAATAAACAGAACTACACAAGCTATAACAGCTATAAAAACAATTTTATTCTTTTCCAGTTTCATGTTCTATACGTTTTAAAGTGTTTTCAAAAAAATTGGTAATCAACAGTCCATGGGTATTAATCGGAAAATGCCGATCCACATGGATCAGTGCTCCCGAAGTTTTCAGTTCATATCTGTCAATAACAGATCCACGGTTGATCTCAAATACCGTTGTGGTTTCAAAATGGTAAGGTTCCTTTTGTAGATCGACTTTGGAATCGATACTGATCACCTTTTGCACCAGGGAATACTGCAACAACCGATTATAGACCCCATCTGCTTTCTTTTGGCGGTACAGTGCATCGACGGTACTATTACCTAGCCATAGGGCTTTCTGTAAATGCTTTTCATAGTTGCTTGCATCGATATGGTAAAAATAAGTATGGAAGAGTTCCAGGTGTGCCAAGGCCTCGACTTCCAAGCTTTCCCTTTGGGTGACCAGTTTTAAGGGTATTACCTGCCCCTCGCCGTTAACAACAAAAGCACTATTTACGGTTTCTTTATGGAGCTTAATCACCATGATAAGGGAAACAATACAGGTGACAACTGCTCCAATCACCATTGCCAGTACAATGAAACGGTTGAGTCTTAAAACTTTATAAATATTTTGATAGGGTGTTTTCATATAAGCTTATTTTGGGATTAACTACCGGCAAACAATTTGAGGGTAAAGGAAATAGCCTTTCGATACAACTTGAACTTTAGCAATACTATAAAGCCTATGGAGGCCAATTGAATAAGTGGAGCAAAAAACTGACTGCCCCAATCCGTTCCAAAGAGTTCATTCCAGAAGTTATCGTTTACTTCCGTATAAAGATTGTTGACAAATACGTTTACCAGAAAAAAAGCTGGCACCAGCATATAGACCCCAGCATAGAGCTTAAAAAAACTATAGGCAAGGGAGCGGAATTTTTCAAAAACGGCCAGACTGATCACTAAGGGAAAGAAGGCCTGCATGAT
Organism: Aestuariivivens insulae; assembly: GCF_022662195.1. Taxonomy (GTDB): domain Bacteria; phylum Bacteroidota; class Bacteroidia; order Flavobacteriales; family Flavobacteriaceae; genus Aestuariivivens; species Aestuariivivens insulae. The sequence continues at coordinate 6,472 of NZ_JAKMCS010000007.1, read as the reverse complement.
GCCCAACAAGAAAAAACGTTCGGCCAAAAAAAGCGGATAGATAAATAGGTCCAGAAGCCACAGGAATATGCCAATGATAAAGCTGATAAGCTTAAGACCATACAATGGGGTAACCAAGGCCTCATATAACATGGCCATTGCTTTTTTGGCGGCTTCCAGGGCACCCACATCCTGTTCGATGTCTATATCCTGCATCTGTAATGGAAGGAGTGCCGGAGCCGTATCCCGGTAGCGGTCTTCAATGGCTACCAGTATGCCATCAAACACATCCAGTACCTGTGTGGAAAAAATCACCAATAGGACGATCAAGAAATTCTTGGCCAGTTCCGTCGGGGTCAGTCCCCAGGTATGCCCATCAGTCGAGGCAATCCCTTCATTGTATTTTTTCAGGATGTTCACTAAAAAGAACATGATAGCCAACGTTTTCATTCCCGTAATGGTATACTGTGAAAAGTCACTGTTTTTGATAACGGTAAACACCGTATCGATATATTCAAGACCGATCCCTAAAAACATCATTGCTACTAATAATTGGTTTCACGATGGTTTACGGCATCCTGCATTTTCCTAAATGCAATGATCTCATGGTAGCGACGTACCTTGGCCTCGATCTCGGCCACCATCTCATTGGACTGTTGTTCCTTTTCCTTTAGAATGGCTGCCCGTTCGGCATCTCCCATTTTAAGGCTATTACTGGAGAGTATCTGTTCAATATAATTAAGGCTTTCCAATGAGTTGTCTATAATATCACTAAAGGTCTCTGATATACGCCCCACTTCATCAGCTTTGATATAAGGAGAGTTGAGTATCTCCCGTAAATCGTTTTGCACAGTACTGTACAGACGTTGATGGTTTTTGGTGAGTTCCTTGACCGCCTTGAGCTGCTTAATGACATTGTTGACCTTCTCCAGATTTTCCTTTTGTTGTTTCAAGAATTCTACGGTCTTTAATAGCTGTGAAGTCTGCTTGGCGGATTCTATCAACTGCTTGGCCAAGCTGATAAAATTGGTATTGTCATACACCGGCATCCCCTGGGCCTTAGCAAGGCCTGGCAATGAAATGGTAAAGGCTAATACCAATACCAATGTTTTAATGTTTAATCTGTGTTTCATTACAAAAAAGTTTTAAGGGTTATTAATTATTCTGATTATGATCTCTTTAGAAAGGTCTTTATTGCTTGTTCCATATTGCCCGTCCTTTCATAAATGGCCATGATGGCCTCGTTTTCAGTGCCATCGGTTAGATAGGCCGCATAGGCCTCGGGAGGGACTTCCAACCGAAAGATGTTGCTCTCCTTCCCGATCTTGATAAACATTTCGGTGTACTTACGGGATCCGGTCAGGTTATTACGGATAGACCTTAACTGGTTCAGGTCATGGCTTGACAGGTTAAGGCGCTTTTGCAGTTCGTCATAGCCTTTTTCATTACGAAGGCTATAAATAACCTGTGTATTCTCCAGAATACTTGCTGATGTAGCATTACTGGGCAATTGGTTAATGGATTGCAGAATGATGCCAATAGCCCCATTCTGCTTCCTAATGGCCTGATAATAGAATTCCACGCTTTCCAGGACATTATCGAACTTGAGTTGTTTGGCGAACTCATCAAACAGAATGATGCCCCTTTCGGAGCGGTTACGCCAAATGGTACGCTGGATAGCGGATTTGATAAGCTTGAGCATTACCGAAAGGATTTCCTTATTGTCCTTAACTTCATCAAGTTCAAAAACGATCAGGCGCTTGTCCTCGATTTTATAAGTTAGGTCCCCACTGACATTAAAGAGAAAGCTGTACAGGCCATCCTCCACATATTCGGAAAGAATGTGCAAAAAATTATAAACGCTAAAGTGTTCTTCCTGTACGTTCAATTCTTGGATTAGCGTATCCTTTTTGGCATCCACAAACTGATAGAGGGAAGCTAAGGAATGAGACTTTCGGATGCTATTGTAATAGTACAACAGTACCTTTTTTATGGCCACCTCATGGGCCTTGGTACTTGACCTTAAGGCTAACAGTTCCAATAGAAAAATGGCAAGATCCTCAAGGCATTCCGGGGTCAGGTCAGCATCGTTGCTAATATAAAATGGGTTGATGCCCAAATTTTTGCCCTGCTCGTAACGCAATATGATATGGTCATTGGGATAGAGCTTGGCAAACTTGGCGTAAGAGCCACCGAGATCAATAATCACCAGCCGAACATGGTCTTCAAAATACTGTCTTAAAATATTGTTGGCCAGAAAGGACTTGCCCTCTCCCGTTGGGGCGAAAATGGCAAAGTTCCTTGCTTTGATCCTTTTTTTTCTCTCGTCCCAAACATCTTTTAAAACTGGGGTATTAAACTGGCGATCATTAAAGATGACACCGGTGGTATCGGACCGGTAATTGGTATTGTTGATGTATAGACAAAGGGCATGTTTCAGGTCGGTGACATAAAGATCACCATTGGAAAAGTTAGAAGCAAAGCAAGGATGGCTGTTCAGGAAATAATGCTTGCGTTCCTCTCCTTTCGGGTAATATGGGAGCATATCGAGTTCCTTAAACTCGGTTTTTATTTTGGAAGCTATTCTGTTTAACACTTGGGAATCCTGGTTCCAAAAGATGACATTCAAATGGCCACGGATAATACGTGAAGTATCATCTTCATTGATCCGATCGACAATTTGTTGTATTTTTTTAAGGACCACTTTATTCTGTGTCCCGAAATTGGAGCTCTTGTTAAGTTCCTCAAGCTTTTTATCCAGTAGTTTGCGCCATTTTTGTTTATCGTCCATATAAATGATATGGTTCAAAATATGGTTCTCGTTAAGGTTTAGGCCAAGCCCATCGATAAAGCCTTGGTGGAACACAAAATCATCCGAAGTGAACTTGTCATTGGTCTTACTGCTCTGTACTATATCCCCAAAACATAGTTCACTATTAATGGCCAACACATCAAAATGATGGTCTCCCACCATAACCGATTTCCTTTTACCCTTTTTTGTAGGTTCCAATTGTATGTCGGTATCAAATCCTTCATTAAACCCATTAAAATAGGCATTGGTAAGCTGGAGGATATCCCTTTCCATTAAATTGGTTAAGGTTATTTTACTGCCATTATTGATAAATGACACGGTATCGTTCACAGCAGCTATAAACTCTTGAACCTTGTGATCCAATGTTTTATGAATAGTTTTGCCAACCTGTTTGAAAGGATTGACATACTTGGAAACGTTAAGGTTTCTGTTTAACGGCAAAATGAAAAACAAATAGCTTTGGTGCTGCAAACAATCCCGGTCCTTAAAATAATTATAGGTCGCCTGTTGCAGAAAGGTCGTCTTTGGTAAGGTTTCTGCCGAATAGTGCCTTTTTTGGTAAATATCCTGTTTATGGATGATGGTACCTACTGGCAAGGATTTAAGGGCCTGAAACCAACTGCCATGCAGTTCTTCAAAATCGGATTCCGACAAGGAGTAGATTTCAGGTAATTGAACCTGGTAACATAACACCACATTACCATTATTGGCAAACACAATATTGTCCTGGATGTCCAATATAGGATGGCTATCAGATAGGTTAATGGTCATCATAATCAAGGAAACTGGTTTTTTTATTTGAAATGGCTTTTGGAAATACCCGCTTAAAGTGCAGCAATGTTGGATGCTTGGCCAAATGGGTCAATGCGATGTAAAGTTTGCCGTTGATTGCAAAAACCGAAATGATTACTTTCAGGCTGAAGGAAAATATAATGAACAGCAAGGAACCGATGACCGATGTCATCATAAGCGCGAATGACGACACCGGAAGTCCCATGATCAAGGCACGTTTACGAATGTTCCTATAGACCTCAAACTGTTTCATGACCTAAACTACGATACTAATGAGATAGGTAAAGATGCCCACAACAGCCCCAGCTATAAGGACAAAAACCAGGACACGGGTGATACCCTTTTTCAGGTCGGCATTCTCTCCAAAGAAGTGTCCAGCATTAAAAAGGAAACCAACTAAAAAGATAACACCAAGAATAATGGGGAAAATGGCCCGGATGGTATCGGAGATATCATTAACTGAATCTTCAATACCCCCTATCTGGGCAAACAAGGGATTAACAATTAAAAATAATGAAGCAGTTAGGCACTTTACTTTTTTCATATCAAAAAGATTTAAAGGTTTGTGAATTTTGATATCATAAAACTATTGCAACAAACCATTCAAAACACTGATTACCAAACATCTGTTAATAAAATATGTTTTGTATTAAAAGGATATCATTTGTTATTAATTTAAGGGGCGTTTTATGAGCATTCGAAAAAGAGTTGTTAATGAAATTGTAAAATGTGAATCGCTCTTAACTCAAAAACGTCAGTTTTGGAGTTTTCCTCTTAAAAATTGTTCACTTTTTATTGAAATTGAAAGTCCAAAAAAATTGTCTTAGCTCTGAATCTTGGTAAATAATTATCTGCATTATTAGATATAAAGTCGCTTTTAAATCTATTTTACTAATCAACACTTACTTTGTTACAAAATACTCCAATAACTGCATTTACTTTGTTACAAAATAATCTGAAAATTGCGTTTACTTTGTTACATATTTTATATATTTACCCTTACTTTATAACAAATATAATTTTGGCACTAAAAAGACACCTCATAGAACAGTTACACAAATGGAAAAGCAATCCTAATAGAAAACCTTTAATTTTAAGAGGTGCAAGACAGGTAGGTAAAACCACTTTGGTCAATGATTTTGCAAAAACTTACAAACACCATATCTATCTAAATTTAGAAAAAAAAACAGACAACCAGTATTTCGAGCTAACAGATAATGTAAATACCATTATTGAATCCTTATTGATTTCAAATAATATTATTTCAAAGGATATTGGAGATACTCTATTATTTATAGATGAGATTCAAGAACAGCCAAAAGCCATACAGTTATTACGTTATTTCTTCGAAGACATTCCAGACCTTCATGTTATAGCAGCAGGTTCATTGCTTGAGTTTAGCCTTAAGGATGTTAAAAGTTTCCCCGTGGGAAGGGTCGAGTTTTTGTACCTGTATCCCTTTAATTTCAAGGAATATCTGGAAGCCATCGGGCACCGTACAGGCCTGAATGAACTTAAGAACATTCCCATAAGACCAGTTGCCCATAAAACGTTGCTATCGTTGTTTAATGACTATGCCATCATTGGAGGTATGCCAGAGGTTGTTGACCAATTTATAAAATACCAGAGTGTAGCAGATCTATCGTCCATATATGAAAGTATTTGGAGTTCATATATCAATGATTCAGAAAAATATGCAACCAATACTACAGAGAAAAATGTGATCAAGCATATTATGTCAACTGCCGCTTTCTCTATAGACGAACGGATTAAGTTTCAAAATTTCGGCAACTCCAATTATAGATCAAGGGAAGTAGGTGAAGCTATGCGAAATTTACATCAAGCTAAGGTTATTCAGCTTATATATCCAACTACGGCCACGGAAGTCCCCATTATTCCGGATTTAAAAAAATCGCCGAGGTTGCAATTTTTAGACACTGGTATCCTTAACCATATTTTAGGGATTAGTGCCGATATGTTGGTTATGGAAGATTTGAGCCAAACCTACAAAGGCGCTATCATACCCCATATTATCACTCAAGAACTGATTTCCATACAGGTCAATACCTCTAAACTACCAAATTTCTGGGTCAGGGAAAAGAAACAAGCATCATCTGAAGTCGATTTGGTCTATAGTATTGAAGGTAAAGTAATCCCAATTGAAATTAAATCTGGAAGTTCAGGTTCCTTAAAATCCTTGCACCAATTTATTGAACGCACCAATCATCCATATGCAATAAGAATATATGCAGGGGAGTTTTCTATACAAGAAACGAAAACCCCAAATGGGGTGCCATACATCTTAATGAACTTACCTTATTATTTAGGATCCCTAATCCCCCAATACATATCCTATTTTATAAAAAACCATCAGCTTTCTTAGAGGCCTATAAGGAATAGTAACTTATTCTCACTTATACTTATTCTCGCTTATCCTTTCTCCCCTTATCAAAAGCCACCAAATTAAACAGTTCTCGCATTCGAGATCGGACTCTATTCCCATAGCGATCTTCCAGTTCCTGGGCATTGAGATTGGTTGTGGCATGGGTCCTTACCGTTTTGGATATTTTAAAATTCAACATGGAAGTTTTAGTAAAGAGTTCATGTCGTGACAACAAGATTTCACCCATCACATTGCAGTCCTTGCCAAAGTGCCTTCCCGTGGGTTCCGCACCTAAATCGTCAAAGCAATAAAACCCATGGTCACCATATTGTTCAATGGTTTGGTAACCTAAATGGTTAAACCCAAATACGATGTTCCGGGTGGAAAATTCGGTTAAAGTGAACCACCCGTGCCGGATGAAAGTGAGCAGTGTAAATAAAGTGCCAAAAATCGTTTCATTTGAGTGTTAAAATTAGTGATTCTTTTTTAATTTTTTTCTCATGGAT
>NZ_JAKMCS010000006.1 GCF_022662195.1 Aestuariivivens insulae | reverse complement strand
GAATCCATGAGAAAAAAATTAAAAAAGAATCACTAATTTTAACACTCAAATGAAACGATTTTTGGCACTTTATTTACACTGCTCACTTTCATCCGGCACGGGTGGTTCACTTTAACCGAATTTTCCACCTGTCACTTGAATATCCCATAGTGGTAAAAACCGATAAAGCAAGGCTTACCATTGGCACAAGGGAAGAGTTCCTATATAGAAGGTTGGCCATTCAGACAGCCCTTAAAAGGGCACAGGTTGGGGCAACCTATTCCAAGTCAGGAAAAGGGCAAAAGCGTAAACTAAAGGCCGTAGAAAGGCTTCGCAAAGCAGAAAGCAATTATGTGTCACATCGCCTTCATGTGTACAGTAGGAGATTGATCGATTTTTGCATCAAACATCAAGCTGGAACACTTATTTTATTAAACCATGAGGACAAGGCAGGCATAGCAAAGGAAGAGATGTTTGTACTGAGAAACTGGAGCTATTATGATTTAATGTCCAAAATAAAATACAAGGCCGAAAAAGCCGGTATTGAACTTATTATAGACTGACCGATTTGGTCATGAGGGTGCTTGTACACCCATAAGGTGAGGTGGATAACCGCACTCACTAAATGCGAACAGCATATACAACGCGTGGGCTCTCTTATTTTCTCTTGCCTAATTATTCCTATCCCTAATCGATTACTTTATTATATCAAATATAACAGCCCCTTTCAATATGCTCCCGTTAATCTGTGAGGAGCATATTGAAAGGGACTTTTTTAGGCCTAAAAAATATTGGTTTTGGTTTGTTTGCCCTCAAGTTGTTCTTTACTCTCAAACCTGTTTAATAGGTTTTGAATATCCTCACTAATTTTCGTCTCAATAACCCGTGCATAAATCTGAGTAGTCGATAACTTGGTGTGTCCTAAAAGCTTTGATACGGTCTCTATTGGAACGCCATTACTAAGGGTTACAGTAGTGGCAAATGTATGCCGGGCCATATGAAATGTGAGATGCTTTTTTATACCACAAGAATCAGCAATCTCCTTTAAATAGCTATTCAACTTTTGATTTGATATCTTAGGCATCAATTTTCCCGAATTTCGGGTTCTTGCATGACTTTTATATTTCTTTATAAGGTCATTTGCTTTAGGCAGTAAAGGAATTTTTATAGGAATCTTTGTTTTAGTTCTTACTGCCATGATCCATTGATTTCCATCAATTCCTATTACAATATTATCACTTGAAAGTTCTATAATGTCTATATACGACAATCCTGTATAACAACTGAATATAAATAAATCTTTAACCACTGTTAATCGCCCAATAGTAGAATTAAAACCCAAAACTCGTTGGAGTTCTTCTTTAGAAAGAAACTCTCGTTCTTTTTTTTCAAACTTAAGTTTAAACTTAACAAATGGATCTCGCTCAATCCATTCTAAATGATATGCAAGCGTAACCATTTTTTTTAATCTCTGAATATGCTTCATGGCTACATTATTGCTAATCTCACCTTGACTCGGCCTAGACCGATATGAACCAAGAAAGCTTTCAAATCCTATAATAAATTTGTAGTCCAAGTTTTGAAGATACATATCAGAGGTTTTATACTTTTCAGAAACGTAAACGAAAACATATTTTTGGGTAGTTTCAAATTTACCCATTGTACCTTTAGATAATTTATGGGCCATTGTTTGGTTATGGTACTCAAAAATATCTCTAAGGGTATATATTCTCTTATCCTCTCCTAAATACCTTGCCTTAACAAGTTCGGCCGAAGGAAGTCTTAATTCCTGCTTTAAGTCTTGATAGCATCGATGGAGGTCTGACTTAATCTTTGCTAACTCTAAGTTCAACTTTCTGGAAGCTGCACCTGAACCTTTCATTTTTTGGTTTTTGGCATCCCAAGCATTTACATCTACGATTTGCTTTAAACTAATGTTACTTTTTTTGCCATTTACTGTAATTCGAACATAAATATTGGTCTGATTACTTTTGGCTCGTTTAGCATATATCCAAAAAAGTACTGAAAATGTTGTTGAGGCACGCATAGCTGTCGTTGTTAGATTGTTAAACATTCTTTTAAACGAAAGTCAAATCAACTATGTGGGATATCAATTATTGGGTTAAATCGAAAACTGTTGACGATTAAAAAATGACTGTTGACGATTTGTGAACTTTTAAAGTTAAAAAATATTCTTTTAACTATTTGCTCAAAAACGACAAAACCCCACTAAATCATATATTTAGTGAGGTTTTGCTTCTATTTGTGCTTTTACTAAGCGGTCTGGACGGGACTCGAACCCGCGACCCCCTGCGTGACAGGCAGATATTCTAACCAACTGAACTACCAGACCGTTGCGTTATTGCGGATGCAAATATACACGCCTTTTTCAATATGTCAAATCTTTTTTAAAGTTTTTTATCCAATAATTTTGTTACGCGAACTTTTGGCGCTCTATCAAGTACGTTGTCAAGATGTTATTAAAATCTTTATTTATATCTGCTTCCACATATTTTATCTTGTACTGTGCACATTTTAAGCGTAACGCTTCAAAATAGGCACTTACCGATTGACTATAACTTTCCTTAATGGTATCGGCATATAAATTAATATGCTCACCTGTTTCCACATCTATATAACGCTTGGGATTGTTATCAAAATCAAATTGCAGCTCCTTAGCTTTATCAAATACATGGAACAGTATCACTTCATGCTTATTGTATTTTAAATGCCTTAAGGCTTCAAATAACCGCGTATCATCTTCAGACGTTTGAAACATATCGGTAAACAAAAATATCATGGAACGCCGATGTATCTTTTCGGCTATTTCATGTAGATACCTATAGGTTTCGGTTTGCTTGTTAAGCGCTTTAGAAATAACCGCTTCACTTAAATGGTTTAACAACATTTGATGGTGGCGCTCGCTGCCTTTCTCTGGCGCATAATAATCATACGCATCACTATAAATACTCAAGCCCACAGCATCGCGTTGTTTCTTTAAAATTTGCATCAACGCTGCGGCGGCCAATACCGAAAAACCTATCTTATTTAAATTATCAATAGCAAGCGAATCGGTTTTTGGGTAGTGCATCGAACTGCTATTATCCAAAATAATATGGCATCGCAAATTCGTTTCATCGTCATAACGTTTGGTGTACAACTTATCGGTTTTAGCAAACAGCTTCCAATCGATATGGCGCGTACTCTCTCCCCTGTTGTATATTTTATGCTCGGCAAACTCGGCAGAAAACCCGTGAAACGGACTTTTATGCATCCCGGCAATAAACCCCTCTACCACTTGCTTGGCAAGCAGCTCCAAGTTTTTAAACCCTTCGGCTTTATTAAGTTCGTGTTGAAGTTCCACCAATTAAATTTATAAACTTTTAAACAACCGAATCAACAATACCATACGCCACCGATTCTTCTGCACCCATCCAATGGTCCCGGTTAAAATCCTTTAGGACCTTATCAAAATCCTGCCCGCAATTTTCGGCCAAAATTTTGGCGCTTATCTCTTTTGTTTTTAAGATCTCCTGGGCCGTAATTTCAATATCGCTGGCTTGTCCGCGTGCGCCTCCACTAGGTTGGTGTATCATAACACGGGCATGGGGCTGTATAAAACGTTTTCCTTTAGTCCCTACCGATAATAATATAGACCCCATAGAGGCGGCTAAGCCTGTACAAATAGTAGACACATCACTCTTTAGCGATCGTATACAATCGTAAATAGCAAATCCCGAGGTAACATACCCCCCCGGACTGTTAATATATAAATGAATATCCTTAGTTTCAATAGCATCGAGGTATAACAATCTATCTATAACATGTTTTGCCGAGTCATCATCTACCTGTCCCCATAAAAACACTTTACGCTCTTCAATAAACTTGCTATCTATTACATCTTGTACTTTCGACTTTTTACTCATATGTTTTAAATTTTCGTGTATTTATATGTGTTGCCAGCCCTTCTTTCAGGCTGGCTTAAATGGTTATACTTCAACTGCGGCCAGCACAGGCTTGTAACATCCATAAAGCATTCAGCTATATGCCAAAATTTTTAGCTTGGGATGTTTCAATTCATCTAAAATAAAAAAAGGTTTGCCAAAACGGCAAACCTTTTCCATTTTCTTTTTCTATATAAATTATAGAAGCGAATCTATCGCATCTGTATAAGCATTTTTAGGAGCTACGCCCACTTGTCTTCCAACAACTTCCCCGTTTTGAAACACTAGTACCGTAGGAATGTTACGAACACCGTACTTAGCAGCAAACTCTTGGTTGGCATCAACATCTACTTTACCTACAACAGCTTTACCATCATATTCATCGCTAATTTGCTCAATAATTGGTCCAACCATTCTACAAGGCCCACACCAAGCAGCCCAAAAATCCACTAAAACAGGTTTATCACTTTTCAAAACCGTTTCTTCAAACGTTGCATCTGTAATTTCTAATGCCATAATATTTTTATTTTATTCTTACTTTATTTTAATTTCACAAAATTAGTCAAAAAAAACTCTAAAGCTTACAAAGTAACAATTTGTTTTGCTTATAGCTAGATTGCATTGCTTTATTCATGTTTTTTTGGCGCATAAACCAGGCTATCCACTATATCTTTATGCGAAACAGTCCCGAGCTTGGTTCATACTCCTCTATTACATCATATATATTAAAACGTAACAATCCTAAACCTTATTTACTGCGCATAAAGGATGCCGTTCCTATCCTTTGCGCAAGAAGTCACTCAAGTAAAAGCAACCAAAAAGTTGCGTATTAAAAATATTTACCCTAAATTAGCAACTGTAAAGTTGCATATTAATCAAAAAAACGAAACAATTATGAACGATGTCATTACAAAAGAAGCCCTTTTCAACCATCCCATAGACAAAGTATGGAATGCCATTTCTAAGGCAGAAGAGATTTCCACTTGGTTCATTAAAGCCGACTTTAAGGCCGAGAAAGGCTATAAGTACACATTTACCTCAGAACCTAACGAAAAAGGATGCACAACCATTAGCGGAGAAGTTAAGGAAGCCAATCCCTATACACTGGTTTACACGTGGATTGTCGCAGATACCAAGGTGGAGACTACCGTAAAATGGAAACTGGAGACTACCCCAAATGGCACAAAACTACTATTGGAACACTCGGGCATATCTAACTATCAAGGAGAAACTGCCATTAAAATGTTCGAGAGTTTTAACGGCGGCTGGAACAATTGTATTAAGGAACTATTGGCATACCTAAAAACCGAAATCCATGCAGGATAAAATCACCAAGCTATTTAAAGCCATAGCAGATCCCACAAGGCGTGATATTTTTCACGCCTTGGTTATCGCTGCATCGGCACTTTCCATTTCCCAAATTTCAAATCAGTTTGATATGACCCGACAGGGGGTCACCAAACACATTAAAACCCTAGAAGACGCCGGACTCATCCATATAAACATTAACGGCAGGGAGCGCTATTGTACCGCCAACCCCAAAGCACTTCAAGAAGTAAACAAATGGCTGAAATTCTACGAGCAATTCTGGGACGACAAACTAAGCAGTTTGAACACTTATTTAGATAATAAGGCCTAATTCAACTTAAAATGCACGTGTTGCGCTTTCAAAGCGTTTAACAATTCCTTACAAACCATAACCTTCTACTTTCTACTGGGCATGGTCAATTCTATTTTTTTTGGGCGCACCCAAGGGACGGGCTGTCACTACTCGCTCTTTTCAAGGAGCTCAAACACATCGTTCCATCCCTTGCGCATTTAGGACCTTTATTGAAAACCATCCAAACATTACAAACTAGAATTTTTAAATAAAATATCAAAATTATTTTTTTTGTTAGGATTCCTTACTATATTTGCCTCATTAATTAACATTTAAATATAGTATTATGAGTAAATCCATTTTTTATCATGCCGGTTGTCCTGTTTGTGTTAGTGCAGAACAAGACATTGTAGAGCTAATAGGCACCGAACACGTAGAAATTGTACACTTTGGCGAAGATGCCTCTAGAATTCCAGAAGCGGAACAAGTGGGCGTAAAATCGGTTCCTGCTTTGGTCACCCCTAACGGCAATGTCTTACACATTAACTTTGGTGCTTCAATAGAAGCTGTTAAAGGGTAATACAAGCATTCCAAAGTCCTTTTTAATCTAAAACCTATAATTATGACAGTTTCAGTATGGGATACATATGTTAAAAGAACCGATGGTAAATTAATGCATTTTGATATTCTAGTACCAAGCACATTAAATGACGAGCTAATCATTTTAAATTTTGGTAAAACCTATCTAGAAAATAAACGGTTTAAAACAGAGAACATTTCAATAAAAGCATGTAATTTTTGCCATATAGAACGCGCTACAGATACTGTATTGCAGGATCTAAAACATAAAAGGTTTTCAATTATTGAATTGGAGAATTGCCATTAGTTTAATTAGGATCACTAACTTTGCCTATTGGTTAATTAATCAATAGGCTTTTTTATGGGCGATAGCATGTTTAATCCAGAGCACCAACAAGCAAACCTATCCAGCAAGATTGTTTCAGGGCTGGAACGTATTTCTGAAGCTTTTAAGGTCTTGCTTTGGGAAAAGGCAAAACAATTGGGGTTAAGCCCCATACAAATACAAATACTCATTTTTATAAACTACCATAACATTAAATTATGTAACGTAAGCCAATTAGCTAAGGAATTTAACCTCACCAAACCCACCATAAGCGATGCCGTTAAGGTATTGCATAACAAGAAATTGATTAAAAAAGAGTATTCCTCATCAGACAGCCGTAGTTATGCCATTCAGTTAACAGATACGGGGAAAAATATAATTTCTGAAACCGAAAACTTTGCCTACCCTATAAAAGAACAGATCGACACCATAGAACAAGACAACTTAGAGCAAACTTTTAAAGCACTTAGTCAACTTATTTTTAAACTTAATAAAATTGGTGTTTTAACGGTGCAACGTACTTGTTATGCCTGCAAATTTTATCAAAAAAATGACAATACACATTTCTGTAATTTATTGGAAAAAAAACTTTTAAATTCCGAAATACGTATCGATTGTCCCGAGTTCGAAAACACCTAAGCTTAATTCAACTTAAAATGCACGTGTTGCTCCGTCAAAGCGTTTAACAATTCCTGACAAACCTTAACCTTCTGCTTTCTACTGGGCATGGTCAATTTTATTTTTTCCTTGGTATCGTAAACCAAGAAGTTTAAGGCTTGATTGCCAGGATGCATTTTTAGCAGTTCATTTAAGGCTATTATATTTTCTTCCTTTAAATCGTTAATATCAACTTGTATGGAAAGCTTTTTGGCATACTGTTCCATAACATCGTGCAACAACTGGAAATTATTAAACTGCAACCTGGGATCGCTTTTCTTACCAGTGTCTTTGTTCACCCAACCTTCACGTACAAAAGTCTTAACAAACACAAAGTTATTATTCATTAAGAAATGTCTAAACTTCAAGTATTCTTCACCAAAAATCCTAAACTCATAACTATCGGTATAATCTTCAATGGTAAACAATGCCCATCCTTTACCTTGCTTGCTTACCCGGTGCTGCACATCGGTAACCACGCCACCAAATACCAATTCGCGGTTAACATAAGGCTCTAAATTATTAAACATAGCCACCGTAGCATTACAAAAGGTGTTCATTTCGGTCTTGAAATCATCCAAGGGATGCCCAGAAATATAAATCCCTACAACCTCACGCTCTTTACCAAGCTTTTCCATAGTGCCCCACTCTTCGCAAGGTGGCACTTCGGGCTCAGCTATTTCAACACCTGAAGCCTCTCCAAACAAACTCACCTGTGCCGAATTTTCATTCTCCTGGTGCTTGGCGCCATATTTAATAGCTTTTTCCAAGAAGGTAATACCGTCACCATCATCATGGAAATATTGTGCACGATGGGTATCGCTAAAGCAATCGAACCCGCCTGCCAAAGCCAAATTTTCGAAAGCCTTTTTATTGGCTGCACGCAAATCGATACGCTTGGCCAAATCGAAAATAGACTTATAATGGCCATCTTCTTTTCTATTCTCAACAATAGTCTTTACAGCACCATGCCCCACACCTTTTATGGCTCCCATTCCAAAACGTACCGCATTGTCCTGGTTTACCGAAAATTTATAATACGATTCATTAACATCTGGCCCAAGAACGTTTAACTTCATACGTTTACATTCCTCCATAAAAAAGGTCACCTGCTTGATGTCGTTCATGTTATTGGAGAGTACCGCCGCCATATACTCTGCCGGATAATGGGCTTTTAAATAGGCCGTTTGGTAAGCTATCCATGCATAACAGGTAGAATGTGATTTGTTAAAGGCATAACTCGCAAAAGCTTCCCAATCCTTCCATACCTTTTCCAGTACTTTGGCATCATGGCCATTGGCACTGGCCTGCTCAATAAATTTGGGCTTCATTTTATCTAGTACGGCAATTTGCTTTTTACCCATAGCCTTTCGCAGGACATCGGCTTCACCTTTGGTGAAATCGGCCAGCTTTTGGGACAGCAACATCACCTGCTCCTGGTAAACCGTAATACCATAAGTCTCCTTAAGGTATTCTTCCATAGCCGGCAAATCGTATTCTATCTCTTCATCGCCATGCTTTCTACGTACGAAACTAGGAATGTATTCCATTGGCCCCGGACGGTAGAGCGCATTCATCGCAATTAAATCCTCAAAGACCGTAGGCTTTAAATCGCGAAGGTGTTTTTGCATTCCAGGGGATTCGTATTGGAACACCCCAACCGTTTCACCACGCTGGAACAAGGCATAGGTTTCTTCATCATCCAACGGGAAATTTTCGGGATCTAGCAGGATGTCATGCTTGGCTTTTACAATTTTAACCGTGTCCTTAATTAAGGTCAAGGTTTTTAAGCCAAGGAAATCCATTTTTAACAACCCCGCCGATTCTACCACAGAGTTATCGAACTGGGTCACGTATAAATCGGAATCCTTTGCGGTAGACACTGGCACGAATTTGGTAATATCGTCTGGCGTGATTATAACCCCGCAGGCATGGATGCCCGTATTACGCACCGAACCCTCTAAAACTCTTGCAAGGTTCACAGTTTCAGACTCCAACCCTGCGCCTTCAGCAATATTTAAAAGCTCATTCACTTTTTCCAATTCTTCAGCTCGGAATTTTTGTGACAGTGCTTTTTCATCTAAACCAAATATCTTATTCAGTTTAGACATGTTGGGTATAAGCTTAGCAATCCTATCGGCATCAAATAATGGCAAATCCAGTACACGTGCCGTATCTCGAATGGACGATTTGGCGGCCATGGTACCATAGGTTATAATCTGCGCTACCTGATTGGCCCCGTATTTTTCGATTACATAATCCATAACGCGGCTTCTGCCTTCGTCATCAAAATCGATATCGATATCGGGCATACTAACACGATCTGGATTTAAGAAACGCTCAAAAAGCAGATCGTACTTTAAAGGATCTATATTGGTAATCCAAAGACAATAGGCCACTACCGAGCCCGCCGCAGATCCACGCCCGGGCCCTACCGACACGTCCATATTTCGGGCTTCACGTATAAAGTCCTCTACAATCAAAAAATAACCCGGATACCCCGTATTTTCAATAACGCTCAATTCAAAGTCGAGACGTTCTTTTACCTCATCCGACAAATCCTCGCCGTAACGCTTCTTGGCCCCTTCGTAAGTCAGGTGACGCAAATAGGCATTTTCCCCGCGTTTGCCACCATCAACTAAATCTTCTTCATGTTTAAATTCATCAGGAATATCAAATGCCGGTAACAAGACATCACGTGCCAATTGATAGGCTTCTACCTTATCGACTATATCCTGAACATTAAAAATGGCTTCAGGAACATCCCGAAACGATTGTTTCATTTCTTCCTGAGACTTGAAATAATACTCTTGGTTGGGTAATCCGTAACGATACCCCCGACCTCGACCTATAGGCGTTGCTTGTTTCTCGCCATCCTTAACACAAAGCAAAATATCGTGCGCATTGGCATCGTCTTGGCTTTGATAATAGGTGTTGTTTGTGGCAACTAACTTAACATCATGTTTTTTAGCCAAACTAATTAAGGTAGGGTTAACCCTATTTTCATCTTCTTGGTTATGGCGCATCAATTCGACATACAAATCATCTCCAAACTCATTTTTCCACCACAACAGGGCTTCCTCGGCCTGGTTTTCACCTACGTTCAACACCTTACTGGGAACTTCACCATATAGGTTTCCTGTAAGTGCGATTAAGTCTTCTTTATACTGTTGAATTAATTTTTTATCGATTCGAGGCACATAGTAAAACCCATCCACAAAAGCATGTGATGACAGTTTTGCCAAATTATGGTACCCATTTTTATTTTTAGCCAACAGCACTATTTGATAGCCATTGTCCTTTCTGGTTTTATCTTGATGGTTCTCACAAACAAAAAATTCACAGCCTACAATAGGTTTTATAAGCTTTTTTTCAGAAGTTTCCCCTTTGGCTTCGGCTTCTTCTATACTAGATTTAATACTACTGTTTTGCTTGTTTACAGCATTCACGAAGTGAAAAGCCCCCATCATATTAGCATGATCGGTTAAAGCTACAGCTGGCATATTATGTTCTGCTGCCGCTTCCACCAAATCGGAGACGCTCATAGTTGATTGTAACACCGAAAACTGCGAATGGTTATGCAAATGCGCAAAATTGACATCGGCTAAATCGGATACATTCTGCTTGATTTCTTCCTTTGAAATTCCAGTATCTTCCTCCTCCTTTAATCGCTCTCGTATTTTAGCACTCTCTTGTTTTAAATTGATGTGCTTTAAACCAATAAGCTGAATGGTATTGGGGTTTGCTTCCGAAAACTTTTCAAAATAATCCGGTTCAACATCCAAGGCTTCTTTAGTGTATTCCCCCAAACGTACCAACTCCAAAAAGCAACGTGTGGTTGCTTCAACATCGGCCGTGGCGTTGTGGGCTTCTGCAAAAGGCTCGCTAAATAAGTACTCGTGCAATTCGGTAAGGGTAGGCAGTTTGAACTTACCACCACGACCTCCGGGAATTTTACATAATTCGGCCGTATGTTCTGTACAGGTATCCAATACCGGGAGCTCCTGCAATGGGTTGGCCACATCACCACGCACAAATTCTGCCCCCATAATATTAAGGTCGAACTTTACGTTTTGCCCCACAATAAATTTGGCCTTTCCTAATACGGCATTGAACTTCTCTAAAACTTCGGCTAAAGGCACCCCTTGCTCTTGGGCCAATTCGGTAGATATACCATGTATCTTTTCGGCATCGTAAGGAATATTAAATCCTTCCGGTTGTACCAAATAATCCTGATGATCGATACAATTCCCCATAGCATCATGTAATTGCCATGCTATTTGTATACATCTGGGCCAGTTATCGACATCGGTAATTGGAGCGTCCCATCGTTTTGGTAATCCGGTAGTTTCTGTATCGAAAATTAAATACATAAGTAATTGTCTATCTGTTGGTTTATTTATTCGTTAAGAGCAAAAACGAAGTGTATAAAAATACACAGATTTTATACTTTTCAACAATGAAGTTATAAAGAGTTTTAAACAGGTTATAACTTGTAACCTTTTTAGCGCGCCATGTTCTGGCACGTCCAAGCCAATTCTCACATAAAGCACTATACCCCAAAGCATTAATATTCCATATTAAAATAAAAGAAACCCAAAACCTGACATATATCATAGTTTAAAGCCTCTTAAATTTTTATTTTCCATAAATCTTATCATTAACACATATCGTCATGAAAAATTTAAAGCTCATCGTTAACTTGATAGTAATTACATCAAGTTTAATGTTTTTCCAATGTACAAGTGATTACACCGCAATTCCAGGTCAAGATGGTATCGATGGGGTTGACGGGGTTAATGGCGTTGATGGGATCGATGGGGTTGGTGTTCAACAATGTATTGACTGCCACGCCAGCGAACACAGAAACGAAATAAAAGATGCTTATGTTCTATCCGGCCATGCTACCGGAACTTCCTGGGCAAGAGGAGAGAGTGGCAGGTGCGCCCGATGCCATAACAATGAAGGTTATATAGATTTATTATCGGGAATGTATATTGAGGTTGATGCCAACAACGATCCTGTTTTAGACCAATATGGAAACGAAATTCCTTCGGCAAATTTTGATGGTTATCAAGTGTCACATAATATAACATGTACCGGTTGCCATGCTCCCGAAAAAGGTCATAGATCTTTTGATTTTGAAAATGATGGCAATGACTACGCCTTGAGGAATATTCATCCCATTAATTTATATATAGACCCAATGGTCTCTCTTGATATGACTAGTAACGCAGATCCTTTAGGATTAAGCAATACCTGTATAAATTGTCACCAACCAAGAAATTCCTACCCTATTCCATCTGGAACAGGCGATGTTACCATCACAAGTAGGCGATTTGGCCCACACCACGGCCCACAATCAACAATGCTGGAAGGTATCATGGGAGCCAACATAGCCGGTACCACTGGTTATCCTGGCAGAGGAACTGCAGCTCATAAAACTGGCGCATCATGTACATCATGCCATATGGGTGAAACTACCGATGGCACTGATGGTTCACACACCTGGGAACCAACTTTAAACACTTGTGTTGAATGCCATAACAACATGACAGCAATCCCAGAACAAATTACAGCATGGACAAATTATCAAACGTTACATGACCTATTAGTCACTAAAGGATATATTTCTGAAAGCGGAAGCGTACAAGGCGGTAATGGAGGAAATGCAAGTAGCTCAAACCCACTTGTAGTCCCTGTAAGCCATGCTCAAGCCATTTGGAATTACAAGACTTTGGAAGAAGATCAAAGTAATGGTATTCACAATCCAATATATGCCGAGGCATTGTTGAAAAATTCAATTGAAGCCCTACAAAATTAATTAATAGTTTATTAAAAGTTTTGAATACTTCATTGTTAAAAATTTAAAATGAAAAAAATGAAAAAACTATTAAAAATAGTTCTCCTTAGTAGCATGCCACTTTTGATGTTCTCATGCTATTACGATGAGTTTCCTGAAGCTGTGGGTCAAGATGATGTGGTTATCCCTCCTGGAACGGTAGTTTCTTTTGCCGATGATATTGCACCAATATTTGTAACATATAATTGTACGCAATGCCATAATCCTTCCGGGCAAAATCCAGATTTATCACCTGGAAACGAATACGCCTCTTTAACTTCAGGATATGTTAATCCCGGTAATAGCAGTACAAGCAAACTATACACTCAATTGGCAGATAACGGCCATAGAAACGTAGATGCTCAATCGATAGCTTTAATTAAAAAGTGGATAGATGATGGTGCCGAAAATAACTAACCCTAAAGACGTTACAATGAAAAAGTATAAAATATTACTGTTTGTCTTGTTAATTATTCCCGTTATGTGTTTTTCGCAAAAAAAAGCTAAAGACTCCATTGTAGAAAAACCTGCGCGTCCTGCTTTTGAAAGTGCTACGCTAATTGATAATGCCTCTAACGTACTATTCAATAAAAACACTTTAGAGGTCATTATGCAACACAGGTTTGGGCTTATAGAGGAGGAAAATTCATTAGCTGGAATTTATGGCGCAAATTCAAATATTAGAATTGCTTTGTCTTATGCCATTTTAGATTGGGTAACCGTAGGATATGGTATTACCAAAAAAAATAGAATGAGCGACTTTAATTTAAAAGTTGGTTTATTAAATCAAACACGATCTGGAAGTATGCCCGTAAGCATGAGTTATTATGGAAACATAGCCATTGATGGTCGGTCTTTTGACGTGAAATACCCTAATGGCGACTATATACCTCCTGATGCCGACAACGGTCCCTTTTTAAAAAAACAAGACCGGTATTCTTACTTCCATCAGCTAATTATTGCCAAAAGGTTTAATTCAAAGCTTTCGCTACAAATCGCACCAAGCTTATCTCATTTTAATGCCGTAAACACTGGAGATGAAAACGACCGATTTTCCGTAGCCTGTGGTGGACGATATAAAGTGAGTTCCCAAACGGCCCTAATATGCGATGTTAGTATGCCCATAACCCAATTAAATGATAACAAATACAACATTACTGGGTTTAGTTTTGGCGCAGAATTTTCTACGTCGGCCCATACGTTTCAAATTTTTATAACCAACTTCAATGGTATATTACCTCAACAAAATTATATGAAAAACACCAACGATTTTCTTAATGGCGGGACTTTAATTGGATTTAATATTACCCGAAACTATAATTTTTAAGATATGATGAAAAAGAAATCTGGGAGAAAAAATCAACTTTCTAGAAGAGGCTTTTTACCAATTTTTGGAGGTAGTTTATTGTTGCCTTTTTTGGGAATAAGCAGTCCATATAATAGTTCCATTAAAACCCAGGATGAAGAAGAATACCAAACCTTATTAAAACCCGATGGCACTGTTGTAAAGGTTAAGATAAGTACGATAAAAAAATCAAAAATTATCAAGAAAGATTTATCTAATAGATCCTTTCTTAAATGGCTAGGAAAACACCAGTAAAGTAGAGCTGAAACTTCATTTATTATGGAACATAATAAAAAAAACTCCAGACGTAAATTTCTCAACAATGGCCTTAAGTTAGGATTTGTATCTGCTATTGGAGGTCTTGGATTATCACACCTTTCAGAAAAATTAAACGCTTCAAATAAAACCAATAGCGAGGATAAGGTAGAATTAATGACTACAGATGGTTCATTAATTCAAGTAGACGCCTCGGATGTAGTCGCGGTAAAACATGCCGATCATCATGACACCAAATATAATGTACGCGAAGGTATACCCAATCGTAAATTTGTTATGGTGATTGATTTGGCCAAATGTAAGAATGCTTTAAAATGTGTAAGCGCGTGTAATAAACACCACTATGTTACAGGTGAAAATGCCTGGCTTAAGGTTCACAAAATGCAAGAATCTAAAGATACAGCACCGTACTGGATGCCAAGAACTTGCATGCATTGCGACCAACCAGCTTGCGTTACGGTTTGCCCTGTCGATGCTACATTTAAAAGAAGGGATGGATTGGTGTTAATTGACAATGAACGTTGTATAGGCTGTCGTTTTTGCATGGCGGCTTGCCCCTATTCCATACGGGTTTTTAATTGGAGCGAACCGGAACAAGGTGAAATGAGTGAAATTACACTTAATATGATGGATATGGGCCATGAAAATCCATCTATTGAATACGCAGGTGTCCCCAGCAGAAAAGGTACTCCGGATAAATGTGACTTTTGCCCTCATCAAATTCATGAAAACAAATTACCTCATTGTGTAACAGCTTGCCCAAACGGTGTATTTTACTTTGGGGATAAATATGAAGATACAGTAACCAATGGAGAGGAAACATTGCGTCTTACCAAACTACTTAAGGATAAAGCAGGTTATAGGTTATTGGAAGAATTGGGCACCGCTCCCAGCGTTTACTATTTACCTCCAGTAAATAGATTGGTCGATTTTGATAAAGGCTTGGAAAACTACAGCGAATTTGAATCGGTTGAAAAGCCCAAATCTGTTGAAAAGCCTGAATAATTATGAAAAATCATAACACCCTTCTGGACAATTTAGCACCCCGAAAATTTGGCAACCGGGGTACAATTTGGGTTATTTTTTTAATTATTGTTATTGTACTTGGGTTAATCGCATATATCGATCAAGTAAGAACTGGGCAGGTCGTTACAAACATGCGAGATTATGCCCTCTGGGGCATCTATATTTCAAACTTTGTCTTTTTTGTGGCGACAAGTTTTGTAGGGTCTGTTACCGTAGCTATTTTAAGATTAACAAACAACTCCTGGAGAACCCCTTTAGTTAGAATCGCAGAAATCATAACGTTTACATCTATTGTAATGGCCGGCTTAACCATTATGATAGATATGGGACGTCCAGACAGATTGCTAAATCTATTTATCCATGCAAGACTACAATCTCCTATTACTTGGGATGTTATTATTATTCCAACAACTATAGCACTAAGTTTTCTGTTATTATATTTTCCGCTATTACCCGATTTGGCAATACTTAAAACTTTCTATAAAAAGACAAAACCAAAATTTAGTAAATGGTACGGAAAACTTTCTTTAAACTGGACTGGAAGTGAAAGCCAAAAAGCGATACAAGAAAAATCCATTAAAATTATAGCCGTATTAATTATCCCTGTTAGTATTATATTACAAACCATCGATGCATGGTTATTTTCTACCACTTATAGAATAGGATGGGACAGCACCAATATGGGAGCTTATTTTATTTCAGGAGCATTTGTTGCTGGCTTAGGAGCATTGGTCACTATGGTTTTTATTATCAGAAAGGTGCGAGGTTTAAACAATTATATTACAGACTATCATTTTGATAAACTGGGTAAATTTTTGGCTCTAGCTTGCCTAACCTACCTTTATTTTAATATCAATGAGTATTTAATCCCCATATTCACAGCTCCTGTTGAAGAAGACATCCATTTAAATTCCTTGGTTTTTGGTGAATGGGCTCCCTTATTTTGGTTTGCCCAAATTATTGGTCTATTGTTACCCCTAGTTATTTTATTATTCAATAAAGGAAGAAAGCCTTTACCTATGTTTTTTGTGGGATTAATGGTGGTTATTGGTTCCTGGTGGAAACGCTATATAATTGTCATCCCTACGCTTTTGCATCCATTTTTACCTATAGAAGGCGTTCCTGAATCTTGGCATCATTATTTTCCCAGTGCTCATGAGTGGATAATCACCATTGCTACTTTAGCTATGGCTTTATTAATTATTACATTATTCGTTCGTTATTTACCCGTGATCCCAATTCAAAGAACTGCAGACGAAAACAACATACCAAGCATTAAGAAAAATACAGAATCATGAGAAATATGCTAAAATATCCTTTTGCTTTTCTGGTATTTACCACAATCTTTATAACCGCTTCCGGGCTACATTCCATTTATGCACAAACCGCCGAAAAAAATGCTGTAAGACTAAAAATAGATTACACTAAAATTATGGATAGTGTATCCTTTTTCAACATAAAAGCATTTTCAAGAGTAAATCGGGAAAATATTGATGTTCCTAATATTGATTTAACCATTTTTAATGAATTAGATAACGAAAAAATAAAATTAGGGACCACAAAAACCGATATGCACGGAGAATGCAAATTTGTTTTGAAGGATTTCAGCACAATTAAATCAGACACGACCAGCACTTATCATTTTGTGGTTACATTTAAAGGGAGTGATGCATATAAAAAAGCCTCCAAAAGCATTAGCTTTAAAGATGCCTCCATTAAAACAAAATTAAAAACCAAAGACAGTATCAATTACATAAGCGCCACACTTAAAGAGACTGAAAAAGATAGCGTATTAAGTGATCAATTACTTAATGTACAAGTGCAAAGGTTATTTAAATCTTTAAAAATTGGCAAAGAATTTAATATGACCGATGAAAACGGATCAATTACTGTAGCTGTCAACAATGACATCCCCGGCATTGATGGGAATTTGATTATTGAAGTTGTATTGAGCGATAGTGACGAATACGGAACCGTAAAAGCACTGGCACATGCACCATTTGGCACTCCAATAATAGAGGACACTACATTTGATGACAGAACTATGTGGTCACCAAGAAATAAAACACCATTGTTTTTATTACTATTTCCTAATCTGATAATTATTGGGATATGGGGCATCATTATATATTTATTTGTCAACTTATTTAAAATATCTAAATCTTAATTTTTGAATTATGAAAACATTAAAAACATTAACACTTATAGGCATTTTTTTATTTAGTTTATATTCTTTCACATCAGTTTTCCAGGACGATTGGAAGGTTCCTGAAAAATATGTTAAAATGGAAAACCCAACCGACCCTGAAGAGGATCTAGCCATTGGTAAATCGTTATACAACAAACATTGTAAATCTTGCCATGGCAAAGAAGGGTATGGCGATGGACCTAAAGCAACTGAAATGACTGGTGATTTGGGAGACTTTTCCAGTGAAGAATACCAAGAACAAACAGACGGAACTTTATTTTATAAAACATCATTTGGAAAAGATGACATGCCTGAGTTCACAAAAAAAATGCCAGACGATGAAGACAGATGGCTCATAGTAAATTACATGAGAACCTTAGCCGAATAACTATTTTTTCTTAGATTTTTAAAAAACCGAACCTACCGTTCGGTTTTTTTTGTAGTCGTACTTTTTTCAAACAACACATTAATAACAACCATCAAAATCCTAAAAAGTCAAACATGACATATGTCATTAAATATTAGACTTTTAGATGTTATATTTAGTAATCTAGATGGCTATTAGTTTAATTAATTACATGAATCATGGAAGACAATGAACACAAAACAGACTCTAGAAGAGGGTTTTTAAAAAAAATATCTACCGGAAGCATTCTTGCGGCATCAGGTTTAGCGTTTAGTTCACTTTCATCTTGCAAGAACAAATCGACTGAGAAAACAACCTTATTAACTCCCGATGGCAAACTTGTTCAAGTGCCAAATTCAGAAATTGAAGCTATGGAGCATTTGTATCATGGGGCCCCTCCAAAAGAAGCCCGAAAGGGTATTCCTGGTAAAAAATTTGTAATGGTTGTAGACTTAAGTAAATGTAAGAATGCCAGAAAATGTGTTCAAGCCTGTGACAAACATCATAACCTAACTCCAGACAGGCCTTATATAAAGGTTCTTGAAATGCAAGACAATGAAGAATCCTCACCTTATTGGATGCCAAAAAAATGCTTCCAGTGTGATAACCCCCCATGTGTAAAAGTTTGTCCCGTTGGCGCCACTTTTAAACGTACAGATGGCATTGTGCTCATTGACAATGAACGTTGTATAGGTTGCCGCTTTTGCATGGCTGCCTGTCCTTATTCTGCAAGGGTATTCAATTGGGGAAATCCTCCTGAAGGCAAACTAGATATTCCTTATTCGCCCGAAACCAGCCTTCCCAGCAAACATGGCACCGTTGCTAAATGTGATTTTTGTCCTGATATGCTTCGTCAAGATAAGCTACCCCATTGTGTTTCTGCATGCCCCAATGGTGTCATTTATTTTGGAAATGAACTTGAAGACGCTGTAACAAATGGGGAAGAAACAGTTAGGTTAAGTACCCTTTTAAGAGATAAAGCCGGTTACCGATACATGGAAGAACTTGGAACAAAACCCCGGGTTTATTATTTACCGCCTGTTGACCGACTATTCCCTTTTGAAAAAGAAAATTCTGAAAACAAAACGTCATGAGCAAGCAAGGCGAACATAAACAAGAGTTTAACGACAGAAGAGAAAAAGATCTGTTAAGACATATTTTAAAAACCTCTCTGAGTTATAAACTATGGGTAGGCTTTTTAATTCTTGTCATCCTAATAGGAACGTATGGCTATTATCGACAGTTAAAATACGGATTGATAGTTACTGCAATGAGAGATTATACTTCATGGGGCATTTACATATCTAATTTTGTGTTCTTTGTTGCAATTAGCCTAGTAGGCTCTTTATTTAGTTCCATTTTAAAGCTCAATAAAAATGAGTGGTCAAAACCCCTTACAAGAATTTCTGAAATCATTGCCGTATCGGCCATTATATGTGCCATTGTAATCATAATTGTTGACATGGGAAGACCAGATAGATTCTTTTATGTTATTAAATATTTAAGAATTCAATCGCCTATTATATGGGATGTCATCATTATTTCTACCTACTTGGTGATAAGTTTAATATTACTATACACGTCGCTACTTCCTGATGTTGCCCTTTGTCGCGACCGATTAACAGCGGTTCCTAAATGGAAAAAAAAGCTATACCGAATTATGGCTATTAATTGGCACAATGACCCAAAGCAAGTGGCCATGCTTCAAAAAGTGACTAAAATTTTGGCCATTTCGGTACTTCCTGTGGCATTTGCCATACACACCGTTACATCATGGCTATTCGCAACCACCTGGCGCCCAGGATGGGACAGCACCAATTTAGGACCTTACTTCGTTTCGGGTGCATTTATGGCCGGTGCCGCTGCCATTATAATAGCTATGTACTTTATAAGGAAGTTCATAAATCTTAATGCTTATATCACAGAATCCCATTTTGATAAAATGGGCAAACTTTTGGTTTTACTGTCATTAGTGTATTTATATTTTAACATTAACGAATATCTAGGGCCTGCATTCAAAATGGTTGGTGTTGAAGGAGAACATATCACTGAATTGTTTGTAGGCAAATATGCTCCAATGTATTGGTTTGTCCAGTTAGGTGGTCTCGTATTACCAATTGTATTATTACTTTTTAAAGGCATGCGCAGGTCGTTACCTATAAGCATAATTTCTACATTTATAATCTTAGGAGCTTGGTTTAAACGATTTTTAATAGTTATTCCATCATTACAGCATCCTTATTTACCAATACAAGGTGTAGATGAATCTTACTTGCACTATAACCCTACTTGGGAAGAATGGACTATTACACTTGCTTCATTTGCTTGGTTCTTATTAATTATTACAGTTCTTATTAAACTATTCCCCATTATACCAATTCAAAAGCATGAACATGTTTCGAAACGTCATCCAATTCTAAATTTTCAAAAATGAAAACAACGATTATTAATATCATTTGGATTTTAAAAATATCATGGTCGCTACTATTTATTTTTTTCAACTTTCATATGGTTTTAGGTCAGGAAGATGAAAGTATGGAAGATGCAAAAATAGCGCTCGACTTTGTTGCCGATACAGATTCTAAATTTATTGTAGCTACAGCAACCAATAGCAACAATGAACCAATTGAAGATCTTGAACTTTATTTTTATGTAAAGAGATCCTTTAGCAATTTACCAATTGGAGACATATTTAATGCAACCGATGAAAATGGCACGGTAAAAATTGAGTTTCCTAATGACCTTCCTGGCGATTCCGAAGGCAATGTCACCATTTTGGTTAAAGTAATTGATTCCGATCTTTATAACGACCTAACTATTGAAACCATAAAAAAATGGGGAGTTCCCTCACTACCACCAGATCAATTTCAAGAAAAAAGATCTTTGTGGGCCGCCGCAGCAAATGCTCCTATCCCACTTATACTTATAATTAGTGCATTAATTTTTTCTATTTGGTTTATTATTTTCTATATCATTTATATGTTCTTTAAAATAAGCAAAATAGAAATCATAAATTCAAAATCATACTAAACAAAATACTATAATCATGAAAACAAAGTCTTTATTTATTACCGTTTTGCTATTCACAGGAAGTCTGGTATTAATATTAATGTCTATGGCCGTCCCTAACCAAGAAAAACCCTGGGTAGTACCCAAAAAATATCAAAACATGGAAAACCCCTATTTAAATGTCAATGATGATGAAAACATAGGGCGTATTCTTTACACTAAACATTGTAAATCATGCCATGGCAAAAAAGGAAGAGGAGATGGCACAAAAGCTTCTAGTGTGGACACTCCTGTTCCAGATTTTGCAGAGGATTCATTTAAAAAGGAAACTGATGGTAGCCTATACTATAAAAGTGTATTGGGCAGAGATGATATGCCCAGTTTTGAAAAGAAAATAACAGAAGAAGAAGACAGATGGCTTTTAATTAATTATATGAAAACACTGGTCAAATAAAATGGTTCGCTTCAATATGCTGTTTAATTTAAAAGTTGGAAGCAATTTAGCACCTTTAAAACCCACATGTAAACCGGGCTTATTAAACATGACATATGTCATTGAATTAAAGCTGTTTAGATATTATATTGCAACAATACAAATTTTACTTTACCTGAGTTTGGCTGTTATTACAAAAGGTTTAAAATTAGTAGGTATTGGTTTAATCAATTTAAGATATTTAAGTTAATATGTATTAATTCATCCTTAACAAAAACTAATAAATTATAGTAAACACAATTCTTCTCCTTATGGAAATTAAAAACTTTCAAATTCCTGAAATGAAAAACACTAGAGATAAAACGTTTAAGTTTATTGGGATTTCCCATAAAACAGCATCTGTTTCCCAACGGGAGCAATTCCATGTTTCAGAAAAAGAAAAAGAAGATTTGGTCAAGTTAATCTGCAAATACTTTTCTGATGTAACAGGCTTATTAATTTTGGCCACTTGCAATAGAACCGAAATATATTTTGAATCCACAAATACCTCAACTACAGAAATACTCAATGCTTTTATTGATTTTAAAGGTTGCCCAAAATCGACTCAAGATGTCTTTATTAGCAGCAATAAAACCAAACCAACAATTAAGCATCTTTTACATGTTTCATCTGGCCTGGAATCTATGGTGGTTGGTGATGCAGAAATCATACATCAAATAAAAAAGGCCTATCAGTATGCAATGCAATATAAATTACAAGGGTCTGTTTTGGAACGTACACTCCAAACTGTGTTTAAGGCCCATAAACGAATAAGCAATGAAACCAACTTTAGGGACGGCACCACTTCGGTAGCTTATAAATCCTTAAAGACTATTAAAGACACCTACAACATGGAATCTTTAAAATCTAAAAAAATATTATTCATTGGAGCAGGCAATATTGTTAAACAGCTGTTTAAGTATAATAACAAATTTAAATTTACGAACATTTACATTAGCAACCGAAGCAATGAAAAAGCACTGTTATTGGCCAATAAAAATAATTGCAAAACCTATGCTTGGGATAACATTGTTTCGAATAACTTTAACGGTTTTGACATCATCATTAGTGCGGTAAGTAACTCTAGACATCTCATTAAAGAAGTTGCAAACCCAACAAAGAAATTACTTCTTATCGATTTGGCTGTTCCTTGTAACATGGACCAAACGAAAATCCAATCCCAAAATATAATTTATCATGATATAGACACCATTTCAAGTGAGCTAGAAAAAAACAAAAACAATAGACTAGCAGCAATAGACACCATAAACATTATTATTAATGAAGAAATCTTAGCATTTGAACAATGGCTTCAAAAGGCACCTTTAAGAAACTTACTAATTGAACTAAAAACTGAAGTAAAACATAAAATAAAAGCCTACCTCTATAACCATTCAAAGGCAGCTCACAATACAAAGGTTGAAACTTTGACCAATCTGGTCATGAAAAAACTAATTCACTCCAAAACACAGTATGGCTCATTTAACATAGATACGATTATCTCTAACCATATCGCTTTATAGCACCTCTTTTATTGCTCCTAAGTGTTTCAGTTTAAATAAAACATGCAATAATTGTGCTTCGTTTTTAAGTCGTCTATAAGGATCTGTTATTTCCTGCCAATCTCCCTTGTCCCGGCACCAGATGCAACTCCTACATTAAGATCTCCTAACTCTATGCGGGCCGCTTCAACCACCTGCATGAGCTCTTCAACTTTTTCAGGGTGATAATCAATAACGTTGTATTGCTCCCCTGGGTCACGCATCATATTATAGAGTTCTGGTGTTTCGACTTTCATTTGTACTCTGGGGCCTCCATATCCGTCTTTTCCGGGTTTTGTATTATACGAACGCCATGTATGGGGTAAAACCAATTTCCAATTCCCTTTACGCACCCCATTAAGGTTGTTCTTGCCATAATAAAAAAGAATATCCTCACGCGGCTTTACATTTGTTTTGCCTTCCCAAAGTTCAGTAATGTCTACACCGTCTATTTTAAGTTCTGGCAATTGGGCTCCAGCAATTTTAGCAAAACTAGGTAGGATGTCTACGGCACAAGCCAACTGATTGCAAATAGTTCCTGACGGTGTTGCTTTTGGCCATTTAACAATAAAGGGCACACGTTGTCCGCCTTCCCAACTGGTTGTCTTACCTTCTCGCAAACCACCAGCCGAACCAGCATGATTTCCGTAGTTTAGCCAAGGCCCATTATCTGTCGTAAAAATAAAAACCGTATTTTCTGAAACACCATTAGCTTGCAACGCCTTTTCTATTTCACCCACACTCCAGTCAATTTCCATCATAACATCACCATACATCCCTTGTTCGCTTTTCCCTCTAAATTTATCTGACACCCCCAAAGGAATATGTCCCATGCTATGTGGTAGGTATACAAAGAACGGTTCATTGGCATGACGATTAATAAAATCAACAGCCTTTTCTGTATAGAGCGTTGTTAACTTGTCCTGCCCTTCTAATGTGGTAATATATTCTTTAACCTCATTGCCTTCGATTAAAGGTAAATCTGGGTGCCTCCCGGTTCCTTTATCGGCTGGTAGTCGCTTTCCATCAACCCCGATAGGCCACATATCATTAGAATAGGGCAAACCTACATATTCATCGAAACCGTGTTGTAAAGGCAAAAACTTTTTATGATGCCCCAAATGCCATTTACCAAATATTCCAGTAGCATAACCCTTTGCTTTTAACATTTCTGCTATGGTTATTTCATTGGGATTCAACCCCGTATCACTATGAGGGAACAAAGCTCCCGAAATACCTATTCGGTTAGGATAGCACCCAGTTAAAATACCTGCCCTGGATGCACTGCAAACAGGTTGCGCTGCATAAAAATTAGTGAAGCGCATCCCTTCTGCAGCCATTTTATCGAGATTGGGCGTGGTAAATCCTGTTGCTCCATAACAACCAACATCACCATAGCCCATATCGTCCACAAAAACGATAACAAAATTTGTTGGCTTGTTGGCCTTCACCTCCTGCTTTACTTTTGTGGTGCATGACATAATTAAAAGTACAGTAGTGCTTAACAAGGCTTGAACAAAGAACTTCATACAGAATTGATTTTGATTAAAAAACTAAATATAGCTTTTTTATCTTGGACCAAAACAGCCTATCTTACCTTATCTATTCTACAGATCAATAAAATTCCGTTTATGAATCGTTCCCTTCCTGTCGAAATTATTTAATACTTTTATGACCTTTCAAATTTAAAACCATGAAGATTAAATTAGCTTTTTTATGCCTTGCGGCCCTGTCCCTTATCAATTGTTCAAACCCAACAGTACCTTTATACGTTGGCACCTACACCTCTGGAGACAGCGAAGGCATTTACCAATTTCAATTTAATACGGAAACTGGTGAGCTAGGCAAATTGCAGCTAGTCGCAAAAATAACAGACCCTTCATTTTTATCGTATTCTCCAGACCGAAAAAACCTATATGCCGTTAATGAGATAAAAATTGGCAAAGTATCTGCTTTCAAAGTAGAATCCAACGGCATGCTGTCCCTCCTCAATACTGTTGGAAGTCATGGTGCTGGCCCTTGCCATATTGCCATAAATGAAGCTGGGGATAAAGCTGTGGTTTCTAATTATGCAGGTGGCAATTTTTCATTATATACAATTAAAGATAATGGTGTACTTAATGATGCTTTTCAAGTCCTTGAACATAATACAGACAGTATCGTATCCCATGCACATTCGGCTCAATTTTTAAAAGATGATCTTTTTGCTTCCGATTTAGGAAAAAACGGTGTTTACCAGTATCGTTTTTCAGATGGCAAGTATGAAATGGTCTCACCATCGATCGTTCCTATGCAGCCCAACTCTGGCCCTAGACATTTTTCCATGACCAAGGATGGTCAGTATTTTTATATTATCAATGAACTTTCTTCCACTATTACGGCAGCCAAAAAAACAACAGATGGCTTTGAGCTTATTGACACCATATCGACCCTCGCCGATGATTTTAAAGGTAAAAGCTATTGTGCAGACATTCATCTTTCTAAAGACGAGCGCTTTGTATATGGTTCTAACAGGGGTGAAAATTCCATAGTTGTTTTTAAACGGAATACCATAAGCGGAACGTTAGAAAAAATACAAAATATGAGTGTTCATGGGGATTGGCCTAGAAACTTTTCTTTGGATCCCACTGGAAAATTCTTGTTGGTCGCCAATCAAAAAAGCAATAACATAACTGTTTTTAGTATCGATAAGACCAACGGAACACTTAGCTATTTACACGAAACTGAATTACCTAGTCCTGTTTGCTTGCTATTCTAAGAGTTCGCTTAAGAATTTATCAAAACATTACGCTGGAAATCAAAAAAATGCACTATCTTTGCGCCCTTATTAATAACCCGAGGTCGTGAACCTCAACTAATTAATTATTATGCCAGTAAAGATTAGATTACAAAGACACGGTAAAAAAGGAAAACCTTTTTACTGGATCGTAGCAGCAGATGCACGATCAAAAAGAGATGGTAAATACCTAGAAAAATTAGGTACTTACAATCCAAACACCAACCCTGCAACTATTGACTTAAGTGTTGATGGTGCTGTAAAATGGTTGCAAAATGGTGCACAACCAACAGATACTGCTAAAGCCATTTTATCTTACAAAGGTGCTTTATTAAAAAACCACCTTGCAGGTGGCGTTAAAAAAGGCGCACTTACTGAAGAACAAGCGCAAGCGAAGTTCGATGCTTGGTTAGAAGAAAAAGCAGCAAAAGTTCAAGCGAAAGCTGATGGTTTATCAGAAGCTGAAGCAAAAGCAAAAGCTGAAGCCTTAGCTGCTGAAAAAGCAGTTAACGAAGCTAGAATTGCTGCCGCTGCTCCAGTTGTTGAAGAAGAAGCTGAAGAAGAGGAAGCTCCTGCTGCTGAAGCTGAAGCTACAAACGAAGAAGAATAAAAAAATTATTTTTTATACTTTTAACCCTGACGGTACCGTCAGGGTTTTTTTTATTTAAATAGTGTCACATCGAGCACAGTCGAGATGTAATAAATTTGACACATTTATATAGTTCCCAACTTCACTCGAACAGACATAAAATGAAAAAAGACGATTGTTTTTATTTAGGCAAAATTGTAAAAAAGTACAGCTTTAAAGGCGAAGTATTGGCTAAACTCGATACAGACCAACCAGAGCTTTACGACCATTTAGACGCTATTTTTTTAAACCTGCGCAATAATCTTGTTCCTTTTTTTATTGAACATTCCCAATTACATAAATCGGAACTGCTTCGTATAAAATTTGAAGATGTTGATACCGAAGCCGATGCCGATGCCATTATGAAAAGTGACCTATACCTGCCCTTAGAGTTACTGCCTAAGTTGGAAGGCAATAAGTTTTACTTTCACGAAGTTATCGGCTTTACTATTAACGATAAAAATTATGGCAAAGTAGGTATTATAAAAGGCATAAACGACTCAACGGCTCAAGCGCTTTTTGAAATTGACAGCAATGGCACCGAAATCTTAATTCCTATGAACGATGAATTTATTGTAAAAGTAGACAGAGACAATAAAACCATTCTTGTTGAAACACCGGAAGGGTTAATCGATTTATACTTATAGAAAGGAAATTAAGAAATTCCCTAAACTAAATCACCAAAGCTTCTCTGGCCTTAATGGTATGCATATTGGATTGTAATAAATCTCTTTGACTCGCTAATAGTTTACACAAAGACAGTGGCAAGTTAATTTCCTGTAGTAAGCTATTATAATTATCCATGCTCCATTGTTTAACACTACAAACTTGATCTAATAATTCTGGTATATTACCTTCCTTAAGCAAAGGCCTAATATTTTTCCAAATGATGTAATAGCGGTTACTTAACTTATTTAAGCGATCAAAACTCTTGGGCTCAAATCCCAATTTAATAATTTGTCCTCGTAATGCTCTGGCAGACTCGTTTCTTTCAAAAGCACGCTCCCTAAAAAAAACTTTCAGTCTTTCATCTTCAACTATATCGAAAGCATCCAAGTACATCTTTTCAACTTCATAGTTCAACATCAACAAGTTATTCATTTTGGTTACAACCTTATCCGAAAGCTTCATCCTATTTTTTTTAACAATTACGTAAATATAACTTAAAACAGATGTTTAAATTATAAAATTTAACATACTTTAATAACAATTTTTTCAACATTTTAAACATAAAGCCCCCTAACTTTTTTAATCCTTCTATTTATCAATACTTTTGGGCCAAATTTATTTTTGATGTCCAAAAAACCGTTTGTCTTTAAAAATTTTGCTGTTAAACAAGACCAATGTGCCATGAAAATTGGTACCGACAGTGTCCTTTTGGGTGCTTGGTCACCAATTGAAAAGAACCCTTTTTCCATATTGGATATTGGTGCTGGCACTGGCATTATATCTCTCATTCTGGCACAACGTAGTCATGCCGAAGTTATTGATGCCATTGAAATTGATGACAGTGCTTACGAACAGTGTGTCGATAATTTTGAGCAATCGCCGTGGAATGATCGCCTGTTTTGTTACCATGCTTCTCTAGAAGAATTTACTAATGAAATTGAGGACCAATACGACCTTATTGTTTGTAACCCGCCTTTTTATGCTGAAGACTATAAAACCAATAACAATCAACGGGATTTAGCCAGATTTCAAGACGCTCTTCCTTTTGGACATTTACTTGAAAGTACTTCAAAATTACTTTCAGGATCTGGGGTTTTCTCTGTTATTATTCCTTATAAAGAAGAGGAACAGTTTATCACACTAGCATCAAAACACAAGCTTTTCCCCAACCGTATTTTACATGTTAAGGGCAACCCTTCTTCTAAAATTAAACGTAGCTTAATTGCCTTTTCATTTTTTAAAGAAGCCATTCAAACCAAAACATTGACTATTGAGGTTGAAAGGCACCAATACACGCAAGATTATATAGATCTTACAAAAGACTTCTATTTAAAAATGTAATTATGAATTCTATAGACCAAGCACAACATTCACATGGTTTAAGGCATTCTTTAATTCCTGAACACCAGTCTCAGAAACACCTGTTTTCCACAGGTATATTTTTTGCAAACTTGTTAATTTCTGAAAACTTTCAACACTAGCATCGGTAATGGGGTTTCCGTAAACATTAAGGTATTCTAAATGCTTTAAGGAAGCTAATGCTTTTACGCCTTCATCGGTTAAATTGGTATTATTAATTCTAAGTTCTACAAGATTTTCCAATTGTCCTAATTTAGGAATCAGTGCTTCCTGCAATCTTATATCAGAGAAATTAAGCCATACAATATTGGTTTTAGCTTTTAAAAGCACCTCTAGTTTTTCAGCCGTTATAGGGCTTTTGTTATAAGGCGAATAGGCAACCTCCAGTAAAGTACTGTTTCCCGTAATCGGTTTTATTTTAAAACCTTCTGCTTCAATAGCCTCAATAATGTTATCATCAACCACTTCTAAATCCAGACTTTCTATAAAGGTCTGCTTTAAACCGATACCCACATCCCTTAGGTGGGCTTTGGTACGATCGGTAAGATTAAGTGCTACAACCTTTTTATCGAAAGGAGCACCTTCATCAATCCACCATTGTATTAACATCGTTTCCTCTTTGGTAAGTGGCGTTCGTCCCTCGGTTGGCATAAATTCTTTATGTGTAGGACTCAACGTAACCCGTCTATAGAGTTCACTTTCCTTAGCATTACCAGTGGCAATTACCTCGCCGTTCTCACCGCCTTTCATAATACTCTCGGGATCGGTTAACAACAAATCGCCTTTAGCTTTGTCGCTATTATGGCACACATTGCATTTGGCCTCAAAAATAGGATGAATAACATCTTCATAAACCAATGCTTCATCCAAATCTGTTACACGATCCCTAATGGGCTTCATCCCTACTAAAGTTCTAATAGGATTTGGGGCATGTTCCAACAAATAATCGGATCCGTGTGTTAAATTCCCACCATTATGCCCAGCTACAAATAACAAGGTTACCACCAAGACCATTAACAAAGGATAACTTTTCTTGGCCCATAATATGGTATTCTGCTTTCGTTTTATAAAAAAGAGCAGAAATGCCGTGAGGGTCATGGTAATTCCTGTCCACTTATGGGTATTCAACGTCGCCTCATTATAACCGCCATCGGAAGCCAGCATTAAACCCAAAATAATGGAAATAAAACCAGATAAAGCCCCTGCTAAAAACGCATAGGAAATGGCCCGGTTTAAATCTATTTTTTTCTTTAACGCAAGCAGCTCAAAAACTACAGCCAATATGATAAAACCAATAGGCAAATGCACCAACATGGCGTGAAACCTTCCAAAAAACTGATAGATATTTGACTCTAAAAAAAATGTCATGAATTAAATTTTATTTTGATTCCCATTATCACTTCGAGTATCCTCAGTGACCAAATGGGAATGACTATTTCAACGGAAACCCCGAGGCAAAGCCTCGAGGAATTATTTTCGATTATAACCAGTTTACAAATACCTTTTACGCCATTCCTGCATCATATGCACATTAATAGCCCATTGATCGGCTAGTGGCTGACGCGTATACGGCATAGTCCACATATAGTTTGCAGGCCCGAACTCGGTAGTCATTGTTAAGGGTTCTCCCGCTTCTTTTTTATAGTTTACTACTTTATCCCACCAAGCATAATGCGCATCGACAGCCCTTTGCCATTCTGGCGCTCTTGGCTCGCTAACCTGAGGCCCTTCCTCGTGTCCAATTCTGGAATGGATATGGCTGGTACGCTTCAATGCTTTTTCTACCGTTTCTTTCTGGTTTTCCAACAAGCTTTCGGCCACAACACACCAATGCGAAATATCTAAGGTTAACTTGAGTTCTGGAGTAGCATCTATAAAGTGACCACAAATATGGGGCGCAAATAACATGCGTCCACGATGGGTTTCCTGGTACACGGGCACGCCTGAAACTTTGGATTCCTCAATGGCAAATTCCATAAGCTCCCTACTCTCATCGAAAGTAAAGAAGTCTTTTCCAGCATGACAATTTATAAAATCCGGCTTTCTGGAAATTACCTTTGTTAAATTAGCCTTGTAACTTTCTTTATGGGCAGTAAAATTAGCTCCTCCACTACCGGTTAAAGCCCCAAATCTTAAATTGTACTTATCCAATGCCTCATATAACGCCTGCTCACCTGCTTCATTACTGGGAAACCAATCTTCAATACCATCGTAGCCTTCCTTTTTAGCTGCTTTACAAAACGCATCCATGGAACCATTAAATCCCCATCGGGTTGCATATATTTTAAGTGAAAACCCTCTTTTTGGAGCTACGTTTTCAGGTAATTTCATACTACTTAAAACTAAGCCTGCTCCTGCTGCACTCGCTGTTGTAATGAACTGACGCCTGGTTTGCTTCATTGATATCCTTTCTTTAGATTATATAAGTAGATCTTTAACAACATGACCATGTACATCGGTTAGCCTGAAATCCCTACCTTGAAAATTATAAGTAAACTTTTCATGATTAATTCCCAATTGATTTAATATGGTAGCTTGCAAATCGTGTATATGCACTCTGTCCTTGATACCGTAATATCCTATTTCGTCCGTTTCCCCATAGGAAATGCCGCCTTTAACACCACCACCGGCCATCCAGATACTATAAGCTTCGGTATGGTGGTCCCTTCCGTAATAAGGCATTATACGACCACCTCTGTTTTCACGCATTGGGGTTCTTCCAAACTCTCCTCCCCAAACGACTAAGGTATCGTCTAAAAGACCACGCTGCTTTAAATCTTTAACAAGCGCTGCCATAGGCTGATCTACTTCTCCACATTTTGTCTTTAACCCTTCATTTAAAGAGGTCGCTTTACTATCGCCATGCATGTCCCAACCCCAATGGTACAACTGAACAAAGCGTACACCCTGCTCTACCAGTCTTCGGGCCAGCAAACAGTTATTTGCAAAAGAAGCCTCACCCTGTTTGGCGCCATACATCTCACGAATATATTCGGGCTCTTTGGAAATATCCATCACATCGGGCACCGATACTTGCATTTTAAAAGCCATCTCGTACTGTGCAATACGCGACAGAGTCTCATCGTCATTAAACTCCTTGTATTCACTCCTATTTATTTCGTTAATGGCCTCCAATGATTTTTTTCTAATATCACGACTCATCCCATTAGGATTTGATACGTAAAGAATTGGATCTCCAGAATTACGGCACTGCACCCCCTGGTATTCGGAAGGCAAGAACCCACTTCCCCAGGCATTCTTCCCGGCACTTGGATTTTTTCCTCCAGAAACTAAAACCATATAACCTGGCAGGTTTTCATTTTCCGAACCTAAACCATAAGTGACCCAAGCACCAATACTCGGTCTTCCGGACCGTGCACTTCCTGTTTGCAATAACAACTGTGCTGGTGCGTGATTAAATTCATCGGTATGCATTGATTTTATGATCGCCACATCGTCAACTATTTCACTAAAATGGGGCAAAGCATCCGATACATAGGTTCCCGATTGTCCGTACTGCTTAAAATTGAATTGAGGGCCTAACATTTTGGGCACACCCTGGATAAACGCAAAGCGCTTACCTTCCAAGAGCGACTGCGGGCAATCCAATCCATGAAGCTTTTGTAATTCCGGTTTATAGTCAAATAATTCCAATTGCGACGGTGCCCCAGCCATATGCAAATAGATCACCCGCTTTGCCTTAGGCAAGAAGTGCGGAAGCCTTCCCGGATCAAAGCTTTCAACGGTATTATTACTTCCAAACATATATTGTGGCCCCATTAAGGATGCCAATGCAATACCGCCTAAACCAGTACTGCACTTCTTTAGGAAATGTCGCCTAGTTGTAAACTCTAACTTTCTCTTTTGTGATTCGTTATATAAATCCATAGTTACCCGTTTAGCTTTTTACGATAAATTCATCCATGTTCATTAAAACATTCATCATGATTGTAAGTGAGGCCAATTCTAAATTATCGGATTTCACTAACTCATGTGCTTCTTCTTTATTCTCCTGATAATACGTTTTGGTATCTTCTAATAATTTTACTAATACTCCCAATTTCTCTGGTGTGATCTTTTTGCCCATCACCTTGGTATAAGCCGTTTCGACCTTAAGCTTATTATCTCCTTCAATTGTTTCTATCTGTTGCGCCAAATGCATGGCCGCTTCAAAATATACCGGATCGTTTAAGGTCACAAGTGCTTGGATTGGGGTATTG
Source organism: Aestuariivivens insulae (assembly GCF_022662195.1). Classification (GTDB taxonomy): domain Bacteria; phylum Bacteroidota; class Bacteroidia; order Flavobacteriales; family Flavobacteriaceae; genus Aestuariivivens; species Aestuariivivens insulae. The sequence continues at coordinate 239,629 of NZ_JAKMCS010000006.1, read as the reverse complement.
GTATTAATACGTCTTGATAGACAAGTCTCTCTCTCGGAAGCATCAAAGCTTATAAACGAAGGATAGGGACTAGACCGCCTTAAATAGGTGTACAAACCTCTTCGATAGGCATCTTCTCCGGGACTTGTTTTCCAGGTATCATTACTGTATACAACCGTCCAAACACCTTCTGGCTGATAGGGCATAACACTCGGTCCGTACATTTTATCACTTAATAACCCAGATACGGCTAGGGCCTGGTCTCTTATTTGTTCGGCCGATAATCTTACTCTCGAACTTCGTGCCAACCATTGATTATGCGGATCTATTTGCTTGGCCTCCTCGGTAATAACAGCACTTTGTTTATAGGTTGCAGAAAGCACTATATGCCGTATTAATGTTTTCATGCTCCAATTCCAATCTTTTGAAAATCGTAAAGCCAGCCAATCGAGTAATTCAGGATGTGTAGGCTTCTCCCCTAGGGTTCCAAAATCTTCTGAAGTAAGTACAATCCCTTTTCCAAATAATTTGGCCCAAAAGCGATTGGCAATCACTCGTCCTGTGAGATAATTATCTTCACTCACCAACCATTCAGCCAAATCCAATCTACTTTTAAACTGCCTGTTATTTACATTAAATAACTTTGGAATATCGGTTTGAACGGTATCCCCCAACACCAACCAGTTACCCCTGTCGAACACTTGGGTTAATCTGCCAAAGTCTTTTGGTTTTTCAACCATTACTGGGGTTGAATGCTTAAACCCTGAATTTAGCAAATCATCTATTTTATGATAGACTTCGGAAGCTTCTTCTTTATCTTCGATCGGCAGCTTTTCAGAGAATAAAAACCCATCCAAAAAGCACAGATAATCTTTATTATTACTTGTAAATTGAAAGTACAGGTCAGCAGTTTCTTCATTCGTTTTAAGCATAACCGGCTCATTCCTAAAACCATTGGACTTGCTCAATACCGTTTCCCCTATAAGAGTTCCATTAAGGCTATCCTTTTTAATTAACAACTTTCCTTTGTCGTTCATGTATTGCCTATAATTCACATAGACCCTGTCGATATTACTCAGGTTTACATTTTGAAGTTTAATATATGCTCCCTCATAGACCTCCATATAATCTTGATTGGATCTGTTGTAATGCGTAGTATGTACTGTTTCAGCGAAATCCTCTGGACGCACTTTAGGTTCCTGAATCCGAAGAAAGGCTTCCCATTCATTTGCTTCGGATTCTGAGGATACTTTGGTAATCCATTGTTTAACATCATCTAATTGGGTTGTACTTAAACTGTCAAACTCCCTGTATATAGGATGTTCAGCAGGCACATCCCAATCGGCGGTATTATTAAAAAAGGCAAAAGACGTATAATATTCTTTATGCTTTATAGGGTCGTACGGATGACTATGGCATTGCACACAAGCCATTGTTGTAGATTGCCATACTTCCCACGTGGTATTAACACGATCTATTACTGAAGATATTCTGTACTCTTCATTATCGGTACCACCTTCTCCATTATTCAATGTATTTCTATGAAATGCCGTTGCTATATATTGATCTTCGGTAGGGTTGGGCAATAAATCACCTGCTAATTGTTCAATGGTAAATTGATCGAAAGGTTTATCTTCATTAAATGCTTTGATAACCCAATCGCGATACTTCCATATTTCCCTGGCCCTGTCGGCTTCATAGCCTTTGGAGTCGGCATACCTAGCTAAATCCAACCACATACTGGCCCAATGCTCACCGTATTTGGGCGATTGCAAAAGGGTGTCTACCAATGCTTCATAAGCTTTATCGGAAGGATCGCTAACAAAAGTTTTTGCCTGTTTGGTCGTTGGAGGCACCCCAATTAAATCCAAATACAGGCGACGCACCAAATCGTTAGGATTGGCCTGTTTGTTAGGAGACAAATCATGCGCTTCCATGCCATTATAAACAAAATAATCTATTTCGTTTACTCCCCAATCCAAATTATCTGTAGTTACTTCTGGTTCTTGTGGCTTTAAATAAGCCCAATGCTCTTGCCATTCTGCTCCTTGTTCAATCCATTTGGTAAGTATATTTATCTCTTCTTTACTTAACGGTTCTCCTTCAAGAGGCATACGCATTTCTGGATCCTTATGGTTGATTCTTCTAATCATTTCACTCTTTTCAGGATGACCAGGAACAACTCCTATCTTACCATTAACTGTTTCAGCTAAAGCATTCTCCCTAAATACCAAACCAAACCCTCCAGATTGTTTAACGCCTCCATGGCAACTAATACACTTCTTATTAAGTATAGGACGTACTTGGGTATTGAAATTTATTTTTTCATCCTTACAAGATGTAAAAAAAAGAAAGATAAAAAAGCAAAGGTTTATAATCCTATAAATATGCATGCGTCTTATTTTTTATTACATTAAATTTTAGTTGCGTAAAACTTCAATCTAACCAAATGTAAATCAATAAAGTTATTCCTTTAAATACTCATATTGAAAAGAGTACATTTAGCACGGTAAATTCGTTCTGTTCTTGTTACCCTCTACTTATTATACGTTTATTTAACAGGTATTCCCCTATTGAAACTCCTAACTTCTTATCAGAATTTAAAGTTGTTCAAAATAACCAGTTATAATTAACTTCTTATACTTTAGTATATAATGTTATAATGTTTATACAAAAAAATTAAAAAATGTATGAACAAAAGTTATAAATTTATATAGATTATAGCTATTGTAACTTAGCTAGAAATCTTTTTTCACTTATAACACACTGACTTTATTCCAAATATAACTACTCAAGTTAATTTTGTTGTTTAATTCTTTTCAATGAAAAAGATTAAACTCTTAATTTCCAGTCTTATTTAAAATAAACTAACACTATATTGTAGCATATCAAACCGCCTTATCTTACATCATTTAAATAATGATTTATATTTTGAAATTTATCAGTTGATTTATTTAAATTTGACTAATTATTACATTTTCAACAATAAAATAGCACATAATTTTACAATTATGTAATTACAAAATACTTCATAAGGAATGAAACCAGATTTATTTGAAGCACCAGATTACTATAACTTAGACGAGCTTTTAACAGAAGAACACAAGCTAGTTAGGGACGCCGCCCGTGAATGGGTAAAACGGGAAGTATCCCCTATTATTGAAGATTATGCCCAAAAGGCCGAATTCCCTATGCAAATTATAGAGGGGTTGGCTGAAATAGGTGCTTTTGGTCCCTACATCCCAATGGAATACGGTGGTGCTGGACTGGACCAGATTTCCTATGGACTGATTATGCAGGAAATAGAGCGGGGAGATTCCGGTATTCGCAGTACAGCATCGGTACAATCGTCTTTGGTTATGTATCCTATCTGGAAATATGGCAATGAGGCCCAACGCCAAAAATATTTACCTAAGTTAGCCAGCGGCGAGTGGATGGGCTGCTTTGGTTTGACCGAGCCAGATTATGGCAGTAATCCTAGTGGTATGGTTACCAATTTTAAGGATATGGGTGACCACTACTTGCTAAATGGCGCCAAAATGTGGATTAGTAATGCACCTTTTGCCCAACTGGCAGTAGTATGGGCAAAAAATGAAGAAGGCCGTATACATGGGCTTATTGTAGAGCGTGGCATGGAAGGCTTTTCAACACCTGAAACCCATAATAAATGGTCGCTTCGTGCATCGGCAACGGGAGAACTTATCTTTGATAATGTAAAGGTTCCCAAGGAAAACCTATTGCCTAACAAATCGGGGCTAGGTGCACCATTGGGTTGTTTGGATTCTGCGCGTTATGGTATTGCCTGGGGGGCCATTGGAGCAGCAATGGACTGTTATGATACCGCATTGCGTTACAGCAAAGAACGTATACAATTTGGAAAACCTATTGGACAGTTCCAATTGCAACAAAAGAAACTTGCCGAAATGATAACCGAAATCACCAAGGCACAACTGCTTACCTGGAGATTGGGAACCCTTCGAAATGAGGGCAAAGCAACCTCAGCACAGATATCCATGGCCAAACGCAATAATGTGGACATGGCCATTAAGATCGCCAGGGAAGCCAGGCAGATGTTAGGAGGCATGGGCATTACTGGCGAATACAGTATTATGCGCCATTCTATGAACCTTGAAAGTGTTATTACTTATGAAGGCACACATGACATCCATTTACTAATTACAGGCTTGGACATAACGGGGCTGAATGCGTTTAAATAAAACTGATGTGAAAAAGGAAACTGAATAATTTTTCTTTTTCACATCAATTTACTCCTTTACGCTTCAAAAACCTAACTTAACTAATTAACCTTTTAATCTTCAGGAGCCAACGCTACCTCAAGGCCTTCCATTTCTGGTGTTATTTGTATTTGACAGCCCAAACGACTGTTTTTTTGTACATTAAAAGCTTCTGCTAACATGGCCTCTTCATCATCACTCATTTCCTGTATATTGTTATTACTTAACACATAACATTGACAGGATGCACACATGGCCATACCGCCACAAATACCAATAGTGCCTTCTGGAGCCAGTTCGTAAGACCGCACGACTTCCATCAAATTCATTGCCATATCTGTAGGAGCTAAAACCTCATGTTTATTACCATCCCTATCCGTTACTTTTATTGTAATATCGCTCATTTTACAATTAATCGTTTTTTAGTGTTTGGGCAAAAATAACTTTATTATTTTTTAATAACAATATAATTCCTATAGAATTAATAGGATTTATAAAAATTAAAAATAAATCTGTAAAAATGTATTAATAAAGTAAAAAATGAAATGCTTTACTGTGGAATAATTAGTTACTGCATTTCTTATTGAAACAACCAATAAAACCAGGGTTGTATTATTTATTGAGTGTTTAAAATAATTAAAACGGCTAATATTAGATGTTTGTTATTGCCTGAAAGAGAGAAGCGAATGACGAGAAACCGAAAGGTTCAACGTAGGTAAATCCCATTATTATGAGATTCCTCCTCGTACCTCACTTCGACTGCGCTCAGTGTGACACGTTCGGAATGACTGCTGATTTGTGATATCATTTATTAACTACTTGATAAACTGCATCTTTGAAACAGACACAGGTTAATATTATTTGGGGTTACTGCTACCGTTATTCCAATATTGAGGCTTGGCATCCTCTGTTTCCTGTTCCCAATAGCCACGCGTAACTTTTTGGCCATCGAAGGTTTCCAGTTTACGTTGGAACACCCAAATGGTAGGGTTAAAAACCATATCGGTTACTGCTACGGTATAGCGCTGGGGGTCTTCTTCTGTCTTCCTTTTATCTTCCTGAATAAGGACTTCAAACCCATTATGCTCCAACAATTTTTTTAAAAATGTTTTACGTTCGGCACTCACGCCCTTTTCAACAAAAGTAACCCTGGTATCATCAATACTGCCAAATGTATGTTTTCCCGTTAATGCCATAATATTCTAATATAGATTACTTAATTCATAAATATAATCATATATAGGGCTAAACAAACCTATAACCAAAATACCTACTGCTGTCATTAAAAGCCCTATTTTCATATACAAATTACTTTTAAAATAAGGAATTGCCAGATCATTTTCTCGCAAAAACATAGCCCTTACTACCAATAAGTAATAATATAACGAAATGGTAACGTTAACAACCGCTAGAAACACCAACAAATAATACCCTTTGCTTGCCGCTGCGGTAAACAAGAAAAACTTACCAAAGAAACCAGCTACCGGAGGGATTCCTGCCAAAGAAAACAAGGCTAGCATCATAACCAAACTTAAATTAGGGTTGGTTCTATATAAACCTTCATAATCCTTCATGTTTTCCTTGCCTGTTTTTAAGGATATGGCTTGTACAACTCCAAATGCCGCCAGGTTAGAAAACATATAAATAAGTATAAAATAAACTACCGTAGCAACACCCAATTGGTTTCCCGTTGTAAGGCCAAGTAATATAAATCCAGCTTGGGCAATCGACGAAAAGGCTAAAAAGCGTTTCATGTTTTGCTGCCTTAATGCAAATAAATTACCAACAAACATGGTAAGAATGGCCAACACATAAACGATATGTTCCCAAATACCCATTAACGATTTTGCAACGGTAAACAACAAAATCATTAATATAAAAACAGCAGCGCCTTTAGAAATTACTGATAAATAAGATGTAATGCTAATCGGGGCTCCTTCATACACATCGGCGGTCCAAAAATGAAAGGGTACCAGCGAAATCTTAAATGCCAACCCTGCAAAAAACAAAACAAACCCTAAAATGGTGAGGTGGTTTGGCTCTGTCACACCACCTCCAATAATATCTGCAAAATAAATAGATCCCGAAGTAGCATATAACATGGATATACCAAATAATGCCACACCCGATGCCAATGCTGCCGATAAAATAAACTTAATTCCAGATTCACTGGATTTACGTTTAGAAGTTTCGTATGCCGCTAAAGCCGCGATAGGCAGTGTTGATAATTCCAAACCCAGATAAAACATTAAAAAATCACCAGAAGAAACCATAAAATACATTCCTAAAAGCGATGAAAATAACAATATAAAAAATTCAGACCCTTTATTTTCTTGAACGATTCTTTCCTGCAACCAATCGCCCGATTGCAAAAGCAAAATAAAAACGCCTATGTTGATTATATTTTTAAAGAATTGAATTAACGCATTAGTGTGAAACATACCCCCAAAGATACTCCCGAAGTCAATGGCTAAAAATCCTATTAGGGTATGTATTCCAAATAGAAATATGGCCAGATGCACCATGCTGTTTTTTTTGCGTTGAGCAATAAAAATTTCACCTATTACAAGCAATAGAATAACTGCCAAGAGTATTACCTCGTGTCTCATTATTAAAAAACTGCTCAAATTCATAGTCTTAATGTTTTATGGTTATAACAAACCTTGAATGAAGGGTTGTAAACTATCTATAATCATATCGCTTAACCAAAGAGGTGCCACACCAATACCTACAATGGGCACTAACAATAATAAAATGCCGAATTTCTCATACCAGGTCACCCGTTCCAATTTGAGGTAAGCTTCATTTCTTATGGGTCCCATAAGCATAATACCAACGACCCGTAAGATATAAACCGCCGTGATTACAATTACAGAAATGGATAGTACGGTGGCTATACGCATAAACATATCATCTTCCTGAAACGCCCCGACAAAAATGTTCATTTCGGCGACAAAACCACTAAAACCTGGCAATCCTAAAGAGGCTAATCCTGCAATAACATAAATGACTGAAATAAAGGGGATCACTTTTAAGAGGCCTCCTAATTTTGAAATATCCCGCGTATGTGTCCTTTCGTATATCATCCCTATTAGCGCAAAGAATAAGGCTGTCATAAACCCATGGGATAATGATTGCAATATGGCACCGTTCCATGCCGTTTTATTCAACATTAATAGTGCAAACAATACCAAGCCCAAATGGCTTACCGATGAATAAGCATTGATATACTTTAAATCGGTTTGCTTGATCGCACTAAAAGCACCATAAACCACTCCTATAACAGATAATATGATAAAGAACCACGACCAATGCAATGCGCCCTCTGGCAATAAATACATGGCTACCCTAAACACGCCGTAGCCACCTAATTTCATAAGCACGCCAGCATGCAACATCGACACGGCTGTAGGTGCAGAGGCATGACCGTCTGGCGACCAAGTATGAAAAGGAAATAAGGCTCCAATAACAGCAAACCCAATAAAGGTTAATGGAAAGAATAACTTCTGGACTTCAAAAGGAATATCAACCTTTGCTATTTCCAATATATTAAATGTTAACGCTCCACCATCGGCATTGGAATTAAAATAAATCCCTAAAATCCCAACCAGTAATACCGCCGAGGCGCCCATTAACATTAAGGTTAATTTCATTGCTGAATATTCCCTTGGACCAGAGCCCCAAATACCAATTAACAGATACATGGGTATCACAGCTATTTCAAAGAATACAAACATAGTAAACAGGTCTATTGAAATAAAAAACCCATAAACACCAATGGAAAGCACAATTAACGAAATGAAAAACTCCTTAGGCAGGTTGTACATTTTCCAAGAAATAAAAACACCGGCCAATACCACAATAGCCGTAAGCAATAATAAAGCTACCGAAATACCGTCGACTCCAACACTATAATGTATGTTGAATGGCTTAAACCAAACCACATCCTTAGTAAAGAGCATAATACTATCGTTTATGGCTCGTTCCTTAAAATAGGCAAATACCAAACGTATTGCCATAGCGAGCTGGACAATGCTTCCTACCATGGCTACTATCCTAGCCTGTTTCAGTGCTTTTGTAAAAACTAGAGCTAAAACGGTTAGTAACGGTATGATTATAAATAGTGATAAAGTATCCATATTAATTGTTTAGTTTGACCATAAATAAATACCTACTATTACCAACACCACAACACCGGCAATAAATCCAAAAGCATAATCCTGAACTTTCCCCGATTGCATGCCTTTAATTGTTTTTGAAACCAATACGGTTTTGTTCCCAATACCTTCCATAGTCCCATCTACATATTTCTTATCGAACTTGGCTATGGGTGCCGATATGTACTTAAAAATTATCTTTTTGGTGATGAACAGATAAATTTCATCGAAATAGAATTTATCGCTTGCCCATTTATAAAATGGCCCAAAAATTTTAGCATAAACATCGGGCAAGGTGTTTTCCTTTTTATAGAACACCCATGCTAAAGAAATACCTAAAAGACCTACTGAAGTAGCAACAGCTGCCAACGGATAATTTAAATGGGCCTGGAAACCTGCCTTATCGGCTGTTACATATTCACTAAATGGCATAAATCCAGCCACTGCACTTAACACTGCAAGTACTATTAAAGGAAATGTCATGGATAAGGGGGATTCCTTGGGCGCATGCTCATAGCTTCTGTCTTTACCCCAGAATATTCCAAAATACAATCTAAACATATAAAAGGCCGTAAGCCCAGCGACAAAGACACCTACATAATAAATAAGCTTATTATGCTCGAAAGCGGCAACTAAAATTTCATCCTTACTCCAAAATCCGGCTAAAGGAGGCACGCCTGCTATGGCTAGTGCTGCTATTAAAAAAGTGATATTGGTAATGGGCATATACTTTCTAAGGCTACCCATATCATTCAAATAATTACTGTGTACAGCATGGATTACCGAACCTGCACCAAGGAACAATAAAGCCTTAAACATGGCATGGGTAAACAAATGAAACATGGCGGCCATATACCCTACACCCTCATGTCCTTCGTACCCTGAAACACCTAAGGCCAACATCATATAGCCCAATTGCGACATGGTTGAAAATGCCAACACCCGTTTAATATCGGTTTGTGTTATCGCTATAACAGCGGCGAACAGTGCCGAAAAAGCCCCCACATAAGCCACAATATTTAGGGCAAACCCATCTTCTACAAAATAGTACATGGGGAATAACCGCGCCACTAAAAAAATACCGGCAACCACCATAGTAGCGGCATGTATCAATGCAGAAACTGGCGTTGGCCCTTCCATAGCATCGGGCAACCAAATGTGCAATGGAAACATAGCCGATTTTCCTGCACCACCAATAAAAATTAAGATTAAAGCCCATGTGATTATCGACAAGCCCATAAACGAAGTCGATGCCCAATTAAGGATAGCGCTACCTTCTGGGTTGTTTAAGGTTTCAAAATCGAAAGTCCCAGTATAATAGCCTATAACTATGATGCCTATTAAAAACCCGAAATCGGCAAAACGCGTAACGATAAACGCCTTTTTAGCGGCTGCTATGGCCGATGTTTTTGTATAGTAATACCCTATTAACAAATAGGATGATACCCCTACCAGTTCCCAAAAAATATAAATTTGAAATAGATTGGTTGCCAATACCAAGCCATACATTGAAAATGTGAATAACGACAAGAATGCAAAAAACCGGGTATAACCATCGTCTCCCTTCATATAGCCCCTACTGTAAATATGAACCATTAAGGATACCACAGAAACCACTACGAGCATCATTACCGAAATTGGGTCTACTAAAACTCCCATATCGATATGCAATGTTTCGGTAAAATTCATCCAAACCGATTTTATAGAAAACGTTTGAAAAACACCATCTACTTTCCCATGAACGAAAAAGTACTCATAAGCAGCATAAAACGATAACATTGCTGAAGCCAACAATCCAAAAACTCCAACATAACCAGAAACAAGAGGCTTAATTTTTTTGTTGAAAATCCCAAGTACCAAAAAAACCAGCAACGGTATCATAGGAATTAATGTGATGTAAGTTAGGTTCATAATTTAAATTATTTTCTTTTTTACCACAAAGAACTCAAAGCTCTACACAAAGAACACCGAGTCTTTCACAAAGGTTACAAAGTGCCATTTATTACTCTTTTAACACCTTCTTTTAAGAGATTAACATTAAAGTTTATTAATAAACCAAGTTTGTAATTTCCTAATTTCATATATGTTAATGTTTGCGCCAAATGCACATCATGCAATGCCTCAACACTCTTTAATTCTACTACCACTTTGCTTTCTACAAGAATATCAATTCTATAACCACAGTTTAACTTTACTTCTTCAAAAACCAAGGGCATAGCCTTTTCTTTTTCCACCTTGAGTCCAAGTTTTTGAAGTTTATAAAAAAGACATTCTGTATATGCACTTTCAAGTAAGCCAGGGCCCAAAACTTTATGAACTTCTATCGCCGCCCCAATAATCTTTTTAGACAGTTCATTTTCATTCATACATTGTTTACTTTTATTACCACAAAGTTCTCAAAGGTTTTCACAAAGTTTACAGAGGATTTCTTTGTGTGCTTTGCGCCTTCTTTGTGTGCTTTGTGGTTACCATTAATACTTCATAACTTCCGTATCCTTAACTTCAACCGAACTTATTTGCCTGTAAAGATTTATAATGATGGCTACTGCCAATGCTGTTTCGGCCGCTGCAACAGCGATTATAAATATTGAAAACAGAACGCCCTGCAACACATCTGGATATAAATATTTGTTGATAATCACAAAATTAACCACCGATGCATTTAAGATCATTTCCACAGAAATTAATATCGAAATAAGGTTCTTACGTGTTAAAAACCCATAAACACCAATAAAAAACAAAATGGTTGTTAGTGTTAAAATGTCGTATATCGTAACGCCTTCAATCATAATTATACATCGGTTTGTTGGTTTAACTTCTTGCCTTTAGCGATTATAATGGCACCTATCATGGCAGCCAACAACAGGACACTAATCACTTCAAACGGTAAAATAAACCCTCCTGCATCATAACTTAACAACTTGGCACCAATATCTGAAGTGGTTGTCGTAACATGATTTTCTATTACCTTAAAATCGTAGGAATACATTGTTTTCAGAAAAACCCCTATACCCAATAAGCAAGCTATTGCAGTAACAATTTGCCTTTTTGGCTTTGCCATTTCTAATTTTAACTCAATATGATGTACCAACAATACCGAAAAGATAATCAATACAATAATGCCTCCTGCATATACCGTAAGTTGAATGGCCGCCAAAAAATTGTAATCTATTAAAAAGAAGATCCCAGCTACACCCATTAGCACAAATAACAAATAAATAACAGAACGTAGCATTTTTCGACTACTAACGGCTGCTATCGCAAAGCTTATCATCATTAAAGCCAAAATATAAAATAGTATTCTTTCCATAATTGTTAATCTTCTACGCCTTGTCTTATTTTAGAGCCTGGTTTATTTAATACCCGTGTTAACTTGGTTCTATCGTAAACCGAATTTTCGAAATTCTGTCCCCATTTAATGGCATCTGTTGGGCATACATCAATACACAAACCACACATGGTGCATAAACTTAAATGGTAAACAAACTGGTCTATTTTCTTTTTCTTCTTGCCCGAGTGCTCATCAATACCCCTATCCCAAATAATCTCAATTGATCCATTAGGGCAGGCAATCTCACATTTTTGGCAACCAGTACAAGCATGTTCGTTATTTTCGTCATGGGGCATAATCACTTCACCACGAAAACGCTCAAACATTTTTAAAGTGGCTCTATTATCTGGATACTGCTGGGTTATAGCGCCTTTTCTGGAGTTTAAAAAATACTTCCCAGTAACACTCATACCCCTTAGCAGTGTTTTTATTCCATGGTATATGTTTGAAAAATAACCCATAATCTAAATCTGAATGATTAATTTTTGCCAAACTATAAATGCCATAATAACGATATTAGCCAAGTTTATAGGCAATAAGTATTTCCACTCCAAGGTTAGCAATTGATCGACTCTTAACCTGGGGAACGTCCATCGAAACCACATCATTAAAAACACCAACACCATAGCTTTGGCCAAAAACCAGAACACCCCTAAAATAGGAATGGATTCCGTAATCCCGAACGGCGATAGCCAAGCACCAAAAAATACGGTAGTAGCAATGGCAGCAATGATAAACATGTTTATAAATTCGGCCAAGAAAAAGTAGGCGAACTTCATGCCTGAGTATTCTGTATGAAATCCTGCGCCAAGCTCCGATTCGGCCTCGACCATATCAAAAGGGGCCCGATTGGTCTCTGCTGTGCCTGCAATCATAAAAATCATAAAGGCAATAATAGCCGGAATATGACCTTGGACAATTAACCAGCCATTTTTCTGGACTTCCACTATTTCCGAAAGTTGTAATGAACCTGTTAGCAATATCATGGTTAACAACGACAACCCAACGGAAAGCTCGTAACTTATGGTTTGCACCCCACTACGCATAGCTCCAATCAATGCAAACTTATTATTGCTGGCCCACCCGCCTAATAAGATGCCTATAACGCCAATGGACGAAATGGCTATTAAAAAGAAAATACCAATATTAATATCGAATGCTTGAAATGCTTTGGTAAAAGGTATTAAACCCAATGCCATTAAAGCGGAGATAATCACAAAATAAGGGGCCAAATTATACAGGAATTTATCTGCCCGTTCTGTTCCGGTCAATTCTTTTGATACTAACTTTAAAGCATCTGCCATGGTTTGCAAAAGGCCCTGAAAGCCAACCCGGTTAGGCCCAATACGCAATTGAAACCACGCGGCTACCCGACGTTCAATAAGCACTAGAAACAGTCCAGCCACAGAGAAAATGCCCAAATAAATTAAAGCAATAATAACCATGCCCACTATTTGTGCTGTTGCCTCTGGCATCATGCCACTAAGCCAATCTTGGATAGACCTTGTAATGCCCGATGACCGGAGACCGATGACCGAAGCATGAATGTCGGTAATTGAAAAACAATATTGAATGATTAATCTAAACATTACATCATAGTTTATTTCTAAATGCAATCATCATATTCATTAAATGAAATGATTCATCATAAAAGTTATCAAATTCCTTTTCATTGATATAATTTCTTCTCTTTGTTTTATGTAAACACGTTACTACTTAAGCTAACGAACGAATAGCATACCCTAAAAACTTCTTTTGCTCCAGATTTGATTGTCCAATAGCTCCTTCAGATATATTTAAAGCAATCGAATCTGATGCTCTCCTAATTTGTGATGATAAGTTAAAGAGTTCCTTTTTTGGAAAACTATCGGTTAGCTTATCTATTTCTTCACCAAAATCCATAGCCTTATTCCATATTTTTAACTTTTCAAACTTAAATCTACCGTTATGCATAAATAAATTTTAAACTCCGGTCATCGGTCACCTGTCATCTACCACCGATCATCTATCTATATCAGGAATCACCAAATCCAATGTTGCCATGGTAGCCACTAAATCCCCTATTTTTCCTCCAACAGCAATATGGTTTAATGCCGATAAATTTGAAAATCCTGGCGACCTAAACTTCAATCTATATGGGTTTTTTGTTCCTGTACTTATAATGTAAACCCCCAATTCTCCTCGTGCGGTTTCCACTTTTTGATAAAACTCACCTTTGGGCAATTTAATCACGGCATTTGTTGCAACACGATGTTCTCCTTCCGGGATATTATCGATTAACTGTTCTATAATTGATAACGACTCCCATAACTCTTGGATCCTTACCTGATACCTCGCAAAAGTATCACCTTCGGTCTGTAAGGCTTCGTTAAAAGTTACTCGATCCAAAGCACTATAGGGATGGTATTTCCTAACATCGCAAGAGTAACCAGAACCTCTAGCCACTGGTCCTGATACCCCAAAAGAAATGGCATCTTCTTTGGACAAAACCCCTACGCCTTTGGTCCTTTTTTGAAAAATAATATTACCCGTTAAAAGCTGATCATACTCTGGAATCTTTGTTTTGAAATGTGCCACGAACTTTTTAACCCGATTGATAAAATTTGGGTGAATATCCCACATTAGCCCACCGGGCACATTATAGTTCATCGTTAATCTAGCACCACAGGTTTCTTCAAAAATATCATTGATCATTTCACGATCCCTAAAACCATAAAAAAAGGTGCTCAATGCGCCTACATCCATTCCCATAACACCCCACCACAGGCAATGCGACGCAATTCTGGTAAGCTCACCTATTATGGTCCTTATCACCTTAACACGTTCTGGGATTTCAAGCTGTAAGGCATTTTCAACAGTTAAACAAACGGCCTCGTTGTTGATATGCGATGACAAATAATCCATACGATCTGTTAAATGCACAATTTGCTGATAACTATCGCGTTCGCACATTTTTTCTATGGATCGGTGGATATAGCCCAAATCTGGCTCTACCTTTTTTATAATTTCACCATCAATAGTTAACAAAAGACGTAACACCCCATGGGTTGCAGGGTGTTGAGGTCCCATATTGATGAAATACTCTTCAGATTTGAAATTATTATTTAAGGTTTCGGTTTCCATGTTTTAAGCTTCAAGTCATCATATTTATTTTATCACCATGTTAATCTCGTCTTCATAATCTTTTCTAAGTGGATAACCATCCCACTCTTCAGTTAAAAAAAGGCGTTTTAAATTGGGATGGTTTTTGAATTTGATTCCGAAAAAATCGAACACTTCCCGTTCGTGAAACTCGGCAGTTCGCCAAATATCGCAAACTGAATTGAGCATAGGATTCTCTCTATCGGCAGTATTTACCTTTACCACAACACTATGGCGGTATTTGGTGGATTCTAAATGATACACCACCCCTAATGCTTCACCCCAATCTACACCTGTTAAACAAAACAAGTAATCAAAAGATGTTGCTTCATTGGTTTTTAGCTTAAGCATAAGATCATGAAAGTGTTCTGGATTCACAACAATGTTTAAAAACTGGGAACCTTCCTCACTAAACTGCAATAAACTTGAAGGCACCGGTTCCTCTACTTTTGACGGATCGGTTTCCCCATCTCCTTCTTCTTCTACGGTCGTTTTAGAAACGTCCTTAGCCATATCGGCCTCCGGATTGGGAAACCAACTGCCTATTAACTCTTGTAGTGCCTCGTTAGTCATTATACATCTTTTTTATAGTAGCCTTCATCAAAACCGTCAATCGGGTTCTTTTTTTGCTTCCTATTTTCTGTTCTTATTTTTTCCTGTAGCATAATCATCCCTTCAAGTAAAGCTTCTGGTCTTGGTGGACACCCGGGCACATAAACATCTACGGGAATAACATGATCTGCTCCTTTTACGACCGAATAAGTGTTGTAAAAAAATGGACCGCCAGAAATGGCACAGGCTCCCATGGCTATAACATATCTGGGCTCTGCCATTTGATCGTACAAACGGCGTAATACAGGTGCCATTTTATTCACTATGGTCCCTGCTATGATAATTAAATCGGCTTGTCGGGGTGAAGGTCTTGCAACTTCAAAACCAAATCTGGAGTAATCGTGCCGTGCTGCTCCTGTTTGCATCATTTCTATAGCGCAGCAACTAGTTCCAAAATATAAAGACCACAAGGAATTGGAGCGTCCCCAATTAATAATTTTGTCTAAAGACGTGACCACAATATTAGCTCCGTTTCCTGCCGGAATCACCTTCCCGGGAAAATCCTCTGGTATTTTATATGTATTGTCTACTCCCATTTTAACGCGCCTTTCTTCCATGCATAAAGTAGTCCTAACCCCAATATGAATAGAAATATTAATATCTCTATAAAAGCTATGCCTCCAAAATCACCAAATACTACAGTCCAAGGTACCAAAAAAGCCACTTCTACATCGAATATCAAGAATAATATGGCAAACAAATAGTATCCTACTTTAAACTGTACCCAAGTGGGGCCTATGGTTTTCATACCACTTTCGTATGGGTCCCTTTTTTGCTGACTGTCTGATTTTGGTGAAATTAAATCCGATAAGAAATTAGCACCAGCAACCAAAACGACCCCTGCAATTAAAAATACGATGATAGCTTCTGAACCCATAATTTAATAATTAAAATACTTGATAGATATCTCCTGAAAAGAACAAATCATCGGCTTTAACAAATTTAGAATCGGTCTTTACTTGCTGTGTCTGCTCTTGTTCTCTTTCTTCAAAGGTCTTTTCTTCAAAACTTCTTATAATACCCGTAACCAAAGGATACCTAAGTCTCACAAGCATTTGATGCAATGTTGGATCTTCAGTCTTGGAATCATGGACCAAGATATCTTCTTCAGTTATACCATTTTCTCCAATGGTCACCACTTCCAATTTTAAACCATTTAACACCAAACCTTTATCTTTTTCTTTTCCAAAAATCATTGGCTCTCCATGCGCTACAAACAATTGCCTGTCTTCCCTAACGGCTCTATTGGTAAATTCATCGTAAGCGCCATCATTAAATATTGGGCAATTTTGCAACACTTCTATTAAGGATGTGCCTTTAAATTTTTCTGATTCAATAAAAATTTGCGACATATCCTTTGGCACATTACCTCCAATGCGTGCAAAAAACCGAGCATTGGCGCCAAGTGCCAATTCCCCCGCCGAAAATGGCGGTTGGGTATTACCATAAGGTGAAGACTTGGTTTTCTGTCCTACTAGGGATGTTGGTGAAAACTGTCCTTTGGTAAGCCCATATATTTCATTATTAAACAATATAACATTTAAATTGACATTTCGCCTTAAAAGATGAATAAAATGGTTTCCGCCTATCGCCATGGAATCGCCATCTCCCGTAATAACCCAAACACTTAAATCGGGATTGGCCAATTTCACACCAGTCGCAATAGCTGGAGCCCTACCATGAATACTGTGCATCCCATAGGTATTCATATAATAGGGGAATCTTGAAGAGCACCCTATACCTGAGATGAACACCACATTTTCCCGTTTTACACCTATTTCAGGAAGCGCCTTTTGTACAGCCCTTAAAATAACATAGTCGTCACAACCTGGGCACCATCTTACTTCTTGATCACTTTCAAAATCTTTGTATGTATATTTTTCTACTGTTGTCTCCATCTTATTCTAATAATTGTTTGAATTTTTCAATCAACTCACCATTACTAAATGGGAGTCCTTGTATTTTATTAAACTGCACAATATCCAATCCATTAAAATTCATTTTTAGGACTTTGGCGAATTGGCCAGTATTCAATTCACACACTACAACTTTTTTGAATTGTCTTAATATCTTTTCGGTATTCTTGGGCAATGGATTTATATAATTAAAATGTGCATAACCTATATTTCTATTACCTTCTTCATTCATTTGCTTAACCGCCGAATGCAATGACCCATAGGTTCCTCCCCAGCCTATCACCAATAAATCACCTTTATTAGCAAACTCAGTTGACAGTTCTGGGATATAATCTTGAACGCGTTTAATTTTTTCGGCTCTTATTTTGGTCATGTATTCATGGTTCTCTGGAGCGTAGGACACATTACCACTCACTCTATCTTTTTCTAGACCACCAACCCTGTGTTCAAACCCTGGAATTCCAGGAATTGCCCAATTTCTGGCCAAAGTCTTTTCATCTCTATCATAAGGATGCCAATTTTCAACAACATCTTTAACCTTATTATTTTTTATTTCCGGCATATCGTTTACCGATTTGATCTTCCACGGTGCAGATCCATTGGCGATATAGCCATCGCTTAATAAAAGCACGGGTGTCATATGCTCCAGTGTAAGTTTTGCGGCTTCATAAGCAAAATCGAAGCAGTTGGCCGGTGTACTTGCCGCTATCACTATTAATGGGCTTTCGCCATTTCTACCGTACAATGCCTGTAGCAAATCGGATTGTTCTGTTTTGGTAGGCAATCCAGTTGAAGGCCCTCCACGCTGTACATTCACCACAACCAAAGGCAACTCCAACATCATGGCCAATCCAATGGCTTCACCTTTTAATGCCAAACCAGGGCCCGAAGTTGTTGTTATGGCCAAATCACCAGCAAACGAAGCGCCTATAGCGGAGGTAACACCAGCAATTTCATCTTCGGCTTGAAGCGATTTTACTCCAAAGTGCCTGTGTTTTACTAACTCGTGTAAAATATCTGATGCGGGAGTAATTGGATAAGATCCTAAAAACAACTCTAGGCCCGATTTTTCAGCAGCTGCCAAAAAGCCCCAAGCCGTAGCTGTATTACCCATAATAATTCTATAGGTCCCCGCTTCCATTTTAGCTGGGGAAATGGTATAGGCATTAGGGATAAGCTCTAAAGTTTCGGCAAAATAATAACCCGTATTTAAAACTTTGGTATTGGCCTCAATAATTTCTGGCCTCGATTTAAATTTCTTATTAAAAAACGCTATGGTATGATCCAATGAACGATCGTACATCCAGTATACCATACCTAAGGCAAACATATTTTTTGTACGTGTGATGCTCTTATTATCCAAACCACTTATATCTTTTAAAGCTTCTTTAGTCAAAGAGGTCATCGCCACTTCAATAATGCGATAATTTGCCAAACTCCCATCTTCTAATGGATTGGTTTCATATTGTGCCTTTTCCAGGTTCTTTTTCGTAAACGCATCGGTATCGACAATAATGGTATGCCCAGGTTTAACCGCATGTAAATTGGTCTTTAAGCCCGCAGGGTTCATCGCCACCAATAGATCTACCTCATCGCCTGGTGTACTAATTTCAACACTACCTATATGCACTTGAAAACCCGAAACCCCATACAAACTCCCTTGAGGTGCCCTTATTTCAGCAGGATAATTTGGAAATGTGGCAATATCGTTACCAAACATAGCCGAAGTATCAGAAAACTGAGTCCCTGTTAATTGCATACCATCTCCAGAATCTCCAACAAATCTAATGATGACTGCCTCTAAAGTTTCTGGTTGATTTTTTACCATAGGTGTTCTCATACCATTATTATAATTAAAAAATTTAGCTAAATTTACCTAATATTAGTAAATTTATGTATTCAAGTTCTAAAAATAATTTAACTTTTTAACAAGAAAGATGACTTTTATCACGTTAATTTTTTAATTGAAATTTTATTTTTACAATCATTTACTATAATAAAAACGAAATATTATGGCCATTATAATAACAGACGAGTGCATTAATTGTGATGCTTGCATTTCAGAATGCCCCAACAACGCAATATATGAACCAGACCAAGAGTGGTCTTATTCTGATGAAACCGCTTTAAGTGGAACAGTAGCTTTACCTAACGGGGGTGAAGTTGATGCTGATGCCGAAAACGACCCTATTTCTGATGAGTTTTATTTTATAGTACCAGACAAATGTACCGAGTGCAAAGGGTTTCATGACGAGCCACAATGTGCTTCGGTCTGCCCCGTTGACTGCTGTGTTCCCGATGAAGACCATGTGGAGTCTGAAGAAGAATTACTTGCCAAAAAAGCTTGGCTACATGCTGAATAACAGTATTTAGCTCCTTATATTTAAAAAGAAAACCGTGTTAATCAATTAAAAGGCACATTCTAACGCTTGTTAGATGTGTCTTTTTTTTATCTATCCCCTTTACTATTTAAACATTAAATAAAAATTCTCTTCCTTAAAAAGGAGGAGTGAATTCATCCCAATTTAATGGGATGAAGGCGAGGGGGTTTACAGGGAGCATTTCGACTGCGCTCAATGTGACCAAATGATTTCCTTTTAGACACCATAGTTTTTTATAAAAAATCTACCTTCTCTTTGTACACCTCTATATTATATAAAACAAATCCCTTCACTTTAAGGCTTTCTCACAGAAAAGCCCAAAACTCTTAACCCAACACCTGTTTGTTATAGTCTACCAGCACAAAGTTTATAGCATATCACCCCTTTTAACATCACCATATTTAAAAGATTGACAATCTACAATTTACAACTGACATATGTCATAGTATTTAATTCATTTAGTGCTTAACTTTCCTCCTCTTATTCAATAAAGTATACTATTATGGAAGCAAAAATTAAAAAGCTCATCTGCGATGCTAATGAAGCTGTAGCTAGAGTTGCCCACAAAACTAATGAGGTTTGTGCCATTTACCCTATTACACCTGCATCACCAATGGGAGAACACGTAGATGTTTTTAGTGCCAATGGTGAAAAGAATATTTGGGGAAATATTCCTAGAATTGTTGAAATGCAAAGTGAAGGGGGCGCCTCGGGAGCAGTTCATGGATCCTTACAAGGTGGTGCACTTACTACTACTTTTACAGCTTCCCAAGGGCTTTTATTAATGATTCCTAATATGTATAAAATTGCCGGCGAATTATTACCTGCTGTTATACACGTGGCCGCAAGAACGGTAGCAACCCATGCCCTATCTATTTTTGGTGACCATTCAGACGTTATGGCTACACGCCAAACTGGATTTGCCATGTTATTTGGCGGTTCTGTTCAAGAAGCTCATGACTTGGCTCTAATTGCACAAGTAGCTACTTTAAGAACCAGAATCCCTTTCTTAAATATTTTTGACGGCTTTAGAACATCGCACGAAATATCGAAAATTGATGCCATTTCAGACAACACCATCAAAGCCATGATGCCCGAAGACGAAATCTTAAAGCACAAGAAACGCGCCCTAGACCCAGACCATCCTGTAGTTAGGGGCACCTCACAAAATCCAGATGTATTCTTCCAAGCCAGAGAAGCAACCAATACACATTATAAAAAAGTTCCCAGTGTTGTTCAAAATACTATGGATGAATTCTACAAGCACACTGGAAGACAATACAGCCTCTTTTATTATATAGGACACCCCGAAGCCGAAAAAATTGTTGTCATTATGGGTTCAGGACAGGGCCCTGCTATCGAGACTGTTAATGCCTTATCCAAAAATGGCAAAAAGGTTGGAGCTATAATTGTTAGATTGTTCAGGCCATTCTCTATTAATCACTTTGTAGAAGCCATACCCCATACGGTTAAAAAAGTAGCTGTATTGGACAGAACAAAAGAACCCGGAAGCATAGGCGAACCATTATACCAAGATGTGGTTACCGCCTTTACCGAAAGTGATCGGGATATGCCACTGGTTGTTGGTGGCCGTTATGGCCTATCCTCTAAAGAATTCGATCCAGCCATGGTTAAGGCTGTTTTCGATAATTTAGACCTAGAAAAACCCAAAAATCACTTTACCGTTGGTATAAATGATGATGTTTCATACACTAGCTTAGATATAGGAACTCCTTTCAAAACAACTAAAAATACCTTTAACTGTATGTTCTTCGGACTAGGCTCAGACGGTACCGTAGGAGCCAACAAAAACTCCATAAAAATTATTGGAGAAACTACAGATAATTACGTTCAAGGTTATTTTGTTTACGACTCTAAAAAAGCAGGAGCACAAACGGTTTCACACTTACGCTTTGGCCCAGAACCCATACACTCAACCTACCTTATCCATAAAGCTGATTTCGTAGCCTGCCATCAGTTTAACTTTATTGAAAAATACGACATCCTTAATCATATTAAAAAAGGAGGGACATTTTTATTAAATGCACCTTACGACAAGGATGCTATTTGGGACAAACTTCCCAAAATCATGCAAGAGGAAATTATAAAAAACGACATAGACTTCTATGTTATTGATGCCTCCAAAGTAGCCCATAATACGAATTTAGGCAAACGCACGAATACCATTCTACAAACCTGTTTTTTTGCTATTTCTGGCGTATTGCCTAAGAAAGAGGCCATCCAAAAAATTAAGGATGCCATTGTAAAGTCTTATTCCAAAAAAGGTGACAAGATTGTACAAATGAACTTTAATGCGGTAGATCAATCTTTAGAAAATCTCCAAAAAGTAGATTACCCAAAACAAATTACCAGTAACGAGACTTTAAAATCCATGATGACTGGTACTGATGATCCATTCGTTAAAGAAGTATTAGGCAAAATTTTAGCTGGTAAAGGCGACGAACTCCCCGTAAGCGCATTCCCTATAGATGGTACCTTCCCAACAGGAACAACACAATACGAAAAGCGTGGCATAGCAGATTTCATACCTATTTGGGATGACGAAGCCCTGTGTACACAATGCAACAAGTGTGTTGCCATTTGTCCGCATGCTGCCATTAGGGCTAAAGTGGTTTCCAATACCGAGTTAGCACAAGCCCCTGCATCGTTAAAGTCTGTCCCAGCCAAAGGAAGGCCTTTTGATAAGGAAACAGAGTCTTACGTGTTACAAGTATCGCCGCAAGATTGTACGGGCTGTGACCTTTGTGTATCATTCTGTCCAGCAGTAAGCAAAGAAGATCCAAACTTTAAGGCAATAAACATGCATAAAAAATTGGATACTGAAACCAAGGAAGGCATGAATTGGGATTACTTTATTAATCTACCGGATTACAATAGAAGCGAATTACAGATTACTAACCTTAAAGGCTCCCAATTCCTAGAACCCTTATTTGAATTTTCAGGAGCTTGCTCTGGTTGTGGCGAAACACCTTATATAAAACTGTTGACACAACTTTATGGCGACAGCATTTTAATAGCTAATGCTACTGGCTGCTCTTCTATTTATGGCGGCAATTTACCTACCACACCTTACAAAACCAATGCCTTTGGCAGAGGACCAGCTTGGGCTAATTCATTATTTGAAGATAATGCCGAGTTTGGTCTAGGCATGAAACTGGCACTTTCCAAAAAACAGGAAATCGCCACTCAATTTCTGAAAGACCTAGAAAAAGAAGTTGGAACCGAATTAACCCGTGCCATACTCGATAACCCGGAACACAACGAAGCTGAAAAAACAGAAAACTTTAAAAATCTGGAAATACTCAAAGATAAATTAGCCACAATAAATTCTCCCGAAGCCAAAAAACTATTGCAACTCACCGAATACTTACGTAAGAAATCGGTTTGGATCCTTGGCGGAGATGGTTGGGCCTATGATATTGGTTATGGCGGTATAGATCATGTTTTGGCTTCTGGCGAAAACATAAACATTTTGGTTTTGGATACCGAAGTATATTCCAATACCGGAGGGCAAACCTCTAAAGCTACGCCTTTAGGAGCTAGTGCCAAATTCTCTGTTTCTGGCAAACGTACCTGTAAGAAAAATTTAGCCTTACAAGCGGTTTCTTATGAAAACGTATATGTAGCCCAAGTAGCCATTGGTGCTAAGGACCTTCATACTCTTAGAGCTATTGAGGAAGCAGAAGCTTACCCAGGTCCATCACTAATTATAGCTTATTCGCACTGTGGCGAGCATGGCTACGACCTTAAAGACGGTGCTTTCCAACAAGAAAAAGCCGTAGAAAGTGGTTATTGGGCGTTGTTTAGATTTGACCCATCTAAACCTAAAGGCAAAAAATTCAAGCTAGACTCCAAGCAACCTAGCATACCTATTAAAGAGTTTATGTATAACGAAACACGGTTTTCAAGGGTCGCTAAAGACAATCCGCAATTAGGGGCAACCCTTCTTAAACAAGCACAGGAAGAAGTAGAAACAAAATGGGAACGTTTAGAACTCTATAGAGGTTTATAACACAAGTCTACTTCTGTTACAACTATTGATATGGTTGCCCCCGAACATTATATAATGTTCGGGGGCAACCAAAAACTAAAATTTAAAATTTAATGTCATGAAAAATGAAGCCAACGCCTTATTCGACAGAGCTTTTCAAAGCTTAAACAAAGCAAATAAAGAATTATATAGACCCGAAGAGGATATTGTACCTTATTCTGTTTGCAAAAACTCGCAATTTGCCATTATGAATTTTTTAAAAGGCTATTTGTACAAAAATGGCATAGACACTACGCCTTTCATAACAATAAATCAGTTGTTAAAAGAATGTAAAAAGGTAAATAAAGATTTCGAGAAATTGGATTTTTCCGATTTGAATTGTACACACCACGAAATCGACTCCAAGTATTGTACAGAAGTTTCCAAAGTTAATACCTGCTTTGCAACAGCAAATAACTTATATGCTTTTTTAAAAGAGGTGAAATTAATAACCAATTAAGATTTTAACATCAATAATCAAATCCTAATAACTATTAATTACTACTTGTTACACTTATAGGTCAAACAATCGTGGTAAAAACAGGGATATTTCAGGAATAAAGGTTATCAACAACAATACAATGACCATAATTATTAAAAAAGGAATCAACGGTTTTATAACTTGAGTAACCGATATATTGGCAATACCACTTCCTACAAAGAGAATAGTTCCAACAGGAGGCGTACACAAACCAATGCAGAGATTAAGTACCATTACAATTCCAAAGTGCACAGGCTCCATCCCCAATGCTACTACAACTGGCAAGAAAATTGGGGTAAATATTAGCACTGCTGGGGTCATGTCCATAAAAGTTCCCACTACCAATAACACTATATTTATTACTAAAAATATGGCAAACTTGTTACTAAACTGACTTAATAGGAAGTTACTCATTAATTCTGGTATGCTTTCAAAAGAAAACAACCAGGACATGGCCATAGAGGTGCATATTAAAAACATAACCACCGCCGTAGTTTTGGCACTTGTAAGCAAAATATCCGGAAAATCTTTAGTGCTCACATCACCATAAATCAATGCTAAAACGGCGGCATACAAAACAGCAATAACAGACGCTTCGGTAGCTGTAAAAATTCCGGCCACTATTCCTCCTACAACCACTACCAGCAGCAATAAACTAAATAAGGCCTTACTAAAATACCCCCAAACTTCAGAAAAACTGGCTCGTGTTCCCTTTACAAAATCTCTTTTTATGGCAACAAACGCAACATAGCCCATTAGCGCAAGGCCTAATAAAATTCCCGGCAAATATCCCGCAATAAACAATGCCGCAACCGATGCCGAGCCGCCACTTGCCAGAGCGAAAACAATTAAAATATTACTCGGCGGTATCAATAAGCCTGTTGTTGAAGAGGTGATGTTTACCGATGCGCTAAAAGATCTTGGCAAACCTTCTTCCTCCATTCTATCGGTCATAATACTTCCTATGGCAGAAGTCGCTGCCAGCGCCGACCCTGAAATGGCTCCAAACAACATAGAGGCTAATATATTCACATAAGCCAAACCACCTGGCAGACTTGACACCAGCGATTTTGCAAAATTTATAAGTCTGTTAGCTATCCCACCGCGTTTCATTATCTCACCAGCCAACACAAAAAACGGAATGGCCAGCAATGCAAAGCTATCAATCCCAGTCGTCATGCGTTGTGCAATGGTAGTTAACCCCGGCAATCGATCTATATTTAACAATAGGCTAATAGTGGTTGAAATCCCAATACTATAAGCTACTGGCACCTTTAGCAGCAGTAGTACAAAAAAGCTTAAAAACAGAACTAATATACTTATAACTTCAATGCTCATAATTAATCGACTAGTTGGTTCGTATAAATTTTTGACATGTGATATATTGAAAAACACATAATTAGAAATCCGCTAAAGGGCAAAACAGCATAAACATAGCCCAAGGGCACCTGTAAAGTTCCTGAAAGTTGGTCGAGGTGCAATGTAATATACACCAGGTTAATGCCTCCTCCTAACATAACAATTGCAGCAAATAAAAAAATGAGCACTTCAACAATGAGCAGTACTTTCTTTCTATTTTTTTCTGAAAGCTTTTGATATACAAAATCCATTGACAAATGCGCTCGCTTTGCATTTAAATAAGCAGCTCCAAGAATGGACAGCCAAATTAGGGAAAACCTTGCCAACTCTTCAGTCCACGAAAATGAAGCCTTTAGAATATAGCGTGAAAAAACCTGCCACAATACATCTACCACCAAAAGACCAAAAATACCAATCAGGAAAACTTCGATTAGGCGATTTATCTTATTGAATAACGAATCTATTTGCTTCATAGTTATTGTGCTTTTATTTGATGTACTAGATCTGCCATATCGGGGTATTCCTTTTCGAAGGTTTCCAAAACAGATTTCGATTGTTCGGCAAACAATGATTTATCGGGAATAATGATTTCAACACCATTATCTTTTGCTTTTTGCATGGATTCGGCAACAGATTCATTCCAATATTGTTTCTGTGCCTCTGAAGATTCTGCCGCTGCCGCTTCCACCCATTGCTTTTCTTCATCTGATAATTTATCCCAATATTTCGTCCCCATAATGAGTACATCTGGCACCGCCGAATGCTGATCTAGAGTATAGTATTTACTTACTTCATAATGATTGGAAGACACAAAAGAAGGCGGATTGTTTTCCGCCCCATCAACAACACCTTGTTGTATAGCCGTATATAACTCGCCATAGGCTAATGGTGTCGCCGATCCTCCCAAGGCATTAACCATATTAATGGCCATTTGATTGTTCATTACCCGTATCTTTAATCCCTTTAAATCCTCGGGGGTTCGTATGGCTTTATCCTTGGTATAAAAACTCCGGCTCCCTGCATCGTAATAACACAAGCCCCGTAACCAGAATTTACTTCCTTTTTCCAAGATCGACTTTCCTATTGGCCCTTCCAACACACCAAACTGATGTGCTTTATCCCGAAATAAATAGGGAATGCCTAGCACATTATATTCCGGCACAAAATTAGACAAGGTCGCAGCACTTACTTTAGTAATGGCCACACTTCCTATTTGTAGCAACTCCAGCACTTCCCGTTCGGATCCTAATTGACCATCTGGAAAAATCTTAACTTTCAGTTTTCCATCCGACTTCTTGTGCAGTGCTTCCTGAAACTTTAAAATACCTTTATGAACAGGGTGTGTTTGTGGTAAACTATGGGCCAAATACATCATTTTTGTTCCCGATTCCTTTTTACAGGACCAAAGGCCAAATAAGAGAACTGTTATAATTAGTGCTTTATATCGTATCATACTAATTGAATTCAAAATAGTTTACCGCATTATTGTAACAAATATCCTGTATCATTTTTCCTAAAAATACCATATCATTTGGCACTAACCTTTTGTTTATATCTTCAGCAATCAAATTACATAATATACGCCTGAAATACTCGTGTCTTGGGAAGGACAGAAAGCTTCGGCTATCGGTTAACATCCCTACAAATCTGCTTAATAGACCCATATTGGACAAAGTGTTTAATTGCTTTTCGATCCCGTCTTTCTGGTCTAAAAACCACCAACCGGAGCCCCATTGCATTTTTCCAGGCACACCGCCTTCACTAAAATTCCCCATCATGGTTGCAAAGACTTCATTTTGTGATGGATTTAAATTATAGGTAACAGTTTTTGCCAATTGGTCTGTAGCATCCAACGCATTGAACAACCTGGACATTGCTGTGGCCCAAGGGTAGTCTGCAATAGAATCGCATCCAACATCGGCTCCAACCTGTTCTTTCAATCGACTATTATTATCTCTTAAAGCTCCCAAATGGTATTGTTGCACCCAATTTCTTTTGTGGTATTGCTTTCCTAAGTGCAACAACAAATAACTTCTATATTTATTAACTTCAGTATTAGATAATGTTACTCCCTTTAAAAACTTATCAAAAACAGCGGTAACTTCGCCCTCTGTTGCTTCAATAAAATCAATAGCATCCCCAATTCCATAATCACTCAATCGACAACCATGGTCATGAAAATAAGCTATCCGGCTATCAATGGCTTTTAATAAATCTGAAAGACTATCTATGGAAAATGCCACGCAGGCTTCCAGCTTTTTTAAATAGCTTACATATCTAGACTGGCCAATAAAAAACAATTCATCGGGACGGAATGTAGGCAACACTTTTGTAAAAAAATTGCCTTTAGCTATTTGTTTGTGATATTCTAATGTATCGGATGGATCATCTGTAGTACAGACCAATTCAACATTCATATCTTTCAATAATTGCGCTGGTGTTTTGGATGCCAAAACTGCATTTGCCTTTTCATAAATTTCCTTAGCGGTATCCAATTGTAAAATAGCATCGATACCGAAGTAGCGCTTCAATTCTAACTGTGTCCAATGGAACAAAGGATTTCGAAGCGTATAAGGCACCGTTTCTGCCCATTTTAGGAATTTCTCGTCCAAAGATGCCGGTCCGGTAATAAAGGTTTCTTCAACACCATTCGCTCTCATAGCCCGCCATTTATAATGATCGCCAGCCAACCAAGCCTTAGTGATATTGCCTATAGGTTTATCTTCTGCAATTTCCTTAGCCGATAAATGGTTATGGTAATCTATAATAGGCATATCCTTAGCATACTGGTGATATAACACCTCGGCCTCCTTGGATTGCAACAAAAAATTATCAGTTATAAAAGCGTTTGAATTTATTTGGGCCATTTATTGTTATTTATGGTTCTTTTTAGTTTTGGGCTACAGATCTAAACTCCTTTTAATTCCCAATGCCAATCCGCGTATTTCTGCAAGACCGCGTAATCTTCCTATAGCGGAGTAACCGGGTATGGTATCCTTTTTCAAATCGTCAAGCATTTGATGTCCATGATCCGGTCGCATTGGTAATGACACACCTCTGCGTTTTTCTAGTTTTAGAACCGCTTTGACAATATCATACATATCGGATGAACCTTCCAAATGGTTATCTTCATAAAAACTTCCATCACTTTCGCGCTTTACGTTACGTAAATGCAGAAAATGGATTCGATCTCCAAATTTCTCAATCATAGCAGGAAGGTCATTTTCTGGATTGGCCCCTAATGAGCCCGTACAAAATGTGATGCCGTTGGAAGGGCTATCAATAAAATTCACCAAATCCTCTAAGTCCTTTTCCGATTTTATAATCCTGGGCAAGCCCATAATATCGAAAGGTGGATCATCTGGATGAATGGCCATTTTAACGCCATGTGCTTCGGCCACTGGTATTACCTGATTTAAAAAGTAAGATAAATTTGCTTTTAAATCTTGATGCGTAACACCATCGTATTGCGCGATCATTTCTTTAAATTCTGGAATCGTAAGATCGTCTACTGTACCTGGCAAGCCTTTTAACACGCCATCTTCCAGTCGCTGTTTTTCCTCTGGCGTCATTTTGGAAAACCGTTCTTCTGCTTTTTTTAGAACTTCTTCGGAATATGCTTCCTCACTTCCATTTAATGCTATAATATGACATTCAAAAACAGCCATATCTACCTTATCAAAACGCAAAGCTGTACTCCCATCCTCCAACTCCCAAAACAGATGCGTTCTGGTCCAATCCAGCACAGGCATAAAATTATAACACACATGCT
The DNA here is from genome assembly GCF_022662195.1 of Aestuariivivens insulae. Classification (GTDB taxonomy): domain Bacteria; phylum Bacteroidota; class Bacteroidia; order Flavobacteriales; family Flavobacteriaceae; genus Aestuariivivens; species Aestuariivivens insulae. The sequence goes on along the minus strand of NZ_JAKMCS010000006.1, from coordinate 210,214 downwards.
TAATACCACATTGGGCTACATTGATGATACTTTGCTTATAGTTTTCAATACGTTGTAAATAATCTCCCTTTCTTAGTTTTATGCTTTCATGAATGGGAATACTTTCAATAAAAGACCATTCTAACCCCGCATCCTCTACAGCACGTTTCACCTTTAAGATTTCATCTATTTCCCAGATCTCACCATTTTGTATATGATGTAATGCAGTTACCACACCTGTTGTTCCTGCTTGTTTGATATCAGATAAACTTACGGTATCCTTTACACCATACCACCTAAAAGTCTCTTTCATTCTTTTTCAATAATTAATTAAACCCCACTAAAAGCACTAAATCCTCCATCTATTGGTATAACAGCCCCGGTTATAAATTTAGAGGCCTCACTACACAAAAATTGAACAGCGCCATGCAATTCATCTGCTTCACCAAAGCGTTTCATTGGTGTATTCCGTACAATATCGTTACCCCGTTGTGTATAGGAACCATCTTCATTGGTTAGCAAACGCCTGTTTTGATTACCGATAAAAAACCCGGGCGCTATAGCATTCACCCTAATACCATCACCGTACTTTGTAGCCATCTCAACAGCCATCCAACGGGTAAAGTTCTCCATGGCTGCTTTTGCTGCAGAATATCCAGCCACCCTAGTTATAGCACGATCTACAGCCATTGACGAATAATTTATAATAACCCCCTTCTTTTGTTTGGCCATGACTTCACCAAAAACGATTGAAGGGATCACCGTTCCGTTTAAATTTAAATCGGTAACAGCCTTGAAATCCTCCATTTTCAGATCAAATATGGTTTGATCTTCTCCAATGGTCGCCCCTGGCCTGTTACCACCTGCTGCATTGATAAGCACATCTATCCTTTGGTACTTTGATACAATTTGCTCGCATGTAGCCCTTAAACTATTTTCATCCAACACATTACAAACAAATCCGTCTGCACGATATCCTTTGTGTTTTAAATCTTCTACTGCTGCCACTAAAGGGTCTTCTTTATAATGCAAAAGCACTACTATGGCTTCTTTTTTCAATAAATACTCGGCAATACTTCCTCCCAACACGCCACAAGCGCCCGTAACTAAAATGACATGATCCTTAATATTAAAAAGTGAATTCATTATTTTTTTGTTTATTTGTATTTTTGTTTCGTGTTCGCACACGCAAATATAGTATAAAAAATGATTTTACTACAATTTACCATTGATTCGTAAAGTCCTTAAGACATATCATGCTACGAAAGTTGCCAACATTGTTAATTAAGTACGAATGATTACCATAAATGACATAGCTAAAGAAGCTGGCGTTTCAGCCGGAACCGTAGATAGGGTTCTCCACAAACGTGATGGGGTTTCAAAAAAGACAGCCGAAAAGGTTAATGCCATTATAAAAAAGTACAATTTTAAGACCAATAAGATTGCCAGCTCATTGGCACTTAACAAAAAACTTAAAATTGCCACCTTACTCCCTCAATATGATGAGGAAAACACCTTTTGGAAAGCTCCTTTGATGGGTACACAAAACGCACAGGAAAATGTCGAAAAGTTTGGTGTCACTGTTGAAAATTTTAGCTTTGACCAATTCGATGCCGCTTCATACATAAATACTTTTGGTACTTTAATAGCATCTGAACCAGATGGGGTTGTCATTGCTCCAATATTTAAAAAAGAAACCACACAAATCACAAAAATATTAGAGAAAAAAAACATTCCTTATCTATTTATAAATGTTGACCTTGAAGGCTTTAACAACATATCCTTTATTGGGCAAAATGCCTTTAAAGGTGGGCTTTTAGCTGGCAAGCTAATGCATTTGTGCCTAAAGGACAACTGCTCTGTCCTCATTATACATACTAGGTTAAATGCCGACAACCATTATGCCATTTCCGAACGCATACATGGTTTTAACGATTATTTCATCAACAAAAATATATCGATTAGCAGTACCATTGCAAACATTATTGATTTAAGGAACACCGAACGATTAAAGCAAAAACTAAAAAAAATATTAAAAGACACCCCTTCCATTAATGGCATCTATGTACCCAGTAGCCGTATCTCAACTTTTGCCTATTGCCTGTCTGCAATCTCCAGCAAAAAACTGGCCTTAATAGGCTTTGATGGCACAGACCAAAACATTAAATGTCTGGAGGAAGACAAAGTGTCTTTTCTAATCTCACAAAAACCATTCGACCAAGGTTACAAATCGATTATTTTAATGAGCGATTATTTAATAGAAAAGAAAGCTCCCGAGCAAAAGATATTTTCACCCATAGAAATACTAACCAAAGAGAATGTAAATTTTAACTAGAAATCAACTTAATCATCAAATATTTTTTATTTTCGTGTACGTACACGTTTATTTATCGATAACCCTTTAAAAATATAACTAAACACAAACTAGAATATTCAAACTAAAACAACATCAACATGAAACAACTTAAAATCACAGGATTCTTTTCGTTAATTGCAGTTCTATTACTTACAAGTTGCAACGAATCCAAGAAAACATCCGAGCCCTGGGTCGACTTATTCGATGGTAAGACCCTTAATGGATGGCATACTAAAGGAGGTCAAGCAACCTATGAAGTTAAGGACAATGCTATTGTAGGTACATCTACACTTAACACCCCTAACACCTTTTTATGTTCCGATAAAATGTATGGCGATTTTATCCTTGAACTTGAATACAAAGTAGATCCAAAATTAAACTCAGGAATTCAAATACGCAGCAATAGCCTTCCTTCCTATCTAAATGGCAGGGTTCATGGTTATCAAATAGAAATTGACCCTTCAGAGAGAGCCTGGAGTTGTGGTATTTATGATGAAGCGAGAAGAGGTTGGTTATACCCATTAACTGAGAATCCAGCCGCTCAAAAAGCGTTCAAACAAAACGACTGGAACAAATACAGAATTGAGGCCATTGGAGACACTCTTAAAACATGGATTAATGACGTTCCTGCCGCTTACCTAATAGACGATAAAACAGCCAGTGGTTTTATAGGCTTGCAAGTACATGGTATAGGAAAGGATACCGAAAAAAATGGAACCCAAGTTATGTGGAAAAATGTAAAAATAATAACCACCGAGGTTGAAAAATATAGCACGCCAACAACCATTACCCCTAAATACACTAAGAACAGTTTAACTGCCGATGAAGAAAAAAATGGCTGGCAACTGCTTTGGGATGGCAAAACGACTAACGGATGGCGTGGTGCCAAGCTAGAAACATTTCCTGAAAAAGGATGGAAGATAGAGAATGGTGAGTTAACGGTTTTGTCCTCTGGTGGTGAAGAGTCCAATGCAGGAGGCGATATTGTAACCGAAGTTCTTTACGGTGATTTTGAACTAAAAGTAGATTTTAAAATTACCGAAGGCGCCAATAGCGGCATTAAATACTATGTGGATACCGAACTTAATAAAGGAACTGGCTCTGCCATTGGATTGGAATTTCAAATCCTTGATGATGCCAAGCATCCTGATGCTAAACTGGGGAACCATGAAGGCAGCAGAACCATAGCTTCGCTTTACGATTTAATTAAAGCCGACCCCAATAAGCCTGTTAATCCAATAGGATCATGGAATACCGCGAGAATTGTTTCTAAAAACAACCATGTAGAACATTGGTTAAATGGCATGAAGGTATTGGAATATGAACGTAAAAGTGATGCTTACCGACAATTGGTTAAAGAAAGTAAATATGCCAAATGGCCCAATTTTGGGGAAGCTGAAAAGGGCCATATCCTACTACAGGACCATGGTGATTTAGTATCCTTCAGAAATATAAAAATACGTCCAATTAACAACGACAAAAACTAATTAGTGATGAGTACAAATAGAAGAGATTTTATAAAGAAAACAGCGGCAGGTGCTGTGGGTCTAACATTTAGCCATAGTATTAATGCCATGTCTGCAAAGAGTTACTCCAACATAGTAGGAGCCAACGATCGTATTAATGTAGCCATTCAAGGCTTGGGTAGACGTTATGGCGCGTATATTGAACCAATCGCATTAAAAGAAAGCAACGTTCGTTTACTCTATTTATGTGATGTTATGAAAAGCCAAAGGGAAAAAGCGGCCACTTATGTCGCTAAGCACATTAAAAATAAACCGACTCTGGAAAACGACATTCGCAAGGTTTTGGAAGACAAAGATGTTGATGCCGTTTTCAACGCTACACCCGACCATTGGCACACCCCAGGAGCCATAATGGCAATGCAGGCTGGAAAACATGTATATTTAGAAAAACCTTGTAGCCATAACGGTCATGAAAATGAATTGGTCGTTGCTGCTCAAGAAAAGTACAACAAAGTGGTTCAAATGGGAAATCAACAACGTTCGTCCCTAGAAACCACCGAAATCATAAAAGACATTCACAACGGCGTTATAGGTGATGTGTACAAAGCCATTGCTTTTTATGTAAATAGCCGAGGTGAAGTCCCTAAACAAACACAAACAGCTCCCCCGGAAGGTTTAGATTGGGACCTGTTCCAAGGACCCGCACCACGTAGAGCCTATACAGATGATACATGGGACTATAACTGGCATTGGTACGGATGGGATTACGGTACTGCCGAAATGGGAAATAACGCCACACATGAGCTTGACATAGCACGTTGGGCCTTAGATGTAAAATACCCCGAACATGTTAACGTGCTATCCGGAAAATATCATTACAAAGATGATGGCTGGGAAATGTACGACACCATGGAAGCCACCTTTAGATTTTCCAATAATCGCTTTATACAATGGGATTGTCAAAGTAGAAACAACTACAACAAATACGGCAAAGGGCGTGGCACCATTATACATGGCTCGAATGGCTCTGTATTTATAGACCGCAGTGGTTATAGTTTATTTGATCTGAAAGGAAAACTCATTAAAGACAGCCAATCTGAAAGTAAGGAAAGTGGTATTGCTCTTGGTGGTGGCGGTAATTTGTCAACACGTCATGCCGTTAACTTTTTTGAAACCATTCGAGGTAAAGAAAGATTAAACTCCCCTATTCTTCAAGGTGCTATAAGTCAGGCAATGACACATTATGCTAACATAGCTTCTCGCATAGGAAAATCGTTTGATGTTGATGAAACCACTGGCCGTATCTTTGATCGCGATGCCATGAAATTATGGTCACGTACTTATGAACCGGGATGGGAACCTAAACTTTAATCTTCTAAAATAAACTTAGAATACATAAACGTTTACAATAAGTTAAAACTATAAACCCCACAGGTTTTGAAAACCTGTGGGGTTTTATATTAAAGCAATATAGTGGTCTTACCAATTTCAATTAAAACATAAAACGACCATCTGAATAACAAGATAAGTTACTTTTCAGAAAGCTTTTTTTACGCTTCTACAATATTGATAACCTGCTCTATTTGAGGCGCATACTTCTTTATGGTCATTTCCACACCAGACCTTAAGGTCATCTGGTTAACATTACAGCCTACGCAAGCGCCTTGTAGTTGTACCCTAACTAATTTATCGTCTTCGATAGACAATAATGAAATATCCCCGCCATCACTTTGTAAAAAAGGGCGGATTTCGTCTAGGGCTTTTTCGACATTCAATTTTAGTTCTTCTGTAGTCATATTTATTTTTTAACTGCCGAACATCCAGCCATTGTTGTTATTTTTATAGCTTCGGTAGGCGGCAAATTATCATTGCGCCTTACCACTTCCTGTACTACATTTTTAGTTAATGTTTCAAAGGCCTGCTCTGATGCTGTAGCCGTTTGCAATGCTGCGGGACGACCAACATCGCCAGCCTCCCTAATACTTTGCACCAAAGGTATTTCGCCTAAAAATGGCACTTCTAAATCCTCTGCCAAATTTTTAGCACCTTCCTTGCCAAAAATATAATATTTGTTATCTGGCAATTCCTCTGGTGTAAAATAAGCCATATTTTCAATGATCCCTAAAACAGGCACACTAATACTTTCCTGCTGAAACATGGCGACTCCTTTTTTAGCATCGGCCAACGCTACATTTTGGGGTGTACTTACTACTACAGCCCCGGTGATGGGAAGTGACTGCATGATACTTAAATGGATATCGCCTGTACCTGGCGGCAAATCCAATAATAAGAAGTCAAGTTCTCCCCAATGCGCATCGAATATCATTTGGTTTAATGCTTTAGCTGCCATAGGCCCACGCCAAACTACAGCTTGGTTTGGTTGTGTAAAAAATCCAATGGATAACATCTTTACACCATAATTCTCAATAGGCTTCATTTTGGATTTACCATCAACATTTACAGCCAATGGGCGTTCGGCTTCAACATCGAACATAATAGGCATAGAAGGCCCATAAATATCGGCATCTAAAACTCCTACTTTAAAACCCATTTTAGCAAGGGTAACGGCCACATTTGCTGTTACTGTAGATTTACCAACACCACCTTTACCCGATGCCACAGCTATAATATTTTGAATACCCGGTATAGGTTTCCCTTTAATAACATTAGCTTTTGGTTGCTCTGGCGCTTCTACCTTTACATTTACCGTGATTTTAGCTTTTTCGTAAACCTGGTCGTGAATGGTTTTTAAAATATCGACTTCCGTGCGTTTTTTAGCTTGCAAACTTGGGTTCTTTATGGTAATGTCCACCACAACTTCGTCTCCAAAAACAACCACATTTTTTACTGCACCGCTCTCCACCATATTCTGCCCTTCGCCAGGTACCGTAATGGTCTCCAATGCCTTTAATATCTCTAATTTATTCAGTTTCATTGTTTTATTAAGAATCATTCTAAAGTGCAAATATAACTAATAAAGCTGGAAGACTTAATACTTAAGCTATAAGTTTTACCAATTTAAGTATTTGTAATTTTAAAAAATCTTGGAAACAATTACAATTCCTTAGCAGGATCCCAAAACACTTTTTCGAAATTTTGAATTTGGTTTTCTATAACTTGCACACCTTCGCTTTCCAACAATTGTTGCATTAAATTGGTGCCATCAAAATGATGTTTGCCCGTAAGCAACCCTTTTCTATTAACTACACGGTGTGCCGGCACATCTTTACCCGAAGACCCATTCATAGCATAACCTACCATACGGGCACTTCTCGCCGCTCCTAGATATTTAGCGATTGCCCCATAGCTGGTTACCCTGCCGTAAGGGATTAGCTTGGCAACCTCATAAACTTTGTCGAAAAAATTTAAAGTATCCCGCTTCACGAACTTAAATCTTTAATGATATTGATTAGCGTAAAAATTGAAATTACTCCTGTAATACCACCTATAAGATAGTTCATATTTTTTTGGGACGTAAACGACTTGCTCTTAATTTTATCAAAGAAAAAAATATACATGTACAACATTACGAAACTACCCATTGCTGCTCCAGAAACATAAGATATGATACTTATGGTATCGAAAGCCAACCAACCAACCGATGCTAAAGTAACAGTCATATAAGCCTGAAAAGGAATAGGAAACATATTTATTGCAGACAAAAACACACCGTGGAAAAACCGACTGTGCTTACTTCTTACTTTAGGCTCTATATCTTGCTTAGGTTTAGACTTTGCTATGAACAAGTAATAAATGGTTATTAGCACAAAAACCACAAAAGCTACCCGCTGTAAAATTTCAACAACTTCGGTATGTTTACTTAGGTACCTAGCAAAAATGGCCGCTATATAGGTTTGCGCAAAAACGGTCACACAAGCCCCTATGGAAAACATAATCCCTCTTGCGTGCCCTTCTTTAAGACTTATTTTAGCAGCACTCATGTTTAACAAACCAGGTGGAACGACCCCTATAAACGCTATAATTAAACCCAGAAAAAAAATAAATGTAATATCCAATTTTACTTGATTTTAAATCTAATATAGGTAATTGGTTTTTGTTGCTCTAAATATTGCATTTCATAAAACGTTTGGATTCCCGTTACTTCTTCTGGACTTCCTTCTTGTTTATAGACATCATGATTGGCATAAAGTACCTCATGCCCTGCTCCATGTAACAAACCCAACGTATACCCATGCATGAATTCGCTATCGGTTTTTAAATTAACGATACCCTCTGGTTTTAATATGGCTTTATACCTCTCTAAAAACTGGGCATTGGTTAATCGGTGTTTAGTGCGCTTATATTTTATTTGCGGGTCTGGAAAGGTTATCCAGATTTCGTCTACTTCATTTTTGGCAAACGCATGCTCAATAAGCTCTATTTGGGTTCGTAAAAAAGCCACATTAGAAATTTGTTCTTCAACAGCAGTTTTGGCTCCTCTCCAAAAACGGGCGCCTTTAATATCGATACCTATAAAATTTTTGTCTGGGTATTTTTGTGCCAATGCCACGGAGTATTCTCCTTTACCACAACCCAACTCCAAAACCAACGGATTGTCGTTTTTAAAAAAAGCACTTCGCCAATGGCCCTTTAAAGGATATTCTTGGTTAACCAATTCATCCCGTGTTGGTTGAAACACATTATCAAACGTTTCATTTTCCTTAAATCGTTTTAGCTTATTTTTACTACCCACTGAAGTTTCTGTAATTTAATTATTTGGTAAAATTAAGGAAATATGTGAAAGTGCTTATATGCTTATCTTTGAATTTAATTGAAAATTGCGTGAGGGATTGAACAATTGTTGGAGCTCCACTTTGAGAGCGACTTGTGAAAGCCTGCCTGCCGGCAGGCAGGCCCGACCCCAAATGAATTTGGGGACACGCCCAAACCTTTATAATGAGCAAAAGAATTTTAGTTGCCCCCTTAAATTGGGGATTGGGTCATGCCACTAGGTGTATTCCTATAATCAATGCCCTTATTAGTAATGGCTACGAGCCCATAATTGCTAGTGATGGCGTAGCTTTAACCTTGTTGCAAAAGGAATTCCCCAAAATCGCCTCTGTTGCATTACCTCCTTACAACGTCACTTATGCCAAGAATAGAAAACATTTTAAATGGAAGCTTATAAAAAGCACTCCTAAGCTTTTATGGGCCATTAAAGCAGAAAAAAAAGCAGCTCAGGCTATTGTTGAGGGGCTTAATATTTCTGGTATTATTTCAGATAACCGACTTGGGGTTTATAGTAAAACAGTGCCATCGGTTTTTATAACCCATCAACTAAATGTTCTAAGCGGAAGCACTACTAAACTAAGCACTAAAATACATCAAAAATTCATACAGCAATTTGATGAATGTTGGGTTCCCGACGTTGAAGACACCCCAAATTTAAGTGGTACTTTGGGTCACACCAATGCCTTTGAAATCCCTACAAAATATATTGGCCCATTAAGCAGGTTTTCCCAACAGGAATGTAACATTAAAAATGACTTATTGGTTTTGCTTTCTGGACCGGAACCTCAACGCACCCTACTTGAAGAAAAGTTGCTGGAGGAATTAAAGCACTATACAGGTAAAGTTGTTTTTGTTAAAGGCCTAGTGGAAAAAGAACAGAACATTCAGATTATGGGACATCTTACGGTTTATAATTTTATGACGTCCCAGTTATTGGAAAAGACCATTAACGAGAGTGCTTTAGTCCTTTCCAGATCGGGATACACCACCATTATGGATTTGTCCAAATTAGGTAAAAAAGCTTTTTTTATTCCTACCCCTGGGCAGTTTGAACAGGAGTACCTGGCCAAACGTCTTACCGAAGATGGCTTAGTCCCTAGCTGTAGCCAAACAGCTTTTACTTTAGACAAACTTAATACAATCGACTCTTTTATAGGACTTAGTTTTAAAGGCTTTGAAAATAATTTTAAAGCGCTATTCGGAGACCTTTTCTAAAGTAAATGAAAATTCGCTTCCAACTCCATATTCACTTTCCACATAAATTTTTTCATTGTGCGCTTCAATAATATGTTTTACTATAGACAAGCCCAAACCTGATCCACCTTCACTACGCGCACCACTTTTATCCACACGATAAAACCTTTCGAAAAGACGTGGCAAATGGCTTTTAGAGATGCCTTCACCATTGTCGGTTACACGGACAATGACCTTATTTTTTATTAGATTTTCAATGCTAACCTCGGTGGTACCCTTTTCGTTCCCATATTTTATGGAATTAACTATAAGGTTGGTCAACACTTGTTGGATTCGCTCCTTATCGGCATTGACTAAAATAGGTTTTTTATAATCCGCATCGAAGGTTAAGGTTATCTTCTTCTTACTGGCTCGCATTTCGAACATCTCGAACACATTCCTTACAAGCTCCACAATATCGAAGGCCTGCATATTTAAACTTAAATCACCTATCTCAAGTTTAGTGATCATGTCTAAATCCTTAACGATATATATTAAACGTTCCACACCTTTACTAGCACGCTTTAGGTATTTATCCCTTACATTTCCATCGTTAATAGCACCATCCAAAAGCGTTAAAATATAACCTTGTACAGTAAATAAAGGTGTTTTTAGTTCGTGGGATACATTACCAAAAAACTCTTTTCTATATTGTTCCCTTACCTTAAGTGTTTCTATTTCTAGCTTTTTGTCCCTAGCAAATTTATCAATTTCCTTGGTTAGGGTACTCATATCTGTAGTAATGGCTCCTCTATTTAATTTAACCGACTCTAAAAGCGTTAAGTCATCATAAATCTGCTTAACACGCCTGTAAATTAATCGTTCTATACGCAACTGAATAAAGGCAAAGGACAGTATATAGCTTACCACTAAAAGAAAGCCTAGCAAAACCCAATTCATTTCAAAAAAACAATATAAAAAAACACTCGTTGCGAGTGTTAAGAATAGTGCTATATAAAGCGACGTTTTCGCAGAAAATCGATATGGTTTTTTTAATTTAACTTGCATTAGTCTACAAACTTATACCCAACTCCTTTTACTGTTTTAAAACTATCGTCTCCTATTTTTTCCCTAAGTTTTCTAATATGGACATCTATAGTTCTACCACCAACAACAACCTCGTTACCCCATACTTTATCTAAAATTTCGTCTCGTTTAAAAACCTTCCCTGGCTTCGAGGTTAACAAAGATAACAATTCAAACTCTTTTCTAGGCAATATAATTTCCTCTCCTTTTAAACTAATTTTATACTCTTCCCTGTCTATAACTAAATCCCCAATTTTAAGATTTTCGTTGTTGTCTTCCTTAAAACGTCTTAATAATGCTTTTACTTTGCTTATTAATACTTTAGGCTTAATTGGTTTGGTAATATAATCGTCGGCTCCAGCATCAAAACCAGCCACTTGCGAGTAGTCTTCACCCCTTGCCGTTAAAAAAGTAATGATCGTGTCTTTTAAATTTGGGAGCTTTCTTATTTGTTCACAAGCTTCAATACCATCCATTTCTGGCATCATCACATCCAGTATAATTAAATGAGGCTGTTCCTTTTTGGCTCTTTTAACTGCTTCCACTCCATTTTCAGCAGTAATGATTTGATATCCCTCACTAGATAGATTATACCCAACGATTTCCAAAATGTCCGGTTCATCATCTACCAATAATATTTTTATGTCTGTTTTATCCATTCTAAAAGCAATTAGATGTCATTCTTAAAAAGGTAAAGGTAAAACTATTGCCATAAACTTATAAAAATTAAAAGACATATAACAAAAAGGTAACACACAAGTTACATTAGTTTAACCTTTCGTTAAAATGATAAAATCTTTAACAATTAATTGGTACAACTTTTGATATTATTTATTAAATTTAACATATAAAAATCCTACTATGGCAAAAAACTACGTTTTGACCTTTTTCTTTGTTTTACTTTTTGCGAATGCTCCCCAAGTTTTCGCACAGGATGCACCGCATCAAAAAATAGAACAACTTTCCATTTACCCAAACCCCGTAAATAGCAATAGGCAAGTTATTTATATTACCACCAAGCGTAATATGACCAAACAAATTGAGTTTTTTAATGCTATTGGAAAGAAAGTATATGCCACTACAATTACAGGTAAGGAGTTAAACATATCGAAATTGGCAACAGGCGTTTATTTCTTGAAAATCATCGAAAATAACATCACGGAAACACGAAAACTAGTGATTAAGTAAACATAATGTTAATTTATTGTAAAAAAACAGCTTAATGAAGCTGTTTTTTTGCTTACACGTAAGAAGTATCTTATATTTAAGATTCCTAAATCTATTATCATTATGAAAAAACTTAACTTCTTTGCGTTAACTCTTATTGTGGCTTCTCTATCTTGGAGCCAAACCAATGTAGGAATCTCGGGTACCGTTGATGACGTTTACATTAATGAATTCCATTACGATAATGACGGTGGTGATGTTGGCGAGTTTATTGAAATTGCCGGTCCAGCTGGCACAGATTTATCAAGTTATACAATAACCTTGTATAATGGAGGAAATTCGCAATCATACAAAACCATTCCTCTAACTGGTACTATTGACAATGAATCTATGTCTGGCGTTGGCGCTATAGCCGTTACCCCTTCAGTAAACTTTCAAAACGGCTCTCCCGACGGGCTATGCCTGTCTAAAACCGGAAGTTCAAACGTCCAATTTTTAAGTTACGAAGGTACCTTCACTGCCACTGACGGACCAGCAGCGACCTTGCCCTCTGTTGATATAGGCGTATCTGAACCCACCAACACTCCAGTGGGCTATTCATTGGAATACGACGAAACTTCAATGGCCTGGGTAACGGTTAGCGATGATACCCCTGGGGATTTTACACAGGGCCCTACCCTTTCCTCCAAACAACACAAAATACGGGGTTTTAGCATATACCCTAACCCAACTACTCTTGACTTTGTAACCATTTCCAGTAATAGCAGTTCACTAATGGATATTATAATAATTGATCTGTTAGGAAAGCAAGTGATAAAGCAAACCATTAGCAACAACAAATTAAATGTCTCCTACTTAAAAAAAGGCATCTACTTAATAAAAGTGTCCCAAGAGGGAGCTGTTGCAACTTCAAAATTAATTATTCGTTAATAGCATTGCCATAAATATTAGAGCGTTACCATTAGTAACGCTTTTTTTATTTTATATACTTTTGTCTTCTTAATATTCCGTATTATTATATGATAGACTCTAACACTATTTTTAATATTAAAACCCAAACCGAATTTGAAAACTTGGCTCTTAAGGTTTTTAAGTTTCAGTTTGAAAACAATAGGGTCTATCGGTCGTTTTGCGACTTACTTTACAAACACCCCAGCGAGATAACTTCGGTAAAAGACATCCCTTTTTTACCTATTCAGTTTTTTAAATCCCATCCTGTTTTAAGTTCTGAAGCAAACATTGAAGCCACATTTACAAGTTCTGGCACAACAGGAAGCAGTACCAGTAAACACTATGTAACCAATCTGGATATATACACCCAAAGTTTCTCTAAAGGCTTCCAAAAGTTTTATGGAAACATTGAAGACTATGTTGTTTTGGCCTTGCTACCATCGTACCTGGAACGCGAAGGGTCTTCCTTGATCTATATGGTCGATAACCTTATTAAACGATCCAATCACCCTGAAAGTGGTTTCTATTTGAATGACCTTAACGAACTTAAAGATACCTTAACAACATTAGATACCAATGGTAAAAAGGTATTGCTTATAGGCGTCTCGTTTGCGTTATTGGATTTGGTTGAGCAGCATCAGTTTAATTTAGAGCATACCATAGTTATGGAAACGGGTGGCATGAAAGGTAGACGAAAAGAGTTGATAAGGATCGAACTACACGATAGACTACAAAAAGGGTTTGGTGTGAATGCCATACATAGTGAATATGGCATGACCGAACTGTTAAGTCAGGCCTACTCCAAAGGGCAAGGCCTTTTTAGTTGTCCTCCCTGGATGCAGGTGTTAACACGGGACACCGAAGACGCACTAACCGTTCAAGGATATGGAAAAACTGGTGGTATTAATATTATAGACCTTGCCAATATTAATTCCTGTGCCTTTATCGCTACTCAAGATTTAGGTTGTGTTTATCAAAATGGAACTTTTGAAGTTATTGGACGCTTTGATAATTCTGACATTAGAGGGTGCAATTTAATGGTGCTTTAAGCCCCTTTTTTCTGTAAGGTATAAAATACGTTTCGACCTATCATAAAACGTTTTTTTATGAAGCCACTGTGTTATTTGTTTATACTGGTAAGCCTACATACCTTCTCACAAACACCAGATTATAATCTAAAAAAAGGATATGCCGCCAATGGCTACGATGTGGTTTCCTATTTTAACAACACTCCAAAAGAGGGCAAAAAGGAATTTGTGACAACGTTTGATGGTGTGAACTATAAATTCTCTTCTAATGAGAACCTTATAACCTTCAATAAAGCCCCAGAACAATACATCCCGCAATATGGAGGCTATTGTGCTTATGCTATTGCTTTAAAAGGCCAAAAAGTTTCTATAAACCCACGAGCTTTTAAAATTATAGACCATAAACTGTATTTATTTTATAATGCCTGGGGCACTAATACACTCGAGTTATGGAATAAAAATAACGAAGCTAACTTATTGGAACAAGCCAACAAAAATTGGAAAACCATAAAATTTAAAAAATAAACAATCTTTTTTGTAAGGTTTAAAACATCTGTACGTCAAAGCTATAGCTAAGAAAAAGAAAAGTTTTTTAGTTAAGTTAATTGGTTGGTTAAAAAAAGCCTCGATTTCAAGTTAAATCGAGGCTTTTGTTATTTTACGGTCAGTACAAAGTAATTCTTCTTCCCGCGCTGTAAAAGCACAAACTTATTATTGATCAAGTCGTCTGTAGAAATAGAATAGCCTTCATTTACTTTTTCTTTATTTACTGAGATGGAATTTTCTTTTAAAGCACGACGTGCTTCGCCATTCGACTTTAGAAATCCTCCTTTTTCAGCTAAAGCGGCAATAATATCCAGTCCGTTGTCAATATCATCTAGAGCAATTTCAGTTTGTGGCACGCCATCAAAAACATCTAAAAAGGTTTGTTCATTCAACTGCTTTAAATCATCGCTGGTCGATTTTCCAAATAAAATATTACTAGCTTTTATCGCGTTATCTAAATCGGCCTTAGAATGCACCATAGTGGTAATCTCTTCGGCTAAACGCTTTTGGAGCACTCGTAAATGTGGTGCTTCTTGGTGTTCTTGTATTAAGGCATTCACCTCTTCCTCTTTTAAAAAGGTAAAGATTTTAATATACTTTTCGGCATCTTCATCGCTTGAGTTCAACCAATATTGATAGAACTTATATGGTGAGGTCCTATTGGCATCTAACCATACATTGCCACCCTCGGACTTCCCAAATTTAGAACCATCGGATTTTGTGATTAACGGACAAGTAATCGCAAAACCTTTACCGTTACCAATACGCCTAATCAATTCTGTACCTGTAGTGATGTTACCCCATTGATCGCTGCCGCCCATTTGCAAGGTACAGTCAATATCTCTGTAAAGGTGAAGAAAATCGTAACCTTGCACCAACTGATAGGTAAACTCTGTAAAGCTCATTCCTTCTGAAGCTTCAGAAGAAATTCTATTCTTCACAGAATCTTTGGCCATCATATAGTTTACGGTAATATGCTTACCCACATCGCGAATAAAGTCCAAAAACGAAATGTCTTTCATCCAATCGTAATTATTCACTAAAACGGCAGCATTTTCGACATCGCTTTTAAAATCCAGAAAATGGGCTAATTGTTTTTTTATGGCTTCTTGGTTATGACGCAGTGTTTTTTCGTCCAACAAGTTACGTTCATTCGATTTCCCCGATGGGTCACCAATCATACCTGTAGCACCACCAACCAATGCAATGGGCTTATGCCCGCATCGCTGGTAATGCGCCAACAACATAATAGGCACCAGGTTTCCAATATGTAAAGAATCTGCTGTTGGATCGAACCCCACATATGCACTACGTATACCTTCCATTAAATGCTCTTCTGCTCCAGGCATAACGGTATGCACCATACCTCTCCAAGTTAACTCTTCAACAAAATTCTTCATTATAATTTCTAATTTTTAATAAACT
Organism: Aestuariivivens insulae; assembly: GCF_022662195.1. Lineage (GTDB taxonomy): Bacteria > Bacteroidota > Bacteroidia > Flavobacteriales > Flavobacteriaceae > Aestuariivivens > Aestuariivivens insulae. Next base: position 194,306 of record NZ_JAKMCS010000006.1, on the reverse strand, counting down.
AGCGCAAAGATAAAAATACACTTATAATTACTCGTGTATTCTTAATATTTCTTTACATTAGTTGCATGATTTTAGTCACTGGTGGTACGGGATTGGTTGGCGCCCATTTACTTTATAGGCTTGTTGAAAATAACACGCCCGTTAAAGCTATATACCGAAATGAAAGCAGCCTTATAAACGTTAAACAAGTTTTTTCTTCTTACACCAGTAATTATGGTAATTTATATCAAAAAATAAACTGGATTAAAGCCGATTTACTAGATATTCCCTCCCTGTCCAAAGCTTTCGAGGCCGTTACTTATGTCTATCACTGCGCTGCGTTTGTATCGTTTGAACCAAGTAAATATTATCTTTTACGCAGAACAAATATTGAAGGCACTGCCAATATTGTTAACCTTTGTATTGATAACAAAATTAAAAAACTGTGCTATGTTAGTTCTATTTCAACATTGGGAACAACAACTAACGGAAGCCCCATAACCGAAGACACCCATTGGAACCCAGAAGGGGACAACAGCATTTATGGCATTACAAAATATGGCGCCGAAATGGAGGTATGGCGGGGCACCCAAGAAGGATTGCATGCGGTAATAGTAAACCCTGGTGTTATTTTAGGTTCAGGTATTTGGCACAATGGCAGTGGGAGTTTGTTTAAACGTGCACATAACAACATTAGCTTTTATACTAAGGGTACTATTGCACTTGTAGATGTAACAGATGTTATCTCTATTATGATGCGCTTAATGCAAAGCGACATACATAACGAACGCTTTATTTTGGTTGCCGAAAATTGGCCTTACAAACGTTTTCTGCAAAGTTTATCGGTTTCCGTTAACCAAACCCCTCCAAAAAAAATGGCTACAGATTTAATGTTGGGTATTGTTTGGCGATTGGATTGGCTAAGCCAAAAACTAACTGGAAAGCCACGAAGGCTCACTAAGCACATTGCTAAAGTGCTTCAAAAGGAAAAACATTTTAGTAGTGATAAAATAGAAAAGACCTTAAACTACAGCTTTAAACCTATAGATAAAACCATTACTAATCTTGGACAACATTATCTGAAACAGGTGGAATAAGTTGTTCTTGGAGCTTTATTTCTGTTAGTGAATCTTTTTTAAGAATAGGTCTAATGGCTTTATGGGCTGCCCTTACCGAATCTAATATTTGCCTTAGCCCCAAAGTATCTTTTTTCATAACTCGCCTAATAGAATCTAACTTTCTATTCAACTTAAGACTATCCTTTTTAATCAGTGCCTGTAAGGAGTCTTGTTTTTTCTTTTCCTCGAGTTCTTTAGTTTCTAAATCCTTATAAAACGTTTTTAACTTTTCTAAGCTATCCTTTACTCTCGTATAAATATCATCGTAATCATCAACATGATAGGCATAGTATTCATTGCTTAAGGCAAATTGTAAACTATCGATATTGTATTTATTAAAAATATATGCTTCCTTATTGGCTACTTTACTTTCTAATGTTCTTTTATTAGCTCCTGTAGCAGCCGACACCAATCTAATATCTATTAAAATATTGACCATGTTGTCCTTAGAAATTAAATTTTCAGGTTTTTCAGGACCTTTAAGGCCATAACAACCTAAAACAAGCACTGCTACAAGACAAAGTAAGGAAAAACGCTGTATCATCATCGGTTAAAAGTTAATCGTTTTGCCGCACTATCCTTGGAGAACTTAAAGTTATTATAGACCAAACTACCATTTAAAAAGGTATGGGTTATTCTTGACTTAAAGGTTGTCCCTTCAAAGGGAGACCATCCGCATTTGTATAAAATATTTTCCTTATTAACCGTCCACGGATTGTTTAAATCCACCAAAACCAAATCGGCAAAATAACCTTCTTTTATAAAGCCTCTTTTTTCAATTTGAAACAATATAGCTGGATTATGGCACATTTTTTCTACAACTTTTTCTATAGAAATCTTCTCTCTATGGTACATTTCCAAAATAGCCGGTAAGGCATGTTGCACCAACGGCCCACCAGATGGTGCTTTGGTATAATTATTTTGTTTTTCCTTTAGGGTATGTGGGGCATGGTCTGTAGCTATCACATCTATTCTATCGTCCAACAAAGCCTCTAAGAGCTGTGCTCTATCCTTCGAGGTCTTCACTGCTGGATTCCACTTGATCAAGGTGCCTTTTTTATCGTAATCTTCATCGCTAAACCACAAGTGGTGCACACATACTTCTGCCGTGATTTTTTTATCCTTTAACGGTATTTTATTAGTAAACAGATTGGTTTCCTTTCCTGTAGACAAATGGAACACATGTAATCTCGCCCCTGTCTTCTTCGCTAATGCGATCGCTTTTGAAGACGACAAATAGCAAGCCTCCTCACTTCTTATAATGGGGTGCTTACTTATAGGGATGTCGTCGCCATACTTATCAATATGCTCTTGGAGATTCTGCTTTATGGTTGCTTCATCTTCGCAATGTACAGATATGAGCATATCGGTACTTTTAAATATGTTTTCCAGCACTTCTGGATTGTCTACCAACATGTTTCCTGTAGAGGAGCCTAAAAACAATTTTAACCCCGCTACCGTTTTGGTATCTACTTTTAAAATTTCATCCAAGTTATCGTTAGTCCCTCCAAACATAAACGAATAATTGGCAAACGACGTTTTAGATGCAATCTCAAACTTATCCTCCAACTTTTCAATGGTGGTAGCTTGTGGTTTGGTATTAGGCATCTCTATAAACGAGGTTATTCCACCTGCAATAGCGGCCTTAGATTCCGAAGCAATATTGGCCTTATGTGTTAAGCCAGGCTCCCTAAAATGCACCTGGTCGTCAACAGCACCAGGCATTAATAGCTTACCTTCGGCATCTATAACCACAACATCTGATGATTTAGCACTTATGGAATCATCTATTTGGGCTATATATTCGCCCTTTATTAAAACATCACCATTAAAAATGGTGCCTTCGTTTACAATTCTTGCATTTTTTATCAACGTTGTCCTCTCACTCATAAACGGTTTACTTTTTAAATAAACTTTTAATTTTCATTGAAATAACTCCAAAAATAGCTTCAGATATAATACCCGAACTTAATTTTGATTCTCCTTTGGTCCTATCGGTAAAAATAACCGGCACTTCAATTATTTTGAACTTTTTTAAATAGGCTTTAAACTTCATTTCTATTTGAAACGCATAGCCTATAAACTTAATTGTGTCTAAATTTAATGTTTCCAACACCCTCCTTTTGTAACATACAAAACCGGCTGTGGTATCGTGTATTTTCATGCCCGTAATGACTCTTACATACTTCGAAGCCAAATAAGACATGAGTACCCTACTCATAGGCCAATTAACCACATTAACCCCTGTAATATACCGTGAACCAATGGCCAAATCTGCACCTTCAACATGACATGCTTTATAAAGCCTTATTAGATCATCTGGATTATGTGAAAAATCGGCATCCATTTCAAAAATATAGTTATAATCCCTATTTAAACACCATTTAAACCCATGTATATATGCGGTTCCCAAACCAGACTTTTCGCTTCGGGACTCTAAAAACAGGCGGTCCGGAAATTCTTTCTGTAACTCCTTTACCTTTAATGCCGTTAAATCTGGCGAATTATCATCTACCACTAAAAGGTGTATGGCATCTGATTGGGAAAACACAGCCTTTACTATAGGCCCTATGTTTTCTATCTCGTTATATGTTGGAATGATGACAATACTATTTTGCATCAACTATATTATTCTGAAAATTTTTAACAAATGTAAGGTATTCACTTTTTATTTATTTTAAATATTCCTTAATAATTAAATTGGTATTGAATAATTATAATAATTTTATCGCATGATTCGCGAAGTACCTTCAAATGAACTGTTTACTATATTATTAGTTACCTGTTTACTTATGGTGGCTGCAGCTAAATTGGTGTCTTCCAACCGTTTTAGCGATTTTATTTATGTATTTACAAATTCTAAATACCTTAATATTTATTCTCGAGAGCAGAAATTTTTAGACAAATTTGATGCGCTTTTATTTGTGAATTTAATCATATCTGCCTCCATTTTTGCTGTTTTGGCCCTTAAGTTTTTTAATGGTGTCGATTATACTTCTATAAATGCGCTGTTTAAAATCACTGTTGGCCTAGGTTCATTTTTCCTTATAAAGGTTTTAATAGAACGCTTAATTGGTAGTCTGTTTGAAATTGATAGTTTAATAGACGCTTACCTCTTTCAGAAAATAACCTATAAAAACTACTTAGGCCTTTTATTACTACCAATCAATGCTTTTCTAATTTATAGCTTCAAGTCTTCTGCAATGCTATTCAATATCATGCTTGGACTATTGTTTCTAGTAAATATTACTGGATTAATTACTTCATTTAAAAGACACCAAAGTTTAATAAAAAACAATTTTTTCTATTTTATTTTGTATCTTTGCGCACTTGAAATAGCACCCTATATTATTTTATATAAGGTCTTTATTTTAAACTAAGAAAAGAACAAACTACTTGCGCCTATGAAAGTGAAAACGATTTTGGTGTCCCAACCAGAACCAAAAATAGAGAATTCTCCATACTTCGATTTAATAGAAAAGCAAAAAGTAAAAATAGACTTTAGGCCCTTTATACATGTTGAAGGTGTTCCTGCCAAAGAAGTAAGACAGCAAAAAGTAGATTTAAACAATTATACTGCTATTATTTTAACAAGTAGAAATGCTGTAGATCATTTTTTTAGGGTTGCCGAGGAAATGCGCTTTAAGGTACCAGACTCTATGAAGTATTTCTGCCAGTCTGAAGCTGTTGCCTATTATCTGCAAAAGTACGTAGTCTACAGAAAGCGCAAAATATATGTTGGAAAACGTACGTTTTCTGAACTTTCTCCATTAATTAAAAAATATAAGGACGAAAAATTCCTATTACCTAATACAGATAAGGTAAAGCCAGAAGTTCCTGAAACTTTAGATGCTCTAGGCGTAAACTGGAAGCAAGCCACGTTTTACAAAACGGTTGTTAGTGACTTATCTGACTTGGCTAATGTGTATTATGATGTTTTGGTATTTTTTAGCCCATCTGGAATTGAATCGTTGTTTCAAAACTTCCCGGATTTCAAGCAGAATGACACACGTATTGCCGTATTTGGAAATACAACAATTAAAGCTGTAAAAGAACGTGGATTACGTGTAGATATTGCTGCACCAACACCTGAAACCCCTTCTATGACCATGGCTTTGGAAAAATATATTGAAGAAGTTAACAAGAGGAAATAACGCCTTTTTATATAAAGAAAACAAAAAAGGGATGATTTAAAAATCATCCCTTTTTGTTTTAAAACGCATACCGCTGTGGCCCTCCACGACGGATTTCCTCGCTACAATGGGCTTCAAACTTTTTAAAGTTTTCTCGAAACGCATTGGTTAATTTAAATGCCATTGTATAATAGGCTTCATCATCGTTCCATGTGGCACGTGGACTTAAAACACTGGTTGGTACTCCTGGGCATGTTCTGGGTTGTGCAACACCAAACACAGAGTGTATATGGTAATCGTCGTAATTGTACAAGCCTAAATCACCGTTCAATACGGCATTGATCATAGCTCGGGTATATTTTAATTCCATACGTTTCCCAACCCCGTAGGGACCTCCGGTCCATCCCGTGTTGATCAACCATACATTAACTCCTGCCTCTATCATCTTTTTACTTAACATTTCGGCATATTTTGCAGGGTGCAAAGGCATAAAGGGCGCTCCAAAACAAGCCGAAAAGGATGGCACTGGCTCAACCACACCTGCTTCTGTACCTGCTACTTTTGCTGTGTAACCAGAAATAAAATGATAGGCTGCTTGACTTGGTGTTAATTTGGATATTGGTGGTATAACCCCAAAAGCATCGGCCGTTAAAAAGAATATGTTCTTTGGATTTTTCCCTATGGAAGGCGTTTGAATGTTTTCAATATGATATAGAGGGTAACTAACCCGTGTGTTTTGCGTAATTGAAGTATCCTTAAAATCTACATGCCCTGCTTCATCAAGAACAACATTTTCTAAAATAGCCCCCTTTTTAATGGCATCAAAAATTTCGGGTTCATTATCTCTTGATAAATTAATGACTTTTGCGTAGCACCCGCCCTCAAAATTAAAAATGGTATTTTCTTTGGTCCAACCGTGTTCATCATCTCCTATTAAACTTCTATTAGCATCGGTAGACAATGTTGTCTTTCCAGTACCCGATAAACCAAAAAATATTGCCGTATCACCATCCTTACCTACATTGGCACTACAGTGCATGGGTAAAGTATCCTTAAATACGGGAAGAATAAAATTTAATGCCGAAAAAATACCTTTTTTAATCTCACCGGTATAACCTGTACCTCCAATTAATGCTATTTTTTTTGTGAAATTTAAAATGGCAAAATTATGTTGGCGGGTTCCATCTTCTTCCGGATTGGCCATAAAACCTGGCGCATTAATAACCGTCCACTCTGGAGAAAAGCCATCCAATTCAGCTTCGATAGGCCTTAAAAACATATTATAGGCAAACTGGTTACTCCAAGGGTATTCGTTTATTACGCGAATATTCAATCGGTAATTGTTGTCCGCACAAGCATAACTATCCCTTACAAAAAGTTCTTTGTTAGAAAGGTAATCTGTAACCTTATCATAAAGTTTATCAAACGTTTCAGGATCGAAAGGAATATTAATATCGCCCCACCAAACCTTGTCTTTGGTAATATCGTCTTTAACGATAAATCGGTCTTTAGGAGAACGTCCTGTAAACTCACCTGTATTTACAGCCAAGGCTCCAGAGGAGGCTTCTACACCCTGTCCTTTTGCAATGGCAATGTCATGTAACTGCTCAGGTGATAACTGATAATTAATTTTAGCATTTTTAATGCCATAGTTCGCTAACGAAATCGTTTTCGTAATCGAGCCGTAATTTTCCATAATACGCTTTAAAATTGTTAACTAGGCAAAATTATAACAATTATTTTAAAGCTTTTATTATTTTCAATCGTTTTTAGTGTTCTTTTTTAACAAATCCCTAATTATAGAAAGCCAACTTAAAATTAACAGAAGACCTCCTACAGGAGTTATCAAAGCAATAGACTTGAAATTGAATGTTGTTAATGTATCTGTTGCCAAACCATAAATAGATCCCGAAAAAAACAACACGCCAAAAACAACAAGGTATAGCACCCACTTTTTTGTTTTTTCTGAAATCAATACACTATGCCCTACAAACAATAACAATAAAGCATGGTACATTTGGTAGCGTACCCCTGTTTCGAAAGTCTGTTGGGCTTCTACAGTAATTAGTTCTTTTAATGCATGCGCACCAAATGCACCAAAAATCACACTTGTAACTCCCAATATACCAGCCACTATCAATAATCTTCTATTCATTTTTAATTATTCTTAATAATCACTACTATTTTTTATTAAATTCGCAAACACAAAAGTAATCAACCTACTTTTGTTAGCATAAACAAAATTAATCAACATAACTTAATATGCGAAAGATTTTAGTGATTGGTTCTGGAAAGTCTGCCTCATACCTTTTAAAGTACTTATTGGAAAAATCGGTGGAAGAAGACTTATTTATAACCGTTGGAGACCTAAATACCGAAAACACCAAGAAGCTTTTGGATAACCATCCTAATGCTACTGCCATAACCCTAGATATTTTTGACGACAACTCTAGAACCAAAGCCATAAAGAATACCGATATAGTAGTATCTATGCTCCCGGCACGTTTCCATATAAATGTTGCCAAAGATTGTATTCGCTATAAAAAACACATGGTAACGGCCTCTTATGTTAGTCCTGAAATGCAAGCTCTAGATCATGATGCCAAAACCAATAACCTAATACTCATGAACGAAATTGGTGTAGACCCAGGGATAGACCATATGAGTGCCATGAAAGTTCTGGATGGCATAAGGGATAAAGGCGGAACCATCATTTTATTTGAATCGTTTACTGGCGGATTGGTTTCTCCTGAAAGTGATAACAATTTATGGCACTATAAATTTACATGGAATCCAAGAAACGTTGTTCTTGCCGGACAAGGGGGAGCTGCCAAATTTTTACAGGAAGGCACTTATAAATACATTCCTTACCACAGGTTATTTAGACGCACCGAATTTTTAGATATTGATGGCTTTGGCAGGTTTGAAGCATACGCAAACAGGGATTCCTTAAAATACCAAAGTGCTTACGGTTTGGACAATATAAAAACACTATATCGGGGCACTATGCGACGCGTAGGATTTTGCAGGGCATGGAACATCTTTGTTAGTCTTGGCATGACCGACGACAGCTATACTATTGAAGATAGTGAAAACATGAGTTATCGTGATTTCATCAATGCTTTTCTACCCTACCATCATACCGATTCGGTAGAGTTGAAACTAAGATATGCCTTAAAAATAGACCAGGATGATATTGTATGGGAAAAGCTTGAAGAGCTCGATATTTTTAATGCCAACAAAAAAGTGGGCTTAAAGAACGCTACACCAGCGCAAATACTTCAAAAAATACTCATGGATAAATGGACCCTTGCCGAAGATGATAAAGACATGATTGTGATGTACCATAAATTTGGTTACGAACTCCATGGCAAAAAACATCAAATAGATTCCAATATGGTTGTTTTGGGCGAAAACCAAACCTATACCGCCATGGCAAAAACTGTGGGCTTACCCGTAGCCATGGCTACCTTGGCCATTTTAAACGGACAAATTACAACACCTGGCGTACAGATACCCATTACCAAAGAAATTTATGAGCCTATTTTAAGTGAACTCAAAGACTTTGGTATCATATTTAATGAAAAAGAAGTACACTATTTAGGCTATAACCCTTTAAACAATTAAGATTTTTTTGGTGCCTGAGGTTCTCGAAGGCACCAAAATCAAAAATACCTATAATATCGTAAGGTGCCTTCGAGAACCTCAGGCACCGTGCTCAAAAAATATTCGAAATCCTATTCATTGGATGCCTTCAAGAATACTTCGGCAATACCCATATCACCCAACACCTCTACTTTTATCAAAGCATTTATCTGCAACATGCTATAGGGTTTCAATTTAAAAGTAAATCCATACTTTTATCTTTTAAATTAAAACAATTATGAGACGAAAACCCAAAACCTTTACCATAGACGGTATCGATAAAAAAATACTGCGTATGCTAATGGAAGATGCCCGAACTCCCATTTTAGAGGTCGCCAGACATGTTGGTATCTCAGGTGCTGCTATTCACCAAAGGTTAAGAAAACTAGAAAAGGCCAAGCTTATTTCGGGCTCAAAACTTATAGTTAACCCTGAAGCATTAGGCTTTACTACTTCTGCTTTTATAGGCATGTATTTTGACAAAGAAGGAGATGCCCCAACCATTATTAAGTTATTAAAGCGTATTCCGGAGGTATTGGAATGCCATTACACTACAGGGCATTGGAATGTGTTTTTAAAAGTGCTTTGCAAAAACAACGACCATTTAATGTTATTATTAAACAAACTACAAGACATAACTGGAGTCTCCAGAACAGAATCTTTTATCTCTTTAAATCAGGATATTGATAGACAAGTTAAGATTTAGGATTTACATTGATTTTTAAATCTATGTTTTATTCATAAAAAAATCCCAAGCAAAAAATACTCGGGATTATTTTTTTGAGATTCCTGCTTACGCAGGAATATTACATCTTCATCAACCAATTACGTACATCTACTTCTTTCTTTATAATCTCGCGTAAATCTTCTATCTTAACACGTTGTTGTTCCATGGAATCCCTATGGCGAATAGTAACAGTATTATCTTCCAACGTATCATGGTCTACGGTAATACAAAATGGGGTTCCGTTGGCATCCTGTCTTCTATAACGACGTCCAACAGCATCCTTTTCATCATAGACGACATTGAAATCCCATTTTAAATCATTTACTATTTGTCTTGCAATATCTGGTAATCCGTCTTTTTTCACCAATGGCAATACAGCTGCTTTTATAGGCGCCAATACACTTGGTAATTTTAAAACGGTACGGGTAGTTCCATTTTCCAATTCCTCTTCTTGTAACGAATTGGAGAATACCGCCAAAAACATTCGGTCTAATCCAATGGAAGTTTCCAACACATAAGGCACATAGCTTTTATTTTCCTCTGGATCGAAATACTGCAATTTTTTACCTGAATACTTTTCATGCTGACTCAAATCGAAATCGGTACGTGAATGGATACCCTCCAATTCCTTAAATCCAAATGGGAATTTAAATTCAATATCGGCAGCAGCATCTGCATAATGTGCTAACTTTTCATGGTCGTGGAAACGATAGTTATCCTCCCCCATCCCTAAGGACAAATGCCATTTTAATCGGGTTTCCTTCCAATGCTCATACCATTCTTGCTGCGTTCCTGGTTTAATAAAGAACTGCATTTCCATTTGTTCGAACTCACGCATCCTAAAGATAAACTGTCGGGCTACAATTTCATTTCTAAAGGCCTTTCCAGTTTGTGCAATACCAAATGGAATTTTTAAACGTCCTGTTTTTTGAACATTCAAAAAGTTAACAAAAATACCTTGTGCCGTTTCAGGACGCAAGTATAAATCCATCGCATTATCGGCTGAAGCTCCTAGTTTAGTCCCAAACATCAAGTTGAACTGCTTGACATCGGTCCAGTTTTTACTGCCCGTTAACGGGTCGGCAATATCGAGTTCTTCAATAAGCGCTTTTACATCGGCTAAATCCTCCTTTTCCAAAGACTTCGCCATACGCGACAACGTAGCATTTATCTTTTCTTGGTAAGCTAAAACCCTAGGGTTGGTAGACACAAATTCTTCTTTATTGAAGGCTTCACCAAAACGTTTTGTTGCTTTAGCTACTTCCTTATCTATTTTAGCTTCTATCTTGGCACAATAGTCTTCAATTAAAACATCGGCTCGATAGCGTTTTTTTGAGTCTTTATTATCAATTAAAGGATCGTTAAATGCATCAACATGCCCCGAAGCCTTCCAAGTGGTTGGATGCATAAAAATAGCCGCATCAATCCCCACAATGTTTTCGTTCATTTGTACCATGGCCTTCCACCAATAGTCACGGATATTTTTCTTTAATTCAGCTCCATTTTGCGCGTAATCGTAAACTGCGCTCAGTCCATCGTATATTTCACTGCTCTGGAATACGTACCCATATTCCTTAGCATGGGAGATTACTCTCTTAAATGTATCGTCTTGATTTGCCATAGGTGCAAAAATAAAAAACCGCCGTGAACTAAGAGCCTTCTCAAACAAAATTTGCAACAAATTCACTAATAAATATTTATATTCGTATGTTTCTGATTAATTTATACTAATTGCCCCTTGCTTTTAAACATGTTTAAACCCTTAGTGAATTTATTTTTTCCTAAAATTTGTTATGCTTGTCTTAATGTATTGGAAGACAATCAAAATACCATATGCACCTCTTGCAGACATAATTTACCGGTCACCAATTTTCATTTTAACAATAATGATACAGTCGTCAAAGCACTTTATGGAAGAGCTCAAATAGAACAAGGCACAGCACTTTTTAGGTTTGAGAAAAAAGGAGCTGTACAGCAGCTTATTCATGGTCTAAAATACAAAGGGTATGAAAATATAGGTTTCGCTTTAGGCAATTGGCTTGGCGGCGAACTTAAAACCTTGGAGCATTATAATACAATTGATATTGTTATTCCCGTACCCTTACATAAAAAGAAATTAAAACAGAGGGGCTACAACCAAGTGGCTAAGTTTGGCCAGCAAATTGCGAAACAACTGCATGCCAATTATAAAGACGATGTCCTTTTAAAAGTAACCAATACCAAATCTCAGGTTACCCAAAAACGATTTGCCCGTTGGCAGGATAACAGTACGCTTTTTACCGTTAACAACCTAGCTTCAATAAATAACAAACACATATTATTGGTAGATGATATAATAACAACTGGCGCAACAATGGAAGCCTGTATAAAGGTTTTAAACCAAGCCGAAAATATTAAAATAAGTATTGCCTGTATGGCAATAGCATAAAATTGATATACGTTATATTTATAAAATTCATGTACTTTTGCTAAAATTTAAAACACCCCATGCATAAAGCACTTTCTAACATTGTTTTATTAATTTTTATAAGCCTTATTTTTATTAATTGTGCCAATAAAGGCACTCCTGGCGGTGGCCCCAAAGATGAAACGCCTCCTGTAATTATTAAGTCTGAACCTGAGAATTTTTCGATCAACTTTAACAGCGACGAAATTGTTATCTATTTTGATGAGTATATTAAGCTTAAGGATATTCAGAAGCAATTGATCATCTCGCCCCCAATGAAAACCCAACCCGAAATAAAACCTTTGGGAGGTGCCAGTAAATATATTTCCATTAAAATTTATGACACCCTTCAACCTAATACCACCTACGCCTTTAATTTTGGAAATAGTATACAGGACAACAACGAGGGCAATCCGTTTTCCTATTACCGCTATGTCTTTTCAACCGGCAGTTATATTGATTCCTTAACCGTTAAAGGTTCCATTAGCGACGCCATAGATAAAGAAACGGAAACCTTTGTAAATGTAGGGCTCTATGAAGTCGATTCAACGTTCCACGATTCCATTATCTATAAAGAGGTTCCAAAATATATTACTAATACCTTAGATAGTGTAACCACCTTTACTATTGAAAATATTAAGGAAGGAAAATATTTATTAGTCGCTTTAAAAGATAATAACGACGACAATAAATTTCAACAAAAAACTGATAAAATAGGTTTTTATAAAAGCTTTATAAACGTTCCCACAGATTCGGTTTACAACCTCAAGCTATTTAAAGAAGAACTGGACTTTCGTGCCAGCAAACCGCGGTTGCTATCTGGAGAAAAAATAGTTTTTGGCTTTGAAGGCGATTACAAGGGTATGGGTATTGAACTGCTATCTGAAGTACCCAACGATTTTGATTACCGCATTACAAAAGACCAGAAAACCGATTCGCTTTACTATTGGTATAAACCGAGGCTGGAAGTAGATTCTCTTATCTTTAAGGTTTCTCATTTAGATTTTGAAAAAGACTATACAGTTAGAATTAGTGAACAAAAACGGGATACTTTAACCGTTTCGTCCTATCCATCAGGAACCATTACTTATGATGAACCTTTTAAAATTTATGGTTCTACACCTTTTACAACCTTTGACGAAACCAAAATTAGCATACTCGACAAAGACTCTATAAATGTTGCGTTCACAGCTAAGCTTGATACTTTAAACAACGCTTATGAGTTAAACTTTGAAAAGGTTGAAGACAATAAATACCGTATTCAAGTACTACCTGAAACCTTTACAGGCTTTTTTGGTAAAACCAACGACTCATTAAACTATACGGTTAGCACCAAAAAAGTTTCCGACTTTGGTAATTTGCGCATTATAATGGCAAATGCAAAATATCCTGCCATAGTTCAATTAACTGATAGTAAAGGAGACGTGAAAGCAGAACAGTACACTACAGAAGCCAAACCTTTAGACTTTTTAAATTTAAACCCAGGCAAGTATTTAATTAGGGTCATTCATGATGCCAATGGCAATAAAAAGTATGACACGGGTAATTACCTTGAAAAGTTACAGCCCGAACGTGTGAGTCATTTTGAAATGTCTGATGATATGCGCTCAAATTTTGATATCATAGAAACACTAACATTTAATTAATAGCAAAATCATCCCTATCGTCTAAAAACTTTAACTTATTTCTGTAAAAGCTAATATGCCGTTTCTCTAAAACAGCTATTTCAATATGTTCCCTGTTTGGCTTTATAGGTGTAATGGCATTTCCAAGCACATCATATACTGCTGTATTACCACAATATTCATTCTGCGCCTCATCAATACCTATACGGTTTACACCTATGCAATAACACATATTTTCTATAGCTCTAGCCTTTAACAAGGTATCCCAAGCTAAAATTCTAGGTTTAGGCCAATTGGCCACATAAAGCAACACCTCGTAATCTTCAACATTTCTAGCCCAAACAGGAAAACGTAAATCGTAACAGATTAACGGACAAATTTTCCAGCCTTTGTAGTCTATAATAAGCTTTTTAGTCCCTGCAGTAAAAACTTTATCTTCATGGGCCAAGGTAAAGGTATGCCGCTTATCGTAGCACTTGACATCACCAGAGGGTTCCACAAAAAGCAAACGGTTATAAAACTTGTTTCCTTCTACAACAACCATACTGCCCACTATGGCCGCTTGGGCTTTCTGTGCTTTTTTCTGCATCCAAGCTACCGTTTCCCCATCCATGGTTTCGGCTACTTTTGAAGCATTCATAGTAAATCCCGTGGTAAACATTTCTGGAAGTACAATAACATCTACTTCCTGGGTTATTTCCTTAATTCTTTCTGAAAAATGCTTTCTGTTTTTCTTTGGATTCTCCCAAACCAAACTGGATTGAATACAGGCTACTTTTAATTCGTCTTGCATGGTTAAATGGTATTTAAAATATCTGCTGCCCGCTTTAAGGTATCGTCCTTTTTAGCAAAGCAAAACCTGAGTACTTTATGGTCTATATTATTGGTGTTAAATACAGACAGAGGAATAGAGGCTATACCTGATTCTACCGTTAAACGCTTGGCAAAATCGACATCATATTCATCGGTAATTGCTGAATAATCCAGTACCTGAAAATAGGTTCCTTTTGATGGCTTAAACTTAAACCGGGAATCCTTAATCAAATTCAGGAACAAATCCCTTTTCTGTTGATAGAATGCTGATAGCTCTAAATAATGCTTAGGCTCTTGCATATAATCGGCAATGCCCTTTTGGGTAGGATGGTGCACGCAAAACACATTAAACTGGTGCACTTGCATAAACAAATCCATAAGCTCCTTTGGCGCACAACAATAGCCAATGCGCCACCCTGTATTGTGAAAGGTTTTACAGAAGGATGCCACAACAAAACTCCGCTTTTTTAAATCGGGAAATAAACAGGCACTTTGATGTTGTTCGCCATCATAAATCATATGCTCATACACCTCGTCACTCAATACAATAATATCGGTATTTTTGGTCAAGTCCTGCAGTTGCAACATATCTGCTTTCGAAAATACCGTCCCCAATGGATTGTGTGGTGTGTTAACAATAATCATTTTGGTACGCGAGCTTATCTTTTGCCTTACCAAATCCCAATCAACCCCAAAAAAAGGCGCTTCTAATTGTATCGCTATTGGAGTACCTCCATTTAGTTTTACTGCAGGTTCATAACTATCGTAAGCCGGTTTGAAAATAATGACCTCATCTCCTTCTCTTATAAACGTATTGATTACAGTAAAGATGGCTTGCGTGGCTCCTGCCGTAACGGTAATTTCATTGTCTGGATGATAACTTGTATTATATAGTAATTCTATTTTTTTGGCAATGGCTTGACGAAGCTCTAAATTCCCATACATAGGTGCATACTGGTTATACCCCGAGTTCATGGCTTTACAGACTAAATCGGTAAGCGTTTTATCGCTCTCAAAATCGGGAAACCCTTGGGACAGGTTAATTGCATTATGTGTCTTTGCCAATCCACTCATTATAGAAAAAATGGTGGTTTTTACATCTGGAAGTTTAGAGGTGTGTTGCATTAAATAAAATCTACCCCCTAATTTAACAAGTAATTCTTGTATATAGGTTCTTCTTATTAGAATTTTATTGGATTTTATAAACAGGATGTTAGCCAAGTTTTTATACTCCTGGACTAAGTGTTTTCCCTGTATTATTCAACAAAAAAATATTAATCCAAATTAAAATAAGTTCTTGCCATATCGCATATCGTATCTCCAATGGCCAGACATGCAGTGGCAGCTGGCGATGGCGCATTGAGCACATGCAAGCTTCTATTATGATGTACAATTTTAAAATCGTCCTGCATAGTACCATCTTCCTTTAACAACATCGCTCTAACTCCAGCCCTAGCTGGCTCTATATCCTGCATAGCTAATGAAGGTATCAAGCGTTGTAACGTTCTTAAAAATCGCTTTTTAGAAAATGCTCTTAGGTATTCGTTAATGGCAAAATCAGTATGTTTAAATAGCAGATTCCATGTTCCAGAATACGACAAAGCATTTAGGGTATCCTTTATATTGAAATCTGTTTTACCATAGCCTTCTCGCTTAAACGTTAATACGGCATTGGGCCCACACTCTACATCGCCATTAATCATTCTGGTAAAATGCACGCCTAAAAACGGAAAGGCAGGATTGGGCACTGGATAGATTAATTTTTTAACTTTTGTTTTGGCAGCTTCGGATAAGTTATAATAATCGCCCCTAAAGCCCACTATCCGTTCTTTTAGATTAATATAATCTTGTTTTGCCAATCGATCTGAATGCAAGCCTCCACAAAAAATAATGTACTTTACGGTATATTTATTTTTTGAAGTCACCACCAAAGCCCCTTCAGCCATATGCTCGCAAGCTTCAACTTTTTCTCCTAATATTATTTTACTTTTAGGCTGCATTGCCATTATTAATTCGGCCAGCTTATTCGTTGTCCCTACAAAATCAATAATTCCGGTGCAAGGCACCCAAATACCTCCAATACTTTCCACATAAGGCTCAATCTCCCGTAATTGACTGGCATTTATTTTTTCAATGCCCTCGGTATTATTGGCTTTGCCGTTTTCAAAAATACGATCTAAATACGGTAATTCGGCTTCATTAACAGCAGCAACCACTTTTCCACAAACTTCATGCTTTATCTTGTATTTTTTGGCAAAGTCGACTAACTGTTTTCTACCATCAACACAGTTTTTAGCTTTAGCCGAACCCGGTTTATAATACAGTCCGGAATGGATAACACCAGAATTATGTCCCGTTTGATGTGCCGCCAAACGCGCTTCCTTTTCAATAAGAACAATTTTTAAATGTGGGTGTTTTAATTGGATTTTATACGCCGAAGCAACGCCAACTATACCGCCTCCCACAACAGCAATATCGTATTGATCTTTTGAATTCAAAGCATGGTATTTTAAACGATGTTCATCTTTTTAAGCAAAAAGGAAGCATTCATATTTTGGCAGATCCCTTGTTTCAGTTTATAGTCAAAATGAAGTTCGTCATTAATAATTTCAGCATCAAAATAATAATTTTTCACATCTTCCAACTCCTCTTCAATCTCACACAAACTTAAATCGTGTGTCGCTATAATACCCGTTGCGTTAGAGGCTACCAATTTTTCAACAAACTTACGCGAGCCTATCGCTTTATCGGTGCTGTTGGTTCCTTTTAAAATTTCATCCAGTACAATAAAGTAAGGTTCCTTTGCAATGGCATCTACAATATATTTCAATCGGGTTAATTCTGAAAAGAAATACGAACTGTCATCCGTTAGGGAATCTGTAGTTCGCATACTGGTAATTAATTTCACTGGTGAATATGCGCTTGATTTTGCACAAACGGGCAACCCTGCATTGGCCATAACAATATGCAAGGAAACGGTACGCAAAAAAGTACTCTTACCTGCCATATTGGCTCCAGTTACAATAAAGAATTGCTCATTTTCAATATTTAAGTTACTATCAACCCGTTTGGTTTTGTTCAATAATGGATGTCCTAAATCTGTGGCTTTTATAACTATGCCATCATATTTAATGTTTGGAAAAACAAACTCTGGATGATTATAAACATAATTCCCCAAGGTATTATAGGCGTCGAAAAACGACACCACTTCAAACCAATCTTCAACCTTATGGGCATATTGCTTTATCCACTGTTCAATGGCATAGCTGTTTTTTAAATCGATTAGAAAGTAGCCGTTACCAAAAATAGCTCCAATAAGATTGTTCCTATTATCCAAAGCATCCAAGGCTTTCGATAATTTTTTGAATATATGTGATGCCTGTTCCTTTACTAATTGTATTTGCTGTTGCTTTTCTTTTAATAATCCCGAGGTAAAGGTTTCCTTTTCTATTAAATCCAACAACAAAGCATATTGCCTGAACGTATCCCTTATCTTATCGGCATTAGCAGACAATACATTTATTTTTTTTAAATAACGACCAACAAAGCCCAATCCAACAAACAACCAATACCCCACAAAAAGGGCATTGGGCATAAGGTTTAAAGCTGTAAGCACTATAATGATTACTGAAAGTATTCCAAACACAACAGGCAACCATGCCATGGTTTTGGATAAAAACGGTTGGTAGCTTTTAAGCCAATTTATAATGCTTGTTGCCCGTGTTTCAACTTCGACCAAATGTGATGTTGCAGAATAGTACTGTCGCCATTTAGGTTTTTCACTTAACTCTTTAATAGCTTCCTGCCGCTGCTCAATACCTTCAATGTGGTTCGCCTTTAAGGCATTGGCCAATTGCTCGGTACCCTCGGCGATAGTTGTTCGATTGATAAACTGAAAAAAAGAACCACGACCAAACAAATCGATATCCAAACTATAAAAATGACTGGGATCTTGAAACTGCAAGCCTTTATCACGATCGTAAAAATCGCCCGAAGCTATTTTTAGTTCTTCTTCATTAATGTTAACCAAAGCTTTATTAAAACGGTGTGACCGTTTCACATCGGTATACTTTGAAAGCAACACCATAAAAACCAAAGCGCCAATCACACCTATAAAGAGTGACACTTGCCACTGCTGAAAGGTAAAATAGATACCAAAAACCGTTATTAAAAATACGGTAAGCCTGTATAAACTATAGCGCGTCATTGTCTTGTACAATCGCTGTGCTTCAGCTTGGTATAATGTCGAATGTTCTTTATAATAGTCTTGCGGGTTGTTCATTTCTTATAGTATTGTTGGGTAAAGAAACAAAAAAGCCCTGAAAAATTTCAGAGCTTTATATATCTATTTTATTTAGTTTCTAATCGCGTGACATTAGAATACTAAGTACGTACCACAATATATGAGAAATTTCGACTTTAAAGGTTATCTATCAACCTATTCATCGTTTAATTTTAAAATTTCAGCTATAACGTTATCAGCTATTCGAAAATTTGTCAACAATAATTTATCGACCAATGGCTTTACCTTTTCAATAATCGACATTTGTTTTGCTTTATGAATAACTCCAAGAGTGCCGGTAATTTTAAATTTCAATTGAATCGCCAGCTTTCTTGCTTTTAAATCATCAAGTAAAAGTAAAACATCGTCATACTCAACTGCCAATGCTATCGCACTTGCTTCTCCAGAATCGACTAGTGTCTCTAAAAAATCTTGATATTTTTTATCTGAAACAGATTTAAGCTTAATCCATTTTGGTAATTCTTCTCCAAATTCTTCTGCAACCTTAGGAGTAGTAACCAATTCTCCATAAACTTTATGCAAAAGATCAAACTCATCAATCTTATGAAAAATTATCAAAGTACTCGCATCTGAAATAACAACCTTAGGCATTTGCTATATCGGAATGTAAATCAGAAATCGATGAGCTAAAAATTGAAACCCCATATTTCCCTAGTATTTCAATAAATGCCCTTTTTGACAATCCAGCAACCTCTGCAGCCTGTCCGGCAGACAGCTTAGCATCCTCATATAACTTAGCAGCAATTATCATTGAAAAATCATGATCTTTCAAATCAACATTATCAGGTATATTTAAATGGATTGTCCTCATAATCATCTGTTTTATCAAAAATACTAAATCATATTATCAATCAACAATTTAAGTACATGTTTTTTGTTTACCCCTAACTTGTCAAAACAACTAGTCTCTACCTCCAAAGACTTGAAGTGCCCAGTACAGTAAATTGGCCAAAGCACCAATAGCAGCTACTAAATAGGTTCTAGCCGCCCATTTTAAGGCATCTTGAGAACCTTCATATTCTTGTTGCGACACCATGTTCTTGTTCTTTAACCATGCTAAGGCACGGTTACTGGCATCGTATTCTACAGGTAAGGTGATAAAACTAAACAAAGTCGCAAACCCCATAAGAACCACACCTAAAGCAGCTACCCACCAGCCTAAGCCCATTCCTGCAGCTCCACCGAGTACCAAACCTCCAATAATTAACCACTGCGACATTCCAGACGACACACTTACCACAGGTACTAAAGCAGAACGCATCTGCAACCACTGGTAGGCTTGGGCATGTTGTACGGCATGACCACATTCGTGTGCTGCAACAGCTGCTGCCGCCGCATTACGCTGGTTATATACGGCTTCACTTAAATTAACAGTCTTATTTTTAGGGTTGTAATGGTCTGTTAACTGGCCTGGTGTAGAAATCACCTCCACATCATAAATACCATGATCTGCCAACATCTTTTCGGCAATCTCACGACCGCTCATACCATTACGCAATTGTACCTTAGAGTACTTTTCGAATTTACGTTTTAAGGTGTTACTTACAGCCCAACTTACTAAGGCTATAGCCCCAATTAATATATAATATCCTATCATGATTTAATTTTTTTGTAAATATACCTTTTGAACAGCAAAAAATAAGCCAAATAAAAGTTAAGAAATTTTGTCAGTCCTAATTATTTTTACCGTATTTAATTTTAAAATAGACCAGCAAAAACGAAGAGACTATAGTTATGGTATTGGCAAAAATCATGGACGGACTTTGTTTTAAAAACCCATAAACCAACCAACCCACTATACCAACAAAAAACATAAGTAAC
The DNA here is from genome assembly GCF_022662195.1 of Aestuariivivens insulae. GTDB lineage: Bacteria > Bacteroidota > Bacteroidia > Flavobacteriales > Flavobacteriaceae > Aestuariivivens > Aestuariivivens insulae. The sequence goes on along the minus strand of NZ_JAKMCS010000006.1, from coordinate 173,696 downwards.
ATGGGCAAGGACAAACTGGACACATCCTTGGTTTTCCAGGTTTTATATACTTGCGGCAGAAAGGCAGCCGTGGTTAATACGGCGGCAACAAAACCAATGATTTCCATTATGATAAATTATTCTTCCAATAACTTCACCGAACTCACCTTAAACCGATGGTCAACTAATTCACCTTTAACTTCGGCTTTTCTAATCACTTCGCAAAATCCCGTTCCCTCATCATGGGCATCCCCAAAATCGTCGATATGAGCACCATCTACAAAGTATGATTTTCCATCTATTCTAACCGCTAAATCACAACCATCTTGAGAGGTCATCCCAAACTGGCATTGCCCATATGACAGTTCTACGGTTTGCTTTTTTTCTTGGTTAGCGCATGAGGCCATTACAATTAACGCTACTATTAAAATCCATTTTTTCATGATTTCTTTTTTTTTATGAATGTCATTGCGAATCCAGACTGCAAACGTCTGGATAAAGCAATCTCACGAATTAAACTTTCAATTATACAGATTACTTCGGTCGTTCCTTCCTCGTAATGACATTAACCTACTATATTCACAATCTTCCCAGGAACCACAATCACCTTTTTAGGGGTACGCCCTTGTAACTGTTCTTGGGTCTTTTCGTTTGCCAACACTGCTTTTTCAATATCGTCTTTACCCATATCTAACGGCAATTCCATAGTAAAACGCATTTTTCCGTTAAATGAAATGGGGTAATTCTTGCTGCTTTCTACCAAATGCTTTTCATCAAACTGGGGAAATGGCGCCATTGCAATAGACTCTTGATGTCCTAACTGACTCCATAATTCCTCGGCAATGTGAGGTGCATAGGGTGAAATTAAAATTAAAAGGGGTTCTAAAATCTCTTTAGAAATACACTTTTGAGCGGTTAGCTCATTTACGGCAATCATAAAAGTGGATACCGACGTATTGAACGAAAAATTCTCGATATCTTCCTGAACCTTTTTAATGGTTTTATGCAAAGTTTTTAAACTATCCTTTGACGGCTCTTCATCGTTTACTTTAAGACCATTATCGTCGTTATACAGCTTCCATAACTTCTTAAGGAAGGAGTGTACACCTGTGATTCCCGCTGTGTTCCAAGGTTTGTATTGCTCTAATGGCCCTAAGAACATTTCATACAAACGTAAACTGTCGGCACCATATTGCTCGCAGATATTATCCGGATTGACGACGTTGTATTTGGATTTGGACATTTTTTCGACTTCGCGACTTACTTTAAATGTTCCATCTTCTTCACAGATAAACTCTGCATCCTTAAACTCTGGTTGCCAGTTTTTAAAAGCTTCAATATCCAATTCATCTGAAGCGTTTACAAAAGACACATCGGCATGAATTCCTTTTCGCAAACATATTTTATAATTCTTATCTAAATTATCGAAAACCTTTTCATTAGTGATTTTTGGATTTTCTTCTTTTAGATTTAGAAGCAATTCTTTCAAAAATGCTTGATTTGAAACTCTCCCTTCTGATAAATAAATATTTGAACTAACATTATATGCTCCTTTCATTACTCCTTTATCATCTTCAAAATAAACACCATCTAATCTTCTTACAAACGCACTCGTCCCCAAAATCATCCCTTGATTAATCAGTTTTTTGGCGAACTCGTCGTAAGGCACCAAACCTTTATCGAACATAAATTTTTGCCAGAATCTAGAATACAACAAATGCCCAGTGGCATGCTCGCTACCGCCTATGTACAAGTCCACCTGCTGCCAATAGTTAATGGCCTCTTGCGAGAAGATTTCATCCTCATTATGCGGATCCATATAACGATTAAAATATTGCGAGCTTCCCGCCCATCCTGGCATAGTGTTTAACTCTAATGGGTAGATGCCATTATCTGTGGTCGCTGAGGTACTCGAAGCGACTTGATTCTCACCGGTGACTTCGGGAGCCTCAGTCACCAAGTCGTTGGATACTACTTTATTGTTTTTGGTATCCCAAGCCCAAACCGTGGCATTGCCCAGTGGTGGTTCGCCCGTTTCGGTAGGGAGATACTTTTCAACTTCGGGCAAGGTAATAGGTAAATATTGTGCATCTATCATTTGCGGCATGCCATTGACATAATATACCGGAAATGGTTCGCCCCAATAACGCTGACGACTAAACACCGCATCGCGTAACCTGTAATTGGTCTTCCCTTCACCTAGACCCAACTTTTCCAGTTCCTCAATTATCTTTTTGGTAGCCTTTTTATAGTTTAGGCCATTAAGAAAATCGCTATTGGCAATTACGGTATTGTCCTTATCTGCAAAGGCTTCTTCAGAAATATCAACACCTTCAAAAATATTAGGAATGGGAATATTAAAATGCTTCGCAAAATCGTAATCGCGTTGGTCACCACATGGTACAGACATCACTGCTCCGGTACCGTAACCTGCCAACACATAATCACCTATCCAAATTGGAATGGGTTCCTTGGTAAATGGATGCTCGGCATAAGCCCCTGTAAACGCTCCTGTAATGGTTTTTACATCGGCCATCCTATCGCGTTCGCTACGTTTTGCTGTGGCTTCGACATAAGCGTCGACCTCGGCTTTTTGCTCAGGTGTGGTTATTAGTGATACCAATTCGTGTTCTGGTGCAAGGGTCATAAAACTCACACCGAAAATGGTATCAGGGCGTGTAGTAAAAACAGATATTTCATGAGATTCCTCGCCGCTTCGCTCTGTCGGAATGACAGGAAAAATAACCGAAGCTCCAACCGACTTACCTATCCAATTGCGCTGACTTTCCTTAAGCGAATCGGTCCAGTCTATGGTTTCCAGGCCTTGAAGTAAACGTTCGGCATAAGCCGAAATACGCATACTCCACTGGGTCATTTTCTTTCGGATAACGGGATGTCCACCACGTTCCGATACGCCATTAACAATTTCGTCATTGGCCAAAACCGTTCCCAAAGCCGGACACCAGTTTACTTCGGTTTCAGCTAAATAGGTTAATCTATATTGTAATAAAATCTCTTGTTGCTTTTCCGAAGAAAAACTGTTCCAATCTTCCGCAGTAAAAATTTCAATAGCATCATCGCTAGCAGCGTTGACATTGGCATTGCCTTCCGCTTCAAATATTTTTACTAATTCTGAAATGTCTTCAGCTTTATTGGCATCATTATTATACCACGAATTGAACAATTGGATAAAAATCCACTGCGTCCATTTATAATATTTAGGATCCGACGTACGTACCTCACGAGACCAATCGAACGAAAACCCGATTTGGTCTAACTGACGACGGTAGGTTTTTATATTCTCTTCGGTTGTAATTGCAGGATGCTGCCCCGTTTGAATGGCATACTGTTCGGCTGGCAAACCAAAACTATCATACCCCTGTGGGTGCAACACATTAAAGCCTTGATGACGTTTGTAACGCGCATAAATATCGGAGGCAATATACCCTAACGGATGTCCAACATGTAGCCCGGCACCACTTGGGTAAGGGAACATATCCAACACATAGTATTTGGGTTTATCGCTATGGTTTTCGGCTTTAAAAGTTTGGTTTTTGGCCCAATAATCTTGCCACTTTCTTTCGATTGTATTGAAATCGTATCTCATCTTTACTCTAAAATCTTAAAAATATTAACGTCATTGCGAACAAAGTGAAGCAATCTGCTAATTAAAAAGATTACCACGTCGTTTCACTCCTCGGAATGACGATTTTTAAAGTTGCAAATTTACAGTTTATTAACCAACTGAAAAACCTTTACTTATAATAAATCCTGAGGCTCTTCCCATTAAAATTCATTTTTGTGGAATAATAAATTTACTTTTGTCAAACTTTTTAAAAACATCATAAAACCTAGCCTTGAACAGCAATATTTTAAAAGCACATCTAGCCTTACTTGGCGCCAACCTTATCTATGGTATTAACTATATTGTAGCCAAAGGTATTATGCCCCATAAAATAGGCCCTTCGGCTTTTGTTTTCATCCGATTGATCTGTGCCACAATACTGTTTTGGCTATTGAAACAAGCCTTTGCCAAGGAAAAAATTAGCAAAACCGATTGGCCTCGACTAATCCTTTGTGGGTTGCTTGGTGCTGCTGCCAACCAACTATTGTTTTTTCATGGTATTAACTTAACCTCACCTGTTGATGCTTCCATAATCATGACCATTGTTCCTGTTTTGGTATTGGTATTCAGTTTCTTTTTGTTAAAAGAACGCTTTACCAAAAACAAACTTTTAGGCATTGGCATAGGTTCTATTGGAGCTGTTCTATTAATTGTTTATGGGAATAATGCAGGAGGTACGAGTTCTTTTTTGGGAAATCTATGCATTTTTTTAAATGCCTGTAGCTATGGCGCCTATCTGGTTATTGTAAAGCCCCTTATGAAAAAGTACAGTGCCATAACCATAATTAGTTGGGTGTTTTTATTCGGTTTTATATTTATGCTTCCCTTTGGCCTACCCGACTTTTTAAATACCAATTTTAGTGCCTTTACCCTTAGCACCTACTTAACCATTGGCTATGTGGTTGTATTCACCACCTTTTTCGCCTACTTGTTTAATGTATATGCCCTAAATTTTGTATCGCCGTCGGTAAATAGCAGTTATATTTATCTACAGCCAGCCATCAATTTTATACTTGTAAGCATTTATGCTTTTGTTTTAAACCATAGCCAGTACCAACAGGACATAGACCTTATTAAGATAGCAAGTTGCCTTTTGGTGGTTTTTGGTGTGTATTTAATTAGCAAGAAACCAAAATAAAAACATATTCCATACTAAAAATAGACGTGCGTCGCATATTAGTTTTGCAAATGTTTTTTGGGCAAATGGCAAAGCCACCGTTGCCCCTCCCAGCCTCCCCGAAGGGGAGGGGTTTCTTGGTTTTAATCGAGAAGAATTCTTCGAGGCTTTGCCTTGTGGATAGTTGGTTTCGAAAAATTCTTTAATACGTTTGAGTAAGAGTTCCTCCACTTTGGGGAGGTTAGGTGGGGCTAAAAGCTGCCGCTCCAATCACTTTTGCGGGGTTTTACTATTCTGCGGCTAGTCTCAGTATTAAGTATTCAGTTAATCTAACTTCGTAAATTTTTAATGGTTAACTATATGCTATCCTTTCAATCACCATCAATCCCATCAATCTTTTACCAAAGGATAAAATTTGTCGTGTACATACTAAAACAGATATGTTCTGGTTTATATAAGAGATTAGATATACTTTATTATTTTTACATCTTAAATCGATCATGGCATGAGTTCATCTTTTGAAAAGCACCAAAAACGCCGACTTATTTCTTCCTATTTTTCAGTGGTACTAAGTATTGCTTTGGTATTGTTTTTATTAGGCCTATTGGGCATGTTGGTACTTAATGCCAAAAAAGTATCCAATCATTTTAAAGAACAGGTGGTGCTTACCATTTATTTGAAGGATTCGGCCAAAGAGGTTGAGATCAATCAGCTGGAAAAAAGTTTAGCCATGGCCGATTATGTAAAATCCACCGAATACGTTTCCAAAGAGCAAGCTGCCGAATTTATGAAAGCCGAAAACGGTGAGGACTTTATGGATTTTGTGGGTTACAACCCCTTACAGAACTCTATAGACATACATTTAAAAGCCGATTTTGTAACTTCGGAACACCTTGAAAAAATTTCAACGGAAGCTTTAACTAAAAACTTTGTTGACGAGGTGTCTTATGACAATGATTTGGTAAACCTAATGAACGATAACGTTAAGAAAATTAGTTTTTGGGTATTGGTCATTAGTGGCATTTTTACCTTAATAGCCGTATTATTAATAAACAGCTCCATCCGGTTGGCCGTGTATTCCAAACGATTTACCATTAAAACCATGCAAATGGTTGGGGCTACCAAGCAGTTTATTCGTAGGCCGTTTGTTTGGAAAAGTGTGCGTTTGGGTATTATTGGAGCCGTTTTAGCTTTAGCAGGCATGGCCATTGTGCTTTACTACCTCAACAGAACTTTTACCGATTTAGGATTATTGAACAATCCGTTGCTTATAGGGTTCTTATTTGCTTTAATATTTGTTTTGGGCGTTATTATTACTTGGGTGAGTACCCATTTTGCCACACAACGCTTTTTGAATTTAAAAACGGATGAGCTTTATTATTAGTTATTGGTGTGAATACCCCGTGACTCAAAAATTCATTTTTCAAATATTATAACATCATTAACACCGCTATTTTAAATAAATCTGTTATTTTGCACTATTAGTTAAAACATTATGGGAGAACAAAAACGAAAAGAAAACGCAAAACCAGCTTTTGTATTTGGCAAAAAAAACTACAAGTTTATGTTTATTGGTTTAGCCTGTATTGCCCTTGGATTTATTTTAATGGCTGGTGGCGGTAGTGACGACCCCAATGTTTTTAATCCTGATATTTTCTCTTGGAGACGTATTCGGTTGGCACCTACTTTAGTGCTTATTGGGTTTGCCATTCAGGTTTATGCTATTCTTTTGAATCCGGATAAGAAATAGTTCCTTATCATTTCTAACACTTAGTTATTTTCAAGTGGATTCCTGCCTTCCCTTCAACAAGCTCAGGGCAACGCGCAGGAATGACAATTACATTATTTTTTCTGCAAAAATTTTTGCCATTTTATAAACATAGGCCTGGCTATTTTGCATGGCATCTTCTAAATTTTCAGCATGATTCATAACCGCATCGGCATAGTCGATTCCTAAATTTTTAAGTGCGTCTTCGTTTAAATCTATTGCTCCACATAAAGCAGCTACTTTACATTGTTTTGTTTTTACAGCAGGCGTTACGCCCCAAATTGTTTTTCCCGAAAGGGTTTGAACATCCAACAGACCTTCACCAGTAATGATCCAGTCGGCATTGGTGATATGCGCTTCAAAATTTGCCAATTCCTTTATTAATTCAATTCCAGATTGTAACTCCCCTTTTAAGAATACCTTTGAAGCCATGCCCATACCTCCGGCCGCTCCAGCTCCTTCAACCCTTTGGGAATCTATCCCAAACACCGTTTTCAATACTTTGGAAAACCGTTGCAAACCATCATCCAACATTTTAATATCATTAAAAGAAGCCCCTTTTTGCTTCGCATAGACATAAGCCGCACCCTGTTTGCCATATAACGGGTTGGTAACATCACAAGCAATTTTAAAACTAACCGTATGTAATCTGGGATGCACTTTAGTGGCGTCAATCGTTTCAATGTGTGATAAATTGGCCCCTATAGGCTTCACTTCCTGATTATGTTTATCCAAAAAGCGATAGCCTAAAGCCGTAGCCATACCAATACCACAGTCGTTAGTGGCACTTCCCCCAATACCTAAAAGGATTTGTTTAGCACCACGGTCTATTGCATCCCGTATCAATTCGCCCGTCCCCAAAGTCGTGGCTTTTTTACAGTCTAATTGCTCTGGTCTTAAAAGTTTAACCCCTGAAGCTTCAGCCATTTCTATGAATGCCATTTGTTGTACTTCAGAATATAAATAAGAGGCTTTAATGGGTTTAAAAAATGGATTGCTTACTTCTACCTGTACATGCTTTCCTTTTAAGTAATAATTAACCACATCTATAGTACCATCGCCACCATCGGCAAGAGGTAGTTGCACCAAGCTTGCCTCTGGGTTAACAGTTAGTATACCTGCCTTAACCGCGTCGCAAAATTGAAACCCTGTTAATGTTCCTTTAAATTTATCTGGCGCCAGTACAATCTTCATTTCAGTAAAAATACATGCTTTTATAATATAAGTTAAATATGACTATCGTTTAATATCTCTATTTTAATACTTTTGTGCCCATGGATATCATTGACTCAATCATTTTAGGCATTATTCAAGGGCTTACCGAATTTTTACCTGTTTCATCAAGCGGCCATTTAGAACTAGGAAAAGCCATTTTAGGCGACCACTCTGTGCCAGAAGAAAGCTTACTTTTTACTGTTGTCCTTCACTTTGCAACAGCTTTAAGTACCATAGTGGTATTTAGAAAAGATATTTTAGAGCTCATAAAAGGTGCCCTAAGTTTCAAATGGAATGCCGATTTGCAATTCATCGTTAAAATTGCAATATCCATGATACCTGCCGTTATTGTAGGTCTATTTTTCGAGGAACAATTGGAGCAACTTTTTGGCAGTAATGTTTTACTTGTTGGCTGTATGCTTATCATTACGGCCTTACTCCTCTTTTTGGCCGATAAAGCCAAAAACACCAGCAAGCCTGTTTCCTATAACAATGCTTTTATTATTGGTATTTCGCAAGCCATTGCTATGTTGCCCGGTATTTCACGTTCTGGCGCTACCATTTCAACCTCGGTACTATTAGGAAACGATAAAACCAAAGCCGCCCGTTTTTCATTTTTAATGGTGGTTCCGCTCATTTTTGGTAAAATTGCCAAGGACATTTTAAGCGGGGACATTTCTGCTGAAAGTCAAAATTTCACAGCACTCTCCATTGGATTTATAGCCGCCTTTATAGCTGGTCTTTTTGCTTGTACATGGATGATTACCTTGGTAAAAAAAAGCAAGTTGAGCTATTTTGCCATTTATTGTGTTATTATAGGCTTAATTGCTATTGGGGTTTCTATTTTTAATTAGTTATGCTTACAAAAGACGATTACCTTTCAGGACAAGTATTGCTTATCGATAAGCCTTTAAATTGGACTTCTTTTCAAGCGGTTAACAAATTGCGCTGGGAAATTAAACGGGCTTTCAAACTAAAAAAAATAAAGGTAGGCCATGCTGGCACGTTAGATCCTTTAGCCACTGGTCTTTTGGTTATATGCACCGGTAAAATGACCAAACAAATTGAAACGTTCCAAGCCCAAACTAAAGAATACACGGGAACTTTTACCCTAGGAAGTTCCACCCCTTCTTTCGATCTGGAGACCGAAATTGACGCCACCTTCCCTACAGCACATATTACTGAAGAACTCATCCATGAAACCACAAAAGGGTTTATTGGGGATATTGAACAATTTCCTCCAGTATTTTCAGCTGTTAAAAAAGACGGTAAACGCTTATATGAATTTGCAAGGGCCGGGGAACAAGTAGAGATTAAACCGCGAACGGTAAATATTTCAGCATTTGAAATCACTAAAATAGAGGGGTTACAAGCTGATTTTAGAGTCGTGTGCAGCAAAGGCACTTACATTAGGTCTTTGGCTAACGATTTTGGCAAAGCTTTGCAATCTGGCGCCCATTTATCGGCTCTAAGACGCACTAAAATAGGCGATTTTAAAGTAGATGACGCGACATCTATTGAAAAGTTTATAGAAAACCTTAAGAACTAAATTGCTTTATTTTGCGTATATTGTACTAACCAACACATATAAATACCATACGATTTGCGCCTAACAGATCAACATAAAGCCCTACTTATCACGTTCCTAATGTCGGGGACTGTTGTACTTTCCGTTTTCAATTTCAGCCTAAAAAAACATAGCGAATTCATTTCCGAGAGTTACTATATGGTTGAACCGGAAGAAGAACCTACCGAAGAAGAACTTAAAATTTTGGAAGCTCTGGAAAAACTAAATGCCACCAAAGCCGAAACCAATCAAGCTTTTAATGAAACCCAACAAAGCAAACAGTTCGCCCAAGCCTATAAACCTATAGCCCCACCTGAAGATTACGTCCCTAAAACCAGTAGTTCTGTTGAAGGCCCTAATACCGCTTCTAAACGTTATGAGGACGCTGAAGATTCTAAATTGAAGGATGAAGAGCTTTCTAAATTCAGTAAAGTAAGCGACCTTTTAAAAAAACAGCAGGAAGATGGCAATAATTCGAAAAGCACCATTAGTTTTTCATTAAAAGACCGCTCTAAGGTATACATTCCTATTCCAGTCTATCTTTGCGAAGTGGATGGTAAAATTGTAGTTAACATAACGGTTAATGCTAAAGGAGATGTTACGGATGTTTATATCAATTCAAGTTCAAACTCCTCTAACGAATGTTTAAAGGGGCATGCCCTAGAATATGCCAAACAGTCCACTTTTAGTGAAGACCCTTCGAAGGCTTCACAACTGGGCTCTATAACGTTTTATTTTATTGGCAAACATTAGGCTCTAGATCGCATAATATATCGGCTACATCTTCTATAATATTCTGTCCTTTATTTTTATTATACCAATGTTGGAGGTCTTTTTTAAAATCGGGTGTTAATTTACCATACATATTTAAAAACCGACTTACATAATTGGTCGCCTCTGTAGGTCTTGGCCCATAGGTTGCTAGAACTTTTCTGGACTCTTCATCTATCATAATCAATTTTGGAATCGCCCTTGCTCCACCTGTTAAAAAGGCATCCATAAGTTTTGGGTTGTCGTCTCGAAGGACTACGCGTAAGTCGATACTATCATTTAAAGATGCTATCTTGTTTAAAGCAGGCAACATGTGTGCGCCATCTCCGCACCAGCTTTCGGCTATAACTAACCAGATAACACGATGGTTAAATGTTGCAATCTTTTTTTGTACCTGCTCCGAGACCTTAATGGTCTTGTCCCACCGTTTCATGCGTTTCGCATTAAGCTTGGTAAAATCAATCCTTTCTTGGTTTTTTTCCAAACCTGTTGTTCTTCCTTCGGCTGCTAATGCTGCTACCAAACTCCTGTATTCGGGATACGACATGCTCTGTTGCAAGCTATCTTCTATTAAGGTCTTCATAAGATATATTTTTTGATAACACATGAATTCAAGTCCCAAAATTAGTATCTTGCTTAAGCAATAAAAATGACTTTTGTCATGCTTCAATTCTAGAACCCAAAACATTATGGCTACAATAAAAAAATGCAACTGGTGTATAGGCGACCCTTTATACGAAGCGTATCATGATACTGAATGGGGAGTACCCGTGTACGATGATGATACACTATTTGAATTTCTAATTTTAGAAACTTTCCAGGCCGGTTTAAGTTGGATTACCATCTTAAGGAAACGCGAAAACTTTAGAAAGGCTTTTGATAATTTTGACTACAAGAAAATAGCAAATTACAAGCAAGATAAAATTGATGCGCTATTGCAGGATGCTGGTATTATTAGGAATAAGCTAAAGGTAAATGCAACCATTACCAACGCCCAAGCATTTATAAAGATCCAAGAGGAGTTTGGTAGTTTTAGCAAATATATTTGGGCTTTTGTAGATGATAAACCTATTAAGAATACATGGCCTTCTTTAAAAGATGTCCCTGCAACTTCACCAATATCTGACGCTTTAAGTAAAGATTTAAAAAAACGCGGTTTTAAATTTGTTGGTTCTACGGTTGTTTATGCCCATATGCAAGCCACAGGAATGGTCAATGATCATGAGGTCAACTGTTTTAGGTACCATGAGGTTTAACCTTTTCAATTATTCTTAATCTTGACCGTTTTTTTTAAATTTTACTTTTAAAGCGGTGTATATATCTTTCTATATTTTATTACTACTAAAAGTAATACCACACATTTCATTAGCCAAGTTCATTTAGTATAGATCAATACAATATAAACTATTATTACTAATGTTAAAGTTAGTAAGGGCTCCCTTCCCTAAACGACTCTTAAAGCATTATAATTCAATCTATTGACATGGATCTTAAGTATTCTTTCATTCTTATATACTTAGCTTGTCTACAAACTAATGCCCAAACTTGTTGTTCGGGGGGTATTCCCTTATCAAATAGCATTGGTTTGGAAACTACAGACAAAGGAACATTACAACTCGCATTAAATTACGATTACAATTATTTAAACACACTTAATTTTGAATCGAAAAAATTAGATGATAATTCACGACTACGAATAACACACTCCATTTTATTGAACATTGGCTATGCCATAACCAACAATTTATCGGCCGAAGGATTATTTACGTGGGTTAATCAACGTAGAAAAATAACTCAATTCGATAATGAAAATTTAGATCAAACTACAGGAATTGGTGATGCCATTTTTCTATTAAAATATAATTTTAAAAATGCGATAGGTGAAAATAGCCATTTAGCTTTGGGGATAGGCACTAAAATTCCTTTAGGCTCCTCAACCCAAAAAAATAGTGACGGGATAACTTTAAATGCCGATTTACAACCTGGAAGTAATGCATGGGATCTTATTTATTGGTTTACTACCTCAAAAAACTTCAATTTCAGACCTTCACTAACAATCTCTTCAAGGCTTATTTACCGAGATACTGGCACCAACAATTCATACTTAGGCGATTCTACCTATCAATTTGGAGAAGAATTCCAATCATTTTTAAGTTTTTCAGATCAGTTTCCCTTATTAAAAACCATTACTAATCCAAGTGTTTCTTTTAAATATCGTAATGCCAGACAAGATAAAATTAATGGCTTTAATTTGGACAACACAGGGGGTAATTGGCTTTTTATTATTCCTAATTTCTCCATAAATATAACCCCTACTATTTCTTTTTCTACAAAAGCAGAACTTCCCATTTACAGCAATGTAGATGGCACACAACTAACTCCTACTTATAGGATTACAAGTGGTTTACTCATAAACATTCATAAAAAAACAGAAGCTATAAATATAAACTAGAATGCTATGAAAAGAAATGTTATACATACGATATCCCTGCTATTAATAATGGCTTGCAGCACTAGCGCTAGTGATCAAACAATCCCAGACAACAGTGAGGATAATAGCAACAATGACAATCCAAATAATACGTCGCAGTGGTCAATTCCTCTTAGAGATGTTAAAGACGGTGGCCCGGGGAAAGACGGTATTCCATCTATAGACAACCCCCAATTTTTAGATGTCAATAGAATCGATTTTTTAAATGATGACGACCTAGTGGTGGGAACAATTACCGGCAATACCGTTAAAGCTTATCCCCATCCTATTTTAGATTGGCATGAAATTGTGAATGACGAAACAAATAACGAGGCCTTAACCTTAAATTACTGTCCCTTAACCGGCACAGCGTTTGGGTGGAAAAGCGAAGCCAATGGCATTAAAACAACTTTTGGGGTTTCGGGCTTGCTCTATAATGCAAATTTAATACTATACGATAGAAACACAGACAGTAATTGGTCCCAACTAAAACTAGAGTGCGTAAATGGTTCATTAATTGGTGACAAACCTATTCTCACTAATATTATAGAGACCAATTGGAAAACATGGAAAACACTTTACCCTAATTCCAAAGTTTTGAGTACAGATACTGGGTACTCTAGAAACTATAGTACTTATCCTTATGGACCATATAAAACGAATCATTCTTATTTCATCTTTACTCCAACAATAACTAATGACGCTTTACCTAATAAAGAACGGATATATGCATTGATAAATAATGATAAATCCAAAATCTATCAATTTACCCGCTTCACCAATGGTAACATTATACGTGATAACTTTAATGGAAAAAATTATCTATTGGTGGGAAACGAAAACCTTATTAAAGCCTTTGTTTTAAGTGAGACACAATCAAGCCTAACATTCACTTATGACTTTAATAATTCTGAAGGTTTTTTTAAAGACAACGAAGGAAATAAATGGTCTGTTTTTGGTAATGCTATTGAGGGGCCAAGATCAGGAGAACAGCTAACCCCAGCTGTATCGGTAGTAAGTTATTGGTTTGCCATTACTGCTTTTTATCCAAACCCTGAAATTTACTCCCCTTAATTTCAAACACAATAAAGCAAGTATTTAAACTAAAAACAAGCCTTATTTACTATTTATTTGGCTGTCAATTATTCTTAATCTTGACCGTTTTTCCAGATTTTGCACTTTTTATAGCCGCTTCTAAAACCTCCACAACAATCATATTGTTTTCAAGGGATGTTAAGTCATAGGGGCTTAATTCTACCTCATTGCGAACTACGGCCTTTAGTAAAGCAAACGGATCGTTAAACGGAGGGGTTCGCTCTTCAAGTTTATACGACTCTGAATCGAAATCGCTATATCCCTTGGAAATATGAACCCTTAAGTCGTTTTTATTATCTGCATATATAGCTCCATTGACGCCATAGATTTCCATATCTTTCCTTCCTATAGGCCAATTCCATGACGCTTGAATAATGGCACTCACATTGTTGTAAGTTAAAATAATTGTTGCTTCATCATCGACATTGGGGTTGTTCTCTGGCTGCTGTTGTTGTGTTACCGCAGTAACGGTACTGGGCTTTTTACCATCCATCATCCAAGTAACCAGATTGGCTCCATAACATCCAAAATCGGTAATGGCCCCACCACCGTTCAGTACAGGATCTGTTAACCAATCCAAAAACTCTTTATTCACACCTATTTTTTTTGGTCCTTTATGTCCATCCCTTACAATTACTTTCCTTAGCGCTCCTACACGATTATCTTTTAACAGCTCATAAGCCTTATGGTTTGTGGGATACCAAGTGGTTTCATAATTGGTAAGCAACTGAATTTTATAGGTTTTGGCCAATTGAGCCATTCTCTTGGCATGTTTTAAATTAACGGCCAAGGGTTTTTCTACCATAACATGAACACCTCTAGGTGCACAAACTTCCACCACATGCAAATGTTCATAAATGGATCCAAAAGCGGTAACAGCCTCTGGATGTACTGCCTCAATCATTTCCTCCATAGTATTATATACCATAGTCATTGGAAAGCCATATAGTTCTGAATAGCGTTCGGCCAACGCTTTATCGGTCTCTACAATGCCAACTATCTCAATATCATTTCGATCCATCCCGCCTAAAATACCGTGAACGTGCGAATGACTTAGTCCTACAACACCTATTTTTAAAGGTGGTTCTTGGGCAAATCCGTTAAGTGTCATAAAAACCACAACCCAAATAATATGTATTTTTTGAATCATAACTATTTATTTTTTAAATACTTTAAAAACAAGCTTCTTGGTACATCTTCGGCCCCTAAGCTCTCTAAATGATTGGTATACACTTGGCAATCTATTAATTTATAGTTGCTGTTTTGAATAAAAGTAATAAATCCTGCTTTACTAGCATTACTTTCTTTAGTAAACATACTTTCACCACAAAACACACCATTGTCTAGGTCGACACCATAGAGCCCAGCCACCAAACTACTTTCTTTCCATACTTCAACCGATTTAGCATAACCCTTTTCATGTAACTCTACATAGGCATCTATCATATGTTGGGTAATCCAGGTTCCTGCCTGACCTATTCTTTCAGTTTTAGAACATTCGGTTATAACTTCTTTAAACGATTTATTGATCGTGACTTCATAATTGCATTTACGTAGTGTTTGCCTCATACTTTTGGAAACCCGAAGTTTCTCGGGAAACAAAACAAAACGCGGATCGGGCGACCACCATAAAATAGGTTCGCCTTCACTAAACCATGGAAAAATCCCCGATTGATAGGCCAATAATAATCGCTCTGCCGATAAATCTCCACCAATAGCCAATAGGCCTTCTGGTGTAGCCTTATCAACAGAAGGGAACCATATTTTTTTTGTTAAATAATGCATTTTATAAAAATAAAAAACCTTTCAATATAATACTGAAAGGTTTTTTATAACACCCTTCGACTGTGCTCAGGGCAACAAACAATTTGTTATTAAAACGGTAAATCGTCGTGATCGTCTTCTTTTAAGTCTCCCGCAGGTTCAAAAGCATCTGCTGGTGGCACAGGAGGTATATTATCGCCTGCTGCTTCTGCCTGTAATGCTTCTATACGCCATCCTTGTATGGAATTGAAATATTTGGTTTCACCTTGGGGGTTTACCCATTCCCTACCTCGTAAATTAATACTAATTTTCACTTGTTGTCCCACTTGGTAACTGTTTAACAAATCGGTTTTATCTTGAACAAACTCTACCATAATGTGTTGTGGGTATTGCTCATCAGTAGTGATTACTATTTCTCTTTTTCTAAACCCATTTGCTCCAAAAGTTTGGGTTTCGCCAATCATTTTAATTCTTCCTTGAACTTCCATTAGTTTTTATTTATATCAATTATTTACTCTTTTTTTAACTTAATAATATATGCCATGCACTTTCTACATCACCATAGCTTAAATAGTTTTGTGCCAATTTGTGCTTTTCATTAGCAGATAATGCATTAAGATTGGGATATCTGTCTAACTTATCCTCTATAAAGGCTTTTACCATAGCCTGTGTTGGCAAGTTTTCTACATTGGCCAACATGCCCAAATCGTTTCCGGTTAGGACCTCACTATTTCGTATAGCATCTGGCAAATTATCTACTCCTAAGCCTAATGTTTTAATTGGCTTAGGAATTTCAAAAAAGCCATTTTTTGCCCTACTATAATAACTGCCTCCTGCCCTAGCTACCAAATCCAACTTCTCTTGATTGATGCTTCCATCGTTATTTAACACCTTATCACTGATATGGAATTTAACCACTTCACATATAATTAAATTTCCAGCACCGCCATCTTGACCCAATTTAATAATATCATTCACCTGGCATTCAAACTGTACGGGCGACTCGGCTACCCTAAAAGGTTTTACCTCATCTGATTGTAACATGGTCAACCCAGCCTTTTCAAACTCATTAATGTCTTTGCCATATTCGGTGCTACTTAGTGACATTTGATGAACAATATCATAATTCACCACATTAATAACCACTTCCTTAGTTTCTTCTATATTCAACAGTGTATGTTTTACCGTATTATCCCTAACACGACGGGATGGCGAAAATACCAAAACTGGAGGGTTGGCACTAAATACGTTAAAAAAACTAAAAGGCGATAGGTTGGGGTTGCCTTCTGCATCTATCGTACTGGCAAAAGCAATAGGTCTAGGCGCTATAGCACTCTGCAAATAACCTTGTAATATATTAGTCGCTAATGCTTTTGGATCGAAAGAGGTCATTAATTATTTTGAATTTCAACAAAAGTAACCAATCTACCAGTTAACTGAAAACAGATTTACTAACAACTTGCACAATAATATTAACAGATTTGCATTATATTACATGTTAAACAACCAATGATGATCTTTACAGAATACAAAAATACAGTTCGCTGGCTTATCATAGCAGTCTCTTTTGTTTTAGTATCACTAATTCTATGGAACACCTATGTATTCTTTCAAAATTTTAAGGCCGAAGAAACGACCAAAATGAAAATTTGGGCCAAAGCTCAAAAAGAATTGAGTAAGAATACCGACCTTAATGAAGATATTGGCGAGCTTTCCATTGAAATTTTACAGAGCAACAAGACCACGCCCATGATTATTATGAGTCAAGATGGTAGTTATGACTCAAATAACATTGAAGAAAAAAAGGCAAATGATTCCATATACATAAAGCGACTTATTTCTAAATTTAAAAATGAATACGAGCCTATTCAAGTAGTTTATAAAGACGAAGTTTTATCGACCATCTATTACGGTAATTCCCCGCTTCTAAACAAACTAAAATATTACCCTTTAGCTTTATTGCTCATTATTATTTTGTTTAGTGCCGTGATATTTTTCTTTTACCGAAGTAACAAGAATGCAAGCCAAAACAAGTTGTGGTCGGGCATGGCCAAAGAAACGGCTCATCAAATAGGCACACCGTTATCTTCTTTAATTGGTTGGGCCGAACTTTTAAAAACCGAACAGGTTAACCCCAATTATATTACCGAAATTGAAAAAGATATCGACCGTCTACAAACCATTACCGAACGTTTTAGCAAGATAGGTTCGGTTCCAACACTTGAAATTGTAGATATTATTGAAGAGACTGTAGATTCTTTCGACTACTTAAAAGCGCGATCTTCAAATCTTATACATTTTGAAATGAAAATCCCAGATGATGAAATTCCCGTATATTTAAACAAACAGCTTTATAGCTGGGCCATCGAAAATCTGGTAAAAAATGCTATCGATGCGATGAAAGGCAGGGGCAACCTTACTATTGAAATCTCACAACTTGAAGATAATGTAAAAGTAAAAGTCACAGATACGGGAAAAGGGATTTTGAAGAAGGATTTTCGTAAAATTTTTGAACCTGGCTATACCACCAAAAGAAGAGGATGGGGGCTAGGTTTATCGCTCACCAGGCGTATTATTGAAGATTTCCATGATGGGAAAATAAAAGTTTTACATTCTGAAATCGGTAAGGGCTCAACCATACAGATTTCCTTAAAACGTGCTTAATATGCAGGATCATTTTATACACATTAAAGAAGTTGCCTTAAAAAACAACTGTCCTGTTTGTTTTAATAATGACGGACTGTACTTAAGTTTTAAACAGCGTATAGTAAACACCAAATTTTATAACTCGATTACCCGGGAAATTAAACACGAGCTAGCTTGCAAAACCTGTAATAGCCCCATATACCCAGTGCAATGGACAGACGATATCGAGCAGGTTTTCGAATATCACAAAAAGGCTTTTACACCTAAAAAAGCAACTGTAAAGTTAAAAACGGCTTCTTGGATACTGATTGCCACATTACTTTTGATACTCGTTTCAATAATTTCTTTAATGCTTTACCAAAAACTATAGATTTGCATTTATGGCTTTGGCAATCTCTTGAAATTCTTCTGAAGATAACTTGGCCTTAGTTGTAAAGCGGGCATCTTCCATAGAGTGCAAGGGTATTAAATGCACATGCACATGTGGCACCTCCAAACCAATAACGCTCACCCCAACACGTTTGCAGGGAATGGTCTTTTCTATAGCAATAGCGACTTGTCTGGAGAAAGACATCAATCCGTTATAAGTTTCCTCATCTAAGTCGAAAATCTTATCCACTTCCTTTTTTGGGATACAGAGTGTATGCCCCTTACTATTGGGGTTAACGTCCAAAAACGCCAAAAACGCATCGGTCTCTGCCACTTTATAACAAGGAATGTCTCCGTTAACTATTTTAGTGAAAATTGAAGCCATAATAATGAGGGTTTAGTGTACTTGTAAATATAAAAAGATTCCTAATTAAAACTGAATCGATTTTCAGTAAAAATTAGGAATCCAATTATTATGTTATTTGTTAGTTGTTATCTGGAAATTTCAATAATATCGAACTTCATAATACCATTAGGCACCTGAATTTCGGCCACATCGCCAACCGATTTACCCAATAATCCTTTTCCAATAGGAGAATTAACCGAAATTTTACCAGAGGCTAAGTCGGCCTCACTTTCGGCTACTAAAGTATAAACCATTTCCATACCATTGGTTTGGTTCTTTATCTTCACTTTAGACAAAACCAATACTTTTGAAGTGTCTAACTGCGATTCATCTATTAAACGAGCGTTAGCCAAAGTCTCTTCCATCTTAGAAATTTTCATTTCCAATAACCCTTGTGCTTCTTTAGCAGCATCGTATTCGGCATTTTCACTTAAATCCCCTTTATCTCTCGCTTCAGCAATTGCCTGAGATGCTTTTGGACGCTCTACATCCTTTAGATGGTTTAACTCATCTCTCAATTTTTTTAATCCTTCGGCTGTGTAATATGATACTTTACTCATAACGTCATTGTTTTATTTAATAAAAAGATGCTGAAACCTACTTAAACTTTTATTAGCACAGGGGTTCAGCATACAAAAAAATCCCGTTTACACGAGATTGCCATACAAAAATACAAATTTTTAGTTATTTTTTCAATATCTACCTAAAAGGTCTTTACTTCAGGTATTTACAGAAAATTAAAATGCTTTAAGGAAGTATACAAAATATTTACTGTAATTTGCGTTTTAATATAGAACGCATTATAAATAGAACATGAAATCTTTCGCTTATATTATTTGTATTATTTTTTTAATTGGGTGTAGTGCTAATAACGATATAATTAAAAATCCTTACCTACCAAATTACGAATTTGATACTGGAGATTTAATAAACACCAATTTACCTCAATTTAATAAATTAAAATTACCAGGTAATTTTGTGGTTGTTGACAACCCCTACGGAATAAACGGTTTTGTGCTTTATTATGCCGGTGGGACTAATTATAACGCCTTTGAAATTACAGATCCCAATCATGCGATAAGTTCATGCTCTAAACTTAGTGTGGAAGGCATAATAGCTACCTGTGATTGTGATGATGGTAATTCTTATGATATATTAAATGGCGTTATGAGAGAAGGCACAACAGGAAACTACCCATTAATACGTTATAAAGTTGAAGTTTTGGGCTCTATTATTAGAGTTTATAATGATTAAAACGACTGTCTAAAAAGTGCCATTCTGAATGTGATCACTGAGGTACTCGAAGTGAAATGAAGAATCTCTAAAAATCTCAAACCGCAGATTATTAACAAAATAAGATCCCCTGATCGCCCGTAGGCAGGTTCGCTTTGACTTCGACTGCGCTCAGTCTTACAGCTCTGAATGATCAAAACTCATCACTTTTTAGACAGTCGTTTTTAATTAAATACCTAAAACTTCAAGGTCGCCCCAACCAAAAAATTTGTTGTGGCCTGTGGATAATAGCCCGTATAATAGCCTGTGGTTTTTCCAGTTGAACTAGAAGGATCATCATAATCATATGAACCGAAATAACCATTAGATACATATTCCTTATTGAATATATTATTTATCAATCCAGAAATCACAATGGATTTGAACAATCTATTTGGTTTAATCTCATAAACTATATTAAGGTCATTTACAAAGTAACTGTCCAACTTTGATAAATCATTATCAATGTTTCCTAAATATTGTTCGCCAACATATTTACTTAGTAATGATATTTGCAAATTTTCAACTGGTTTAAAATTAAGCGCATTGCCTATAATCAATTCTGGCGAAAATGAGATGTTAGTGTCTCCTAAGTTCACATACTCTCCATTAACAGCAACTCCAAAATCCTTTATCTTATTACTACTTAAAGCCACATTAGTAGAGGCATTAAAGACATCACAAAACTTAATATTGGCGTCGACCTCTACGCCCAACCTATAACTCTCATCTACATTAACTCTAACGGGACTACCTACATCATCCAATTCGCCCGTTAACACTAACTGGTTTTGATAAAACATATAGTACACATTGGTGTTTACAGACACCTTACCTGTATGGTAACGCCATCCCAACTCAATATCGTTAAGGGTTTCATTTTCTGTTATCCCTGCTTTAAAATCGTCGCGATTAGGCTCTCGGTTTGCCCTGGCATAAGAGACATAAAAACTATTGGCATCACAATGCTTATAGGTCAACCCCACTTTTGGATTGAAGAAATCAAATTTGGCATCGGTCACAAAAGGTACCCTATCTGAATTTATGCCATTGGTTTTATAGCTTACAAAGCGTCCTTGTAAATCGATATAGCCCGTAAACTTTTCTGCAAACTTAAATGTGGCCTTAGAAAATATACTAAAGTCATTTTTGGAGGCATCTCCATCATAATAACGATCTCTAATGGATGTATTTGGCGCCAAATCACTTCCCCAAATCACTTCTCCAAAATGATCTCCTATGTAATTACTGTAAGACAACCCAGAAATTATTTCTAGGTAATCTTTTTTATAGGTCACATTGGCATTAGCTACGTAAAAATTGTTGTCTAACCAACGACGCACAATAACATCCGATCCTTCTTCAATTAAATTATTAAAACTTGCGGCCGATTCTCCCTCTTTATATTGTTCAAAATAGCCTTTCCCTTTTGTATAGTTTAAGCCTAAGTTAGTCGACCAATGATTATCCAAGCGTTCGTTCCAATGCAATTGGTAATGATCTTGCCAATAGTTATCGGTTTCATTTTCGTAGGTATATGGGTTTTGGCGACGGTCTTCTTTTAGTTGCTCTGCTGTTAAACCATACCAAGATTGATAGGTGTATTCTTTATTTCCAAAGGTCAAAGCCTTTATCAAGGTGTTATCGTCTTTATATACCCCTTGAAGGAAATAGGATTTTAAATCGGTAAAAGCACGATCTACATAACCATCGGAATAAATTTTAGAAAAACGTCCAGAAAACTCAATGCTTCGACTACGCTCAGCACCCAAAATGTCTCCTGTACTCATTTTCACCGTATGCTTGCGTGTATTATAACTTCCAAAGCTATTCGATATTTCGGCGGAAGCTGTTTCAGAGAACGAATCGGTTAACAAGTTCAAGCTAGCACCAAATGCCCCGGAGCCATTAGTAGATGTTCCTACACCACGTTGTAGTTGCAAACTCTGGGTTGATGAGGCAAAATCGCCTAAATTCACCCAAAACGTGCCTTGGCTTTCAGGATCATTATACGGAATACCATTAATAGTTACATTAACACGGGTAGCATCGGTACCGCGAACACGAATACCTGTATAACCAATACCTGCCCCTGCATCGCTGGTCGTCACCACAGAGGGTAAATAATTTAACAAAATGGGGATGTCTTGTCCCAAATTCCGTTTTTCTAGTTCTTCTTTTGAAATATTCGAATGGGTAATGGGTGAATTGGCATTAACGCGAACGGCTTTTACCAGAACTTCATCCAAGTTCTCAGTTTTTGTTGAATCTTGCGGTACTTGATTTTGTTGTGCAATAGCACTGACTGATAACACCAAAAGTGCTAAAAAAAGAAATCTGTTTTTCATGTCGAGATAAATAAAAATTTAAATCGAATAAAAAGAGGTCATTATTCTTTATTTGTTAAATATTATTAAACAGTCATTACGAGGAGTTTGCGACGAAGTAATCTTTTAATTAATGAGATTGCTTCATCTTGATATCTCAAGATTCGCAATGACGCTTCATTTCCTTAGCAGCATTACCTGCTCAGGTTCAATGGGTATGATCTCAGCTTGCTTAGTTGGAAGTTAGATGTTTAATCTTATGGCAACCAACTCTTTTAAGCACCCCTTTTTGAGAACACTGTAAAATTAATTAAGAATTAACAGTTAGCAATGAATAATTGGCAATAATTCTAAGGCAATTGTGGAGGCTTTCTATTTACCTTTTTGTCAGACAATTTGCGCTTGTCTTTTAGGCGCTTTTTAATCACTGCCTTGGGTATTTTGGTTGGAATCCTTTTCTTGGGTTTAACCAATGCCGACTTTATAAGCTCTAAAAACCGTTTTACAACCAAGGCTTTGTTTTTATGCTGGCTCCTATTGGTGTCGCATTGCAATATTAAAACCCCTTCTTTGGTTAATCGATTCTGAAGTTTATTTAAAAGCAAGGCTTTCTGCTCATCAGAAAAAACCAAAGACTTCTCTATGTTAAAGCTCAACTCTACTTTTGAAGCCACTTTATTGACATGTTGACCACCACTGCCCGAGCTTCTAATGGCCTTAAAATTTAATTCTTGTAATAAAGTTTCTTCGTTTAACATTATAAATATTGATGTGGCGCCTTTAGCAAATCGTTAACCGTTTTTACTGGGTTAAAGGTGATAAGTGGTACTTCAACAAAAATAGTGTTCCAGTAAGCCATACTGCCATTCCATAGACCTGGAAGTTCAAGGGCTTTCAAATCTTTTCCGGTCTTGGTTTTCATGGTAATAAATGCTGTTTTTGGGTCTACATATTTTGAAAGATCGAACCTGTTGCCTTTATAATCCTTAATACCGCAGACCAAATCAACTGGATTGAAATGTGTGGCGCTTTTTAAAATGTCCTTTTGGGTCTCGTCCTTTTTATCGATCTGAGCAGACTCTACTATTTGCAAAGATATATTACCGCTTTCGTCTTTAACCCAAAAAGGCCCGCCACCGGGTTCTCCTTCATTCTTTACCATACCGCACACGCGAATGGGGCGGTTTAGCTTTTCCCTTAAATACTGCATTTGATGTTCTTTAGAATAGTTTCCAAACGCATCGCTTACATAACCATTCATTTGCTTTGACAGGAATTGAGCCATTTCCGAAATCTCATTTTCAGTTAAATCCCCTTGACCTAAGCGCTCTAAGTAAAGAAAGGCTTGTGTTTGTTTTTCTAATAAAATCCCTGCCAACATCTTTTTATAGAAAGCTACTTCTTCGGCATATTGACTCACGACCACATTGTCAATATTTTTAATAAAAACCACATCGGCATCAATAGCATTAAGGTTTTCAAGCAAAGCTCCATGGCCAGAAGGCCTAAATACCAAGTTACCATCAATGGTCCTAAATGGTAAATTTTTGGGAGTTACTGCAATAGTGTCCGTAGCTTGCTTTTGGTAAGAAAAAGCTATATTGAAAGTTGTACTGGTTATTTCTTCTACTTCTTCTTCAATATATTTAAACTCTTCGTCAAACTTATGCTTATACTTTTCGGATATGGTAAAATGAAGATTGGCCATACCATTTGACGAAGCATATTTGGCTGCTTCGAACAAATGCTCTTCAAAAGCTGTAGAAACATGGTCATTATACCTGTGAAAAGGCAGTAACCCTTTAGGAGAATAACTATAATTTAGCCTATCACTATCTAACATTGTTTTTATAATCTCAACGCGTTGTCTATCATAGGAAAGCGTATTGAAATTTGATACCTTTTCGTGCGATTTATGTATAACCTCTTCAAAAAAAGGAAACTTTTCCAGTCCCACTAAAAACACGGAAAGATCGTTTTTCTTCTGCCTGTTTCTATAAGCATTAATAGACTCTTCTTCAAGGTTATAATCTTCCAAAAAATGAAATAAAAACTTGAACATTCTAGTAGCCGCTCCAGAGGCTGGCACAAATTTCACTATGGAAACGTCATCTTTTCTGTTTTCGAAAAGTTTGGAATATTGTTCTTGTTCTTCAACATTTAACTGAAGGATTCCATCGCCTAATGTTGCCGCCTTCTTTAAGTTAACATATGGAAGTCCCGTTTTAAAAAGGTCTATTTGTGCTTCTACTTGCTTTAAGCTTAAACCTTTTGCTTTAATTTGTTGTATATCGTTATCTGAAAAAATCACTACCTATGCTTTAATAATTTATCTATGTGCCTTATGCTTTCTTCAAGGCGTTCTTTTTTGTTTCCTTTAAGCAAAACATAAGGTCTGTTGTATTTAATTAAAGTGTCCTGAAAAGCATTGAACATATGCTCCCTTTCATTTGGTTTATCCCGCAAATCATCGGCTTCCCAAGGGATGTCAATATAAGTTAAAAAATATAAATTGTAAGTGTTTTCCAGCGCATATTTCTCAAGCATGGGATCACAAGTCCCAAGGTAATAAGCTTCAGAATATACTTTGGTTTCCAATAAATCGGTATCACAAAATAATACGGTATCTGTTTTCTGGGCCAATTCATTTTCCAATAGCATTTGTCCTTCTGCAATGGGCAACAAATCTTTTGGTTCACAGGTTTTTCGTTCGTTATTCCATTTGTTTTGAAGATATTCACGAGCATACTCTGGCACCCAAACCGAATTATAATGTCTTGCCAATTGCCTGGACAGTGTTGTCTTTCCGGTAGATTCCGGGCCAAACAAAACCACTTTTAAGCAGTTTGCAGGTTGTTGTTTAAGTTTCTCTTCCATGCTTTATAACCATAAATCGCAATTATAGTAAATAGTAAATACTGAAACGATGTAAATATTAAGCCTTTGTATGCATATAAAGGCACTGAAATAATATCTCCAATAATCCAATACGTCCAGTTCTCTAATTTCTTTCTTGCCATAAGCCACATCCCTACAAAAAATATAGCTGTGGTTACAGTATCTACATAAGCTGTCCAGCTATCAAGCTTATCATTCACAATATAAACCATAACAACAAATAACATCGTTAAAGCAAAAATGGCAATGCTCCACATATGCTCTGTTTTGGTTGTTCTTGTAACGGGCACTTCATTGTTATTGTCGTCTGTTCTAGACCAGTAATACCATCCATAAATACTCATTAAAAAGTAATAAGCATTGATGAGCATATCGCCCAAGAGGCTAAAAACCAATAAAATATAAACAAAAATTGCCGTGCTTATTATACCTGTTGGGTATACCAGAATATTTTCTTGCTTAGAATACCAAACACTTAAAAAACCAAAGAACACACCTACCAATTCAAGCACAATTAAATGCGTTGGAACGCCTTGGTATTGTGAAAACAACCAATCAAAAATGGGGTTCATAATCGTGTCTGTCTGATTTTACAATTTTCATATACAGTAACCCACGCTCAATGAGCTCAAACGCTTCTTTTATTTCTGTAGTTAGCAACTGCATCACCTCATCATAATCACCATAAACCTGGGTACTCAATGGATTTTCCAATACGTTTAGGTTCGATGCCCGTAACTTTTTTATAAAATGAATAATAGCAGGTTCAAACTCGTTTTGCAATGGCGTTAATGTTAATTCTACCGATATTTTCATAATCTCTTGGTGGTTGAGGCTCTCGAAACCACCACAAATTTTAGGTTAATATCGCTTCGAGCACCTCAGCGACCTATTTTTTTAATTCATCAAAAAACGATTCATCGTCCTCAAAAGCCGTACCAATAACTACCATATCGGCTCCCGCATGATAAGCGTTTTCCAACTGCTCTTTATTTTTTATACCCCCACCAACAATGAGCGGAATAGCTATATCTTGTTTTACCAATGCTATTATCGCTTTAGATACAGGTTGTAGAGCACCGCTACCAGCCTCTAAATATAGTATTTGCATTCCCAAATACTCTCCTGCTTTGGCCGTATCAATAATCGTTTGCATATCACTTCTCGATAGTGGTTTCGTATTGGTGACTGTTTCAACCGCTGTTTTCTTTCCGCTTTCTATTAAAAGGTAACCCGTTGGAAGCACCTCAAGGTTTATTTTCCTTAATTTTGAAATGGCTTCAATATGCTTTCCTATTAAATATTCTGGGTTTCTTCCAGAAATCAAGGACAAAAATAAAAGCGCATCAGCCTTTTCAGAAATTTGGGTCACATCACCAGGAAACAAAACCACAGGCAAATTGGTGTGTTGTTTTATTGCCTCCACTAGCCTAGCTGTTGCCCTTTCTTCAACCGTACTTCCTCCAACAAATACATGGGTTATTATTGATGCGTTAACTTTTTTAAAAAAAGCTTTCGTTTTTTCAACACAAAACTTATCAGGATCCACTAAAACCGCTAAAAGCCGCTCTTTCAAATGCACTGACGCTAGTATATTTTTATAGATGGATTTTGTTTTCACCTCTTCAACTCGACTAATATTCTTTTAAGGCATAAGCACAGACAAACCCTTCAAACTCCAAGTAGTGTGTCACATAGTCGTGCTTTCTACCGTTGTAATCCACCCAAGCCTTTGTAAAATTTTCATCATGTGAAAACGGAATAACCAAACAATGATTCTTAAAACTCAGTCCAGGCGTTGCAAACAACTTATACAACGATTCTTTGATGCACCAAATGGTTGTTAACTTTTTTATGTAGTCTACCGCTGAACTATTTAAATAATCAAACTCATAATCCACGAACTTGTGGGCTATTACAGCTATTTTATCCCGTTGTTTTTCGATATCTATACCTACCACTCCCTCACTTATAACAACTGCAGAAAAAATGAATGAATGCGTTATGGAAATTTGCCTTCCATCCTTTAAATGAGGTTTCCCATTTTCATCATAATATAAATCGGAATCTAGATAACCAAAAGCATTGATCAAACAACGCACGCTTAAAAAACCGCGTTGGTGAATCTCACTCTTCATCCCCTGCACCCTATCTTCATTTTCGGGTTTTAAGCTAACAGCATTTTTTAAATCGCTATACGACTCTGTTATCTTCCAGATTTTAACAGTTGTTTGTGAATTTACAGCAATAGTTTTAAATAGAGGCATTTAATAATCTGAAAGTTATTGGTTATCTTTGCAGCGCCTAAGGCGCATTTGGATTTTTTAACTTAGCGAAGTTAACTATTTACCTCTTAAACCCAAAGGCAAGTAACATTTTAAAATAGAGAAATTACAAATATGGATACAAAAACAATTCCGTACGTACAACATAAGGTAAAGGACATAACACTTGCCGATTGGGGTCGAAAAGAAATTGAATTGGCCGAAGCAGAAATGCCCGGATTAATGAGTTTACGCAAAGAATATGGAGACTCAAAACCATTACAAGGGGCCCGTATAGCTGGGTGCCTGCATATGACCATTCAAACAGCGGTTCTTATAGAGACCCTTCAGGCTTTAGGAGCAGAAGTCACTTGGAGTTCCTGCAATATTTTCTCTACTCAAGACCATGCCGCTGCTGCTATAGCTGCTGCCGGAACTGCCGTTTATGCATGGAAAGACATGACTGAAGAGGAGTTTGATTGGTGCATTGAGCAAACCTTATTTTTTGGTGAGGACAGAAAGCCCCTTAATATGATTTTAGATGATGGTGGCGATTTAACCAATATGGTTTTAGATAAATACCCAGAGCTAACTGCAGAAATCAAAGGGCTAAGTGAAGAGACCACAACAGGAGTACACAGACTTTATGACCGTGTTAAAAATGGCACGCTCCCTATGCCTGCCATAAATGTAAACGATAGTGTAACCAAAAGTAAATTCGACAATAAGTATGGGTGTCGCGAAAGTGCCGTTGATGCCATTCGTCGCGCTACCGATGTGATGCTTGCTGGAAAACGTGTCGTGGTTTGTGGCTATGGCGATGTAGGTAAAGGTACTGCTGCTTCTTTTAAAGGTGCCGGAAGTATTGTTACCGTTACCGAGATTGACCCTATTTGTGCCCTACAGGCTGCTATGGATGGTTTTGAAGTGAAAAAACTAGAGACCGTTGCACCTAATGCCGATATTGTAATTACAACTACAGGAAATAAAGATATCGTTAGAGGTGAGCATTTCGAAGCCTTAAAAGACAAAGCCATTGTATGTAACATTGGGCATTTCGATAACGAAATTGACATGGCTTGGCTGAACAAAAATTACGGGCATACCAAAAACACTATTAAACCACAAGTTGACAAATACACGGTTAATGGCAATGACATCATTATTCTTGCTGAAGGTCGTTTAGTTAACCTAGGGTGTGCTACCGGTCACCCAAGTTTTGTAATGAGTAACTCATTTACCAACCAAACTTTGGCACAAATAGAACTTTGGAACCATAGCGACAACTACGAAAACAAGGTATATATGTTGCCTAAGCACTTAGATGAAAAAGTAGCCAAATTGCACTTAGCTAAAATTGGTGTAGAACTTACCGAACTTCGTAAAGACCAAGCAGAATATATTGGCGTACAAGTTGAAGGCCCGTTCAAACCAGAGTATTATAGATATTAATTTACCATACTGAACAGGTTTCAGCATTTAAGATACTTAAGAACCCTTGCAGTAATGTGAGGGTTTTTTATTAATTTTAAGTTGCTATGGTCTATGACGAACCCAAAATAAAAGTCCCACGCTTTAATGAAGCTTCTGGTTTTTACACCACCAAAAAGCGTTCAAAAATAATGAGCAGCATACGGGGTAAAAACACCAAACCCGAATTATTGTTCCGCAAGGCACTATGGAAGCACAATGTTCGCTATCGTGTCGATAACAAATCGCTTCCCGGAAAACCCGATGTTTCCATAAAAAAATACCAACTAGCTGTTTTTATAGATGGTGAGTTTTGGCATGGCTACAATTGGAACGAACGCCAAAAAACCATTAAAAGCAATCGCAGATTTTGGATTCCAAAGATAGAACGCAATATGCAACGCGATAAAGAAGTAAACCAACAATTAACTTCCTTAGGCTTTACCGTTTTCAGGTTTTGGAGCAAAGACATTAAAACCGATTTAAATCGGTGTGTAAATGATATTCTGGTATTTATTTCTACAGGAACCACCAACTAAACCGCAACCCAAAATCACACAACCTAGTCCCCTTATCAGACATACTTTTTTGTTCGGTTTTTTTCATTGAAAAAAATTAAACGATATTAACGATTGGGTTAACTACTTTTATACACAATCAATTTAACTGTAAATCATATACATACAACGTTTTTTGAGTGCCCTATAAAAGTAGAACACAACTCTTATAGCTAATCAATAAACCAATTGAAAGAAAATAAAGGTCTAATAACAACGAAACAAATGCATCATACACCCAAATTTTTATTAACTCTAATTACAGCTATCACACTTAACAATTGTACTCAGGTAGAAAGTAAAGCCCTACCAATTGAAGACAAATCCATAGATATTAAAATAGAAAATAACGACGCCCCTAATGAAATTTCCATCGCGGCATTTGCTGGGCCAGATATTGTTCCCAGCCCAGCTTGTCTTGCAGTTGCCCCTTCCGGAGAAGTCTATGTAGGTGTAGACATGATGGGATCTCTGGGAAAAGAACCCGGAAAAGGCAGTATTGTAAAACTAATAGATAATGATAATGATGGTAAAGCAGACCTGTATTCTGAGTATGCCAAAGTTGACAATCCTCGTGGAATTATCGCTTTAGGCGATCAACTTTTTGTATTGCATACCATTTTCTCAAAAGATACAGGCATAGCTACGGGAATGGATTTGGTTGTTTTTGAAGATAAAAACCATGATGATATTGCCGATGGTCCTTCCAAACTACTAATAAAAAACATTTGCTCTGGGACACAGGTCGCTAATCGTGGCACCGACCATGCTACCAATGGTATTCGGTTGGGAATAGACGGGTGGATATATATTGCTGTAGGCGATTTTGGTTTTCATAATGCTACAGATCGTTCTGGAAAAAAATTAACCATGCTTGGTGGTGGTATTGTTCGGGTTAGGCCAGATGGAACAGAAATGGAGGTTTACACCCATGGCATGAGAAATATTTACGATGTCGCCGTAGACCCCTATATGAATATTTTCACAAGAGGAAACACTAACGACGGTGGCGGTTGGAATGTTCGTTTTTCCCATCATATTCAATCGGGAGAATATGGATACCCTGTATTATTCAAGCACTTTACAAATGAAATCATTCCTGCTCTTGTAGATGTTGGTGGTGGCTCTGGCACTGGAGCCCTCTTTATGGATGACAACCGTTGGCCAGAACAGTACAACAAAGTTCCCATGATGGCCGATTGGGGCAGAAATCAATTATTTATCCATCGTGTTGCTCCAGACGGTGCCAGCTTTAAACAATCTGAAGAACCTTTTATTAAACTAGCCCAAATTACAGATTTAGATGTTGACGCATCTGGTCGCATGTTCATGAGTGCCTGGGATGGCGCTGGATATTCCGGAAACCCAGATAAAGGATTTGTTGTTAGAGCCGTACCAAAAAATTGGAAATACCAAGCACTTCCCAACCTAAAAAAACTTTCTATAAAAGAATTAGCGGCATTACTAAAAGAAAGGTCCGCCGTCGTTAGATTACATGTTCAACAGGAGTTAATTACCAGGTCCGCCAAAAAAGCCTCTGTAGCAGCTTGGGATATCGCTATAGACAAAGCACTTCCATTAGACACTAGAGTCGCTGCAATATTTGCTTATGCACAGATAAATTACCAAGGAGCACAGGAAAATCTAATAACATTATGCCATGACAAAGCAGTTAAGGAGTTTGTTTTAAAAGCCTTAACAGATCGCAAATCCAGATTAAAAAGCTTACCAACAGACTTATTCATAGACGCTTTAAATGATCCCTCAGACCGTATTAAAGCCGCTGCAATTATAGGACTTGGACGTATTGGAGATCTTAAAACCGCCAGGGCATTACTTCAAATTCCAGTACCCTCAAACGCTATCGCACCCCCAGCCGGAACCGAAGGCCCACATGCCACTCCAAACGCAGCCATTATCCCAGCTCATTTAGCCGTTCAGGCCTTGGTTAACATGAATGCCGTAGAAGCCTGTTTGGATGCTGTTAAAAATAACGAATCTGCTTTAGGCCTTTGGGCATTAAAATACATGCACGACATACGTTCGGTAGAGGGACTAATAGAAGCTCATAAAACATCCGAAAACGAAAACTATAAAAAAGAAATCCTCACTACATTATCCAGATTATATAAAAAAGAGGCACCCTACGATGGCTCTTGGTGGTGGAGCACTAGACCAGACACCCATGGCCCATACTATAAAAGCATTAATTGGGATGGTTCAGAAAAAATTGAAGCCTTTCTAACTAGTGTTTGGGAACAAACCAATGCTAAAGAAAAAACTTTTTTAGTTGAATTAAATGAAAAGCACCGTATGGGGATTGTTGCTTTTGGCAGTAAAGAAGACAACTTTACTAAAGAGGAAATTAAAGTTGACCTTGAAAAAATAAAAAATAAAAAAGGACAAATAGGAAAAACCTCCATTGAAGATGTCATGATTGCCATTTCTAAAATCAAGGGGGATCCTTCTAAAGGAGAAGCACTATTTACCCAACAAGGTTGTGTGGCCTGTCATAGCATTAAAAAAGGAGACGCCCTAAAAGGCCCTTTTATGGGACAAATTGGTTCTATAATGACTCGCGAGCAAATTGCAGAATCCATTTTAAAACCCAATGCTTCCATTTCACAAGGCTTTGCAACAGTAATAATAAACACTAAAGACGGAAATAGTCATGCTGGCTTTGTCACTTCTGAAACTCCTGATAAATTAGTAATGCGTAATATTGCGGGACAAGAGTTCACCATAAAAACAAGTGATATTTCTGATAGAGAAACCCAAGAAACATCTATGATGCCTGCGGGCTTAGCCAACGCACTTTCTTTTGAAGAATTTGCTTCTTTGGTAACTTATTTATCGAAACAAAAAGAATGATATACCCAACAAAATCATTAAATTAACAAAGCTTAGGCTTAGAGGCTGTTTAAATTTAACAGTCTTTAAGTCTTTTTTCTATCTACTTTTCTATAAACAAATTTCAATCCGCTCCAATCGGCATCAATGGCTGCCACTTTAACATCAACCAACTTGATTTCAGACAACATATAATCCCTTATAATATCACGGCTCAATTCAGTTTCTATTTTTGAAGCGCCTTTAGGCCAACTCACCCAAATCAATCCATCTTTTTTTAATAAAGGTTTCAGCTTGACCATTTGTGTTTTTAAATCGTTTAACGTGACACAAAATACATGGATAAAATCTATTTGCTCTTTCTTAGGCTCTAAAACTTCAATAATATCTTCAGGAAAGTCTGCAAACAATTCTTTATAGTGCTTAGGCCGGTTTACCAACACTATTTTAAATCCGCTTTTTATACCCAGCTTTTTTGCAAGCGGTGTTCCGGAGTACCCTTCCATAAGTTCTATGTTTAGAGTAAATATACAAACTAGAAACAAAAAGCCCTTTCTGAAAAACAGAAAGGGCTTTTCCCTTCGACTAAACTCAGGGCATGTATTTAAGAAATCTGTTTCTTAAGCCTCAAATGGCTCTATAGAAACATAAGATTTGTCATCCTTTTTCTTAGTAAACTTTACAATACCATCAACTTTGGCATGTAATGTATGGTCTTTACCAGCATATACATTTTCACCTGGGTGGTGTGTATTACCTCTTTGTCTTACGATAATGTTTCCTGCTATAGCAGCTTGTCCACCAAAAATCTTAACACCTAAGCGTTTCGATTCTGATTCTCTACCGTTTTTCGAACTTCCAACTCCTTTTTTATGTGCCATTGTATTTCGATTTTATTTTTTAATTATTAACTTAAAGCAGCTATTAAATCGGCTTTCTTCATAGAAGAAATCCCTTCAATACCTTTTGCTTTTGCCATCTCTTTTAATTCAGCAACAGTTAATTTGCTTAAATCTTGAGTTGCTTCTGCCTTTGGGGCTTCAGTTTTAGCTTCTGCTTTCTTGGTTGTTGTATCTGCTTTTGCTTTTGCTGGAGCAGCTTTTTTAGCTCCTGAAGCAGCAATACCTTCAATTACTATTTCGGTTAAAGCTTGACGATGACCGTTCTTAACACGGTAACCTTTACGTCTTTTCTTTTTGAAAACTATAACCTTATCACCTTTAAGGTGCTTTAAGACTTTAGCACTTACTTGTGCTCCGTCTATAGCTGGGGCGCCTACTGTTACCTTGTCACCATCACCTACTAAAAGAACGTTATCGAAAGCTACTTGCTTCCCTTCTTCAGTTTGTAAACGATTAACAAAAACTTTTTGGTCTTTTTCAACTTTAAATTGTTGCCCTGCTATCTCTACAATTGCGTACATAGCGTAACGTTTTTATTAATTAATTAATTTATTAAAAAAATGCACCTACCTTTTTGGAAGGCGGGTGCAAATATACTGCTAATTAATTAAACTACAAACGTTTTATTTATTTTGGAAAACATTTTGACTCTTTTTAAAGAGCTGCATAATGGTAAGTGTGCAAATTACAGTGGTAGCAAACCCCATAATAGCAACCACAGCTGTAATCATCCCAACATTGGTGTCGAAACCACCTTTTATGACCTCTAATAATTGCGGAATAAAGTTGCCATTAACCTCAGTAGCATAGAATAGGAAAAAAACAGTAAACAACACCGTGGCAACGCCTCCTGTTATAAGCCCTGTTTTAAAACCCTCTCCGTAGGTGAATTCTTCTAAATACTGCAATTTATAAACCCTTATAGCTTCATAAATTCCAAAAGCGGTAATAACAGCATTAAAAAAACTAAACGCTGGATTAGTATGCTTATGAAATAAAGAAAGCAATAAGAAATAAGCTACTAAAACAACACTGGTGACTACACCAAAACGAATGGGAAGTGATAGCTGTTTCATCTTAATACATATTTAATTCACCTAATAAATTTCGTGAAAATTTATGTATTAAAATAATTTTAGCTTTATTAATTTCTTTAAAGCACCTATTAAA
This sequence comes from Aestuariivivens insulae, assembly GCF_022662195.1. Lineage (GTDB taxonomy): Bacteria > Bacteroidota > Bacteroidia > Flavobacteriales > Flavobacteriaceae > Aestuariivivens > Aestuariivivens insulae. The sequence continues at coordinate 139,194 of NZ_JAKMCS010000006.1, read as the reverse complement.
AAAGGTTTTTATGTATTTATTGTCTGCGTTTATGGGATAAATAAACTCCTAATAAAATAACGAGACTGGCTATTCCTTGCTTAAAACCAAACACTTCTCCATCTAAAAGCCCCCAGAAAATAGCCACTATTGGCATTAAATAGGTAACCGAAGATGCAAAAACTGGAGTAGCCATATGAACCAGCTTGTTAAATAACACTTTAGCGATTGCTGTTCCTATTAAAGAAAGAATCACAATATAAAACATAGACGATTCAAAATTGGGGTTTTCAAATACCTTTTTACTAAAAAATCCAGACCACAACAGAATGATGATTGCAGGTAAAATAATAGACACAAAATTACCTATGGCAATGGTTAATGCATCCACATGTTGCAGATACCGCTTTAATATATTAACACTTGCTGCATAAGTTATGGTAGCCATGATGATAAAAACAACATATAAATAATTTTGGTTTGCATTTAAGGATGCTCCATTATAAATAAGCATTACAGCACCCAACAATCCAAGTATAACGCCAAATACCTGTCGTTTAGTCGATGTTATTTTAAATACCACAAACCCTAAAACAACAGTATGCAGGGGCACTAAAGAATTTAGAATAGAAGCTACAGCACTATCTATTTCGGTTTCTGCAAATGCAAAAAAGAATACTGGAAAAAAAGTACCCAAAAACCCTGTTGCTATAATCCACTTCCACTCCTTAACCTTTATGGTCTTTGCTTTTTTAAACCCAACGACAAACAAAAAAAAGCTAGTAAAAATAATTCTGAGAGCACCTAGCTGAACAGGAGTTAACCCTATTAAGGCTTTCTTGATTAAAATAAATGAACTTCCCCAAATTAAAGAAAGCACAAAAAGATATGTCCATTTGGATTTTCCTATAAGCATACTAATGTTTTAAAAAAGTACAAAACTCTGATTTTTCAGGTAATAAACAGCAATATTTAGTAATTTTGCACAAACTTTAGACCCATAAAAAATGAAACTCTTTAAAAATATTATAGTATTGATGGCAATTACATTATTTGCCCTTAATTGCAAAAATAGCACAAATCCAGAAGTTAAAACGATTGAAACAGCAATAGCAAATACTTCAACAAACTCGGCAACCAAAACAATAGATCCAAACGCAACTTATGCTAAAGCCGAATTTACTGTTGAAGGAATGACCTGCGCTATTGGTTGTGCTGCTACTATAGAAAAAAAGATTGCCAAAATGGACGGAGTCTCCTATGCTAAAGTAGATTTTGACAAAAAATTGGCCATGGTTGAATACGATGAAGCTAAAGTAACACCTACATTATTAGAAAAAACAGTAACGGGTGTTGCCGATACCTACAAAGTAAGTGACATGAAAACGGTTGATGCTTTTTCTACCAAATAACTATCAAGCAATAGGTTTTAGACTTTACAATGAAAAGTGCTTTATAGCTAATAATGTGTTTCTTTACGATACACATTATTAGTAATTACCGAAAAATGCTTTTCTTTTTCCAATAAAAATTTGCTCATGAAATAATGTGTCAAGTTTAAACCTATTATAGCTAAAAACAAAAAAGACCCAGAAGGTTCCAGAAACAAGTTGTATCCTTGAAAACATGTACTGGAAAAAATAAAAACTGCAGAGAACAACAAAAACCTATTCTTTTTTGTTCTATTGGTTTCATATAAAACAACTGCAAAAATAACGAACAGCGTTACAAACAAAACATATAACAGTATGTCATAAAAAATGAGCATCTTTTTTATTCCTTTAGCGTAGAGTACTAAAAAAAATGTCACTAAACATACTATTACTGCCGAATAGACAAAAGTACGTTTCAAACTAATCTCTCGAGAATAATGCTTAACAAGTATTACAATATAACAAAAGAAAGCTAGTGAGTGAAACCACAGCCCTAATGACCCATAAGTTTCATAAACCGTATTAAAATTAACTATCCCTAAAAAATTTAGGACTAAACTTAATAAAAACCATTTATTCTTTCTATTTGCTTTTAATAAGTAATTTACAAAAATAATGGGCAATGGCAAAAACAAGGTTACCTGCCTATTCAATATGTTTGGAAACATTGCTCCAAAAGCATCTAAAAAAAGTATGCCAAAAAAAAGCAGTATTAATAGTGATTTATTACTTATGAGATCCTTTAACTCATTTTTCAACATTCAATAATATTTTAACATAAGCATGATAAACATACAAAAAACAAGCAATTATCAACTGACTTTATGTCAAAAAATCATTTTAAACACTAAAAATAATGCAATTCAACGAATTTTTAAGTTTATTCCCATTTAACTGTTTCCATAATATGCCTAATATCTTTCTCCAAATAATGTGCTGCAGGCAAAATGGAATCGTAATTTGGCTTAGCATAAAAGTAAAGCGACCCTGTTAAAAAATGATTTGTGCTATCGGTAACATAAAATTGGGATTGTGAAGCGGCATTGCCCCCAACTTCGTAAAACATACCATAAACACGCTGTTCTTTATTTATATACTGTTTCTCTTTAATCTCATCGGCCTTTATGGTATGCTTTTGTGTAAAGTTTTGAGCATCCTTTAAAAAAGCTATTAAATTTTCCTTGCTGCCTTCTATAGCCTTATAGGTTAAATAAATAGTACCCTTCATGTTGGGATATCCTAAATCTACACCATAACTTTTTGTAGAACCTTGAACGGGCCTTATACTTAACTTTGTTGCAAGCTTGTTCTTTTCAAAAGAAACCGGCAAATCAATATCGGCTTTACTATATCTAGCTTCTGGATAGTCCAAACGCAAATAGGCACGTGGCTTAGGGACGACATCGTCCTTACAGGAAACCAATACAACTAAGACAATGCATATTATATAAAAATACCCTTTCATTTATTTTATAGTAAATTTTATAAGTTTAATGCGTTTTTTATCTAAAGCTTCTATAGTAAAAACGTAATTTTCAAATTTTATTTTACTGTTGAGCTTAGGGAAACTTCCTGATATTTCCAATACAAATCCCGCTATAGTTTCGGCTTCCCCTTTGTTGGCTTCAAAAATAGATTCGTCTTCTAGTTTTACTACCTTATAAAAATCCTTTAGGGCTGTTTTTCCTTCAAACACATAATTATTATCATCGAGTTTGGAGTACATTAAATCCTCATCATCGAACTCATCACTTATATCTCCAACAATTTCTTCAATAATATCTTCCAAAGAGATTAAACCAGAAGTGCCTCCATATTCATCTACAACTACTGCTAAATGAACCTTTTTCTCCTGAAACTCTGCCATAAGATCGTCCAGTTTTTTATTCTCTGGCACAAAAAAGGGCTCCCGTATTAAACTGGCCCAATCGAATTGCTTTCTATCTATATAAGGCAATAAGTCCTTAACATAGAGTATCCCCTTAATGGTATCTATATTGTCTTGGTACACTGGAATACGCGAATAGCCATTTTCAATAATTTCAGGCATAATATCTGTATATTTCGACTCAATATTTAAAGCAAAAATATCTATACGGGGGCGCATCACTTGCTTGGTGTCTGTATTACCAAAGGACACGATACCCTGTAAAATCTTCTGCTCTTCCTTGGTTGTATCTTCTTCACTGGTAAGCTCCAATGCTTGGGATAATTGATCGATACTTAAATTGGATTTTTTTCTGCCAAATTTGTTATGAATGGTCAATGTCACACTTCGCATGGGCAAGCTAATGGGTGAAAGGACAACATCTAAAACACGTAGCGGGTATGCCATAAAGCTAGCAAACTTAAGCTTGTTTCTACTGGCATAAATCTTGGGCAATATTTCGCCAAAGAGCAAAATTAAAAAGGTAACGATAACAACCTCTAAAATAAAACGGGCGATATGAGAGGCTATCTTATTAAAAAGCGAATCGCCCAAGTAAGCAAACAGAATAACAATAGCAATATTTATAAAGTTATTAGCCACCAATATGGTTGCCAAAAGTTTTTTAGGTCGCTCTAAAAGATTGGAAATAATTTGAATACGTTTGGGGCTTTGTTCCATTGCCGCTTCAATATCGGCACGGCTAAGGGAAAACAACGCCACCTCTGCCCCAGAAATTAATGCCGAACAGATTAATAACAGTATTAACAATACAAAACCAGCTGCCATTGAAAAATCAATAGCTAAAATTAATGGTATACAACTCGAAGGATCGGGGTCCAAATAATAAGGTATTAGTTAAACAATAAAAAACGTTTCACTGTGTTTCATTAAAACGGCAGATCATCGTCATCATTCCCTATAGGCTCAACACTAGGCTCTTGAACCGCGTCCTGTTTTGGCTGTACAGCTTGGTTATGGTTGCCTGCATTGGCTTCATTTTCGGATTTAGTTGATAAAAACGTAAAATCGGTGCACTGTATTTCGGTAGAATACCTATCGTTCCCTTTATCGTCCTGCCATTTTCTCGTTTTCAAACGGCCTTCAATATAAACTTTGTCGCCTTTACTTAAATACTTTTCACATATTTCGGCTCCTTTATTTCGCACCACTATATTATGCCATTCGGTATTAGTAACACGCTCGTTGGTTTGTTTATTGGTATACGTTTCGTTAGTAGCCAACGGAAAACGACCAACACAACCGCCTCCTTCAAAATAATGCATTTTTACTTCGTCCCCCAAATGCCCTATAAGCATTACTTTATTTAATGTTCCTGACATGTGTTTTCTTGATTTTGAAAGCAAAATTAGTTATTTGCTTTGCATTTTTTTAAAATTAATAAAAAAATATGATTGCTTAAACTATTCTGTTAAAAATTAAACTTCTCTATAAAATTCCCTATTAAAATAGGTACTGGGTAACCATAAACTTCACCTGTTGAGACCCCTTTTCCATTAAGGCTTTTAGTATTTATAATCCAGAATTTAGTATACAGGAGTTGATGGGATAATTTATGTACTATAACCTCTTCATTATATAAGGACAAGTCAAAATCTTTATCCTTTAACAGCTCATGTCCTGCTATCATTTTTTTTATTGTTGTTTCATTAGCACTCTTATCGGTTTCAACCAATGGAAACTGATATAAGTTTTGCCATATCCCTTTACCCTTACGTTGCTCCATAATAGTTTTGCCATCGTTGGATAAAAAGACCAAAAAATTAAAATGCTTTTTTTTAACCTTTGTTGCTTTAAGTTTAACGGGTAACTCTTCTATTTTTTTTGCACCGAATGCCATACAACCTTCTTTTAACGGACAGACCAAACAATCTGGTTTTTTTGGTCGGCATTGCCTTGCTCCAAATTCCATGATAGCCTGATTAAACAAAGCTGGATGCTCCTTATCTATTAACTCTTGTGCCAATGCTTTAAATTCCTTGGCTCCATTGGTACTATTAATAGGTGTTTCTACACCAAAATACCGGGATAATACACGATACACATTACCATCTACCACTGCAGTAACTTCATTAAAACAAATGGAAGCTATAGCGCTAGCCGTATAATCGCCCACCCCTTTTAATTTTATCAAGTCCTTATAATTGTTCGGAAAAACACCATGCCATTCTTTAACAATATATTTGGCCGTAGCATGTAAATTTCTAGCTCTGGAATAATACCCCAAACCTTGCCATAGTTTTAGCACCTCACTTTCTTTGGCATTTGCCAGATCGAAAATGGTTGGGTAATGCGTTAAAAATGCCTCGTAATATGGTAGGCCCTGAGCCACTTGGGTTTGCTGTAAAATAATTTCAGACAGCCATATATAATACGGGTTAATCGTCTCCCGCCAAGGCAGACTCCTCTTATTAACTGAGTACCAGTGTATTAAAATTTCAGAAAAATGCATTAATCGTATTTGAACAAAGTGCTAAAATAAACGTTTATAATCTTAAATTTTAATGAATTAGGTTTGAAATATTGAATATTAAATTCCTATATTTGCATCCCTTTAAAAATGATATTAGTAACTAAAAAATAAAAAATTAAAATGACTAAGGCTGATTTAGTAGCAAAAATTTCTGAAAAATTAGGAATTGAAAAAGGAGATGTTCAAGCAACTGTTGAAACATTCATGGAGGAAGTAAAGACATCTTTAGAAAGTGGTGATAATGTTTACTTAAGAGGTTTTGGAAGCTTTATTATTAAAACAAGAGCTGAAAAAACAGGTAGAAACATTTCTAAAAATACAACTATTAAAATACCAGCTCACAATATTCCTGCATTTAAGCCTGCAAAAGTTTTTGTTGAAGGCGTTAAAACTAATGTAGAAGTAAAATAAGAATCATGTACCGAACTTGTTTTGGTATTAAACGGAATTATTAATCTAAAAGACACTATTTATGCCAAGTGGTAAAAAACGTAAAAGACATAAGGTAGCGACGCATAAGCGTAAAAAACGTAGACGCGCTAACCGTCACAAAAAGAAAAAATAAATCGAAAAAGTAGTTAGTTAACTACTTTTTTCGGTTTTAAAGCACACAAACGTTCTTTGAAATGAGCTTAACAAATGAAAATAAGCTCCACAGATTTAAAAAATCCTGTGAATAACACCCTTCTGCGACCTTGATTTCGCATCATAATAGTTTTAAAGGTGTTATCTGATGGTTGAATAATTATTCTACCCGTCAGAAAAAATATTGTATAATCCATCTGTCACGTTAGTTCGTGGTGGATTAAAATTAACTAAATGGATAAAGAATTGATCATTAGATCTAGTTCCGAAGAAGTTGATTTTGCCTTATTAAAAGATGGAAAACTTATTGAATTACAAAAGGATGAAGATGATAACAACTTTTCTGTTGGCGATGTGTTTATAGCCAAAATACGAAAAGCTGTTCCTGGACTAAATGCCGCATTTGTTAATGTAGGTTACGAGAAAGATGCTTTTTTGCACTATCACGATTTAGGGCCAAAACTACCTTCTCTTTTAAAATTCACAAAACGTGTAAGCACAGGTAAACTAAACGATTTTTCTTTAAAGAATTTCCCATTTGAAAAAGACATCGATAAAGACGGTAAAATTGCCGATGTCTTAAAATCAAATCAATCGCTATTAGTACAAATAGTTAAAGAACCTATATCTACAAAAGGCCCTAGGATAAGCTCCGAGCTTTCTATTGCCGGTAGATATATTGTTTTGGTCCCTTTTTCCAACCGTATCTCCATTTCACAAAAAATAGAGGACAAAGACGAAAAAGACCGATTAAAACGACTGGTAAAAAGTATAACACCATCAGGTTTTGGTATTATTGTTCGTACTGTAGCACAAGGCAAAAAAGTAGCTGAACTAGATAAAGATTTACAAAATTTGCTGAACCGTTGGACAGCAATGTGTAAAAAGCTACACAAAGCCCATCATCCCAGTAAAGTCTTAGGTGAAATGAATAAAGCCTCGTCTATTTTACGAGATATATTCAATGATACCTTTACGGGCATTACGGTTGATGATGAAGCGCTTTATTATCAAATTAAAGATTACGTGCAAGAGATTGCACCAAAAAAAGAATCAATAGTTAAATTGTATCAGTCCAAGGTTCCTGTTTTTGAAAAATTTGGAATTGAACGACAGATTAAAACCTCGTTTGGCAAAACCGTTTCTATGGCAAAAGGCGCCTATTTGGTAATAGAACATACCGAAGCCCTGCATGTTATAGATGTAAACAGCGGTAACCGATCTAACAAAGCCAATAACCAAGAGGATACGGCACTGGAAGTTAACTTAATTGCCGCCACCGAAATTGCCCGACAGTTACGCTTGCGTGATATGGGCGGTATTATAGTGGTCGATTTTATAGATATGACCAATGCCGAAAACAGGCAAGCCCTGTTTAATCACCTTCGCGACGAAATGAAGGACGACCGGGCAAAACACAAAATATTGCCCCCGAGTAAATTCGGTTTGATACAAATAACAAGACAGCGTGTACGCCCAGAAATGAACATTAAAACCCGCGAGGAAGACCCTAACGGCATTAATGGCTCTGAGGTTGAAGCCCCAATAGGCATAGTACAAAAAATAACGCACGATCTTGAAAAACTATTTAAAAAAGACTATAAGAAGGTGACCTTAAACACACATCCTTTTATAGCAGCCTTTTTAACTAAAGGTTTTCCATCTGTACGTTCAAAATGGTTTTTTGAACACAAAAAATGGGTTAAGATTTTACCAAGAGATGCTTACACATATCTAGAGTACCACTTTTTCGATAAAGACGGTAATCAAATTAAATAATTAAAAAACCCTTTGCTTTTGTTAGTAAAGGGTTTTTTGGTTTTATAGAATTTGTCATTGCGAACAAAGTGAAGCAATCTGTATGTATAGAACCCCGAACCAAAAGATTACTTCGGTCACTGCCCTCCCTCGTAATTGACGAAGGGCAATAAAAATATAAACCTTTCATTGCAAGGAGCGAGTGACAAACTACAAAGCAATCTGCAAATAATTAAGATAAAATTCAAAAGAAGCTTCGCACCTCGCCATAATGTTACCTATGACATATTTCACAAGAAAAGAAAATTTGTAATCCTCTTTAAGTCCACTTCGAAGTTATAATGAAGTTGCATTAAAGGTATCGCCCTGTGACAAATCTCCAGTATCAAAACCTTTTTTAAACCATCTCATACGCTGCTCTGAAGTACCATGAGTGAAAGAATCCGGCACCACCCTACCACTTGATTGCTTTTGCAGTCGGTCGTCACCAATGGCGTTGGCAGCATTTAAAGCTTCTTCCAGATCACCTGCTTCCATCATTTGTGTCATTTCTTGAGAGTAGTGGGCCCAAACACCCGCTAAAAAATCGGCTTGAAGTTCAAGTTTAACAGAATATTTATTGTATTCTTTCTGACTAAGTTGCCCCCTTAATCGTTGTACTTTTTCTGAAATTCCCATTATTTTTTGGATGTGATGTCCAACTTCATGTGCAATCACATAAGCCTGGGCAAAATCTCCTGGAGCGTTCAATTGACGCTCCATATCGTCAAAAAAACTTAAATCTAAATATAGCTTTTCATCACCTGGACAATAAAATGGGCCAGTAGAACTAGAAGCAGATCCACAAGCAGACTCTACAGCACCAGTAAAAAGAACTAATGTGGGCTCTCTGTAATTATCTAAAAGCTTATTCCATACATCTTCAGTATTCGCTAAAATAGTAGCACTAAAATTTGCTAATTCTTCGTCTTTAGCTGTTGGTTTATACCCTGCGGAAGATTCGGTCTGCATTGTGCCACCACTTAAAAACTGACTGATTAATGCGAGTGGGTTTTTACCCATCATTAGTGATATCAGTAAAAATGCTCCCACAATAAAGAGTCCTACTTTTGAAAACAAAATTCTAAGCATTGGCCCCAAAAGTGCTGGGTTAAATCCTCCTATTCCTTGTCCAGTACTTCTTTGCCCTCTGCGATCTTCAACATTTGAACTTCGCCTTCTACCTTGCCATTTCATATTTTAACCTATTTTTTGATCGTTTTTTACTGTTTCAATTTACACATATTTTCTTGAATTAATTATAAGATTTACTTAGAGAGGCTTATACATTTTTAGAACGCTACTTTTTCAATAAAGTTGGTAATTAAATTAATTAAAAAGCCCTTTGCTTATGTTAGCAAAGGGCTTTTATTTTCTTAAACAAAAAGGTTACATTCTAATAATTATAGCGTACAGTTCTTCCATTTAAATCCTGTTCATTCCTGTAATTATTGAGAGGCATCGTTCTTTTTAGCTTTAATACTTCTGCTTCAGATAAAATGATTGGTTCCTTAAAAACAACCCAGCTTACATTTTCGGTACATGGAGGCGTTGTCAACGACCCATTGTAAGAGTAATAATGTTTATCCTTTAAAAAAAGACTCGATAAATCTATTTTTTGATGTATCTCCTTAGTCTCCCCTTTTTCCAAAGGCAAGAAACTTTCAAAAAACTCGAACAGTTGGCTTTGGCTTCCTTCTTCGCCAAAAACAGCCAATACCGCTATCTCCCCTCTTTTGTTAACATGTACCAAGTGCATCTCAATTGGAAATACAACCCCATTTATCTTATGCTCTGAAGGTTCATGAAAATGAATTTGTTTTAAATAGTACGTCTTTCCTCTATAATTTATGGAATCCCCTTCCTCGAAATTGAATTGAATGGAATGCCCATTATTATCAACCTTACTTATTAATGTCGTTGGCGTATATAAAATTTTTAAATTACTCTTCATTTCAACATAATCGACATCTGTATGAATAATGTTTACAGGCGATTGATGTTTTCCGCCACAATCTGATTTTTTCTCAATATCAATCCAGTGTTCCGGGGATGTTTCTCCAGAGTAACTCCAATGCCGCTCTTCGTGATGCAGATTTGATTGTGAAGTTTTTTTAGAGTTATTGCAAGCCACCATTGCACATAAAACAGTAAAGCTTAATAGTATTTTAGAAACAGTCATAATAATTTGAGATGTAATTTCACACTACAAAATTAATTATATCACCGTTATAAAAACTTACTTTTGTCAGCTTTTGTGTTTATTCCTGATAAAACTTATTCACTATTTCGTTTTCGAAATGTTTTCATCCTTAATTGTTTAAACAGCCAATAGTCAACTCATAAAATCTTCGAATTACCCAAAAGAAATATTAAGGTGCCGGATTAGGAATAGCATGATGTACAGCATTAATATCAGATAGCAATGCATCGCTTAAAACAACATGAATACTCTCTATATTTTCCTTAAGCTGCTCCAAATTAGTCGCCCCAATAATATTACTGGTAACAAACGGTTGTTGGTTTACAAAGGCCAGAGCCATTTGTGCCAAACTTAATCCGTGCGCTTCTGCTATATTTAAATACTGTTTGGTAGCCTCGGTAGCCTGTTTGCCGCTATAACGTGCAAAATTAGGAAACAACTTTAAGCGTGCATTATCTGCTGCGGTGTCCTTTATGTATTTCCCTGAAAGCACCCCAAAGGCCATGGGCGAATAAGCCAGTAGCCCTATATGCTCCCGTAACGAGATTTCGGCTAAATCGCCTTCAAAAGTTCGGTTTAATAATGAATATGGATTTTGTATGGTAATCATTCTAGGTAGATCGCCCTGCTTTTTGTGTTCTTCCAAAAAACGCATGGTCCCCCAAGCATTCTCGTTGGACAACCCCACATATCTAATTCGTCCCGCATCGACTTCCTGCTTTAAACTATGCAAAACCTCATTGACATTGTCTTCCCATTGGGTATCGAAAACACAATCCCTAACTCCAAATCGGTTACTATCGCGTTCTGGCCAATGCAGTTGGTATAAATCAATATAATCGGTTTGCAAACGGTTTAATTCCAAGTCGACCGCCTCCCTAATAGATTTTGGGCTAAAACCTGTGGTTCTTATATGTTTGGTATAGTCTCCGGGGCCGGCAATCTTAGAAGCTATAACCACTTTATCCCTATTGTTTCTTTTCTTCAACCAAGTCCCAATAATTTCACTGGTGCGCCCAGATGTTTTAGCTTCGGCTGGGACAGGATACAATTCGGCCGTATCGATAAAATTAACGCCCTGGTCTAAAGCATAATCCAATTGGGCATGACCTTCGGCTTCGGTATTTTGTTTGCCCCAGGTCATTGTTCCTAAACATATTTTACTAACTTTTATATTGGTTTTTGGTAGCGTGGTATATTTCATGTGTTAATATTTATTTTTTACTAAAAGGTCACGCTTCGACTAAGCTCAGCACAGGCATGTAACATCCAAATTATCATTTCCGCAGTGTGACTAAAGTCTAGGCATGGATGTTTCTTTTTAAATTTTCTCTATTTTGTGCAAATATAAAAACCTTTAAAAGAGCAATTGCTTTTAAAGGTTTTTAATACTGTTTACACTATGTCATTACAAAACTTATTGTAAAAATATTAGTAATCTATTTTTACTTTTTAAAAAGATTACCACGTCACTTCGTTCCTCGTAATGACACTTGGATATTTTAATCCTCGTTTAACAACTTGGATAGTTCATCTAACTTAGGTGTTAAAATAACTTCTATACGACGGTTTTTAGCTCTTCCCTCTGGTGTATCGTTAGTTGCAATGGGCGAATGTTCGCCTCTACCCGCTGCCGTAAGGTTTTCAGGGTTTATATTAGTGTTCTCACTTAAAATATTTACAATGGCCGTAGCACGCTTGGTAGACAAATCCCAGTTCCCTTTTAACTGCCCAGAGCCTTGGTATGGCACATTATCGGTATGGCCTTCAATAAGCACAGCAATATCCGGGTTATCGCCCAATACGCTTCCCAACTGCATTACTGCTCTGCGTCCTTCGGCTCCTACAGCCCAGCTTCCCGATTCGAACAACAGTTTATTTTCCATAGACACATACACTTTCCCGTCGCGTTGCTCTACAGTTAAGCCTTTACCTTCAAAATCGGTCAATGCCTTGGAAATAGCATCTTTTAACGCCGACATAGCTGCATCTTTGGCCGCTATAACACTTTCTAATTCCGCTACCCGGTTAGAGCGCTCTTCGAAGGCTCTTTTAAGTTTTTCCAAACGCGCATTTTCTGCCGCTAAGGCTTGTTCCTTGGCTTCCAATTGCGCTAATAATTCCCTGTTCTTTTGGGAATTGGCTGCAATGGCCGCAGAGCTGTTTTTCTCTAGAGCATCATAGGAATTCTTTAAAGCTTCGTAGTTAGCTTTGGTTGCACTATAATCGGCTTGCAATTGATCACGTTGGGCTACGGCTTCTTCATACGCCAGTTTAAGCTGCTTTAATTCATTTTCTGCAGCGTTTTTGGCACTATTGAGCAATTCATTTTCATCTGAAAGCTTACGGTTTTCCTTTTTTAAGTTGTCGTATTTTGCTTCTAAATCTTTATAAACTTTTGGTGACACACAGCTTGTCACCAAAGCTATGGTTAAAACGGTAAGTAAGGTTTTCTTTATCATCTTTTAAGGGTTCAAAAATTATTCTATTTATCAATTTCAACTAAAATCGGACAGTGGTCGCTATGAACAGCATCCGATAGGATAACGGCTCTTTTAATGTTTTCTTGTAATGGTTGGGCAACCATAGCATAATCCAAACGCCAACCTTTGTTGTTTGCCCGTGCATTGGCGCGGTAACTCCACCAGCTATACTGTTGTTTTTCAGGGTTTAAAAAGCGGAACGAGTCAATAAATCCACTATCAATAAAATTACCAATCCATTTGCGTTCTACAGGCAAAAATCCAGAAACATTTTTTAAGCCTTTAGGGTTATGGATATCAATTTCTTCGTGGCAAATATTATAATCGCCACAAATAATTAAATGGGGCACTTCTTTTTTAAGGGTATTAACATACTCTTGAAACATATCCATATACTCCAGCTTGTGGTTTAAACGTGCATCGTTGGTTCCAGATGGCAAATACAGACTCATCACGGACACGCCATCGAAATCTGCACGTAAATTGCGACCTTCGACATCCATTGACTCAATTCCTGTGCCATACTCGACATGATCTGGTTTTATTTTACTTAAAATAGCAACCCCACTATAGCCTTTTTTTTCGGCACTAAACCAATATTGATGGATGTAGCCTGCTTCTGTAAAAACATCTAAATCCAATTGTTCCTTTAAAGCCTTTATTTCTTGCAAACATATCACATCTGGATTGGCGGCCTTAAGCCAATCGATAAAACCTTTATTAAGTGCTGCACGAATTCCGTTTACGTTATAGGATATAATTTTCATATGTTATAAATATTAATTTTGGGGCTCTCTTTCAGTCGAGCATTATGCGCTCCGAAAAAAGCGTATTGATTTTCAGCTAAAATAAATAATACCTTACTTTTACACTATTAATAAGCATAGGAGTTTTAACAAAAACTATCAACAATAATAGTTTAAATGCGTTGTTTTAATATTTGATGAAACCGACATGATTAAAACAACTTTAAAAACAAATCAAAACAATTGTTTTAATCATCAAAGGTTACATTCCTGAGCTGAGCTTAGTCGAAGCGTGACCATTAAGAAACAATAGACATTAACAGATGAAACATATACTTACTTTTATTGTACTCTGTATTGGTGTTTTCGGGTTTTCGCAAGATCTGGAATCTAATTATAGAACTATAAAAGTAGCCATAAAAGACTCGATTAATATTGATAGTGTTAGTATAAATCCACACAGATTTTCAATTAAAACAAAGAAGGGCATCCCAATAGATACTACTTATTATCATGTTGATTTCCCAAAGGCCATTTTAACTTTTAAAAAAACCATAGCAACCGATTCCATTATTATCAACTATTTGAAATTCCCAGAGTTTTTAACCAAGACCTATAAACAATTGGATGATACTATTATTGTTGAAAATAACGAAAACGCCCAAACACTTTATAAGCTATCTGAAACCAACCGCAACAATAACTTCATCCCTTTTGATGGGCTAACCACTTCTGGAAGTATTTCCCGTGGTGTGACAATTGGCAACAACCAGAATTCGGTTTTAAACAGTGAGCTCGATTTACAAATCACTGGAAAACTTAATGATAAAGTCTCTTTGCGTGCTTCTATTCAGGATGCCAACATTCCGTTACAGGAGAGTGGTTATTCACAGCGATTGGACGAGTTCGACCAAGTATTCATTGAACTCTTTAGCGATAAGTGGAACATTCGTGCCGGCGATATCGATTTACAAAACACCAACTCTTATTTCGCCAATTTTTCCAAACGCGTTCAAGGCCTCTTTGTTAATGCAAATCTGGGCGATGAAGACCAGCAAACCAACTTATTTGCAGCTGGAGCTCTGGTTAGGGGGCAATTCACTACGAGTCAGTTTACTGCACAAGAGGGCAACCAAGGCCCCTATAAATTACAGGGCCGCAACGGCGAACTTTTTGTGCTTATCGTTTCGGGCAGTGAAACCGTTTATGTAAATGGCGCCCCTGTTAAGCGGGGTGAAGACCAAGACTATATTATCGATTATAATGCGGGTGAAATTATTTTCAATTCTACCTTTCCCATTACTTCGGAAATGCGCATTACGGTCGACTACCAGTTTAGCGAACGAAATTATTCGCGTTTGGTAGCTTACGGTGGGGGCAACTATAAAAGCAACAAATTTAAACTTGGGGTTTCGGTATATTCTGAAAACGATGCCAAAAACCAACCCTTACAGCAAAACCTATCGGAAGCACAAGTGCAAATACTGTCCAATGCTGGTGACGACCGAAGCCAGATGGTCGCTCCTTCCGAAGTTCAGGAAACCTACAGTGACAATAGGATTTTGTATAAAAAAGAATTGATAAATGGTGTTGAAGCTTTTGTGTTTTCAAACAATCCCGAAGATGAATTATACCGTGTTACTTTTAGTTTGGTTGGCGATGGACAGGGTGATTATATTCTAAGCAGTACCAATGCCATTAACAATATTTACGAATTTATAGGTGTAGGACAGGGCAATTACGCTCCCATTGTGCAATTGGTAGCACCTACAAAACTGCAAATTGCCGTTGTTAATGGGGCTTATAATCCGAATGAAAAAACCAACATAAGCTTTGAAGTTTCAGGAAGCAAAAACGACCTGAACTTATTTTCAACCACAGATGATGGCAACAACGATGGCTTCGCAGGCAAGCTTAAAGCAGAACAAACCCTAATAAAACGGGATAGCTCTTGGACAGTTAACGCTTATGTGGATACCGACGTTATCGATGCCAACTACCGTACCATCCAACGCCTGTACAAAGCCGAATTTAATCGCGATTGGAACCTAGAACAACCTACCGGAAATGAAGCGATAAGCAATTTAGGAAACCAAAAACTAGTATATTCAGGTATTCAGACCTACCATCCTAAAAAAGGATTTATCAATTACCAGTTTGAGCATTTAAATTTTTCGGAAGGTTTTAATGGTAACAGGCATGTTTTAAATACTAATTTGCTTTTAAACAAATTTCAAATTTCGTCTAGCTCCAGTGTATTAAATGCCCATTCCAATACAAATACCTCAACTTTTTTAAGGACATTCAACCGTATTGCCTACAGTATGAAAAAAAGCTGGATAGGCACCAAACTTGCTGTTGAAGACAACGAACAACGTGAGGTTTCCACACAAAACCTCACCCCGTTAAGTCAGCGGTTTAAATCCTACGAACTATTTACAGGCATTGGAGACAGCACCAAGGTTTTTGCTGAAATAGGCTATAAAAACAGGGTGAATGACAGTATTAGGGACAACCAGCTGCAAAAGGTCAATACATCCAACACCTTCTATTTAGATTCTAGGCTTGTACAAAACAAAAACACCAATTTATCGCTTTATGTGAATTACAGAACCTTAAAACATGAAGAAGGCACCAATACTTCGACTTCAACTAGCACAGGAAAAGAACAGTCTTTAAACTCACGCCTACAATACCTCCAAAAGGTTTTTGAGCAGCTTATACAATGGCATACCATTTTTGAAACCAACTCTGGTTCCTTGCCACAACAGGATTTTACCTATATTGAGGTTGAACCTGGACAAGGCACCTACACATGGATAGACTACAACAATAATGGCATACAGGAGCTTGAGGAATTTGAAATTGCCCAATTTCAAGATCAAGGGAAATACATTAGAGTACTGTTACCAAATAGGGTCTATATAAAAACCCACCAAAATAGATTGAGCCAAACCTTAACCATAAACCCGGCACATTGGTCGGTTTCCAAAAATAAAACTGAAAAATTCTGGTCGCATTTCTATAACCAAACCAGTTATTTAATTGACCGTAAAGTTAAACGAGATGGCAATAATTTCAACCTAAATCCTTTTAAGGCTAATAATGACAATCAATTAGGATTACAGTTAAACTTTAGAAATGTGCTATTTTTTAATCGTGGCAAGCAACGTTATACAACGTCTTACACCTATCTTTCCAACAAATCCCAAAACACCTTGTCTATAGGGCTTATTGAAAACCATTTAAGGAGCCATCAAATTAATTTTAACCATAAAATAATGGAAAGTTGGCTCATTACATTAAACTCTGCTTTGGACAATACCGAAAGCATCAGTCAAAATTTTACCAGCAAAAATTACAATTTCGATGAAGCCCGATTTAACCCTAAACTATCTTATCTTTTTGGCGACAATTCCAGATTCGATATTTATTATCAGCATGCCAGCAAGGATAATACTATTGGAAATGAAGAAAGCCTAAATCAGCAAAAGTACGGGACATCATTCACTTTAACTAAAAATGAAAAAGGGGCCATTAATGGGGAATTCAATTATTTTTCGAATCGTTTTACCGGAAACCCCAATACCCCTGTAGCTTACCAAATGTTAGAAGGGCTTCAACCAGGCACAAACTTTACCTGGTCTTTATTGGCACAAAAAAAGCTAACCTCTTTTTTAGATCTTAACTTAAGCTACTTTGGCAGAAAAACAAAAACCAGTAAAACCATACATACGGGGAGTGTACAGTTAAAGGCGTATTTTTAACCCAGCTTCTCGATACAATTTTACTTCACTATGTTTCGTAAAATCACTCGAATTAGTTGACCTTTACAGAAGTGACATAACTACTATTAAACAAACTTCTTGTAATTTTTAAAAAGAACGAGAATCGATTTGATTAAAAATGGCAATGATTTTCATTACGGCATGATAATAAAACTCTGGGTGTATTTTTTCAAAATCATCGGTAGGTTCGTGGTAATCCTCATGGTCTTCAACACCAAAATATAAAAACGGAATGCCTTTTTTATAAAACGATGCATGGTCTGATGAATAAATCCAATTCTCTTTATCGTCATAACCATCATGTCCTATTAAAAGTTTAATGTCTTTACAAGAGTTTTTATAATTTGAAAAAACAGGTTTAAAAATGGGGTGACTTTTTGCACCAACAACATACAACTCTTTCTTATCGCTTCGGCTTATCATATCCATATTAATATTCAAAAGAATACTTTTAAAAGGCACAACAGTATGATCCACAAAATACTTAGAACCTTGAAGTCCCAGTTCTTCACCATCGAAAGCAGCTAAAATAACCGAATGTTTTGGCGGATTATTTTTTAAATATTCTGCAATACTAAACAGTGCTCCCACACCAGATGCGTTATCGTCGGCTCCATTGTAAATCTTCCCGTTTTTAATACCTTCATGATCGTAATGCGCACTAATAACAATATATTTATCTGGTTTAACGGTTCCTTTAATTACCCCCAAAACATTAACTCCATGATATTCCTTTTTTTGTTTTGAAAACATAAATGGTTGCTCGTATGTTTTTCGTAAAGGTTTAACCCCTAGTTTAGTAAACACATTAATAATATACTTTTTGGTTTTAATAGCACCTTTGGTTCCGGTACGCCTGCCCTCAAAGGCATCGGAAGATAAGTTTTTGCTGTGGGTTAACAACTGCTCTTTACAAAACAACGATTCCTGTGCACCTAGGTTGACACTAAACAGAAAGCAAAAAAAGAATAGGTGGAAAATAAGCTTTGCCATAATCGGTTTTATCATAGCTTAAAGCTAACAAAAAAGACCCACATCTAAGATATGGGCCTTAATTATATTATTTATTTGCTAATGTTTCTTAAATAGAAGCCTTCATCAACTCTCTGTTCATTCTGGCAATATTCTCCAAAGAAATTCCTTTAGGACATTCTACTTCACATGCACCGGTATTGGTACAGTTTCCAAAGCCTTCCAAATCCATTTGCTCGACCATATTCCTAACGCGATCTGCAGCTTCTACTTGTCCTTGTGGCAATAAGGCATACTGACTAACTTTAGCACCAACAAATAACATCGCGCTAGAGTTTTTACAGGTTGCTACACAAGCACCACAACCTATACAGGTTGCTGCATCCATAGCTTCATCTGCAGCGTGTTTTGAAATAGGAATGGCATTGGCATCTTGGGTATTTCCTGAAGTATTTACTGAAATATAACCTCCTGCTTGTTGAATACGCTCAAAAGCTGTCCTATCCACAACCAAATCCTTAATTACCGGAAAAGCGGCGGCCCTAAATGGTTCGATAGTTATGGTGTCTCCATCCTTAAACATACGCATATGTAACTGACAGGTTGTTACGCCTCTATCGGGACCATGTGCTTCACCGTTTATATACATGGAACACATCCCACAAATACCTTCACGGCAATCATGATCGAATGCTACAGGCTCTTCACCAGCATTAATTAATTGCTCGTTTAAAACATCCATCATTTCCAAGAAAGACATATGCTCTGATATATCGGTAACCTTATAATCTACCATTTGCCCCTTAGAAGAAGCATCTTTTTGTCTCCAAATCTTAAGTGTCAAATTCATAGTCTCCTTATTTATATGAACGTTGTTTTAATTCTATATCCTTAAACTCTAATTCTTCTTTATGTAAAACGGCATCGGCAGGTTCTCCTTTATATTCCCATGCTGCTACAAAAGCAAAATCTTTATCATTACGCTTTGCTTCTCCTTTTTGCTCGCCACTTTCTTCAACCGATTCTTCCCTAAAGTGACCACCACAAGATTCCTCTCTCATTAAAGCATCTTTAGCAAATAATTCACCTAGCTCCAAGAAATCGGCCACACGTCCAGCTTTTTCCAATTCTGGATTCATCTCGTTAGCAATTCCTGGTACTTTCACCTCTTTCCAGAACTCCTCACGAATTTGTTTAATCTCAGACATGGCTTCTTTTAAACCTTTTTCATTACGAGCCATCCCCACTTTATCCCACATTACTTTTCCAAGTTTTTTATGGAAATAGTCAACAGATTTAGATCCCTTGTTATTAATAAAGAAATCTATTCTGTCCTGAACTGCTTTTTCAGCTTCTTCAAACTCAGGTGAATCGGTAGGTATTTTTCCTGTACGGATATCATTGGATAAATAATCCCCAATAGTATATGGTAATACAAAATAACCATCGGCCAGACCTTGCATTAAAGCCGAAGCCCCTAGGCGGTTAGCACCATGGTCTGAAAAGTTAGCTTCACCAATACAGTAACAACCAGGAATAGTAGTCATTAAGTTATAATCTACCCAAACACCTCCCATAGTATAGTGTGTTGCCGGATAAATCATCATTGGCGTTTTGTATGGGTTCTCATCAACAATCTTTTCATACATCTGAAATAAGTTACCATACTTGGCCTCTACGATTTTCTCTCCAAGTTCAATTATCTTTTCTTTTGAAGGATTTTGTATATTATGAATTTTAGCTTGCTCCTTACCGTAGCGTTCTATGGCTGAAGCAAAATCTAAATACACCGCTTCTCCTGTTGCATTTACCCCATAACCCGCATCGCAACGTTCCTTCGCCGCACGGGAAGCCACATCGCGAGGCACTAAGTTACCAAATGCAGGGTAACGACGCTCTAAGTAATAATCGCGTTCGTCTTCCGATAAATCGGTTGGTTTTTTACGTCCTTCCCGAATCGCAATAACGTCTTCCATGTTTTTTGGCACCCAAATACGGCCATCGTTACGCAGTGATTCCGACATCAACGTTAATTTAGACTGGTAATCTCCTGAACGCGGAATACAGGTTGGGTGAATTTGTGTATAACATGGATTAGCAAAATAGGCTCCTTTTTTATGGATTTTCCAAGCTGCAGTAGCATTACTTCCCATGGCATTGGTAGATAGGAAATAAACATTTCCATAACCTCCCGATGCAATTACTACAGCATGGGCAGAATGTCGCTCAATTTCTCCAGTTACTAAATTACGGGCAATAATACCTCGGGCTTTACCGTCTACAACAACCACATCCAGCATTTCATGGCGATTAAACATTTCAATTTTACCACGAGCAATTTGGCGGTTCATTGCAGAATAAGCGCCTAGCAACAATTGCTGACCTGTTTGGCCTTTAGCATAAAACGTTCTGGACACCAAAACCCCTCCAAAGGAACGGTTATCCAACAATCCGCCATAATCTCTAGCAAAAGGCACCCCTTGTGCCACACATTGGTCTATAATATTTGCAGACACTTCTGCCAAACGATACACATTGGCTTCACGAGAGCGATAATCACCTCCTTTTACCGTATCGTAAAATAAACGGTAAGTAGAATCGCCATCGCCTTGGTAATTTTTAGCTGCATTAATACCACCTTGTGCCGCAATAGAGTGTGCGCGACGTGGGGAATCCTGATAAGCAAAGGCCTTAACATTATAGCCTAACTCTGCCAATGTTGCAGATGCAGAGCCTCCTGCCAAACCTGTTCCTACAACAATTACATCGATATGACGTTTGTTTGCAGGGTTTACTAAATTGATTTTATCTTTATAGTTTGTCCATTTATCTTTAATTGGACCTCCCGGTACTTTTGAATCTAATGCCATGTCTCTATAGATTAATGGTGATTTAAATGATGATAAAGTGCTATGATTATAAATCCTAGTGGAATTATAATGGAATAGGCCCTACCTATTTGCTGTAATGCTTTTTTACGGCCTGCCGTAGCACCTACCGATTGGAATGCTGAAGTAAATCCGTGCGCCAAATGCAAACCTAAAAGCACAAATGCTACCGCATAAGCAGCAACCCGCCAAATAGGCACAAATTTTTCAACCAATTCATGATAATAGCGCGCTGGATCTTCAGGCTGTACATTAATGTATTTTACATTAATTTCATGCACCCAAAAATCGGCAAAATGCAAGGCTAAAAAAGCCAAAATAACAAGTCCGCTGTAAATCATATTTCTACTCATCCAAGTAGAATTTGCTGCACCATTGTTTTTAGCATAGGCTACTCCCCTTGCTTTTTTGTTTTGCAGTTCCAAAACAAATCCCATTATAAAATGGTATACAACAGCAAAAATCAATACAGGTTGCATTACAAATTGTATTAACCAATTGGTTCCCATAAAATGGGATACCCCGTTAAAAAGTTCGGCACTAAAAACCGACAAAAGATTAATTATAAAATGTTGTAATAAGAAAATCATGAGAAAGAATGCCGAAAGTGCCATGGCTACCTTCCTCCCAATCGAAGATTTAAAAAATCCGCCCATTATTTTTAAGTTAATTTTAAGATGTACAAATGTAGTTATGGACAGATTTATAGGCAAATAACTAGTGCCTTGTTTTTGCTATTTAGAATGGTTTTAAAGTGAAGTTAATAAATCTGCCGATTTTTATTATAGTATTACGAGTTTGCTTAATTTTATGGCCTAAAAATTACATTTTCATGAAATATCACCCAATAAACAATCAATTGTTCATTAAGAACCGCAAAAATTTTACAGCTAAAATGACGCCCAATAGTTTGGCGGTTTTTAATTCCAACGATATATACCCCATTAGCGCCGATAGCACTTTGCCCTTTGAGCAGCATCGCGACATATTTTACTTAAGTGGTGTGGATCAAGAGGAAAGCATATTGATATTGTTTCCAGACTGCCCTAAAGAAAAACATCGTGAAATATTATTTCTAAAAGAGACTAACGAACACATCGCCATTTGGGAAGGTGAAAAATTAACCAAGGACAAAGCTTTTGAAGTTAGCGGTATTAAAACAGTCTATTGGTTACAGGACATGGAAAAAATCATGTTTGAAATCATGACCCAATGCGACACCGTATATATTAATACCAACGAACACTATCGTGCCAATGTAGAAACAGAAACACGTGAAGATCGATTTACCAAATGGTTAAAGGAAAAATACCCTGCCCATGCTGTTGCTAAAAGCGCTCCCATTTTACAACGTTTACGTTCTGTAAAAGATCCCATTGAAATAGACTTAATACAAAAAGCTTGTAATATTACCGAAAAAGGATTTAGACGTGTTTTAAATTTTGTAAAGCCAGACGTGTGGGAGTTTGAAATTGAAGCAGAGTTTATGCATGAGTTTTTAAGAAACCGTTCTAAAAAATTTGCCTATACACCTATTGTCGCTTCTGGAAACAATGCCAACGTTTTACATTATGTAGAAAACAACCAACAGTGCAAAGCAGGCGACCTAATTTTATTGGATATTGGTGCCGAATATGCCAACTATTCTAGCGACATGACCCGTTCCATTCCTGTTTCCGGGCGTTTTACCGAGAGACAAAAAGCCGTGTACAATGCTGTAATTCGCGTTAAAAATGAAGCCACCAAAATGTTGGTTCCCGGAACCGATTGGACAGAATACCATGTTGAAGTTGGCAAGTTAATGACCAGTGAATTAATGGGCTTAGGGCTTTTGGATAAAGCCGATGTACAAAACGAAAACCCCGATTGGCCTGCCTACAAAAAATATTTTATGCATGGCACATCGCACCATATGGGATTAGATACCCATGATTACGGTATTTTAACCGAACCTATGCAAGCCAACATGGTGTTTACTGTGGAACCTGGTATTTACATCCCCGACGAAGGGTTTGGCATTCGTTTGGAAGACGACGTGGTAATCCAAGAACAAGGAGAACCCTTTAACCTAATGAAAAATATTCCTATTGAAGCTGATGAGATTGAAGACCTCATGAATTCATAACCCTTAAATCACTAAAAGCACTCCTTTGCGGAGGACAAAAATCACTTTTTCTAACATACGAAAACCTCACAGGTTTTGCTTGTACTGAGCACTGTCGAAATAAAAACCTGCGAGGTTTTTTCTGCCAAATATTTTAAGCCAACAAGGCTTTCTTTTTACATATGTTCTATAAATTATAAAGGGGGTGTAAAAACACCCCCTTCTATCGGAACAAAACTAATTTCGGAAATTTAAAGAGTGACTAATTCAAATAAATAATCGTTTAGTTTGTTCAGCGTAGTAACTTTATCATTTGAATTGATAAGCAATGAAATATTGTTACGACTTCCACCATAGGAAATCATTCTAATTTTAACGTCCTGTAAAATTTGAAACAGCTTATACGTACTTTCATGATTTACTATAGAGTGCCCTACCAGACACACTATGGTTTGGTCTTTATCAACTTCAATAGAAGCAAACTGCTCCAATTCTGCAACAATTTTATCTAAATTCCTATCGTCATCTATAGTAAGTGATACCGCTACTTCAGAAGTAGTAATCATATCTATGGACGTCCCGTAAGTTTCAAAAACCTCAAAGACTTTCTTTAAAAAACCATGAGCTTGCAACATACGCCCAGACTTAATTTTTATAGCGATGATATTATCTTTTGCAGCAATGGCCTTAATTCCATTTTCGGAAGTATCACTTGAAATTAAAGTTCCATAAGCCTCTGGATCCATGGTGTTTTTTAATCGTACCGGTATCCCGTCTTCCCGAACAGGCAATACCGTTTGGGGGTGCAATATTTTAGCTCCAAAATAAGCTAATTCAGCTGCTTCATCGAAGGATAAATTTGAAATGGGATGTGTGTTTTCAACATATCTGGGATCGTTATTGTGCATCCCGTCTATATCTGTCCAAATCTGTACCTCTTCAGCATTAATTACAGCCCCTATAATGGTTGCTGTATAATCACTTCCGCCGCGTTGCAAATTAGACACCGCACCGTTATCGTCTAAACAAATGAATCCTTGGGTAATATATATGTCTGATTCTGGAGTAGCATCAAAAGTCGATTTAAACTCCTTTTTTATGTATGCTAAATCTGGCTCTTTTGCGTTATTAATTCGCATAAAATCCAATGCTGGCAATAATTCGGAACGAATACCTTCTTGTTTTAAGTACGCATTAAACATATAAGTTGAAAGCAATTCGCCCTGGGCCAAAATTTTATTTTCCAATGTTTTTGAATACTCAGAATATGTAGCTTCTAATAAAAAATTAAAAATTTCGGTAACGTATGTTTTAGTATCACTATTTAATGAATTATCAACAAGAAGCTCATCTATGGTTGCAAAGTACGACTCATGCAACTTATTAATGGTATCTATAGCTTGATTAGGAATTTCATTTAAAATAGCACTGGCAATAGACACCAGTGTATTGGTGGTTCCAGACATAGCTGACAACACTACTATTTTCTTTGTTCCATCTGTAATAATACCCTTAACATGTTGCATATTTTCAACAGATCCTACAGAGGTACCACCAAACTTTAATACTTTCATGTGTTTTATTATTTACTAATTGGCTTATACTACATCTAAAACCATTATCTTTTATAGATGTTTCATTACCACCAATTTGGAGCAAAATTAAAAGTCAGATTCACATAACTAGAATTTATTAAAAAAAAAGTTTATATTTACACATATTGTTAAATAGTTAACACGCCTAATATTGACTCATGAAAACCGTATCTAATTGTGTTGAAGACATCCTAATCTCTCAACCCTATTTGGAAGAGGCCCTATCAAGAAACATTATCAACTTTAGTGCCTTGGCCATTGAATTGACCGAACCCATAAGTAAAATGCTAAAAAAGGAAGTGAAGCCTGGTGCCATTATGATGGCTTTACGGCGTTACAGTCCGCCACCAGCTTTATCCAATTCGGTTAAAATGAAACGGGTTATCCAAAACTTGGGAGATATTACGGTGAGATCGAATTTAACCGATTTTACAGTAAAAAATTCCGACACTTTAATTGACAACCACGCTAAGGTTTTAGACCGTATTAATCAAGAGTCTAAGCTATTTTATACTTTTACCCGTGGTATCCATGAAAGCAATATTATTATTTCCAGTAGTTTAAAAGACTTTGTTTTAGACCACTTTAAAAAAGAGACATTTTTAGCTGTTCAAGATGGATTAACAGCCATAAGCATTAATTTACCAGAGGACAATTCAAAAATTGCAGGATTGTATTATCACTTTTTTAAACGTTTAGCTTGGGAAGGTGTCGTTCTTTATGAGGTGCTTTCAACAACCAACGAATTTACCATTTTAGTAGAGGACGATTATGTAGACAAAGCCTTTAGCGCCATTAAGAAAGTTAAATTGTAAAAGCCAATAATTAGGATATTGCAGGCATTATTCAATACTATTACAAATAAGTAACTGCCCCAAAAGCAATTGCAAAATTATAAATAGATGAACCTCCAACATAAAAACACTTCTATTTTCTATACCGATGAGGGTCACGGAGAGGCTATTGTTTTATTACATGGCTTTTTAGAAAACTCAACCATCTGGGATCCATTTATAAATGATTTGTCCAAAAAACACAGAATACTATGCATTGATTTATTAGGTCATGGCCAAACAGAGTGCATGGGCTATATCCATACCATGGAAATGATGGCCGAAGCGGTTCATGCCGTGCTAACCCATCTTAACATTAAAGCCTGTACGGTTATTGGTCATTCCATGGGAGGCTATGTGGCCTTAGCTTTAACCGAAAAGTATCCAAATAATGTTAACGGTTTACTATTGGTTAACTCTACTTCTCAAAAAGATAGCAAAGAAAGAAAACAAAACAGGGATAGAGCCATAGCAGCTGTAAAGCACGACCATAGGACCTTTATACGCATTGCCATTGCCAATCTATTTAACCCAGAAAACAAAACCCAGTTCTCTAAAGCTATAGAACAAATCACACATGAAGCTTTAAAAACTCCCTTACAAGGTATTGTTGCAGCCCTAGAAGGCATGAAAATAAGACCAGACCGAACCAAAATCCTTAAACATTTTAACTGTAAAAAAGTAATCTTTATAAGTGAAAAAGATCCAGTATTAGACTATAAATCACTTATAAAGGAAGCTAAAACAGCTAAACTTGAAATAGTAGAATTTCCTGATGGACATATGAGTTTTATAGAAAATGAAGCTTTTTTCTTTCTCAATTTAATGCATTTCATCGAAAAATAATGATGTTTTGACGATTTATCTGATTTTTTTTCTAAGT
The DNA here is from genome assembly GCF_022662195.1 of Aestuariivivens insulae. Lineage (GTDB taxonomy): Bacteria > Bacteroidota > Bacteroidia > Flavobacteriales > Flavobacteriaceae > Aestuariivivens > Aestuariivivens insulae. The sequence continues at coordinate 112,484 of NZ_JAKMCS010000006.1, read as the reverse complement.
TTATCATGCCTTAAATTTAGAATCATGAAAAAAACTACTAACAAACCTACGTTTTTCTCAAAAATGTATTGTAACGTTTTTGGGCATGATTATCAAGTAACTAAAAAAGTTACCCATCATGTTAAAGAATACAGATGTTGCCATTGCAAAAAAGAATTAACCACAAATAGCAACGGCAAACTTACCGAGCTCACTGCTACTTTTAAAGAAATTAATGATGTACTAGCCTTTATGTACAGCAGAAAAATTAGCAGGATAAGGCAAAAAACGTACAGAACAAACGCCGCTTAAAACACCCTTTGTAAGTTTCATATTTTTTTCTACCTTTAACTCCCTTTAAAAGAACGAGTTAATAGCAAAACCCATGAAACACATTTATTGCTCCTTATTTGGCCATGAATTCCAAATAACCAAGCATGTTACACGTCACGTAAAAGAATTTAAATGCAGATACTGTAACAAACACTTTACAACAGATCAATCTGGAAACATCACAACGCTTACTCCAAAACACAGAGAAATTAATTCTGTTTTAGAAAAAATTCACCATAAAAAACTAAAACGGAAAAGCTTACAGCCGCACTAACCATTAAAGTTTTTCCAACCTTGTGCCTTTAAAGCAATTTTGGTTTCCGCTCTGGTCACTAAATGTGCCCCCTTTTCTTTTTCGGTCATATGACCAATTACAGTGAAATTTGGATTCGCTTTTATTTTAGGAAAATCGTCCTGTGAAATGGTGAACAAAAGCTCATAATCCTCGCCACCGTTTAAAGCTACCGTCGTACTATCTATATTAAACTCTTCACAAACAGATATCACTTGTGGATCTAAGGGTATTTTATTTTCATACAAATCGCACCCCACATTACTGTGCTTGCACAAATGTAAAATTTCAGAAGACAGACCATCGCTTATATCAATCATTGCTGTTGGCCGCACATCTAAATCCTCAAGCAATTTAACAACATCCTTTCTAGCCTCTGGCTTTAATTGCCGTTCAACAATATAGGTATAAGGCTCCAAATCGGGTTGATTGTTAGGATTAACTTTATACACTTCTTTTTCACGTTCCAAAACCTGAAGCCCCATATAAGCACCCCCTAAATCTCCTGTAACCACTAACAAATCGTTAGGCTTTGCTCCAGATCGATAAACAGCTTTCCCTTCTTCCAACTCGCCAAGGGCAGTAACAGATATTAACAATCCAGATGTAGAAGACGTCGTATCTCCTCCTATTACATCTATATTATATATTTTGGCAGCAGTCTCGATACCTGCATACAACTCTTCTAAAGCTTCAACTGGAAATCTATTGGACACAGCTATAGAGACCGTAACCTGGGTTGCTTTGGCATTCATGGCATAAACATCCGACAAATTGACCATTACAGCCTTATAACCTAAATGCTTTAATGGCATATAACTTAAGTCGAAATGCACTCCTTCAACCAGAAAATCGGTAGTAACAACAATATTTTTATTCTTAAAATCAAGCACAGCGGCATCATCACCAATACCCTTTACAGTTGACGACTGCTTAATTTCAAAATGCTTGGTAAGGTGATCTATCAATCCAAACTCACCTAATTCGCTTAATGATGTTCTTTGTTGGTTTTTATCTTCAATCATGTTGCAAAAATAAGAAGCTATTTTTTATAAAGCACTCATTTGTTAAAGTATAATAACATTAAAGCAAGGCTTCTCAATAAGTTATTCCGTTAAAATCGATGAAGCGCAAGGCTTATTAATAAATATCGATTAAATTTGATAGAAAATACTGCTTATGAAATTCAGCCAAAAGAAAATCACAGTACTATCTTTAGGTTTGTTTCTTGTTGCCTTAGTTTGCCTTCAGTCTTGCCACAAAGAATCTGTAGATCCAGTAACAGAAGAACCTACAGCCTCCATGTACCCTTGTGAAAATGGTTTTGCCGATATTTACCCATGTAACGGTTTTGATTTAATGGCCCACATACCGCTAGCTACTCTTAATGCTAGTTCTGGAAGTGATTGTTGGGGCTGGACAGATGCTTCAACAGGTAAAGAATATGCCCTAATATGCCTTAACAACGGTACCGCTTTTATAGATATCTCTAACACAAAGGCCCCCATCTATTTGGGCAAACTGCCTACCGAAACCATAAACAATGATTGGCGCGATGTTAAAGTATACAACAATCACGCTTATATTGTGGCCGATAATGCTGGCGATTATGGCATGCAGGTTTTCGATCTCACACAATTACGCAACGTAAGTAACCCTCCAGAAATATTTACTGTAAATAATGTTTATACTAATGTTGGCAGTTGCCACAATGTTATTGTTAATGAAAATAATGGCGTCGCTTATTTGGTTGGTTGCGATTCATATGGTGGAGGCCCCATTTTTATTGACATTTCAAACCCTCAAAACCCTGTTGAATTAGGAGGATATGCCGATTTAGGCTATACCCACGATGCTCAAGTTGTTACCTATAATGGACCGGACGTATCCTACCAAGGAAAAGAAATTTTTGTGGGCAGTAATGAAAATGAAGTTGTAATCGTTGATGTTTCAGATAAAACAACCCCCCAATTTATATCCAAGATTAGCTATAATAACTTTGGGTATGCCCACCAAGGGTGGTTTACTAAGAATATGAAGTACTTTATTGTTGGAGACGAGGAAGACGAAATAAGTTTTGGCAACAATACCAGAACCATTGTTTTTGATTTCACCGATTTAGACAACCCAGTATACCATATGGATTACCTAGGCCCCTCTACCGCCATTGACCATAATGGGTATGTACAAGACGATTATTTTTTTCAGGCCAACTATAGGGCAGGAATGCGAGTACTGGACCTCACTAACATTTCCAACAAAACGATAACCGAGCTAGGTTTTTTCGACACATACCCCGAAAACAACACTACTAATTTTGATGGTGCTTGGAGTGTCTACCCTTATTTCCCAAGTGGAAATATTATTATAAGCGATATTAATCGCGGCCTATTTGTTGTTAGAAAAAGTGGTTCGTAACACTAACGTTGTAAGCCTAAGCACATTCCAAATAAAGTGAAAAAATTTGGCATGCAACCATCTGCCCATAACAATCCCTTTTTAAAAGCTTTTCTTTTTTCGCTTTCATATTACGAATTAAACAATAATCCCAACTTTAAAAAAGAATAACAAAAAACTATGAAACCATATACCAATATAATGTTAGGTTATATGGTTTTGCGGGACTTATATTGTATATTTGCACTCTATTTAGAAATAATCTAATTAAGGATATGATAAAAGTTTCTGAAACAGCTAAGAAGAAAGTCATTGAACTTATGACCGAAGACGGCTACAACCCTTCAACCGACTATATTAGAGTTGGTGTTAAAAGTGGTGGTTGCTCTGGGCTATCCTATGATTTAAAGTTCGATAAAGAACAACAGGAAGAAGACAAAATGTTTGAAGATAACGGCGTGAAAATTATCGTAGACAAAAAAAGTTTTTTATACCTTATAGGAACTACGTTAGAATATTCAGGCGGGTTAAATGGTACGGGGTTTGTTTTTAATAACCCTAATGCCAATCGTACCTGTGGCTGTGGAGAATCCTTTTCACTCTAATCCTATCTAAAATCTTCAATAACAGGAAGACTTTAAAAATTAAACTCGAGACATGAGTAAATACACCGAAGACGATTTAAGAGAAGAATTAAAAACCAAAGAATACGAATACGGTTTTTATACCGATATTGAATCGGATACCTTTCCTAATGGGTTAAACGAAGATATCGTTAGAGCCATTTCAGTAAAAAAAGAAGAACCTGAATGGATGACCGAATGGCGTCTGGAAGCGTTTAGAATTTGGCAAGATATGATCGAGCCAGAATGGGCAAACGTTAAATATGAAAAGCCAGATTTTCAGGCCATATCATACTATTCTGCACCTAATAAAAAACCAAAATACGACAGTTTAGACGAAGTAGATCCAGAATTATTGGCCACCTTCGAGAAGTTAGGCATTTCATTGGACGAGCAGAAAAAATTGGCTGGAGTTGCCATGGATGTTGTAGTCGACTCGGTTTCGGTGGCTACTACCTTCAAAAAAACCTTGGCGGAACAAGGCATTATTTTTATGAGCATTTCTGAAGCCATTAAAGAGCATCCAGAACTTGTAAAAAAATATATAGGCACTGTAGTTCCTAAAAGAGATAATTTTTATGCGGCCCTAAACAGCGCAGTATTTAGTGACGGTAGTTTTTGCTACATTCCTAAAGGGGTAAAATGTCCTATGGAGCTATCCACTTATTTTAGGATTAACCAAGCAGGAACCGGACAGTTTGAGCGTACTTTGGTAATTGCCGATGAAGGCAGCTACGTAAGCTACCTTGAAGGTTGCACCGCACCAAGTAGGGACGAAAACCAACTACATGCTGCTGTAGTAGAACTTATTGCCCTCGATAATGCCGAAATAAAATACAGTACCGTACAAAACTGGTATCCCGGTAATGCCGAAGGTAAAGGTGGCGTTTTCAACTTTGTAACCAAAAGGGGGTTATGCGAAACCAATGCTAAAATTTCCTGGACCCAGGTTGAAACAGGCTCTGCAGTAACCTGGAAATATCCAAGCTGTGTACTTAAAGGCGATAATTCGGTTGGTGAGTTTTATTCCATTGCCGTAACCAATAATTACCAACAGGCCGATACCGGCACTAAAATGATTCACTTGGGAAAAAACACCAAGTCTACTATCATTTCAAAAGGTATTTCGGCAGGAAAGTCACAAAACAGTTACCGTGGATTGGTGCAAATTAATTCAAGGGCAGAAAACGCACGTAATTTTTCGCAGTGTGATAGTTTGTTAATGGGCAACGAATGTGGTGCACATACCTTCCCTTATATAGAAGCTAAAAACAAATCGGCTAAAATAGAGCACGAAGCCACGACCAGTAAAATTGGCGAGGATCAAATTTTTTACTGTAACCAACGTGGTATAGATACCGAAAAGGCCATTGCATTAATTGTAAATGGTTTTAGTAAAGAGGTATTAAACAAGCTCCCTATGGAGTTTGCTGTTGAAGCCCAAAAATTATTGGAAATAAGTTTAGAAGGATCTGTTGGTTAAAAATCAAATTCTAAAAAATGAAAAAAACACTTTTAATAGCATTGATTTCAGTAGCATTTTCAAACTGTAAAAATGAAGCCAAATCTAACCCATTAGAAGATAATACGTCTGCCAATGTCACCGAACGCACTGCAAAACAAGGCGATGGACTAACGCTATTAAAAGGTGAATTTGTGTATTACGACGGGGCAGCAGTGCTACAAACCCACGCCGATATTTATGGCGTTTTTATTACCGATAAGATGCATGAGTTAAACAAGCTCGTCCAACAATACAAAACGGCTCCAACCGATATGATCCCTGTTGAGATTAGAGGAAGGATTACCGATAAAAAAGATGACAAAATCCTTTGGGAACATAAAGTAGAAATTAAGGAAATCCTTAATGTTTTTGAACCCAAAAAAGAAGATAATAACGTTGTAGAATTAGGTAGCTAATTACTGAGATTTAAAATAATCATATGTTAAAAATTGAAAATTTACACGCAAGTGTTGAAGACAAAAGTATTTTAAAGGGTATTAACCTTGAAGTAAAGCCAGGCGAAGTACACGCCATTATGGGCCCTAACGGTTCGGGAAAAAGTACATTGGCCTCTGTGATAGCAGGTAAAGAAGAGTACGAAGTAACCAAAGGCAGCATTACTTTTAACACCGAAGATATAGAAGATTTAGGAGCTGAAGAACGAGCACATAAAGGTATATTTTTGTCGTTTCAGTACCCTGTAGAAATTCCAGGTGTATCTGTTACCAATTTTATAAAAACAGCAATTAACGAATCGAGAAAAGCACAAGGCCTAGAGGAAATGCCTGCTAAGGATATGCTTAAGCTTATTCGTGAAAAAGCCGATTTACTGGAAATCGACAGAAAATTTCTGTCACGCTCGTTAAACGAAGGATTCTCTGGTGGTGAAAAAAAGAGAAATGAAATCTTTCAAATGGCTATGTTAGACCCCAAGCTGGCTATTTTGGATGAAACCGATTCTGGTTTGGATATCGATGCGCTTCGTATTGTTGCCAATGGTGTTAACAAATTAAAAAGCAAAGACAATGCTGTGGTTGTTATTACCCATTACCAACGTTTGTTAGACTATATTGTACCAGACTATGTACATGTTTTACATAATGGTAAAATAGTAAAGTCCGGCACCAAAGAGTTAGCCCACGAACTCGAAGAAAAAGGATACGATTGGATTAAAGAAGAGGTAAACATATAATTAATTGTTTTGTCATTCCTGCGAAGGCAGGAATCCACAATAATAGCATTAAACCACAATTAATAAAGATTCCTGCCTTCGCAGGAATGACAGTAAAATGGATTTAAAAGACAAGTTATTATCATCATTTATGATTTTCGAGGACAGAGTCGATAACGACGCTTATGTTCAAGACGTAAGAAATGATGCCATAAAAATATTCGAAGAAAAAGGCTTCCCTTCAAAAAAAGAAGAAGCCTGGAAGTATACTTCTTTAAATAAAATTTTAAAAGAAGACTACAGTGTGTTTCCTAAACAGGAAAATTCGATAGAATATAGGGACATAAAAAAATATTTAATCCACGATATAGACTCTTATAAAATTGTTTTTATCGATGGTAAGTATTCATCCCATTTATCCCAAACCACACACGAAGGCATAGATGTTTGTTTAATGTCGGCCGCATTTTCAAAACCAAAGTACCGTTTGGTTATAGAAAACTATTTCAATAAAGCCGCAAACAACGACAGTTTGACTTCTTTAAACACGGCGTTTTCAAATGAAGGGGCTTACATTTATATCCCAAAAAACAAGTTGGTTCAAAGGCCCATTCAAATCATTCATTTTTCAACTGGAAACGAATCGGCAGTAATGCTTCAGCCCAGGAATTTAGTGGTTGTGGGAGAGAATTCACACGTTCAAATTATAGAACGCCATCAAAGCCTAACGGACAACCCAGTATTGACCAATAGCGTTACCGAAGTATTTGCTAGCAAACGTGCTATTGTAGACTATTACAAAATTCAAAACGATAACTTAAATGCGTCGTTAATAGACAATACTTTTATCAAACAAAAACAAGAAAGTATTGCTTCAGTACATACCTTCTCGTTTGGTGGTAACTTAACACGAAACAACCTCAACTTCTATCAAGAAGGTGAGCGTATCGACTCTACTCTAAAAGGCGTAACCATAATTGGAGACAAACAACATGTAGACCACAACACGTTGGTACATCATATAGAGCCCAATTGTGAGAGCCACCAAGATTATAAAGGTATTTTTGGCGACAATGCAACAGGCGTTTTCAACGGTAAAGTTATTGTAGAAAAAGAAGCCCAAAAAACCAATGCATTTCAGGCCAACAACAATATTTTGGTAAGCGATAAAGCAACCATAAACACCAAGCCCCAGTTGGAAATATTTGCAGACGATGTAAAATGTTCACACGGTTGTACTATTGGCCAGTTAGACGAAAGTGCCTTGTTCTACTTACGTTCTCGAGGTATTCCAGAAAAAGAAGCCAAAGCCCTTTTAATGTACGCCTTTAGCAACAATGTATTAAGCTCGGTTAAAATCCCCGAATTAAAACAACGCATCACCAAAATTATAGCCAACAAATTGGGCGTGAATATTGGGTTCGACCTTTAGTACTGAACTTGTGTCAGTATCTATTAAATTTTTTTTTGAAGCTATTTCCCGCTATCCGCTGTATCTTTTTCTCGTATCTCAAAAAAGGATGCCGCTTCTATCGGGGCTAAACCAAAGACTATGTTTAAAGTAGAAGACATCAGAAAAGACTTTCCCATACTTTCCCGTAAAATAAACGGTAAGCCTTTGGTCTATTTCGATAATGCGGCCACCTCACAAACGCCACAACAGGTTATAGACTCCATTATAGATTATTACTCAAACTACAATGCCAATATCCATCGTGGTGTACATAGTTTAAGTCAGGAAGCTACCGATAAATATGAACAGGCACGCAAGAAAATTCAAGCTCACTTTAATGCTAAATTTTCCCATGAAATTATTTTCACCTCAGGCACCACCCATGGGATAAACTTGGTCGCCAATGGCTTTTCTTCGTTATTAAAGCAAGACGACGAGATCATTGTATCTGCTCTAGAGCACCATAGCAATATTGTGCCTTGGCAAATGTTATGCGAACGTACTGGAGCCAAATTAAAGGTCATTCCCATGAATACCGATGGCGAGTTGATCATATCTGAATTCGATAAACTCCTATCAGAAAAAACAAAACTGATTTTTGTAAACCATATTTCTAACGCACTAGGGACTATCAACCCAATAAAATACATTATAGAAAAGGCGCACAACATTGGTGCCGCCGTTTTAATAGATGGTGCACAGGCCTGTCCACATATAAAACCAGACGTACAAGAATTGGATGTCGATTTTTACGTGGCCTCGGCCCATAAAATGTGTGGCCCAACAGGGGTTGGCATGCTCTATGGCAAAGAAGAATGGCTAAATAAACTACCGCCTTATCAAGGTGGTGGTGAAATGATTGCCGAAGTAACCTTTGAAAAAACCACTTATGCCGATTTGCCCCATAAGTTCGAAGCAGGCACCCCGAATATTTGTGGCGGTATTGCCTTTGGCGCTGCATTGGATTATATGAACACGGTTGGTTTCGATACTATTGCTACTTACGAAAACGATCTGTTGCAATATGCCACCAAAAAACTTTTAGACATAGACGGCCTAAAAATCTACGGGACATCAAAACAGAAAACTTCGGTCATATCCTTTAATTTAGAAGGCATACACCCCTACGATGTAGGCACCATATTAGACAAACTGGGTATTGCTGTTCGAACTGGTCATCACTGCGCACAGCCCATTATGGACTTTTACAAAATTCCGGGCACAGTAAGAGCTTCTTTCGCTTTTTACAATACCAAAGCAGAGATTGATGCACTGGTTGAAGGCGTTAAAAAAGCAAAAATGATGCTTTCTTAAAGTGTTTATGTCTACCTAGTTATAAACCTTAATTTTTCAAAACCTAAATCCTCTTTATCGATTATTTAATGCTTTCAGTGTGAAATATTTAATTTATTTCCCAAAAAAAATTATCTTCAACATCAACTAATTCAAAAACCATTTAATAATGAAAAAAGCTTTCTTAAGTATGGCTACTATAGCCTTATTTTTCACAGCTTGTAATGAGGATATACAAGCCCCTATTCAAGAGCAACAAATTGACATGAGTGATTTTTATGTTTACACTGGTGCCGACGATGACGCTACTTCAAAACTAGCCAATGGAAAAAGCAACAAGAAATCTTGCTACACCATGGACAATCTAAACCGCTTGTTAAATGAAAACCCAGCCTTGGAGAAAAAAATGTATGATATTGAATATCATACCAGAAAATTTATTGCTACTAAAGGAAAACCAACAGGAGGCGGAGGCAAGCCTGGTGGAAATACTGGAGAAACAGATGTAGATGTATCTCCAGTAGAAGATGGCATGGGCATCATTAACATACCTGTTTACATTCACATCGTTTACCCAGATGCCAGTGTTATTACCCAAAATCAAATAGATACCCAAATGGCGACTTTAAATGCCGATTTTAGAGATACGAATGTAGACCAATTACCTTCTGGGACTACCTTTGCAAACGATGCTACCGATGCAGGCTTTAGCTTCTCTTTATCTGGCGTTTACAGACATAACGATCCAACCTCATCTTGGGGCACCAACGATTCTGTAAAATATGCATACCCGCCAAAGACACCAGAGACCCATTTAAATATTTGGGTTTGCAATATTGGCGGTGGTATCTTAGGATACGCACAATTCCCAGGTGGTTCATCAAGCACAGACGGTGTGGTTTTAGGCGGTAGCTACTTTGGAAATACTAGTGGTGTCTATGGCTTAGGTAGAACAGCAACACACGAAGTTGGCCACTACTTTAACCTGCGTCATATTTGGGGTGATGGGCCATGTCGTTATGACGATTTTGTTTTAGACACGCCTTCTGCCCGTTCCTCAAATGGAGGATGTCCTTCCTATCCATCAGTTAGTTGTAAATCGGCAGATATGACCATGAATTATATGGACTACACTTACGATGCCTGCATGTACATGTTCACAGACGGACAGCGCAATAGAATGCGTGCTATTTTCCAAACTGGTGGGGCAAGAGCTTCAATGATTGGAAACTAATTCTTAATCCCAAAAGATAATTTAAAAGACGCCTACTTTGGCGTCTTTTTTGTACCTTAAAAATAAATATAAAATAGCTTCATGAAATTGACTTTAATAACATGCTGCATCATAGCTTTGAGATGCTGTTGGGGAGGACCTTCTGATTATACCTTGATGATGAAATTACAGCAAGAGCATAACGCTCCAAAAGAACTTAACGGTAATTACTTAATAAAGGATTTAGAAAAAGAAGATGTCTCTTCTTTTAACCTCAACATGACCTTCAACAATAACACCAAACAGGTTTTTGGTTTTTCTGGCTGTAATCGCTTTTTCGGGTCTTTTTCATTAAACAACAATGATATAACATTTAGTGCCTTGGGGAGCACTAAGATGCTTTGTAACGATAATGCCAATCGCATTGAAGAAAAACTTTTTAAAACATTTCAAAAAGCAAACCTTGTACTCTTCTCCCAAAATGGCATTTCGTTTTTCAACGACAAAAAACTATTGTTATATGCGACCAAAGAAATAGCTTCAGATGATATCAAAATAGAATATTCAGCCTCATCAAGAGGGTTTCGAAAACAAATCATAATTACCAAAGAGACGATTTCAACCGTAAATAAATTAAAGGGCGACACTATCACCAAAAATTGTAGCCCAGCCCATTGGGAACGCATAACCAAAGCCTTAAAACCTATTGAGGTCGAAACGATTTCAGCATTGGAACCTCCTTCTAAAGATCATCAATTTGATGGTGCCGCTATAGCCCGTCTAAGAATAACCCAAAACGGTAAAACCTACGAAACCCAAGCTTTCGACCATGGCAACCCACCCAAAACAATTGCCGAACTTGTTAAAGAAATCTTATCAATTTCAGAAAACATTGAATAGCAACTTTTGATGTTGTATTTTTGTAAACTAAAATTAACTGTCTGGTCGAGAGCAGTCGAGACCAATTGGTCCTAAATATTAATCAATAACCTCCCGACTGCACTTGAGGCGACAAACTTAAATTTATTATTGTGACTATTGAAGCCATACAACATGAAATTATAGACGAGTTCTCAATGTTCGACGACTGGGAAGAGCGTTACCAATATATGATAGATCTGGGAAAAGAATTGCCCCTAATAGACGATCTGTATAAAACCGAGAGCAATATCATTAAAGGTTGCCAAAGTAAAGTATGGGTACATGCCGAAATGACGGACGATAAAATAATATTTACTGCCGATAGCGATGCGATTATCACCAAAGGTATTATTGCTATTTTAATTCGCGTGTTTTCCAATCAGCACCCAAAAGACATCATTGATGCTGACACCGATTTTATTGATCGCATTGGATTAAAAGAACACTTATCTCCTACCCGTGCCAATGGGTTAGTGAGTATGATAAAACAACTTAAAATGTATGCCATAGCATACCAAACACAACTTAGTTAGTTTAACTGCTTGTTATCGACAGATATACATGGCTTAACAATTAAAAAGTAAAAAAATGAGTGATACTATAGATACTACAGCATTGGGCGAAAAAATAGTAAACGTTTTAAAAACCATTTACGATCCGGAAATACCCGTAGACATTTACGAATTAGGACTAATTTATGATGTCTTCGTTAATGAAGATTATGATGTAAAAATCTTGATGACCCTAACCACACCTAATTGTCCTGTGGCTGAAACATTACCACTAGAAGTAGAAGAAAAAATAAAATCGTTGGACGATGTTAAAAGTGCCGAAGTAGAGATTACTTTCGACCCGCCTTGGACCCAAGAACTAATGAGCGAAGAAGCCAAGTTGGAATTGGGAATGCTATAAAATTAGTTTACAGTATTCAGTGGCAATTGGCAGTATCAAAATTCGTGCTTAATTGCAAAAATAAATTAGCAGTATACACTTGTGAAAGACGAAATTGTAAATCGCGTTGCGAACAGTAAATTGGTAACCTTAGACCTTGAGGATTATTATCCTAAAGGCAATCGTATTTTGTTTGATATCAAAGATTGGCTGTTAGAAGGTTTGGTACTACGTGAAAAAGACTTTAGAACACAAGCCCTAGACCACGATTGGTCACAATACCAAGATGCGTATGTTGCCTTAACCTGCAGTAGCGATGCCATTATTCCGGGGTGGGCCTATATGCTTTTGGGTATTTATTTAGAGCCAATTGCCAAAAAAGTTATTGTTGGTGACTTAGAAGGTCTAGAAACGGTCATCTACCAAGATATTATAACCCATCTGGATACTTCAGAGTTTGAGGACAAACCCATTATTATAAAAGGGTGCTCTAATAAACCTGTCCCCCAAAATGCTTACATCATGCTTGCCAATAAGCTTAAACCCATAGCTAAATCTATTATGTATGGTGAGGCTTGCTCTTCTGTACCCCTCTTCAAAAGGAAATAATTTTAGCCCATATTTTGTAATCTAATTCATCTAAATTATATATTTGCAGAAACTTTATTATCCGTAAACCTATGAGAAAACTATTGTTATTGCCTATTTTCTTTATAAGCATGGTTTCCATTACTGCACAAACCAAAGAAGAATTACAAGCTAAAAAAGCCGAAAAACAAGCCGAACTGGATGCCGTCAAAAAAGAAGTTAATGCATTGCAGAAACAACTTGATGAACTCCCTGGTTGGCATGTGAATGCTTTTGGAATCATAGGAGGAAGTTTATCCAATTTTAAAAATTGGTACGCCCAAGGCACTCCTAATAATGCTTCGGGGAATTTTGGCATTACCTTTAATGGGCATGCCAATTTAATCGAAGAGAAATACTTCTGGAGAAATGCCTTAACCATTAAACTTAATTGGGTAAAACTCGATGATAAAGACGACCCCAATGATGATGATAGTTTTAGACCTACAACCGATGTGTTTAACCTATCGTCTCTTTATGGACGAAACCTAAGCAAAACCTTTGCTGTATCTGGCTTAATGGAATACAGAACCACCTTGCTCGATAACTTTAACGATCCTGGTTATTTAGATGTTGGTGTGGGGGGTACCTGGACGCCAATTTCAAATTTAATAGTGGTGATTCACCCCCTAAACTACAATTTTGTATTTAGTTCTGGAGAAACCATTTTTGAATCGTCTATGGGTACTAAAATTGTAGCCGATTATACCCGTAAAATTGGCGCCATTAATTTTAAATCCAATGTATCGGCTTTTGTTAGCTACAAAAGTAGCAACTATTCCAACTGGACCTGGTCCAACTCCTTTAGCTATACCCTATGGAAAATGATAGGTGTTGGTTTCGATTTTGGATTGCGAAGCAATAAACAAGAAGCACTGGACTTTGCATTAGGACAATACGATCCTTTAGCAGTCCCAGCACAAACCGAACCGACGTTTGATAATATAGACAACAAATTACAAAGCTATTACACTATTGGTTTAAGTTACAAATTCTAAGAAAACTTACCCAAATAAGAAGATACTTTAATGATCGTCAATACGAGGAGCATGGCAACGTGGCAATCTATTGGCAAAAGGCAGTTAATTTAAATGTAGCATCTAATTTTTCATTATGGATTCCTACTATCTGTCTGCCCCATAGACAGGTTTTTTAAGTTTACACAATCCATTATAGAGATTACTTCGAAATTAAAATTTCTCGTAAACGTCTATTGATTACACCCAAGGTTTTCCCTTTCTCATATTAACTTTCTACTTACCCTCATTACGAATAACAAAAAAGGTTTTTAATCTTTAATAACCAAGCCCAAATGACCTTTCATATCCAAATGGTATTTTAATCCCAATCAACAATTGCTCTTTGTATTCTAAGCACAACTTTCATTTGGTCCAATAAACGATAGTTTTTCTTTTCTTTTTTTGATTGAAGTGATTTTTTAGTCCACAAAAAATAAGGAGTTTTAAACCCTAGACCTGTTTACCCCTTGTAGATGAACAGATTACCACCCTGTAAAACAATCTTGAGTTCCTAACTTGCAGATATCAAAAACTATACTCTCATTTAATTAAACTCTCAAAATCATGAAAAAAACTATCTACGCGCAATATGCTATTATTGTGTTACTAAGCTTAGCTTTTAGCCAGATAAAAGCCCAAAACCCCAGTGCATTATATCAAAACTGGAAAACGGCACAAGATAATTTAAAGGACAGTGACCCCAATAACGATTATACCCCAACACTGCCCGACTTCAGTTTTGCAGGATACCATCATGGAGAGGATGCCTTACCATCGTCGTTTACGCAAGACGTTTATGATGTTACCGATCCAGCCTATGGTGCCGTCGCTAATGACACCATTTCAGATAAAGCAGCCATAAAAAAGGCTATTGCCGCTGCAGAGGCCAATTCCAATGGCGGTATTGTTTTCTTTCCTCCAGGACGTTTTGTGGTTAATGACAGCCTTGTAGATAACCTCAGTGAGGCGATAAGAATTTCAAAGAGCAATATTGTAATTAAGGGCAGTGGCTCTGGAGAAGGAGGTACAGAATTGTACCAAAAGCACAATACCACACATGCAGATATGGCAACCAAGGATTGGGTGTGCCCTTACTTGTTTTTGTTTTGGAACGGCGAGGATTCCGCAAATACTAAAATCACCGATGTAACTGGCGATGCCGAAAGGGAAACATACTCAGTAGAGGTGGCAAGCGCTTCAGGAATTACCGTAGGGCAGTGGATAGAACTGTATGTTAAGAACACGGATACTACCTTCGTAAATGAGGAATTGTCACCTTACACTAAAGATAGCCTTTATGGTCCCACAAATTTAGATATTGTAAATAAAGGGGTTGAAGTAAGGGAAATCCATAAGGTGGTTGCTATAAACGGCAATACAATTACATTTAAGGAACCTATTCATAGAGCTATTAAGGCGACTTATAATTGGCAAATCAATAATTTTAAGGCGCTTGAAGAAGTAGGGGTACAGGATTTAAAATATACAGGGGGCTTTATATGGAAACATTTGCACCATCGGGCGCCACAGGAATTGTATCCTGGCGAGGCTAAAAGTGGGCCACATGCCTATTTAAGTTCCTCGGGGTGGAGCGGTATCCAGTTTGACCATGTAGTGAATGGCTGGATTACCAATGTAGAATTTTCAGATATGTCGCAGGTGGCAGACTTTAAATTTTCGGCCTACTGTTCTGCGTTGAATAATAAATATACAGGGAATGCAGGACATACTTTTTTTAATGCTAATTCGTCTACAGGATGTCTTATTGGCAGGAATATAGATAGTACCACCGATGGTATATGGCATGGCTGCGGGCTCTCTGCCATTTCAATAGGCAATGTACTATGGAGAAATGAGAATCCACAGAATGGGAATTCCGGTATGGATTCCCATGCAAGCCAGCCCAGGGCCAATTTATATGATGCTTGCAAAGGCGGATTCTTTATTAACATGGGAGGCAATGTTAAAGCTTTGCCCAATCATTTAAAGTATCTGGTGCTTTGGAACTTTGAAGGTACGTCTTACCAAAGTACGGATGTGAGATCGTGGCGCCCTAATAACGACACAAAATATGGCAAGGTTATAATGCCCATCATTTCTGGATTAAAGGGGTTTACCATGTCTACTGAAGCTAACCAGTATCAAGTAAACGAATCCCCAGGCACTCATGTTGATGAAGAATCTTTATATGAAACCCAATTAAATTATCGTTTGGGGACATTACCTAGTTGGGTTGCTACTCCAACAAATTTAACAGCAAGCGAAATAACCCCAACCTCAGTAAAACTAACGTGGGATGCCTCCATTGGCAATGAAACAAAATACCAAGTGTTTGACGGTACTACGCTACTAACAGATTCCAATTTTTCGGAGACAACCTTTACACCAAATGCCCTAGTGCCAGAGACTAGCCATACCTTTTATGTAAAGACAATATATTCAGGGACTGTATCTGATGCTGCTTCTGTAACAGCTGTAACATTGGAAGCGGGAAAGATAGAAACTTTTGAAAATTCCCTAGCCGATACTTCTTGGGGGCCTGATTCTTTCGTTGGAGACAATAATGTTACATGGAACACATCTGAAGGCGTTAAACAAACAAGTGGAATATATCTAAATAGTGGTAAGAACATATACATGGAGGGCAAAAGAAAAAATAACGGTATTGGTGCAGAAATCACTTCCTCTACCATACATGGGGGGATAATTGGTTTATCCATAGAATGTAAGAATCTATGGCCCAATAATGTTGATAGGATCATCGAAGTACTTATTAATGGAACCTCTGTACATACAAGTACTCCTAGTACTCATGGTAATATTTATGCAGTTGTTGTACCTACATTAGATATTACTGGCGATTTTACCATAACCATTAGAAATATTTCGGATGATACAGCAGGTAACTCAATAGCCATTGATAATATTGCGTGGACTCCAAAAGACCTTACACCTCCAGAAATCACCTTATTGGGCTCTCAAACAGTAAACTTAACAATAGGAGACACCTACAGTGATGCCGGAGCCACTGCCGATGATAATCTGGATGGAGATATTACAACTGAAATTGTTACGGTAAACCCCGTAGATACCAACAAAGCAGGCACTTATACGGTAACCTATAATGTAAGTGACATTTCGGGCAATGCAGCTACCCAGGTAGCTCGCACGGTAATTGTTAGCGAAAAAACCTATAATGAGACCTTTGTTAATTCTGCTGGATCTGAAGCTTGGGGCCCAGCGACGATAACAGGCTATATGAATGGTCTGACTTGGACATCATCCGATGGAGTAAAGCAATCAAATTTGAACTATATGGATGGAAAGTTTATATACGTACAAGGAAAAAAGGCAAACGGTGGCATTGGGGGTGAAATTACGTCCTCAACATTGTCAGATGGCATAAGCGCCCTATCGTTCGACTGTAAGAACCTATATGAAACAGAAGGCAGGCAGATTGAGGTATTAATTAATGGAAACTTAAAGTATACTTCACCAGTTAATAGTACCCAGAATGTACTGTATACGGTTACGGTTCCCTCAAGTGTGTTGAACATTAGCGGCGATTATACCATTACCATTAGGAACATATCTCCCGTTACGTCTGTAGGCGCCCCGGTAGGCATAGACAATATTTCCTGGACTACTTACACGTCAGGGTCGTCGGCTAAAGGAAGTGGTTCGAAGACACATAAAGCAATTAACGACCAAAACCCTGTCGCTTTGTCTAAGACAATCGTTGCGCCAAATCCATTCTCAACATATATTATAGTTAAGTTATCCCAGGAATTCAATGAAGCTGTTCTTTTTGATGTGGCTGGACGTACCGTATTCAAACAAAACATTAGCGGTGAAAAGGAATTTGTTCTAACACCAAAATCCTTAAACAGTAAAGGGATGTATTTCCTTCAGCTTATAGGAGCTAATACTGTTGAGACCCATAAATTGATTCACAAATAATTGCTTTTTATAACAATACAGTTATATCATTGCTTATAAAAATATAACTAAACTCAAAACTCAGGGCGTTAAAAACGCCCTGAGTATTTTATTCCCTATTCCTATAACCAATAGCCTTTACTAACCTAATTATACAGTTAACCCCTGCTAAAATTGTTGATTAAATCTTTAAGACAACTTTCATTTAGTCCGATAAACGATGTTTTTTACTTTTTTTCCAAATCCTTTAATAGCGATTTAGGCCAGTAAAATAAAGGAGTTAAAAAGACCCGATCTATTTACCCCCTGAACATGAACAGCTTACCCCTCTCCAAAATAATTTTGAGTTCCAATCTTTAAACGACAAAAATTTAACCATTTGTATAACTAAACTAAAAATCATGAAAAAAACTACCATCGCACAATACCTTGTTATTGTGCTATTAAGCTTGGCTTTTACCCAAGGAAAAGCCCAAAACCCTAGTGCTTTATATCAAAACTGGAAAACGGCACAAGATAATTTAAAGGATAGCGATCCTAATAATGACTACACACCAACGCTGCCCGATTTTAGTTTTGCAGGATATCAACATGGAGAGGTTGGTTTGCCTTCGTCGTTTACGCAACAGGTTTATGATGTTACGGATGCAGCCTATGGAGCCGTGGCCAATGACGGAATTTCAGACAAAGAAGCCATAAAATTGGCCATTGCAGCAGCAGAGGCCAATCCCAATGGCGGTATTGTTTTTTTTCCCCCTGGGCGTTTTATTGTAAATGACGCAAGTGTTGACGACCCAGCAGAGGTGATACGGATATCAAAAAGCAATATTGTAATTAAGGGCAGTGGCTCTGGATCTGACGGTACCGAATTGTACCAAAAGGATAATACCACACATCCCAATATGGCAACCAATGATTGGGTGTGTCCTTATTTATTTTTGTTCTGGAACGGCGAGGATTCCGTAAATAATTATATTACCGATGTAACTGGCGATGCCGAAAGGGAAACCTATTCAGTAGAGGTGGCAGACGCTTCAGGAATTAGTGTAGGGCAGTGGGTGGAACTGTATGTTAAAAATACAAATACTAATTTTGTCGATGAAGAATTGTACCCTTATACTACGGCCGACCTTTATCAGCCCCAAAACCTAAAGATGGTTAACGATGGGGTTGAAGTAAGGGAAATCCATAAAGTGGCTGCTATAAATGGCAACACCATTATATTTAAGGATCCCATCCATAGGGCAATTAATGCAACTTACAATTGGAAAATCAATAATTTTAAGGCCCTTGAAGAAGTCGGGATACAGGATTTAAAATATACAGGGGGCTTTATATGGAAACATTTGCACCATCAGGCCCCACAGGAATTGTATCCTAATGAGAGTAAAAGTGGCCCACATGCCTATTTAAGTTCCTCGGGGTGGAGCGGTATCCAGTTTAACCATGTGGTGAATGGTTGGATCACCAATGTAGAATTTTCAGATATGTCACAAGTGGCCCAATTTAAATTTTCGGCCTACTGTTCTGCGTTGGACAATAGGTATGTTAATAACCCAGGGCATAATTATATTAGCACCAATTCGGCAACAAGGTGCCTTGTAGGAAGAAATATAGATGCTACTACAGGCATTTGGCATGGGTGTGGACTCAATTCCGTTTCAATAGGCAATGTGCTATGGAGGAATGAGTCTCCACAGAACGGGAATTCTGGTATGGATTCCCATGCGAGCCAGCCTAGGGTCAATTTATTTGATGTTTGCAAAGGCGGGTTCTTTCTTAACATGGGAGGCTCTACCGCTGCTTTGCCCAATCATTTAAAGTATCTGGTGCTTTGGAACTTTGAAGGTGTGTCTTACAAAAGTACGGACGTGAAATCATGGCGACCTAATACAGAAACAAATTATGGTAAGGTTATAACGCCCATCATTTCCGGATTAAAAGGGTTTACCATGTCTTCCGAAGTTAATCAATATCAAGAAAATGAATCGCCAGGCAGCCATGTTGATGAAGAATCATTATATGAAGCACAATTGGCTTATCGCTTACAAGGGGGATTACCTGATTGGGTAACCGGAGGAGCGAATGTACCTGCAACAGGTGTAAGTGTATCGCCAACTACGGCATCCTTAGTAGTAGGGAGCACACAGGACTTGACGGAAACGGTTTTCCCATTACATGCGACCAATAAAACGGTATCATGGTCTTCCTCAGATATTAGCATAGCAACGGTAGACAGTAATGGGGTGGTTACGGCAATAGCCGTGGGGACTGCTGTAATTACAGTAACCACGAACGATGGTAATTATACAGATGTTACTAATGTAACAGTAACCGAAGCGCCATCAGTAACCACATATACTGAAACCTTTGAAAACTCTCCAGCCGATGATACTTGGGGCCCTGATTCTTTTGTTGGCGACAATAATGTTACATGGACGCTTTCACAGGGTGTTAAGAAAACGAGTGCCTCTTATTTTGGCACAGGAAAATGCCTGTATATGGGAGGCAAATCGACAAATAATGGCATTGGAGGGGAAATCACCTCTTCTGTTATATCTGGCGGTGTTAGTGAAATCACCATAGATTGTATGAAAAAGTGGGGTTCAAAAAACACAAGAACCATGGAAATTATTGTTAGTGATTCTAATGGAACTGTTCTGCAAAGTGATTCTTTTGATGAAAAGCGGTCCACTAAAAATGGTGTAAAATACACCATTACGTATAGCCTTGCTACCCCTGTTACAGGTGATTTTATTTTAACATTTAGAAATATTTCTCCCAACACCGAGACCAATACCATCACTTATGACAACATTAACTGGACAACCTACACTGGATCTGGAAATCAAGCTAAAGGAAGTGGTTCCAATACAAAAACAGAGGCCGTAGCGGTTAACAATCAAGATAATACTATATTATCTAAGACAGTAATTACACCCAATCCGTTTTCATCACAAATAACGGTTAAGCTATTACAAGAGTTTAAGGAAGCTGTTCTATTTGATGTTTCTGGGCGCATCATATTCAAAAAGGATATTAACGGTAAAAAGGAATTTGCTTTAACACCTAAATCCTTAAACAGCAAAGGTATTTATTTCCTTAAGCTAATAGGCAACACTACTGTTGAGACCCATAAATTGGTTCGAGAATAATAACTTTATTGTAACGCAATAAAGCCTTAAGTTAAGATAAACCAAGCTCAAATCCCAGGGAGATATAACACCCTGGGATTTTTTTTCTTTTACCCCAACCCATTGTTACCTCCATTAAGACCACCAAATAATTTCCCTACTCAATAACGTTAACCTTCATTAGTTTATATTAACCAATAGCTTATCCGAATCCTTCAGACCAAATAGCTTTTATCACCCCATCTTCTTAAAGAAATACACGCCACAGCATGTAAAAATTTGGACTGGTAAACACGCATCACTTCAGAGTTCTTCATAATTATTAATGCATTTTAACTAAAATATTTGCATTTCATCGATTTTTTTATATCTTTAACCCGATTTAAGGCGTGAACCAAACCAACCCTAAGAATTAACAACCATTAATTTTTAGAAACCAAATCGCTTGAACTAACTAACACCTACGAGTATGAAAAAAATTGTTTTAGCCGAAGACAATACCACACTTTCCTTATTATTAAAGTTTCGATTGGAAAAAGAAGGCTATGAATTATTCATGGCCAAAGATGGCAAAGATGCCTTAGATCTTATTGAAACACACGAACCAGATCTTATTATAACCGATATCATGATGCCCTTTATAAGTGGCCTTGAAGTGATTAGCCACGTAAGGATTAAACTTGACATGGACACCCCCATTATTGTTTTTTCGGCTGCAGGACAAGAAGAAATGGTGCTTAAAGCCTTCAACTTGGGAGCTAATGATTTTATGGGCAAACCCTTTAGCCCAAATGAACTCGTCATCAGAGTAAAACGGTTACTTACAGTAATACCAATAAGTTAAATCAATTCTTCATCTCTCACACCTCATGATAGACAACCTTCCCCTCTCAGCCAATTTTAACGAATCTCCTTTGTTAATTCAAGTCGCTTGGATTGCAAGTTGTGTCTTACTATCTGTCATTATTTTACTTTCTATATATCTTAAAATAATGCGTTTCCACCTTAGAAAAAAGGATAAGGACAATGCACAATTTAAAAACGAGTACGAAGCATACCTTATAGAATACCTTTATTCTGGCGATACAACAGGTAAAATTAACGAACTACAAGACAGCATCATTCAAAAGTTAAAAGCATCTGTTTCTATAAAGTCCAAACGAAAAATAATTATATCCGTTTTATACAACTTAATGAATGAAGTGTCAGGCGAAATGTCTGTCTCCATCAAACAATTGTATTACAATACCGGACTAATAAATTATGCCCTAAAACGCTTGGAAAGCAAACGCTGGCACATCATTGCCAAAGGTATTGGTGAACTAACACGGTTTAAAATTGATGAAGCGCACCATAAAGTTTCAAAATTTGTAAACCACCCAAGAAGTGAAGTACGCAAAGAAACACAGCTGTATTTAGTGAGTTTGTTTAGATTTGAAGGGCTTTCCTTTTTAAACAATTTAACAACTCCGCTTTCGGAATGGGCCCAAATACAATTATTGGAAACCCTACAGAAATTTGACGACCAACAGATATGCGATATAAGACCTTGGTTAAAATCAACCAATGATTCCGTTGTTCTCTTTGCCTTAAAATTAGCCCAAATCTATAATCAATTTGAAGTCCAGGACACCCTAATGGAATTGTTGGCGCATCCCAAAAAACAAATTAGAATATCTGCCATTCAGGTATTAACACATCTATATGGCGTTGAAGCCAAAGAACTATTAAAGGCTAACTTTAATGACCTGAGTTTAGAAGAGCAAATTTGTTTCTTTGGTATGCTGGAGAAATTAGTAATGCCTTCAGACGAGCCTTTTGTTGAAAAATACCTGTTCCATAAAAACTTTGAAATCCAGCTTTTAGCCCTTAAAATATTGAAATCCATCAATATTGATAAATATATGGGATTGAGCGAAACAACCACAACCGAGAAAGACTCGTCCATGATAAAATTAGTAAACACCTTATAACTATGGATACTAGTACCGTAAAAATCATTTTACAAATACTGCATTACTTGTTTTTTGGATATGCTTTCCTAGCTATTGTCTCCTATATTATATTATCGATAATTTCAGGAAAGGAAACACTCGAATACCTTAAAAAAAACAGTTTTGTTCATTATAAGGATATTTTATCCTCTGCCATGTCGCCTTCCATAACTATTATTGCCCCTGCCTATAACGAAAGTCTTAACGTGGTTGAAAATGTGAGGTCGCTTTTATCCAACCACTATGTAAACTACAATGTTATTATAGTAAACGATGGTAGTAAGGATGATAGTTTAGAAAAACTCATTGAAGCTTACGACTTAGAAAAAATAGACTATATCGTTAATGAGAAAATAAAAACCAAACCGCTGCGTGCCGGGGTTTTCAAATCCAAAAACCCTGCTTTCGAAAAACTTATGGTAGTGGATAAAGAAAATGGGGGTAAAGCAGATGCCCTAAACATGGGATTGAACATTAGCAAAAGTAAATATGTTGCTTGTATAGATGTGGATTGCTTATTACTGGAAGACGCTCTGCAAAAAATGATAAAACCTTTTCTAGATGAAACAAACACTAGGGTCATTGCTGCCGGTGGTGTTATTAGAATTGCCAATTCATGCATTATTCGTGGTGGTAAACTAATAGATGTTAATTTACCGAAGAATTTACTGGTACAGTCACAGATCTTAGAATATTTAAGAGCCTTTTTACTGGGGCGTATGGCATGGAGCCGATTAAATGGATTATTGGTTATCTCTGGAGCTTTCGGGATATTTGATAAGGAAATAGCTATTGCAGTGGGCGGATACGACACTAATACCGTTGGTGAGGACATGGAAATTATTGTTCGTATGCGGCGCTATATGGAGGAGAAAAATGAAAAATACAGGGTTTCTTATATTCCTGATCCTTTGTGCTGGACAGAAGCTCCAGACAGTTATAAAATATTTATTTCCCAACGTAACCGATGGACTAGGGGCACGATAGAAACTTTAAAAAAGCATAGGAAAATTGGATTTAACCCCAAATATGGATCCTTTGGCATGCTAAGCTATCCCTATTGGCTCATTTTTGAACGTCTGGCTCCAATTATAGAAGTTATTGGTCTTATTTACTTTGCTATTTTAATTGTTCTACAAGAAGTGAAATGGGAATACGCATTAGCATTTTTAGTCCTGTCCTACATGTTCTCTGTATTGTTTTCTATTATCGCTATTTATTCGGAAGAGTTAACCTTTCATCAATACAAAAAGAAAGGCACCGGTATTAAACTGGTACTACTAAGTGCTTTAGAACCTTTCTTGCTACATCCATTTATATTATACGCCGCAATTCGCGGGAATTTCGATTACTTCTTCAATAAGAAAAAGAAATGGGGAAGTATGGTAAGAAAAGGACTGGTAACCGTTTAATCAAAGTTGCTTTCAAAAAAATTAATTCATGACATTTAGTTTTCAAACCAAAGACATTTACAAATACCTCCAATTAAGCTTCGCCCTTATCGCTGCTCTATGGTTTTCTAGTTTGTATGAGCTTATTGTTTCCAATACAACTTATACCAATATTTTATTAGCGTTACTAATAAAATTAGTTAACGACTTTTGGTGTGGCCTTATCATAAGCGTTCTATTTGCCCCCTTATACATCCTCATTAATGATCTCGCTAAAACATGGTCTTACACCATCATCAAGATATTATTTACTTGTATTGTAATAATCCAGTTTGCATTGGTAAAATACAGCCTTACCACCTTAATAAATTTGGGAGCCGATTTGTTGGGCTATTCAATTGACGATATTTTTAATACCGTTTCAGCTTCAGAATCGTTCTCTATCACTTACTTTATTCCTTTTATACTATTCCCTGCACTATTCTTTTTCATATTTAAAATAATTAATAAGTACGCCAACAATAGAGCGCTGATTGCAACCGGAGCACTTTTAATTTTGATCTCCGGAAGTTTGAAATTAGTACTTCCCAATACATCTGAAGCAAAGTTTCAAAACAAAATCGCCTTTTTAACACAGGATATTATAAAATTTCAAACCGAAAAAAGACAATTAAATGCCTATAATCTTTCAAACAGAAACGACTACCCTTTACTAAAGCCATTTAATGACACAAAAGATGTGTTGACGCCATTTTTCAACATTAAAGAGGAAAAGCCAAACATAGTCATCATAATAGTAGAAGGTCTTGGAAGTGAATTTATAGGAGACCAAACTTATAGTGGCTTTACCCCCTATTTAGACGGCCTAATTTCAAAATCGTTGTATTGGGAGAATTTTTTAAGCACAACAGGGCGTACATTTGGTGTTATACCCTCCTTATTGGGATCCTTGCCTTTTGGAGAGACAGGCTTTTTAGAACTGCCCAAAACGCCATCCCATATATCCCTTATTAGCGCACTAAAAGCTAATGGTTATACAACCTCCTATTATTCGGGGGACCAATCCAGCTTCGATAAAAAGATTAACTTTTTTGAATATAATGACATTGACCATGTTATTGATGAAAACAAATATGGCCCGGAATACATAAAAACGGAAGCCAATTCCGGAGGCTTCTCCTGGGGTTATCCAGATGCAGAAATATTCAAAAAAACCCTGGCTTCATTAGATGGGAATAAGCAACCAAGGTTAGATATTATTATGACACTATCTAACCACGAGCCTTTTAATTTTCCCAACAAACCTTTTTACGAAACAAAGGTGGACAATATCTTAAATTCAACCGCTAATTTAAACCTTCCTAAAGAAGATATTATAGCGCACAAGGACATTTACACTAGCTTGTTTTACACCGACAACAGTATCAAGGATTTTATGAATGCCTATGCTAAAAGGGAAGATTTCAGCAATACTATTTTTATAATTACCGGCGACCACAGACTCATTCCCATAGCTCAAAAGGACAAGCTATGTCGATTTCATGTGCCTTTGTACATCTATAGCCCTATGTTGAAGCACCCGGAAAAATTCAAATCGGTGTCATCACATTGGGATGTAGCACCCAGCTTACTTTCGTTTTTAAAAACGAACTATAAATTTAACGATATAGGAGAGACTGCCTGGATGGGCGATGGTTTAGATACCTCCAAAACCTTTAGAAACATCCACAAAATACCGCTAATGCGTTACAAGGGCAGTATTAATGACTTTATGTATAAAGACTACTTATATTCTGATGGGGAACTCTATAAAGTCAATGAAAACTTTGGAACCTATAAAGTTACAGAAGAGGCCATTATAAAATCTATGGCCGACTCTTTAATGGCTTTTAAAAAAATGAATGTCTACGTAACACAGCGTAATAAAATTTTTCCAGATTCACTTAATATTTATGTAAAACCAAGCATTGATTTTTCGCAAGAACAACTTGCCATGATCAATACGTTAACCAATGGTCTAAACTTCGATCAAACATTTGAAATTGCCCGGGACAAAGCGTTTAAAAAAGAACGGGATACGGCCCGATTATTATGCGATTACATTTTGAACGAACTGCCCAACCATTCGGATGCCAGAACCTTAAAAGGTCGCACATTGGCTTGGGATGGCGATTATGCTAATGCTGAAACAGAATTATTGAATGTTATTAAACGAACACCTTATTACTACGACAGTTATCTCGCGTTGTTGGATCTATACTGGTGGTCTGAACAAGAAGAAAAGTCGGAAGCAATTTATACTCAAGCCTTAAAAAACAACATTGCAAACCCTGCTTTAGGTTTTAAAATGGCCCATGCCTATAAACGCTTGGAAAATGCTAAACGAGCTAACATCGTTATAGATAGCCTTATTAAAACACACCCAAACCATTCTGAATACTTAACATTTAAAAAAGCCTTATAGTAAAGGCTCCTAGCCAAGATGAATAAACTCCTATTTATATTATTTTTTGTAACTACTTTTTGTTTTTACGGTCAACAAAAAACATTTAATGGCGACCCTGATGCTGCTTTTAAGGTTGCCCGAGAGCTCGCTTTTAACAAACAACGGAAACAAGCACAGGACACCTTAAGGTTAATATTAACAAAGTATCCCAATTACCATGATATCCGTTCATTTTTAGCAAGCACCTATTCCTGGGACGGCGATTACAAAAATGCCAGAGAAGCGTTCGAATATGTATTAAAAAACGACCCAGACCGTAAAGATACTTGGGAAGCAGCCATTAAAAACGAGTTGTATGACGATGCGCCTTTCGATGCCCTAAAAATGGCAAATGAAGCTTTAAAGCATTTTCCCGATAACCCAGATTTATTATACTTAAAAGCCAGTGCAGAAGAAGATCTGGGTAAACCCGAAACGGCATTGGAAACCATAACCTATTTACTATCGAAACACCCAACCCATGAAAAGGCCAAAAACTACAATAACAGTTTAACTCTTAAATTAAGTCGCAACTCTATTGGAATACGATCTTCAGTAGAAATATATTCTGAAGTCTTTGATCCCATGCAATATTATTTAGTACAATATGGCCGACAAACAAAATACGGAAGCTTAAATGCAAAAGTAAATTTTAGCAGACGCTTTTCTGAAAATGGCGTTCAATTTGAAATCGACCTATACCCAAAAATCACAAAAGGCTTATATGCCTATGCTAATTTCGGGGTGTCAAATTCATTTTTATATCCAGATATTCGATACGGTGCCGAGCTTTACAAATCACTCCCCAAAAGCTTTGAAGCTTCTTTAGGTTTTAGAGCATTGCAATACAGTGAAACCACTACTATTTATACTGGATCTGTTGGATGGTACACGGGTAATAGTTACTGGTCTTTCCGTTCATACCTTACGCCTAGCGATTCTGGCTCGAGTTTATCTGGAACTTTAAACTACAGAAAGTACAGAAAAGATGCCAATAACTATTTTAGCATTGATGGTGGCATTGGGTTTTCTCCAGAAGTTTACAGATTCGCATTCGAAGACAACGAAAACGCCATTATCAACCTAAAATCCCAAAAACTAAACTTAGGCTATTTTTTCACTTCCAAAAATGATAAAAATGCTTGGGGCATCCGTTCTGGTGTGGTGCATCAAGAAATTAGTTTTGATCCCGGTAACTATTTCTGGATTTTCGACATTGGCTTATCCTGGAATATTAAGTTTAGGTAAGTTTAAAGCTCTCCTGTTTCCTCATTATAGTCTGGATACAAAAAGTGGTTGTATGGAAAACGCGTAACGTGAATTTCACGAACCTCATCGTAAACCCGCTTCTTAAAATCTTCTAAGTTTTTCTTATTTAACGCAGAAATAAACAAAGCATTGTTCCCCACTTTACTCATCCAGGTACTTTTCCATTCTTCTAAGGTATAATGCCGCTCCGTTTTTTCGATTTCTAAGTCGGTATCATCAAAAGGCTCCGCTTTATAAGCATCTATTTTGTTGAACACCATAATCGTTGGTTTATCGCTACTGTCAATCTCACCTAAAATTTTGTTTACAGACTCTATATGCTCTTCAAAATTAGGATGTGAAATATCTACCACGTGCAATAATAAATCGGCTTCCCTAACCTCATCTAAAGTACTTTTAAAGCTTTCGACCAATTGGGTAGGTAATTTGCGAATAAACCCTACCGTGTCACTTAACAAAAAGGGCAGGTTTTGAATAACCACTTTTCTTACCGTAGTATCGAGCGTTGCAAACAACTTGTTTTCTGCGAAGACTTCACTTTTACTAATCACGTTCATTAAGGTAGACTTCCCAACATTGGTATATCCTACCAAAGCCACACGAACCATTTTGCCTCGATTGCCACGCTGTACCGCCATTTGTTTATCTATGGTTTTAATACGCTCTTTAAGCAAGGCTATTTTATCGCGAACAATACGTCTATCGGTTTCTATTTCGGTTTCCCCAGGACCACGCATTCCTATCCCTCCTTTTTGGCGTTCAAGGTGGGTCCACATCCCTCTTAAACGTGGTAGCAAATATTCGCATTGTGCCAATTCCACTTGTGTTCTGGCATAACTGGTTTGGGCGCGTTGGGCGAAAATATCGAGGATTAAATTGGTCCTGTCCAATACCTTCACATTAAGAATCTTGCTAATATTGCGTTCCTGAGCTGCAGAGAGTTCGTCATCGAAAATAGCAGTGCCAACCTCATGGTCTTCAATAAACTGGCGCACATCCTCCATTTTCCCAGAACCAATAAAAGTCCTAGGATCTGGCTTATCCATCTTTTGGGTAAAACGTCTCACCACTTCACCGCCTGCCGTATAGGTTAAAAACTCCAGTTCATCTAAATATTCCTTAGATTTATCTTCGTCTTGATCTTTAGTAATAATACCTATTAATACTGTTTTTTCTAGCTCAATGTCCTTCTTCTCAATCATATAAAAAAATAATGCACAAAGTTACATAATTGTAGCCACTTTAATTTTTATATTTTTAGGGATAATTTTGATTTATGACAGATTACCAAGAACAGCTCCAAGTGCATCACAACATGCAAACCATTGCATTTTACAACCTTGAAAACTTATTCGATTTAGTTGATGATAAGTATACCAACGACAATGATTTTCTACCGATATCAGCTAAAAAATGGACTCCTAAACGCTATGAAAACAAGCTAAGGAAATTGGGTTTTGCCATTTCCAATATTGGGAAACATGAAACAGGGAAACATCCAACACTTGTGGGCTTAGCTGAAGTTGAAAATGCCAAGGTTATTGAAGATCTTATTAGCTCCAAGCATTTGGAAGACTGCAATTACAACTACGTACATTACGATTCACCAGATGAACGTGGTATTGATGTCGCTTTATTATATGATACCACCGCTTTTGAAGTCCTTGATTCTGAACCCTACACCATACAACTAACAAACGACAATGGCTTACCCGATTATACAAGGGATATTTTATTGGTAACCGGATTACTTGATGGTGAGCAAATCCATATTATTGTAAACCACTGGTCCTCCAGGCGGGAAGGCGAAAAAGAAACCGAAACTAAGCGTTTGGCTTCCTCGAATAAAGTTAGCGACATTATAAAAACACTGCAATTGCAGTTTGAAGACCCTAAAATAATTGTTATTGGCGATTTTAATGATGAACCCAATAATATAAGCGTTAAACAAATAGTCCATAATTTCAACTTATTCAATCCCATGGAAACCTTACGCTCCTATAGTAGGGGCTCTGTATACCATAACAGAAAGTGGAGCCTGTTCGATCAAATTTTCTTTACCATTAACTTTTTAAAAAGCTCTAACCAAAACTATGAATTTTTTAAGGCCGACATTTTTGATGAAGACTTTTTAAAACTCTTTCATGGGCCTTATAAAGGGTCTCCCTTTAGAACCTATCTCGGAAAAAAATATAAGGGCGGCTATAGCGACCATTTTCCTGTGTATGCTATTTTTAAGAAATAACTTAACTTATGTATGTCTTTATCCAAGATTCACGTTATAAAATACATTGGGCAACCTATTCCCCTTTAACTTCTACATTGTCAATTTCATAAGTTGCAGATGAAGTTGTTGTGGACGTATATTTAAATGCAATATACAAATTGCCCCCTGCTGCTGCAGACACATCTACCTCACCTGAGTTAGTCCAGGACGACCAACTGCCCGTATTGGCATCTAATGTTACTTCCAAAGCCTCCCATGTACCATCTGTGGTTGGATTACCTCCATTATAGTCTGTTGACATGTAAACTTCCAAAACTGGGCCACTGTACCTAACAACCGATTGAAAAGCAAATGTTGCCGTGGTATAATTGGATAAATCTATAGCTTTAGAAATCAACCAATCTTCGTTAGCTCTACTTTCTCCATTAAATCCAGACATGGTCGCGCTATCAGTTGGATTTCCAAAGGAGTTGTAATACCATGTCTCTTCACCCGTAACACTGTAAACCGTCCAATTATCTAAATTGCCTTGGTTGAACGTATCGAAGAATAATGGGTCGCAGCGATTACCATCCATAATAACATCATCAGGATTGTTAATATTAATCACTAAGTTATACCCGTTGTAAGTTGAATTTATAATACCCGAAATTGAACCTTTACCACTTGTTGGAAGTGTTATATCTCTAAAACTGGCAAAAGAACTTGTTTCCATTATAAAACTTGAAGTGTCTGTGCAACTTGTAATGGTTCTCTGTGAATCGAAATCGTCTGTTGGGTCTACATAAGGCTCCCCTTCTAACTCTAAGGAAAATTGAACATCTACCAATTTAACAAACATCCCCACATGGGACTCTTCTACATCTGTGATGCTTAACTCCAAAGGCACCAATTCCTTTGTTTCAGAAGATCTAAACACATGGTCTCCTATTTGATTTTGGGTAATCCCTAAAATATCACCATTAGAATCGTCATATTTACCTCCTATGGTAATTACATCTATTTGCCTATTACTTGTACTGGCATTGGTCTCTCCTATGTACAATCCCTTTAAATACAAGTAAACTTCCCTACCTACATTAAACTGATTGTAGGTATTGGATTGGTTTATAACTACCTTAAGGGCTGCTGTTGGATTTTCTGGACTGTCTTGGATAAAAAATTCTTTATAAAAATTTCCTGTTCTGTCACTTGAAGAGACATAGCCCTTCACTGCAATTTCAGATTCCAAAAATCTTGCCTCGCCATTAACAAAAAGGGCTTTTACCTCATCTATTGCTTTCAATTGAACTTCATTAGATTCAATTTTGCCCAACAATTCATTCAGCTTAGTGTGTTCTTCTTTTCCTAAACTTTCGGGAATGGCATAATCGTTATCCTGTACACAAGACGTTAACGAAAGCATGGATGCCAATAGCCCTGTTAAAAATGTATTGATTCTCATAATTAGTTGATATTATTTTTTTAAAATCTAAGGTTTACATTAACAAAGAAGGTTGTACCTCTACCGTACCAATACTTTGGTCCAAACACACGTTTAGGATTTGCATTATCATCCCTCAACGCTCTGTAATTCGCGTTACGCCCTTGCTCAAAACCTCCTGTTTTATATTCCCTATTCAAAAGGTTATTAATACTAGCAAAAACACTCAGGTACTTTCCCAATATTCTCCAAGATTTACCTCCAACCATATTAACCACCATATAGTCATCGAACTTTTCTTGCTTTAATAATGCCCTAGCTATTTCTGGATCATAATCGTTAAAAGGAAGTCCATCGGCATCCAAATAAAAATTTTCTGTTCGGGTAAGCGTATTAATATCTGAGTACGTATTCGTAAAAAAGTTTGCCATAGCTCCAAACCACCAATAATCGGGGTCCCTGTATTCAAATCCAACTGAATAGGCACGTTGCGGACCACCAGCTATTTTATAGTCTTTTAAATTGGCCTGCCCATAGGAAATTGAACCATCGGGAGTGGTAAAGCTGGAGGATGTTAAATATAGGTTAGGGTTATTGTTATAGGTAAATTGACCTACCGAAGCTGCCCCCTTCAAATTAATGGTTGGCGTAACTTGGACCTCAATGCCTAATTCTGCTCCAAAGTGTTTTTTATTGACACCTTGCAAAATTTCCTGTACAAATGCCGATGTTTGGTT
This sequence comes from Aestuariivivens insulae, assembly GCF_022662195.1. Lineage (GTDB taxonomy): Bacteria > Bacteroidota > Bacteroidia > Flavobacteriales > Flavobacteriaceae > Aestuariivivens > Aestuariivivens insulae. The sequence continues at coordinate 80,169 of NZ_JAKMCS010000006.1, read as the reverse complement.
GTCTTGGATATTTTCACTTCCGCTTAACCCATCAGCAAAATAGAAGCCCACTTCATTGGCATCTTTAACGGTTAGATAGTAACCTGTAAGTTTTGCTTTTACAGTAGGCGACCTATAAATATAGCTCGCATCTACAGCCATTATTTTTTCTACACCTATTTGCTTTACAATGCTATGGTTCTCTCTGGAATTGGAAAAGGTATTGCCTAAAGACGGTGCTTTCGTAACGTAACCCACATTCATATTTATTAAATGCTTCCCTGTAATTTTATAGGTAAGCCCTGCTTTAGTTCCTATTCCCTTAAAAGATATTTTTTTCCCTTTACCGTAAGATTGTTCTCCTGCAAATCGGCTATGTTCCCAAAGACCTTCCCTTTGGTATGAGGTCTTGGTAATACTTGCCGAAAGGTAAAAATCTATCTTATTATAGTTGAATTGTCCTTGTGCATAACCCGAAATAACATCGGCATATAGGCTATAATTATATCTATATTTATCGCCTTTGCCCACCAATCTATCTGGATTTTGGGCATCATATTGGTAATTATCAAATGAATCGACATTTAAGAGCCCTACATTTGAGCCCAATAAATCTAATACTTCAGCAAAATTTTCAGATCTAAGACTTTTATAGTTAATCGAGGCATTTAATAAGATGTGCTCATTAATTTCTGAACTTAAAATGGAGTTAATGGTCAACTGCTTATCGTCTACTCTATCTTCATACAACGCATAAGCTGCATTTAAACCGCCAATGTTATTAGTCAAATTAGCGTCAAGAATAGGTTCCCAACTTATTTGACCGTCTTCAATAAAACGTTGTTCGAGTTGATAGGCCGATGCGTAATCTGGTCCATCGGGATCCGACAAGGCATAACTTGGTAGCTTTTGGTAATATGTTGGACTTGGGTTAGCTCCTCCCGAATAATCCAATCGGCTATTCCCTAACTTACCAAACTGATATCCTACATTGGTATTTAATGTTGTTTTACTTGACATGTCCCAATAATGGTTTAACATTAAAATGGGCTCATCAACTTTTTTAATACGGGAGTTGCGTTTCTCGCCATTTAAATCTCCCCAATATTCATTGTATTTAATGCCTTTTAGATTGTAAACTTCTTGCGTATTTGGCGAGGATTTTCCACGTTTGTTAGGCGCATAAATCAATACGAAATTAAGACTATGCTTGTCTTTGATTTTCTTTTCTACGGAAGCAAAAAAGGAATTCGCGCTGTACAATGTAGCGTCTTGATATCCTTCATCACCCCAACGTCTCCCTAGTGATAGCGTAAACGCCCAATTATTTTTTAACAGTCCAGAGGCATAGGTAGCCATTAAACGATTGGTGTAACTTCTATTGGATGACGAATAGGTTATACGCCCACCCGGTCTGGATTGTGATGCCCTCACATTAATATTTGTAGTGCCAAGAATACCTCCAAAACTATAAGCTGAAGGTGTTAAACCCCAAGCCAATTCTTGGTTACGCATAACATCGTTTAAACTACCCCAGTTACTCCATTGCGGTCTTCCGTTATACAGCTTATTCATTGCAATACCATTTATTAAAACAGTACCATTTTCAGAACCTAAGCCTCTTACCTTAAAAAACGAGGAGCTCCACTCGAAAGCGGCCGTTCTTTGAAACACATCTAACGATGAAGCCAATAGCCCAGAAATATTATCGGCTCCACTAGTATCGTCATTAAGTTCATCATCTGTAAGTGTTATGGTAAATAACTCACGTGATGATACATCTACTTCCATAGTCATATCGGTAATGTTCACCGTTTGATGTTCATTCACAACTATAGGATATCGTTTAGTGATGTAACCTACTTTGGAAACTTTTAAGACCTGTTCGCCCAATGGGATGTTGGCCGCAAATTGAAACTCACCCAATGTATTTGTTTGCGTAATTAGGCTAGTCTTTTCGATGGTTACAGAGACATCTGCAATGGGCTCAAAAGATCTTGATTCTTTAATACTCCCTTTAATAATTGTTTGCTGTGCAAATAGTGTAAAAAATGGAAATATCCATAACAAAATAAGTGACAGTATTCTCATGTAAATTTTTAATTAACAGATTCATCATAGAATTAGGGCTGTCTAATTTACATTATTTTGTAAGAATATTATATATTTATTTTAAATTATGTAATTAAATACAAACAAAATAATAATTAATTTTATTGATGAATACATTAAAACCCCTATTGTTTCTAGTATTAATCTGTCTAATTTTTAATGCTAAGGCCCAAGAAAAAAAGTATACCATACATACTATAGCATTTTATAATCTTGAAAACTTGTTCGACACCATCAACGATCCCAATACATTTGATGAAGCAAGCCCTATCATGGAGCTAAAAACCAATAAGTCTGAAGTTTTTAAAAAGAAACTGAATAATATGGCTAAGGTCATTGCAGATATTGGAACAGAAACCGTACATAATTCACCAGCCATTTTAGGTGTTTCGGAAATTGAAAACAGGCAAGTACTGGAACATTTGGTAAACCACCCCTTATTACTTAAAAAAGATTATGGCATCGTACATTTCAATTCTCCTGATGCCCGGGGCATAGATGTTGCCCTACTCTACCAAAAACAACTTTTTACACCAACATATACCAGTAAACATGAATTGAAAATTTTTGATGATACCACCAGAAAACGTATTTATACCCGTGACCAACTATTGGTTAGTGGGATTCTCGATGGCGAACTTATCCACATTATTGTTAATCATTGGCCATCCAGGCGTGGTGGTGAAGCCAAAAGTCGGCCTAAACGGGTGGCAGCAGCAAAGCTGAACAAACATATTATAGATTCGCTACAATCTATTGATCCCTATGCCAAAATTTTCACTATGGGTGATTTAAATGATGATCCCACCAATGCCAGTCTAAAAACAGTTTTAAAAGCCAAAAAGAATAAAAACCGCGTAGGCCTTAAAGGCATCTACAATCCATTTGAAAGCTTCTTTAAAAATGGTTTGGGTACCACGGCTTACAGAGATGTCTGGAGTTTGTTTGATCAAATACTAATAACAAAACCGTTATTGGAAAAAGACTATACGTCGTTTCGCTTTTATAAAGCCGGTATTTTCAATAAACATTATTTAATAAACAAAAAAGGAAGGTATAAAGGCTATCCGTTTAGAAGTTTCGCAGAAGGCCATTTTTCTGGTGGGTATAGCGACCACTTTCCTGTTTATGTTTTTGTGATAAAGGAGAGCTCCTCTGTCCTAACGGACATCTCCCCAAGGGGGAGAAACTAACCATTTACGCTTTACCGAAAATTAAGATATCCAAGTACTCCATGAAATTCTAGACAAAAGCAGTATCAATGCCATACTATAAAAAACGGCCAACACTTTTAGTTTAGATTGTGAGGTAAGTTCCTTTTTGCCACGAAGCTGTCTACCGACAGGCAGGTACACGAATATTTTTAGACTCCATCATTCGTGAATTAGTGGCTTATAAAAAAAGTTTAGAAACCAATAAAAATTAACCCATCCAAGTACTCCAAGGAATTCTGGATAAAAGCAGCACCAAAGCAATACTATAAAAAATAGCCAATACTTTTAGTTTCGCTTGAGAAGTCAACTTCTTTTTATGCTTTGAGTACCCTATAGTTATCAATGCAATCGCAATGATGTTTACCAACGGATGTTCCACAAGGTACAATCTTGCAATAGCATTACCCATAACGCCTCCTCCCAATTCACTCCACAAATCAAACCTAGGGGACACAAAGTATAACACTAAACCTATTAATAACTGAATATGTGATACAATTAAGGTAAATAAGGCTATTCTAAAATCTTTAGGACTGTATTCTTTCCCTGAAAAAGATTTTACCAATGCATTTCCTGCTGCTAGTATTAAAACAAAAAGTACTAAATAGGCCCAATAAGAATGAAGGTTAAGGATAGTCTCGTACATGATATATTTCTTTTATTGAATATCCATAATGTAACATAATACAAAAAAACAGTGTTTTGTCATTCCGACGAAAGGAGGAATCTCTTCAATAATAAAAAGATTCTTCACTTCGCTACGCTCTGTTCTGAATGACAGAACGCAAATTATTACCAATAACGGATTATTCGTTTTTTAAAATGATCCCAACAAATGTACATATAAAAAGTAAAAAAACCGCTTCATAACTGAAGCGGTTTATAATTACTTTATTTGCATAAGTTACTTTAGAAGTTGTAACGCATACTTACATTCCATGTTCTTCCATAGCCAAATCTAACACCATTATCTACATTAACGCCTTTCCAAGTAACATCACCAGCATCAACATGAATGTTATCTCTTGAATTTTCAATATAAACTTCATCAAAAAGATTGTTAATGTTCACCCTAAACTGTAATGAGTTTTTATCATCTTTACCCAATAACCATTTATAAGATACCCCTGCATCTACAGTATCATAAGACGGTAACTTAATAGACCCTCTATTACTTTGGTTTTCAAATTCATCACTTCCAAAATCGGCATTACCATACAAGTTGTCATATTGGTTCCAGTTGGCTCCTACTTTAAAGCGTGGCAAAATCTCATAATCGGCACTAATACCTGCCGTAAATTGAGCAGCTTGACCAACTTTAGCGCCATCTATATAACTGGTGGCTCCTTGAGAGACTACGGCTCCTGTATCGTCTGTAGTTCTAGTCGTTACATTACCATCATAAGTCCAATCTCCTACCGAAATAAAACCGTTAATATCCAATCCATCCATAAAACGGGTAAAGACTTCAAGTTCCACACCCATATGCACTTGCTTTAATGGGCTTGTTTGAGTAAATTCATCATCAAAATTGTCGTCATCGGTATCTCTGGAACTGTAATCAATTTTGTCATCCCAAGTTGTATGGTATATATTCAAATTAGCTGAAACCTGATCCCCTAAAAATTTATATCCTGCTTCAAACCCAGTAATTTTTTGGTTCCCCTTAACAAAAGGATTTAATTGATTTGAAGATCTGTCATCTGTAAACAAATCGGAGTGAAAAGGCTGACGAGAATAATACCCTGCATTTATGAAAACAATATTATTTTCATTCAGATTATAAGATGCCCCTGCTTTAACATTGAATCCTGTATTGTTGATTTTATCTGACTCTTCTGATTTACCCTCAGCTGTAGCATTTGCATATTCAGTTCTAACATGGGACTGTGTAGAAACAGAGCCTTGGAAAAAGGCCGAAAAACTATCATTTGCATATTCCAATTGGCCAAAAACACCATAATAATTAATATGCTCTTCATAATCATAGTTACCAAAACCATGTAAACGCTGTTTATGATCATCATTAGGGTTAAAAAACACGTTCCACGGGTTAATACCACCAAAGACATCTGTAATCTCATACGAACCTCCATTGTATGCACTAGATGCACTTACACTATTAACTGATAAAAATTCATTAACACTTCTAAAATGAATACCATTATATAACCTCGTATCAACACCAACATTTAAACTTAAATTTTCATTTAATTGATTGCTGTAATTACTTATTAAACCATACCAGTTGTGGTTGTTATTTGAACCTCTTGCATATGTAGGGATATTATTAGATCTTCTGGTTGAAGCAAATGCACCTCTTCCTGCCGAAGCATACAAAACAGAAGACAGCGAAGAATTATCATTAATGGTTAAGTCCCAGCTTAAATTAGCAACAGGTTTATGATAAATATTTCTTCCCGTTGGATAAAACCCTCCTTTTAATAAATTGGGGCTATCTACTCCTGTATAGGCAAAGTTATAGCGTCTACCATTATCTAAATAACGTTGTAAACTATTAAAGCCATCTGCAGCATGCCATTGAGGTGCTCCTGTCACCATTAAATTAAAAATATTATTTTCATTTGGCTTATACCCTATAGACAGAAAGTAGGTTTGCCCTTGTCCATCGGTATGGTCTTTCCATCCATCGCCTTGCCAATGTCCCAATAAGGCTGTAAAAGCCCAACCACCTTTTAACATCCCTGTTGAATAAGCCGCCGTTGTTTTGGTATAATTATCGTTTGCAACCATTTGCTGTACAAAACCACCCTCTCTTTTATCTATGGTTTTTGTAACTATATTGACCGTACCACCTACAGAAGAAATAGCTAACTTAGAAGAACCTAACCCTCTTTGCACTTGAACTGCTTGGGCGACATCTAATACACCAGACCAATTAGACCAAAACATCCTACCATCTTCTGGACTATTTATTGGTTGACCATTTAACATAAAAGCCGTATTGGTTTGATCGAAACCTCTTAAAAACAATTGACCATCTCCAAATCCCCCACCTTGAATGGACTGAACCGAAGGTGTTGACTTTAAAATCTCAGGTAAATCTGAATTACCAGTTTTTTCCTGAATTTGTTGTGCCTTAATAGTAGATACAGCTATAGGTGTTTGCCTATCCTCAGCTAAATCGATAACTCCTGAACCAATAATAACAATTTCATCTAAAGAATTATCTGAAGTCAATTTAATTGTTCCTAAATTAGTGTTTCCATTAAAAGATAAGGTTACCGAGCCATAGCCCACATAAGAAATAACAATTTGCCCAGAAGTTGCTTTGGTAGTCATGGTGAACTTCCCGTCAAAATCTGTAGATGTTCCGTTTGTGGTATTTTTTTCAACCACATTTGCACCAGGCAATGGAGAATTAAGGTCTGCATCAATTACTGTTCCTGAAACCGTACTTTGTGCCATCATAACTGTGGAAAATAGCAATACCACAGCCACCATTAAAAAATGAGTAGTTTTTTTCATAATTAATTATTTGAATTAGTCACTATAAAAATACTCATAATAGACTGAAAATCATTACGTAAATGTTAAGAATCTTAACAAGTGTTAATAAATAAAAAAAGCTGTTAACATTTTCATATTAACAGCTATTTGCGATATTTACTGGTATAATCTTGCTTTATTAAGATTTACCCATGTAATAATTCAATAAATTTTGGGTAGATGCGTCATGTTTATTAACAACGTCTCCGTTAAATTCCTGTAAAATTTTTGTTGCCAATTGTTTACCTAGCTCGACCCCAAATTGATCGTAACTAAATATGTTCCAAATAATACCCTGTACAAAGATTTTATGTTCGTACATGGCGATTAACTTCCCTAAACTTTCTGGACTTAGTTTATTGATAAAAATAGTATTTGTTGGTTTGTTTCCTTCAAATATCTTAAATGGAACAATCTCTGGCTTTGTGCCTTCGGCTACAACCTCAGCCTTGGTTTTTCCATTTAACAAAGCTTCGGTCTGCGCCAAAAAGTTTGATATTAGTTTATCTTGATGGTCTTGGTTGCCATGTAACGACTTCACAAAACCTATGAAATCGGCTGGAATTAGTTTTGTTCCTTGGTGTATCAATTGAAAAAACGCATGCTGTGAATTGGTACCTGGCTCGCCCCAAATAAGGGTCCCTGTTTGATAATCTATAGGGTTGCCATTTCTATCTACACTTTTCCCATTGCTCTCCATAATGCCTTGTTGCAAATAGGTGGCAAATTGGTTTAAATATTGGGAATAGGGTATAATAGCTTCGCTTTCGGCATTAAAAAAGTTATTGTACCAAACGCTTATTAATGCCAATATTACCGGGATATTGCTTTTAAAATCTTCATTTTTAAAATGATTATCCATTTTGTTGGCTCCTTTTAACAGGCCATCAAAATGGTCGTAGCCTACAGCTAAACTAATGCTTAGGCCTACAGCACTCCATAAAGAGAAACGGCCACCAACCCAATCCCACATAGGGAAAACGTTGTTCTGGTCTATTCCAAAGTTTTTTACCGCATCAAGGTTTGTAGAAACTGCCACAAAATGCTTGGCGATATCGTCTTGGGAAGCCGACTGTAAAAACCATTCTTTTATGGTTGTTGCATTGGATAAAGTCTCTTGCGTGGTAAACGTTTTAGAAACCACTACAAATAGTGTTGTTTCTGGGTTAAGCTTTTTAATTACTTCGTTTACATGATCGCCGTCCACGTTACTCACAAAGTGTGTCGTTAACTGGTTTTTGTAGTACTGTAATGCATCTACAACCATGGCTGGGCCTAGGTCCGATCCTCCAATTCCTATATTGACCACATCTGTAAAGGCCTTTCCTGTATATCCTTTTAATGTACCATCTACAACTTGGTTTGTAAATGTTTTTATCTTTTCCTTAACCTCATGAACTTCTGGAATAACATTAACACCATCTACATAAAAGGTGTCTGTCTTTGGTGCTCTTAATGCCGTGTGAAGTACTGCCCGCCCTTCGGTTTGGTTAATTTTTTCTCCTGAAAACTGACTTGCAATAGCGTCTTTTAGCTTTACCTCATCGGCTAGTTCTAAAAGAAGTTTTAAAGTTTCTTCGGTTATTCTGTTTTTGGAATAATCTACATAAAAATCGTCCCATTTTATATTGAATTTATCTGCTCTTTCTCCATCTTGGGCAAATAAATCTTTCATATGAACATTTGAAACTGTTTCAAAATGTTCTTCAAGCTTTTTCCAAGCTACTGTGGTTGTTGGGTTTGTATTAGGTAGTGCCATGTTATGATTCTGCTTGTTTAATTACAGGTTTTTCTAACTCCATATCATCTGTAACTTCTGGTTCAAAAAATATATTATCTAATTGATGCTTTATGGGTTTAATAAAATCTAAAAATTCTGCCTTTAAACTATCTGAAATAGGTTTGGCTTCAGGTAATTTTTCCCTAAGGGGATCGACTTGCCTCCCATTTTTCCAAAAACGGTAGCACACATGTGGCCCTCCTGTGTTTCCTGTCATACCTACATAACCAATAACATCGCCTTGCTTTACAAATTGCCCTACTTTCACATTACGCCTGCTCATATGTAAATATTGGGTTTCGTAAGTGGCATTATGCCTTATTTTCACGTACTTACCGTTACCACCACGACGTGTAGATTCAGTAACGGTTCCATTGGCGGTTGCCCGAATAGGTGTCCCTACCGCAGCGGCAAAATCGGTACCTTTATGAGGTCTTAATTTATAACCATAATAGGCTATTCGGCGTTTTAGATTATAACGGGAGGATATTCTACCAAATTGGATAGGTGATTTTAAAAAAGCGCGACGTAAGTTTTTAGCATCTTCGCTAAAATAGTCAACAATACCTTTTAGGGAATCGGTTTGAAAACGAAAAGCATAAAACGGTTCGCTATTATGTTCAAAATAAGCGGCCTTAACATCATGAACGCCAGCATAAATAGTGTCATCTATGTACTTATCGGTATAAATCACCTTAAACCGGTCTCCTTTTTGCAATCGGTTAAAATCTATGGTCCACGCATAAATTTCGTCGGCCAACTTATTGGTCAATACGGGGCTTACCCCTTGTTCATCAATCGTTTCAGAAATACTGCTTGTGATGATTCCCGTTATTGTTTTTTCAACATATTTAATGGGTTTTCGACTTGTGTAAGCATGTATGGAGTCTTTAAAATTAATAACTAAATACTCTTCCTTATTGGGCTGATAAATGAAGGTTTCGGGTAATTCCAATGAATCCTTAGAGCATAAAATAGTATAAGGTTTTCCCTGCTGGAAAAAACGCGCAATATTGTAAGTTTCCTTAGTTTTTTCTGCAATATGAAAAATTTTAGGGTATCCTATTTTATTGCGTTCTAAAATCTGACCGAAACTTTCCCCAGATTTTACGGTATCCCGTTTAACTATATAATCGTTAAGCTTAAAGCCAAATTCAAAAATTTCTTTAGGCGCTTCTACCTTGGCTATTTCTTGTTTAACTTCTTCTTCTGGTTTTTTATTGTCTTCTTTGCAGCCGTATAAGGCTACACATAATGCTGATAGTATTAAATATTTGTTCCCCAATCTTCTAGTTCTTTTTTTGTCCATAAATCTGGAAAGAATATTCGCTTTTGATATTTTGGATGCATGTATTTCACCCACTCACTTCCACCGGTGGCTTCGGCAGTTTCACCTCCAATATTTAAATAATGATTTGCCGTATTGTAATGCGCCATAACCCACTTAACGTTTACTGTATAATCGTAGTGGCGCATGGCCTTAATTAAAGCTTGATCATCTTTTACCTCTGGCGGCAACGCCTTAAATTTGGTCCACAGGTTATTTTTGTTATAAAATTGCGTAAATCTAATAAATTCGTCTTTATAACGTTCTTCAAAAATTGTTAAAGTATAACTCTTTTTCCCTGTTTTATAATCTTTCCCGGCTGCTTGCCAATACAAATGTTCAAAGGCATTTTCGTAAGATGAATTTCTATCTATGGTTTCCCGAAAACGCTTATCAATAAGATTAATAAGTTCGGTCGAGGCCACTTCAATTTTTCGGTATTGTACACTTTGAAATCCGCTTGCAGGTGTTAATGTGGTCCTAAACTTATTGTATTGCTCAACATCCATACCATCTTTCATAATACTGAAAGACGAGGTAAGCACATCGAAATAGCGGCTCACCCGCATAATTTTGTCAGTAAAAATTTCGGCAGTTAATGTTGGATGCTTAGCAACCTGTTCTATTTCGCTAAGTATCATTTTAAACAACAACTCGGTAACCTGATGGTACATAATAAACACTTTCTCGTCTGGAAGTGATGTACGGGGTACCTGCAGGTTTAGCAAAACATCCGTTTGTATGTAATCCCAATACGTTATGGGCTTACTATGCAATAGCCCTTCAAGATGTGTATCTATATCTTGACCAATGCTATTGTATTTTTCCTCAAGTTGGTTGATTACTTTTTTACTCAAAGCGCCTTAATTATCTACTACAATTTTAAAAGGATGTTTTAACCCTTTAAAAGCCTCCAGATCGGCTCTTAGTGAACCTACCGCCAAGTCGGCTTTAATGCGCAAAGGTAATTTATTTTTATCTTTTGAAACCCAAAGCGTTAAACTTTCTTCTTCTTTAAAAACACGCCCTGCCATTACATAAGGCCTAAATTTTAAGGCTTGAACCATACCAAAATCTGTCTCGATAGTATCTTCTCCCAAGAATTTTAATTTAAACCCATAATTTTCTTCATCAAAAAACATATCTACCCTTACCTCCTCACCTACTTTTAATTTTTCTGTATCTAAGTTATTCCTAAGGTAATAAAACGTAGATACCATATCCTGGATATTGGGCTGGGTATCGAAAACAGATTTCTTATTGTGCTTTTTATCGTTAACGTAAGCTTTATGGTTTTTCTGATCGAAATTAATTTCAATATCCTTGGTATGCCCACCTTCATCTATATTTCTTATAAACTTATAGGGCATAATACTGTCTTTATAAAAATAGCTCTCATAGCGGTCTTTTACCTTAAAGAACCACTTTATCATACCAGTAGTCCAGCCTTTACCTATAACATGAAATGCCTCTTTATTGTTATGTTTCGATTCTTTTACAGTAAGTGTTGCATTTCCTGCTTTTAAAAAGCCACTGTAACTCATTTTGAATTTAAACCATTCGCCTTCTCCAAAAGCCGATTCATTGGTTTTGGTCTTCAACAAACTGGATTGCGCAAACACCATTTGCGTTACCAACATAAGAAATATAATGAGCTGTCTCTTTTTCATCTATTTAAAAATTTTTATTTCATTAAAAATGAAACAAATAAAAATTTTACCCTTCGATCAACCGCTGCGCTTTCACACAAAAAATTAAATTATTTCGGTGGATAAGCAAAAAATTAAATTTATTTGTGCTCATTTCATAGCTTTCAAACAATTGCAACCTTTAATTGTTTTTCCAACAGAGAATACAATTACTGTTCCAAAAATAATAAAGAATTTCGGTTTTTGTCCCTCAAGATAAAAAACCAAAATTCTTTATTTAGATTCCCGTTTTATTCATAGGTACATATTTTTAAATTTTTGTATTCATGAATCTTCGATTTCACGGGAATGACATCCTGCCTGCCGACAGGCAGGTTCAATGGAAACCCTAATGCAAGCATTCGGGAATTTTTTTTCGATTAAAACAAAAAACGCCATCAAAAATAAAATTGATGGCGTTTATCATTTCATAACCAACTTATAAGGTTCCTCTTTTGGCCTGTTCCCTTTCTATAGATTCGAAAAGGGCCTTAAAATTACCGGCTCCAAAGCCTCTAGCGCCCATGCGCTGTATGATCTCAAAGAACAGTGTTGGCCTATCCTCTACTGGCTTGGTAAATATTTGAAGTAGGTACCCTTCATCATCTGCATCGATCATAATCCCCAAGCTTTTAAGGGTTTCAATATTTTCCCTTAGCTGATGGCTGTGTTCCTCTAAACGGCCTGGTACTGCTCTATAATATTCTTCTGGTGGTGTCGATAAAAACTCGACGCCTCTCGCCCTTAATTGGCTAACCGTACTAATAATATCGTCTGTTGCCACGGCTATATGCTGCACTCCTGAACCTTCGTAAAAATCGAGATACTCTTCTATTTGGGATTTCTTTTTCCCTTCTGCTGGCTCGTTAATTGGGAATTTTATACGTCCGTTACCATTACTCATCACCTTACTCATAAGTGCTGAATATTCGGTATGGATTTGTTTGTCATCAAACGACAGGAAGTTTTCGAACCCCATAACGTCTTCATACCATTTTACCCAAGTATTCATTTGTCCCCAGCCTACATTGCCTACCATGTGGTCTATATATTTTAGGCCCACTGGGGTTGGGTTATAATCGCTTTCCCAGGCTGCAAACCCTGGCAAAAAGGTTCCATTATAATTCTTACGTTCCACAAACATATGAACGGTTTCTCCATAGGTATAAATACCCGCTCTAACGACTTCGCCATGCTCATCCTGTTCTACAACGGGTCCCATATACGATTTGGCGCCACGGCTTGTAGTTTCCTGATAGGCTTTTCTAGCGTCCTCAACCCAAAGGGCTATAACTTTTACACCATCGCCATGTTTTACAATATGGTCGTTTATTGGCGATTTACTGGTTAGCGGCGTGGTTAAGACCAACTTAATTTTGTCCTGTTTTAGCACATAGCTTACCGTTTCTTTGGATCCTGTTTCCAGCCCCTTATAAGCATAGGACTGAAAACCAAATGCCGTTTTATAAAAATGGGCCGCTTGTTTGGCATTGCCTACATAAAACTCTACATAATCTGTTCCCAAAAGCGGCAAAAAGTCCTGTGCCCCTTCAAATATTTTTTCTAAACCGTAGTTTACTGATTTTATTTCTTTACTCATGATATATACATTTAACAGTTGAATTGTTTAGCTCTATTAATCTTTAAAATAGCCCTGATTGAGGTAGTTTGTTGGAGCTCTTTTATATTTCGGACTTCGAGAGCCTCAGTCACCGAAATATAAAAAGCGACTACCGAAAGCAGGAAATAGCTCCTAATTAATTTACTCTAACCAAGATTTATAATACGCCTCATCGGCTATTTTCATAGCTTCCTCGGTGACCATTAATGGCTTAAAGGTATCTACCATAACGGCCAGTTCTTGCGTGTTTACCTTGCCTATACTCCTTTCGGTTGCCCCAGGATGTGGCCCATGTGGAATACCTGCCGGATGTAACGATATGTGCCCTGCTTCTATATCGTTTCTGCTCATAAAATCCCCGTCTACATAATACAGCACCTCATCGCTATCTATATTACTATGATTATAGGGTGCGGGTATGGATTGGGGGTGGTAATCGTACAGGCGCGGCACAAAACTACACACCACAAAGGCATCGGTCTCAAAAGTTTGGTGTACTGGTGGCGGTTGATGGATACGTCCTGTTATGGGTTCGAAATCGTGAATGGAAAATGCATACGGATAGTTATACCCATCGTAGCCCACCACATCAAACGGATGGGACGCATAGACCATTTCTATAATATCGCCTTGCTTTTTTACTTTTATTAAAAAGTCTCCCGACTCGTTATAGGTCTCCAGTTCTTGTGGCCTACGTATGTCGCGTTCGCAAAACGGCGAATGCTCCAGCAATTGCCCAAACCAATTACGATAACGCTTTGGCGTATAGATTGGTCGGTGTGATTCTACAATAAACAGTCGGTTGTCTTCGGTATCGAAGTCTATTTTATAAATAATGCCCCGAGGAATTAACAGGTAATCGCCATATTTAAAGTCGAGGTTTCCCAACATGGTACGTAACTTCCCTGTTCCCCTATGGATAAAGATGAGTTCATCTGCATCGGTATTCTTATAAAAATAATCTTTGGTTGATTGCTTTGGAGCGGCTAAAACAATAGCACAATCGCTATTTACCAAAACAGTCTTTCTGCTTTCTAAAAAATCGTTTTCCGGTTTTACCTGAAAGCCCCTTAAGCGATAGGACTGCATATTGTTTGCCTTTGCAATTTTTGGCGCTACACTGTATTGCTTTTTAATAGCTTTAACCTGTGTAGGGCGCTGTTCGTGGTAACTGTTGGTATACATTCCGTCGAAACCAATGGTACCAAATAATTGCTCGTAGTATAGGCTTCCATCTGGTTTCCTAAATTGTATATGGCGTTTGTGGGGGATCTCCCCTAATTTATGATAAAATGGCATTTTTTTTAATATTAAAGGTTAGATATAAAAGGCTTTAAACTATAAAACCTTAAATTTCAATTACATATAAAAATACAAAAAAATGCTTGCTTATTCAGGATTTCTCTTGATAAGGTAATGAAGAAACTGCAATAAATCGTTCCAAAATAATTGCATACTTGACAAATATCAGAAAAAATTATCTGGAATCTATACTATTTCAATTTTTTTAGAAACTAAAAGTTTTCTTAAAAACAAATAATTAATTTGACTTATACTAAATATTTTTATTTCCTCTTACCCGTTTTGTGTGTTTTAGAACACAATCATAGTAAATATTCCTGTTAGAGTGATTTTGAAAAAAGAAAAAATAAGGTTTCTCTTTGATATTGGACCTCAATATTATTTTGACACTAAAGGAAATAGTGGCTTCTTCCCATTTATGATTCAACTCAATTTGGGTTTCAACCTATCTCATTAGCTCTAAAAGCACTATTAATTCATTTTTTAACACGATGCTTTTTATAATATCTCATTAATCTATATAACCCCATTATTTTGATAGTTTCAGGCTGAGTTACTAATCCCCAATCTTGTTCTTCATTAAGTTCACGCTTATCTACACCAATAATACTAGAGCTAGATAATAGTACTAACTCATTTAAGTCATAAATCTTAATATCTACTTTAGCACTATTTTTTTTTACCGAAGAACCATAACCATATGGTGTTGAACCTGTAAAGCTCGACATTTCACTATTAAGCACAGTTGCTTTAATGTTTATCAAGTAATCACATCCTGTTCCTTCCTGAACTTCCTCCATAACTTCCTTTGCAAGATCAAAAGGTATTTCTGCCCTCATAAGACCAGAACCCATATTTTGAACATTTTGTATTTCAAACAAAGAATCACCAATAATTTTCCCAAAATGTTTTAATGCATAGTTATACATTTGAGAATTCTTTTTTTCATATATTTCATTCAATACCCACTTGCCCGAGTTAAAATTAAGAGACTTTCCTTTTTCGAATGTCCTTATGTATTTTGCTCCTCTGCAGTTATACAGTCCAATTAATAAAACAATAAAAATAATTTTTTTCATCTCTTCGACACATAAACCCCAATAAAACCTTCAAAACCAAAATCCTACGTTAAAAAACCAAATGCTTTGCTTTCGCTCTGTAGAATAAGAATATTTTACTTGTACAGGACCTACAAAGGTGTTTATGGCATAGCCCAAAGCATAGCCTCTATAATCGGGCAGGGTAAACCACTCTCCTGTTTCAAAAATATCGTCATCGACATTGGCCCAGTTCCCTTCCAATGTAATGTGGTGGTTTTTTAGGATCTCATAATCTGCCATGGCAGCTACCTTAACATAACTATTTCCTGTAAGCGAGATAAAATCGTAACCCACAAATGGAATAAAATTGTTAATTAAATTGTTCCCATAACCTCCTAATGCAAAATCAAGGGTTTGGGTTGATTTATCTCCTAGTTTAAATCCGCCACTAGCCTGAAGGTTGATTGCCATCTTATCTGAAACAGAAAACGCATAGCCCATGTTTGCTTTGGCTATTGAAAAATCATGAAAATCCTCATGAAAATGCGACGCAAAGAGATACAAATGTATGTCTCCATTAAAATACACCCCTCGCTTAGGAAAATATTTATTGTCGTAGGTGTCCAGTTTTAAATTTGCAAATACACTAAAGTAGTCGGTATTTTCAAATATAAATTTGTCATTTGGATTCTTGGTCAATAAGGTTTCAGACTTCACTTTCAAGCGCTTATGCTCTGCCCCCAAACTCAACGCAAAATCTTTTCTTAAAAGTGTTTGTAAATAAAACTGATTGGTTTGGTCCTCCAGTTCTACATCTATTTTATTGATTCCCATCGCCTCAATTTCACTTTCGTCAAACAACAATTGCGCACTAATGTTTTTATTAAATCCATTAAACCTAGACCGCAGACCAATGCTCCAGTAAAACCCTTTATCTATTAAGTACTCAAAATTATAACGTACGTTATCGCCTAAAATAATATCTAAAGACGTAATGTCATTATTAAATAAAAACTTTTTTTTGGTGATATTCACTAAAGCAGCACTTTTATATAAATCATCAAAATGTAATCCAAGTTTTAAAAAGGTTGTTGGCTTAGTCTCCCTAACATTGGCCTGTAAATTATAGCCTCCACTCTCTCGGTCCTTTTCTAAATCAAAATCAAATGAATCGAAATTGTCGGTGGCAATTAAATTGTTTATGCCTTTTTCAAAATCCTTAAAACTTATGCGCTCATTCTTTTTAATTTTTAACTTCCCCAAAACATAGGCTCTAGTATACTTATTATTCCCATTAACCTGAATGCGATTTATGTAAATACTATCGTAATTAAACTTTTTTACCTCTATTTTTTCGTTAATCCCTTGCTGTTGCGCTAAAACTTGTAGATTTTTTATTTTGTCCTGTGCTGCATCTACTCCTTGTTTTATAATTTTATCTGCTTCATCGAAAGAAACTACAGAGAAATCTTTGATATTAGGTTTGATATAAATATCTGTTTTCTTCGACTTAGACTTCATTGCTTTTATGGTCCTGAAGTTATTTACTTGTAACAACACACTAGGCGCAGAACCTAATTCTTCCCTACTTAATAAGCCATCCTGAACATCGATACCTATAATAACATCGACGCCTTTGTCCCGCAATTCATCAACAGGATAGTTATTTACAACTCCTCCATCGGTCAACACTTGATTGTCTATAACCACCGGTTGAAATAAGGATGGCAAAGCCCCACTGGCCATAATAGCTTGTGCTAGGTTGCCTCGATCTAAAAAGACAGGCTCTCCTGTTTCTATATTGGTAGCTATACAAAAAAATGGAATGGGCAGCTTATCAAAAGACTCTATATCGCTAACATGTAACAATAGTTTTGCCAAGGCATTGTATGCATTTTGGCCTCTAGACAAAGCCGATGGTAATTTCACTTTAAAGTTATCGAAGGGTAAGCTAAGTGCGTATTTTTCAGAATTACCTCGCTCAAAAAAATCTTTAGAGGCCCTTGGTAGCTTATCATTTATAACTTTATCAAAGTTGATGTGTTCAAAAATGGAATCTAATGCTTTACCTGAATAGCCCGAGGCATAAAGCGCACCTATTATAGCTCCCATACTGGTTCCCGCCACATAATCTATTTTAACCCCAAGACTATCTATAACTTTTAAAGCGCCAATATGCGCCAAGCCTTTTGCTCCTCCGCCACTCAACACCAAACCAACTTTAGGCGCAGATTGTTCCTGGTCATTATTTTGCGCTTTCGCGGAAAATAAAACCAATAGGAATAGGGTTAATATAAGGGCTTTTTGCTTCAAGTTAGTCTTGTATTTTTCCTGTTGTACATTGGGATTAATTACCTCTTAAAGATCCATTCGAGTGACTTTTTTATAAAAAATCGTATCGAGAACCTGTTTAAAAATCAACATTCTTATTCTCGATAATTCTACTGAGTCTATCGAAGTACAAATTTTACTCATTTAAACCGTAAAGCCAACTCAAATTGACAGATTTTTTTTTAAAAAAGTTAAATTTATTATTCGTTTACTTTCCATGATAATAATTATACACTTTCTCTGCCCGGGACTTCCCTACCACATCTTCCAGTTCATCTAATTTGGCATTGGCTACCCGTTTTGCCGATTTAAAATGCTTGAGCAATTCCACAACTGTTTTTTCCCCAACGCCATTAATGGTTTCCAACTCTGTGTTTAACGCACTTTTGCTGCGTTTATTTCGGTGGTGTTCAATTCCAAAACGATGTGCTTCGTTACGTAACTGTTGTATAATTTTTAGGGTCTCACTTTTTTTATCTAAATATAAGGGAATTGGATCATTTGGATAAAATAATTCTTCCAAACGTTTGGCAATACCAATAATGGCTATCTTCCCTCTTAATTGAAGCGCATCCAAACTTTTTAAAGCAGATGATAATTGCCCTTTACCACCATCTATGATAATGAGTTGTGGCAATGGTTGATCTTCATCCAGTAAGCGTTTATAACGCCTATAGACTACCTCTTCCATTGAAGCAAAATCGTCTGGCCCCTCAACCGTTTTTATGTTAAAATGCCTGTAATCTTTTTTGCTGGGCTTACCATTTTTAAACACCACACAAGCTGCTACAGGATTTGTACCCTGTATATTACTATTATCGAAACACTCTATATGTCTTGGTTCTTCGCCAAGCCTTAAATCGGCTTTCATTTGTGCCATAATACGATTGGCATGCCTATCGGGATCTACAATTTTCATTTGTTTAAATCGCTCCATTCTAAAATATTTGGCATTGCGAAGCGATAAGTCCAGTATATGCCTTTTATCGCCCAGTTTAGGTACAGTAACTTTTATGTCCTCTCCTAAATCTACTTCAAACGGCACATAAATTTCCTTGGATTTGGAATGGAACCGCTGCCTTATTTCGGTAATGGCTAATTGCAACAATACTTGGTCGGTTTCATCCAATCGTTTCTTTAACTCTAACGTATGCGACCTAATAATAGAACCATACGATAATTGTAAAAAATTAATATAACCATAGCTTTCGTCACTTACTATAGAGAACACATCTACATTACTTATTTTAGGGTTCACTATGGTTGATTTGGCTTGGTAATTTTCTAAAATTTCAATCTTTTCCTTAATTTTTTGAGCCTCTTCAAACTGCATATTCTCGGCAAAACCATGCATTTGTTTTTTAAACTCCTGCAAAGAATCTTTAAAGTTTCCTTTTAGTATCTGTTTAATGGCCTTAATATTTTTGTTGTACTCTGCTTCGGTCTCCAAACCTTCGCATGCGCCTTTACAATTCCCCAAATGATACTCCAAACACACTTTAAATTTGCCCGCTTCTATTTTCTCTTCAGACAATTGATAATTACATGTTCGTAAGCTGTACAACCCTTTTATTAAATCTAAAAGTGTATGTACCGTTTTAACACTGGTATAAGGGCCAAAATAATCGCCCCCGCCTTTAAAAACACGACGCGTGGAAAACACTCTTGGAAACCGTTCGTTTTTAATGCAAATCCACGGATAGGATTTATCATCCTTCAACATCACATTGTAACGTGGCCTATGTTTTTTTATTAAATTGTTTTCTAATAGTAACGCATCGGTTTCAGTCTCTACTACTATATGTTTTATTCGGGCTATTTTTTTTACCAGCACCCTCGTCTTGCCACTATCGTGGGTTTTCGTAAAATATGAGCTTACCCGTTTTTTTAAATTTTTGGCTTTTCCAACGTAAATAATGGTGCCTTCCTTATCAAAATATTGATAAACTCCAGGCTGGTTAGGTAGGGTTTTTAATTGTATCTCTAATGCAGGGGTATCCATTATCTCAAAGGTAATTATTAAATCGTTATTATCCGAAACTTTTGGCTCCTGACTGAACAGGTAAAACAAATGACAAAGGCTAACGATTTACGATTATATTTTACTACAAAGAACCATGAGCCTAGGTTGGAGATTGATAGAGATTGAAAGGGTTGATGAAGATTGATGAAGATTGACAGAGATCACCAACTACTCACTGCCTACTGAACACCGAACACTGAACACTGAACACTAAAACCTTGAGCCAATCAACCTTTCCAATGGGCAAACTATTAAATTATCAATCTTTCAAAATAAATACTTTTTGAATTGACTAATTTGTTACCTTGCGCCACTTTTTATTATACGCTAATGAGCAAAAAAATTATTGGGCGGGTCGATAAAATTGACTTCCCAAAGCTAGGTTTATACAACATCGATGTAAAAATAGATACTGGCGCCTATACTTCAGCAATTCACTGCTCCAAGATCATTGAAGAGCACAATAGCTTACGTTGTATTTTTAATAGTGATGTCCACCAAAATTTTGGAAAAACCGAAATTGTCTTCGATTCATTTTCAAATACCAATGTAAAAAGCAGCAATGGTTACAAGGAAAACCGCTATAAAGTAAAATCTGAAGCTATATTTTTTGGAAAAACATATAAGATTAACTTAACTTTAAGCACGAGAGACGATATGAAATTTCCTGTACTTATTGGCAGGCAATTTTTAAGACGGAAATTTTTAGTGGATGTTGATTTAGAAAACGTGTCTTATTTAACACAACAGCATGAACATAGTCATTCTTTCTAGAAACCCCAACTTATATTCTACCGAGCGTTTGGTAGAAGAAGGTGAAAACCGGGGGCATTTAGTGGAGGTTATCGATCCTTTAAAATGCGATATTATTATTGAAAAGGAAAAGCCTACCATATATTATAAAGACCGTTATTTAGACTATGTTGATGCCATTATACCCCGCATCGGTGCATCGGTAACGTTTTTTGGCTGTGCCGTGGTTAGGCAATTTGAAATGATGAATGTTTTTACTTCGGTAACTTCAGATGCTATTATACGCTCTCGTGACAAACTACGCAGTTTCCAAAGGCTTTCCAA
This sequence comes from Aestuariivivens insulae, assembly GCF_022662195.1. Classification (GTDB taxonomy): domain Bacteria; phylum Bacteroidota; class Bacteroidia; order Flavobacteriales; family Flavobacteriaceae; genus Aestuariivivens; species Aestuariivivens insulae. Next base: position 59,165 of record NZ_JAKMCS010000006.1, on the reverse strand, counting down.
AGCAGGTATTGGTATGCCAAAAACTGTATTTACCAATTATTCGCGGGATATAGACCAAGTGCTATCACATGTTGGTGGCACCCCCGTAATTATTAAACTTTTGGAAGGCACCCAAGGTCTGGGTGTTGTATTGGCCGAAACCAAAAATGCTGCCGAATCGGTTTTGGAAGCATTTAATGGACTGCAAGCTAGGGCTTTGGTACAGGAGTATATTGCCGAAGCCAAAGGTGCCGACTTAAGGGCTTTGGTGGTCGATGGCCATGTGGTTGGCGCTATGAAACGCCAGAGTAAAGAAGGTGAGTTTCGCTCTAACCTTCACCGTGGTGGAACGGCTCAAGTTGTAAAATTAAATGAATCTGAATTACGGGTCGCTATGAGTGCAGCACGCGCACTAAAACTACCTATATGCGGTGTAGATATGCTACAATCCAGTCGAGGACCATTGCTCTTGGAAGTAAACTCTACTCCTGGCTTAGAAGGTATTGAAGGCGCTACCGGTAAGAATATTGCCAAAAATATTATCACCTACATTGAAAGAAATCATCGTTAATATATGAATGCAACAAGCAACACATTAACCATTCTTAATGAAACCGTACTCCCTGGTGAAAGCAAAGAAGTTAATTTTAGTGTTGCCAACCTGCATACCTCTTCGCCTGTAAGTGTTCCTATTATTATTGAGCGTTCTAAAAAACCAGGGCCTACAGTATTGTTTACTGCAGGCATTCATGGCGATGAAGTTAATGGTGTTGAAATTATTAGACAGCTTATAGCCAAAGGCATTAACAAACCTAAAACAGGCACCATAATATGCATGCCAGTCATTAACATTTTTGGCTTTATAAATTTAAAACGCGAATTCCCGGATGGTCGCGATTTAAATCGTGTGTTTCCAGGTAGCCCAAGTGGATCCTTAGCCAGTCGGGTGGCTCATAAGCTTACAAAAGAAGTTGTACCTCATGCCGATTTAATCATAGATTTCCATACTGGAGGGTCTGGCAGATTCAACGCGCCACAGCTCCGGTATTCGAAAGACAAAAAAGACCTCGATATCTTAGCAAAGGTTTTTGGAGCGCCATTTGTTTTGTATTCTAAAAACCTATCCAAATCCTTTAGAACAACGTGCAACAAATTAGGCAAGCCCATATTGCTTTTTGAAGGCGGAAAATCATTCCATATCGATGATACCGTAACCAACTCGGGCGTAAATGGCTCAAAGCGTATTTTAAAACATTTAGGCATGTTAAAAACGGTTTTTAAATCTACAAAGCCTAAAAAGGAATGTATTTTTATAACCGAAAGCAAATGGCAACGTGCTAAATACTCTGGTATGTTTAAGGCTTCGGTTGCTATTGGCTCCCAAGTAAAAAAGGAAGACATCATTGGCAATATAACCGATCCTTACGGTAAGTTTAATTACTTTGTTAGAGCAGCAAATTCGGGCTATATTATTAACGTTAACGAATCGCCTATTGTGTATCAAGGAGACGCCCTTTTCCATATTACCACTAAACTTAAAAAGTAAGGCATGACCAAAGCTGAACTGAGAAAAAAATATAAAACCCTACGCAATAATTTAACCGAAAATAATGTTGAAGACCTGAGTTTGGCTATTGCCAACCAGCTTTTAACATTACCTATTTGGGAGGTTTCGTTTTATCATATTTTTTTATCGATTGTAGCTCATAAGGAAATTAACACCGATTATATTTTAAATATCCTCTCTGGAAAGGACAAACATATTGTGGTGCCCAAAAGTGATTTCGACTCGAATACCCTCACCAATTACTTATTAACCGACAGTACCGTGATTAGGAAAAATTCATGGGATATTCCAGAACCTGTTGACGGCATTGAAATTGAAGACAAAAAAATTGATGTTGTATTTGTCCCCCTCTTAGCTTTTGACCAACAAGGCCACCGCGTAGGCTACGGCAAAGGGTTTTATGATAATTTTTTAGCTAACTGTAAACCAGACACTCTAAAAATAGGACTCTCTTTTTTTGAAGCCGAAGAGACTATTGAAGGGGTTTACGAAGGCGATATTAAACTTGATTATTGTGTGACGCCTAAGAAAGTATATCTCTTCTAAACAATAACCCTACTTCTTCCCAAACGCCTTTTTATTAAACACAATAAGCATTACAAAGCCAGTGCTTATGGCCACATCGGCAATGTTAAAGACGGGATCGAAAAAGGTAAAGAATTTGCCGCCATAAAACGGCAACCATTCTGGCAAATAGCCTTTATATAAAGGAAAATAGAGCATATCTACCACTTTACCATGAAATAAGGTGTCGTAGCCTCCTGCTTCTGGAAGAAAAGAAGCTACTTGCCCATGGCTATCGTTAAAGAAAATACCATAAAAAACAGAATCTATAATGTTACCTAAGGCTCCGGCAAAAATAAAAGCTATAGCCAATATTAACACCGTTGGGTTATGTTTCTTTGTAGCACTATACAGCCAATACCCTATCCCAAATATGGCCACTATACGAAATAAGGTTAACGCTATTTTAGCGGTTCTTTCTGACATGAAGGAAACAAAATCACTAATTTTTGTACCCCAAGCCATGCCATTATTTTCAATAAAATAAATTTTAAACCAACTAAAAACGGGCAGTTCTTCCCCTAACACAAAATGGGTCTTTACATATATTTTACTGATTTGGTCTATCAATAAAATAATAATGATGAGTATGATGGATTTTTTTAACGACATTTAAAGACCTCTATATTTTAGTTCACCTTAAGTTGAGCAAAAAGCTCATGGTGATATTTGAGTTGACATTAACCTGATTTCAATTATTATTTTTATGATTAAAACAAATGCAAGTATTTGACTCCTGACTTTTTATTAAACTTAGGTTGTTAATAAAAAACGCCTCAATAAAGAGACGCTTTAAAATATATCAATTTAAATATAATTATTGCATGTTTTTAGCTTCAATGCTTAATGTAGCATGAGGCACTAATTTTAATCGCTCCTTGTTGATAAGCTTACCTGTAACACGGCAAATACCATAGGTTTTGTTCTCTATTCTAATCAGCGCATTTTTAAGGTCACGAATAAATTTTTCCTGACGAATGGCCAATTGTGAATTCGATTCCTTGCTCATCACTTCACTACCTTCATCAAATGCTTTAAACGTAGGCGACGTATCGTCTGTACCATTGTTATGGTCGTTCATATAAGCACTCTTAATAAGCTCTAAATCATGTTGGGCCTTATTGATTTTTTCTTGAATCAATGCCTTAAATTCGGCTAAATCTTTATCTGAATATCTTACACTCTCTGCCATCTTTTTAATGTTTTTGAATGAACAGTCTGGTATTTACATCATCGAAAGCAACTTCAATACCTTCTGCCATATTATCTTTAATTTCTAATTCTTCGGTTAATGTTTCCGTCTTGATATAATCCATATTGGTCTCAACAGCATTAACGATATGCTCATCCTTTTGAAGCATGACATCAATTCTATCGGTCACTTCAAAACCTGAATCCTTACGTAAATTTTGAATGCGATTAACCAATTCCCTAGCAATTCCTTCCTTACGCAAATCGTCTGTAATGGTTACATCTAGGGCAACTGTTAGCGCCCCTTCGTTTGCCACCAACCAACCTTCAATGTCTTGCGAGGTTATTTCTACATCGGTGCGTTCTAAAGTAATATTTTTTCCATTAATAGCAACATCTAATTTGCCATTTTGTTCCATTTTGTTAATATCTTCTGCTGTAAAGTTAATTACTGCATTGGCAATGGCTTTCATTTCCTTCCCAAAACGTGGGCCCAACACTTTAAAGTTTGGCTTTATTTGTTTTACCAAAATATCTGAAGCATCTTCAAGGAGCTCTATTTCCTTTACATTTACCTCATGCTTTATTAAGTTTGAAACCGCTGCTATTTCTTCCTTTTGCTGTTGGCCATCAACAGGAATCATTATTTTTTGAAGCGGCTGCCTTACTTTAATCTTCTCTTTAGCCCTTAACGACAATACCAACGACGATATTGTTTGCGCACTCTCCATTTTTCGTTCTAAAGACTTATCTACATAAGACGCATTATATACCGGGAAATTGGCCAAATGCACACTTTCGAACGTTTCTTTTTTGGTAACTGCATTTAAGTCCAGGTACAATCTGTCCATAAAGAACGGTGCTATGGGCGCTCCAAGCTTAGCAATGGTGACCATACAGGTATACAGTGTTTGGTAAGCCGAAATTTTATCTTGTTGATAATCGCCTTTCCAGAAACGTCTTCTACTTAAGCGCACGTACCAGTTACTTAAATAATCCTGGGTGAAATCTGAAATGGCCCTTGCCGCCTTAGTCGGTTCGTAATCGGCATAAAACACATCAACCTTTTGTATTAACGTGTGCAATTCTGAAAGAATCCAGCGATCCAATTCGGGGCGTTCCTCAATAGGTATATCGGCTTCACTATAGGTGAAATTATCCAAATTGGTATACAGCGCAAAGAAGGAATAGGTATTATACAAGGTCCCAAAGAACTTACGCTTTACTTCCTCAACCCCTTCAATATCGAATTTTAAGTTATCCCACGGATTCGCATTTGAAATCATATACCAACGTGTGGCATCGGCCCCATAATTACCCAAGGTTTCAAAAGGATCGACAGCATTACCTAAACGCTTGGACATTTTTTGTCCGTTCTTATCAAGCACCAATCCATTAGAAACCACATTTTTATAGGCTACAGAATCAAACACCATCGTCCCTATAGCATGGAGCGTATAGAACCACCCTCTAGTTTGGTCTACACCTTCAGCAATAAAATCGGCTGGATAGGTTGTACCATTATCGATTAACTCTTTATTCTCAAAAGGATAATGCCACTGTGCATAAGGCATGGAACCAGAATCGAACCAAACATCTATTAAGTCGCTTTCACGCTTCATAGGTTGCCCGTTATCTGAAACCAAAACGATGTGGTCTACTATGTTTTTATGTAAATCGATTTTGGCGTAGTTGTCATTGGACATGTTTCCTACTTCAAAATCTTCAAAAATATCTTTCGTAAGAACACCTGCTGCAACGGCTTTTTCCATTTCTGCTTTTAGCTCTTCCACCGAACCGATACACTTTTCTTCCTTACCGTCTTCGGTTCTCCAAATAGGCAATGGAATACCCCAATAACGCGAACGCGATAAGTTCCAGTCGTTGGCATTGGCCAACCAATTTCCAAAACGTCCTGTTCCTGTTGCTTTAGGTTTCCAATTAATGGTTTCGTTAAGCTCGAACATGCGATCCCTAACATCGGTTACTTTTATAAACCACGAATCCAACGGATAATATAAAATAGGCTTATCGGTTCGCCAACAGTTCGGATAACTGTGCTTGTATTTTTCAACCTTAAAGGCTTTGTTCTCTTCTTTTAATTTAATGGCCAATTCTACATCTACCGAACGTTCTGGTTCTTCACCTTCATTGTAATACTCGTTCTTAACATACTTACCGGCCAATTCACCCATTTCCGGTCTAAATTTACCTTGTAAATCTACCAATGGCACCAAGTTTCCATTCTCGTCTTTCACTAACATAGGTGGTACTTCCGGAGTGGCTTGTTTTGCCACCAAGGCATCGTCTGCACCAAATGTTGGAGCGGTATGTACGATACCTGTACCGTCTTCGGTAGTAACGAAATCTCCCGAAATCACCCTAAAGGCATTCTCCGGATTATTATATGGCAAGGCATAAGGCAATAACTGCTCGTATTTTATCCCTACTAAATCTTTCCCTTTACATGATTTAACCACGTAATATGGTATTTTTCCTGCCTTGCCGGAAGGCAGGTTATCGCCTGCGTTATAGCTTGCTAATTCTGAAGCATCTTCAACTTGCACAAACTTCCCTGCAAATTGTTTGGCCACCAAAGGTTTCCCCAATACCACATTAATAGGTTCGAATGTATATTGATTGAAGGTTTTTACTAAAACATAATCAATTTTAGGCCCTACTGTTAAAGCGGTATTACTTGGCAAGGTCCAAGGCGTGGTCGTCCAAGCCAAAAAGTGGATGTCGCCTTCATTTTGCAAGAAGTCCGGTAATGTTTCGGTTATAGCCTTAAACTGAGCCACAGCGGTAGTATCGGTAACATCTTGATAGGTTCCCGGCTGGTTTAACTCATGAGAACTCAATCCAGTTCCTGCTTTTGGAGAATAAGGTTGGATGGTATACCCTTTGTAAAGCAATTTTTTATCATAGATTTGCTTTAGTAACCACCAAACGCTTTCCATATACTTAGGTTCGTAGGTGATGTATGGATCGTCCATATCTACCCAATACCCCATCTTTTGGGTTAAATCGTTCCAGATATCTGTGTAACGCATAACAGCTTTACGACAAGCAGCGTTATAGTCTTCTACCGAAATGGTCTTACCAATATCTTCCTTGGTTATCCCCAATTCCTTTTCCACACCAAGCTCAATTGGCAATCCATGGGTATCCCAACCTGCTTTACGCTTTACCTGATAGCCTTTTTGGGTTTTATAACGGCAAAAAATATCTTTAATGGCACGCGCCATAACATGGTGTATTCCCGGAAGCCCATTTGCCGATGGCGGGCCTTCAAAAAACACATACGATTCTTGCCCTTCTCTTGAGGTTACACTTTTTTCAAAGATGTTATTGTCTTTCCAATAGCTTAGAATATCGTTGGCTACATTCGACAAGTCAAGTCCTTTATATTCAGGAAATTTCATCCGATTTTATTATTTTATCCAATTGACAGATGAAAACTTTCGTTATTAAAACTTAGCCACACTTTAAATAACTAAGAATGAAAGTTTTCGCTCTCTTTTAACCCTTTTTCTAGTAAGGTTGCGAATTTAAGGATTTTTACTAAAATAGCAGGTGCTAAGCATAATAATTTAACGTTGTCTTAAGCAAAAAGCACCATAAGCATAAACTTTGGTTCTTTAGCTTATTTTAACCTATCAACCAACACCATATTCTACTCTTCAAAAGGAAATTAAACAACTCAAATGGCAACATCTAAATACGTCAAACGATATACTCGACCAGATCCTCCATCTTAGAAATCATTTGAATTTTTATTGCTGTATTTTTTAATGAAATTTTATTGTATTTCGATACAAAAATGGTTGAAAAACCTAGCTTTTCAGCTTCTAAAATGCGTTGTTCCACACGTTGTACGGGACGAATTTCTCCAGACAATCCCACCTCGGCAGCAAAACAAATATCTTTTTGGAGCGGTACATCTTCATTGGAAGATAAAATGGAAGCCACAACCGCCAAATCTATAGCGGGATCGTCTACGGTAATACCTCCTGTGATGTTTAAAAACACGTCCTTAGCGCCCAAACGGAAACCAGCCCGTTTTTCCAAGACCGCAAGAAGCATATTCAAGCGTTTGGCATTAAATCCTGTTGCAGAACGCTGTGGCGTACCGTAAACAGCCGTACTCACCAAGGCCTGCACCTCAATCATAAGTGGACGCATACCTTCTAAGGTGGCAGCAATAGCATTACCTGAAAGCTCTTCATCCTTTTGGGAAATTAATAGTTCCGATGGGTTGGAGACCTCGCGCAACCCCGAGCCATGCATTTCGTAAATACCCAACTCGTTAGTAGATCCGAAACGGTTTTTATGGGCCCTTAAAATTCGGAATACATGGTTACGGTCGCCTTCAAACTGCAACACGGTATCGACCATGTGCTCTAAAATTTTTGGGCCGGCAATGTTGCCATCTTTGGTTATATGTCCTATTAACAAAACCGGCGTAGCTGTTTCTTTGGCAAATTTTATAAGTTCTGTAGTGCATTCCTTAATTTGCGAAATACTTCCCGATGACGATTCAATATAATCGCTATGCAAGGTTTGGATGGAATCGATAACCACAATATCGGGTTCCAAAGCTTCTATTTGCTTAAAAATATGTTGTGTCTTGGTTTCGGTTAAAATGTAACAATTGGTTGTTGTGGCCTTAATACGTTCTGCCCGCATTTTTATTTGTTTCTGACTTTCTTCCCCAGAAACATACAAGGTTTTATAGGGCAACTTCAAGGCAATTTGAAGCAGCAATGTACTTTTACCAATTCCCGGTTCGCCACCCAACAGGGTTAACGACCCTGGGACAATACCTCCTCCCAATACCCGGTTGAATTCATCGTCGAAGGTTCCTAACCGTGGCTCTTTAGAAGTGTCTATTTCATCAACTTTTAAAGGCACAGATGCACGTTTAGTGACAGATGTTGGCGATTTCCAATCGCTCTTTTGTGGTTTCTCAATGAGTTCTTCAACAATGGTATTCCATGCCTTACAGGCATTGCATTGCCCTTGCCATTTAGCATATTGGTTGCCACAGTTCTGACAAAAAAAAGCGGTTTTTACTTTAGGCATCGGAGTTGGTTATTGGGATTTTAGATGTTTCTCTTTTATTCTTTAAATCGTTGGCTTCAAGTTTAAAACTTAAATCTTCATTCACCACTAACTTTATTTTAATCCACCGAAATTGTGGTTATACATTATTTATTGTGAACTAACTTTCTTCTATTAATTCAAGGGTTTCCTTGACAAATTCAGTTTTCCCTAATACATATGCTCCTCGATCATTCTTGAATTTTTTTGCTAATTCAATTTTTAAATTTTCGTATTGCTTCGCTCGGTCAAAATTTGAATTTAAAAAATCTCGAAAATCAATTTGTTTCCACATAATATTGTTTTTTGGACACATATGAATATGGAAAACCTGTTCTTTTGTTCCATCTAGGTTATACCCTTTTCCAAATGTAGAGTATTCTTCTATATTGTCTCTTGCAGGTACTTTAAAATGAGAATATCCTAACTCAGAAAATTGGTCAATTAGTTTTTCATTGAACAATAATTCTTCGGGGATTTCAATCATTAAATCAATGTAGGGTTTTGATTTAATTGAAGAAATTGATGAACTCCCAAAATGTTCAATTCTCAAAATTTTTTCGCTTCCTATTATTTCAATTATCCGCTCTTTTTCTTTTTCATAACTATTTTTCCATTCAGGATTGTGATCAACTAGTTGAATTGGAAACAATGTATTCCAATCATCCTTTGTCAAATCGTATAAGGTCTTTTTCACTTTCTTTTTTTAGATGGTTCTCAACTACTAACTAAATAACTCAATTATCAATAACTATTGTCCAGCCCTAATACCCAAAATCCGCTTTAATCGCATCGGCTTTTTCTATCATTAAATCCTTGGTTAAGTCTGCTATTTCATCTAGAACAAAGGCCGACTGATAGGTACGCATGGCTTTTTTGGACTCTCCTGTTTCTTCATAAAATCGCGCTAGATAGTAATTCCCTAATAGCGTTTTAGGGTAATGCTTACGTGCCATTTTGCCCAACTCTTCGTAATAATTATAGTCTTCATTTTTTTCTATTGCTGCTGCAATGGCCTTAAAATCGTTTATTAATATTTGCTTATCTATGGCAAACAGGTCGTAAATGGTTTGGTATTTCTCCTGAAGATAGGCTACTGGTGATTCATCCAATTTCAGTATGGTTTCCAGATATTCTTTTTTGGAGATAGGCTGGTACACTAAAAAGATACTTTCCAAAGCTCTTGGAATGGCATGTGCCGGCACCGAATAATGTGATGGTTGTTCAAAACTATCGAACCTGTAGAACACGTTTTTATTCTCTATCCCTTTTATGCTAGTATCTAAAGCCTCTGTCATACCTCTTATAGATTTGGAATCGTTTTTGGTATTTGCTAAATAATAAAAGGTTTTGGATTGAATTTTAGCCAATCGCTCGGGCACATAGTCTAATAAATTTGGGGCCAATTCTGGACTTACCACCACATAAGCCTGAAACAAAGGCTCTGGCTTTAAAAGGTAATAGTTTATAAAGTTTGCCGTTTCACCATGACCTATAGCAACCCTAAAATTGACCGTGCGGTATTTATTATCTATATACGGGATAAGCTCCATGCCTATAAATTCAAAAAAAGCAGCACCGGTTTCAATTGGCAATGAGTTTTGCTCGGAATACATACAATCGTCATAACGCTTATCCAATTGGTTTACCCCTACCACAATAGCTTCTGGCATATCCTCCCAATAGGAATAATAATCCACATTCCCTGCTACGGCTTCAAACAAATAATCACCATCCAAAACTATGAAAATAGGATAGGCTTTGTCTTCATTTGTATTATACCCACGAGGTAATTGTATTTTAAGCTGGCGGGACTCCCCCAACCTCGAAGATTCTATGGTTTCGTATTTTACTTGTGCGCTTATAGTAGAAAAACTAATAAAAAGCACTAGAGCATAAATAATTGAGCGTCTCATTTTAATTTGATTAGAGAGACTGTTTAAATTTCATCCTTTGTCTTTGTTACGCCCCTTTTTTCACCACTCTTCGTTATGAAAATCCTCATTTAGCGCTGCTAAACTCTGGTTTTAAAGCCTTAATTGGTAAAAAAAATGACCTATAACAAATTTCAAAAACGAATTTTAAACTGCCTCTGAGTTTGACAGGAGCAAGGTAATAAAAGAATTTCGGTTTTTTAGCCTAAAAGCTGGATTGAACAGGGCAAGCAACAACTTTTACCCTATAGGATTAGAGGATTGAAAAGGCAAACTTGATATTAGAGGCTGGAAGCTAGCGGTTGGAAGTTTGAGGCTAAAGTTGTCTCATGATTTCTTAGTTCATGACACCCGCTTGTGCCTTTTCTTTTGTGTTTTAACAAGACCCTTCCGACTTTAAACTCTTAGCTGAATTAAAGCCCGCAAAAGCGATAGGAGCGACAGCTTTTTTAAAATCCAAAATTTTAAAAAACTATAGCGGATAGCGCGGTGGCTTGCCATTTGCCCAAAAAACACATATCGCTGTAGTCTCGCTTGTTTGAACCTGCTTCCTTTAACGCCTTGTTCTATTGTAAATTGGAAGATATATTAAAGACAGCCCTCCCAAAAGAATGATTAAAAGGGTTTGCGATGCCCACATTATCCAACCAAAGGCAATGCTAGGGTCTTTTTCAATGCCAAACACCGAAAAAGCCAAATATACCGCAACTGGATAGGAACCTATACCGCCATTGGTTGCCGCAATACTAAAACTAGCCGATATAAAACCAATTAACACAGCGCCCACGGGGATATTGTTTAGTTCTTCAATAGAAAAAGTAGTAATATAAAACATGAGCAGATACATGCCCCATATAAACAAGGTATGAAAAATGAAAGGCCATTTTTTTTTCATTTTAAAAATACTGAGCGCCCCTTCAACCAATCCGTTTACAAAGGTTTTGATTTTTAGGGCTATTTTTGATTTACTTTTTCTAACAAACCAAAAAATCAATAGAAAAAAAACAAGACCCAATAAAACCATAAATAATAGTTTAGAGGGGTTAAACCTTTCTATTAAAAACTGATAGATAAAATCGAATTGAAGAAATAGCGTAATAACTATGATGCCCAACATAATTATCATATCTGCAATACGCTCTGCCACTATGGTACCAAACCCTTTTTCGAAAGGCACATCCTCATAATTGGTTAAAATGGAAGCTCTTGCCACCTCTCCTGCTCTTGGAATGGTATAGTTAATTAAATACGTAGCAAACACCGCCATAATGCTATTACCCAATTTAATATGATACCCCATAGGCTCTAATTGAAACCGCCAACGGTAAGCACGCGACAAGTGACTTAACAGCCCTAGGAACATCCCTAATAAAATATAGGTGTAATCTGCCTTTTTGGCATAGATGAGCAATTCTTCGATAGAAACTTTTGAAAGCGAATACCAGACCAAAAAAACTCCCAGTAATAATGGGAGCGTTATCTTTAATATTCTTTTAATCTTTAGTTTCAAAAGGCTTTAATTTATTACTGAATGTCTGCAATCCACAATATAAACAATTCCAATCCCCGAGATGACATACATAATGATTGATTTTGGACAATCCTTGTTTATTTAACCAAACCCTTTTATGGGATTCCTTCACCTATTTTAATAGGTTGGTCGCTTCATCTGGAAAAACTAACGAAGGCTTGAATGTTTTGGCCGTTTCAATATCCATAAAAGCGTAGGTTATTAAAATTAAGGTATCCCCTACCGATACTTTTCTGGCCGCCGCTCCATTTAAAGTAATTTCCCCAGAATTTCTAGGCCCTGGAATACAATAGGTTTCAAGGCGCTCCCCATTGTCATTGTTAACAATTTGAACTTTTTCACCTTGTATAATATTAGCCGCATCCATTAAGTCTTCATCAATAGTAATACTACCAATGTAATTTAACTCGGCTCCTGTACATTTAACCCTGTGAATCTTAGATTTAACTACTTGAATTTGCATGTGGCAAAGATAATTAATTTAGTGCGATATTATCAATTAGTCTAATATCATCTGCGAATACCGCTATAAAGGCTCTATATTTTTTTGTCTTTGATTTTCTTTGAATTGGTCTTAAGGTTTCCTCATCTGCAATAACAAAATACTCCAACCGCAATACATCATTTTTAGAAAACTGTTTTTCAACCCATTCCGTCACTTTATAAGCACTTTTTGTGCCAAATTGCTTTTTGGCAGTTGTTAAAACTTTATAAATAAAAGATGCTGCCTTTTTTTGTTCTGGACTTAACCTTGCATTGCGGGAACTCATAGCCAAACCATTGGCCTCGCGGTGTATATCGCACCCCACAATAGTTACTGGAATCTGGTGTTTTTCGACCATCTTTTTTATAATGGCCAACTGCTGGAAATCCTTCTCTCCAAAATAGGCGTTATCTGGGCTTACAATTTCAAAAAGCCGTTTAACCACGGTACCTACGCCATCAAAGTGTCCTGGTCTAAATTGACCTTCCATTTCGTGTTCCAAACCATCAAAATCGAACTTTTGGGACACTGTTTGCCCTTCGTAAATATCATCAACCGTTGGTGCATAAATCAAGATTCTATCTTCGCTAACAGTTTTAAGTAAACCAAGATCGTCATCCAAGGTTCTTGGGTATTTTTCTAGGTCTGTTGCATTATTAAATTGCGTAGGGTTAACAAAAATGCTCACCACCACCTTATCGTTATTCGCCAAAGCCTCTTCTACCAATGCCAAGTGCCCTTGGTGCAATGCACCCATGGTTGGTACAAAACCAAGTGTAAGCTGTTTGGTTTTCAGTTGCTCAATTACGGCCTTAATTTGTTTTTTTTCTTGGTAAACCTGCACTTTTAATAAAAAATTAACGCGTGCAAACTTAAGATTTTACAGTCAATCTGCATAAAATTTTGTACTTTTGCGTGTTTTTTATTTTGAATCTTCAAAAGCAAACTATTTATGAAAGATAAGAGGATATTGTATGTATCATCTGAAGTAGTACCCTATTTACCCGAAACCGAAATTTCTTCAATGTCGTTTGAAGCCCCTAGATTAGTTAATCAGCAAGGTGGGCAGATACGCATTTTTATGCCTCGATATGGCAACATAAATGAACGAAGACATCAATTGCATGAGGTAATTCGGCTTTCCGGTATCAATTTAGTGATTAACGATTTAGACATGCCTCTTATTATAAAAGTTGCCTCTATACCAAAAGAGCGTATTCAGGTTTACTTTATCGATAACGACGAATACTTTAAAAGAAAAGCCACATTGACCGACGAGGACGGCAAACTGTTTTCCGATAATGACGAACGTGCCATTTTCTTTGCTAAAGGCGTTATTGAAACCGTGAAAAAATTAAACTGGTCGCCAGATGTAATCCATGTTCATGGTTGGCTAGCCTCTTTGTTACCGCTTTATTTAAAGGAATACTACAAAGACGAACCTTTATTTAATGAAAGCAAAATAGTAACCTCTATATACAATCAAAGTTTTGATAATACGTTAAACAAAGACATGTTTAATAAAATTAAATTTGATAATATTAACGACGAGGCTATAAAACCGCTTGAAGAACCATCGTATAATAACTTAATGAAAGTCGCCATAGACTATTCAGATGCATTAATAATTGGCTCTGAAACCATTCCAGAAACATTGGACACCTACTTAAAAGACTCAAAAAAACCAGTACTAGAACACAAAAGCAGAGATGAGTTTGGTGATGCTTACACAACATTCCTTAATACTGAAGTTGTAAGCTAGATCCAAAAAAATTCGTAAAAACCATATGAAGAAGACATTTATCGCCCTAAAGCCCTTATTTATTTTTGCATTTATCCTAACCTCTTTCATTGCCTGCGACAAAGACTTTAGCTCTATAGACAGCGATGTTCTAGGCAAAGCAAATGCAAACTTTAATACTTCTAAACTTAACATAGAAGAATTGCTTGCCTACAATAAAAAACTAAAGAACATTCAGGTTAATGGTTTAAACACAAACCTATTGGGCGTATACAACGATCCTGTTTTTGGTCAGACCACAGCTAGTATTGTAACACAGTTAACCCCAACTTCCTTCGATCCCGATTTTGGAGACAACCCAGTTATAGACTCGGTTGTATTAAGCATCCCTTATTTTAGTAGACAAACTGGCACCGAAAATGATGTTCCCCAGTATGTAATGAACGAACAAGACTCCTTATATGGTGAAGACAAAATAAACTTATCTATTTATCGCAATAATTATTTTTTAAGGAACTTTAATCCTAATAGCCAAGATCAAGAGACACAAAATTATTTTTCTTATGCAGAAAATACACCTAGCAATACAGAGCATTTTGTGGTAACTGAAAGTAGCGAAGTTAATTTTGATACTCAAAAAGGCGAGTTAATTTTTAACGACCCTGCGTTTATCCCAAGCAATAAAGCCGTCGTCACAAAAACCGGTGAAGGAGAAGATGCCACCCTTTCCTATGGTGCACCTGCCTTAAGAGCAAAACTTAATGTGGATTTCTGGAAGACCACCATATTGGATAAGGAAGGTAGTAGCGAGTTAAGCAACCCCAACAATTTTAAAAACTATTTTAGAGGACTTTACTTCAAAGCAGAAGCTATTGATGGCAAAGGCAGTATGACGCTTTTAAATTTAGCCGCCTCTGGTGCCACAATAACCATTCATTACTCTAAAGATTCAACTTCTGATAGTGAATCCAAAGTACAGGCAACCTATGCTCTTAACTTTTCTGGCATTAAATTAAACACACTAATAAACGATTATAGCACCGCACCAGAACCCTTGGTTGATGGCGACAACACCAATGGCGACCAAATAATCTACTTAAAAGGCGCTGCGGGCTCCATGGCCGTTATCGATTTATTTGGCAATGAAGATGCAGACAACAATAACATACCGGACGCTTTAGAGAATTTTAGAAGTGAATTTTTGGATGCAGATGGAGAGACCCCTGCTAAGTTAATAAACGAAGCGCTTTTGGTTATTACCGAAGACCAATCCTTAACTGGAGGTGACGACCATAAATACGATAGGCTTTACGCTTACGACGTAAAGAACAACAGACCTTTAATAGATTATGAATTTGACACTTCAGAAAATACCACATTTCCTGCTGCATCAAAAGTTGTCCATTTAGGCGTAAGGGATACTTTATCAACCAGCCCGTTAACTTATGGTTATAAAATAAGAATTACCGAACATTTAAAAAGCTTAGTGTTCAGGGATTCAACAAACACAAAATTAGGGCTTGTAATATCTAACAATGTAAATTACACCAATACAGTTAACATCTTAAATAGCACAGATGACGTTACCAAAATTCCAGCTGCCACAATTTTAACCTCTAAAGGCACAGCTTTATACGGAAACAACACCACTGATGATAAAAAAATAAAATTGGAAATATATTATTCTGAACCCAAATAAAAGGGACTTTAGAAGCATATAACCAATAACTGTTAGAACCTCCAAAGATATAGTTGTCTTTGGAGGTTTTTATTTTTACACAGTTAACAATCAGTATTTTACTTGATGTTAATATTATTTTTGCTTTTTTTTGGTATTTATTTTGCATATTTGCCTTCTCAAATAATCAGAATTTAATACTTATGTGTGGCATTGTAGGATATTTAGGAAACAGAGCAGCTCACCCAATTATCATTGAAGGGCTTAAACGATTGGAATACCGTGGTTATGACAGTGCAGGTATTGCACTATTTGACGGAGAGCACTTAAAAGTTGCCAAAACCAAGGGAAAAGTTGCCGATTTAGAGCAAAAGATAAACCTCGATATAGATCCCAGCGGTTGCATTGGCATTGGTCACACGCGATGGGCCACACACGGAATCCCTAATGACACTAACTCGCACCCGCATATTTCCAATTCTGGTAATTTGGCCATTATTCATAATGGAATCATAGAAAATTACGAATCTTTAAAAAAAGAATTAAGTTCCAGAGGCTATACTTTCACCTCTGAAACCGATACCGAAGTTCTTGTTAACCTTATTGAAGATGTTAAGCAAAAAGAAAATGTTAAACTGGGCAAAGCGGTACAAATCGCATTAAATCAAGTAGTAGGCGCTTATGCCATAGCGGTATTCGACAAAACCCAACCCAATGAAATTGTTATTGCCCGATTGGGAAGCCCTTTAGCTATTGGTGTTGGAGATAATGAATATTTCATTGCCAGCGATGCATCTCCTTTTATAGAATATACCAAAAATGCCATCTACCTAGAAGATGAAGAAATGGCCATTATTAGGCTAAACAAAGACATAAAAGTTAGAAAAATAATTGACGACTCTTTAGTAGATCCTTATATCCAAGAACTTCAAATAAGTTTAGAGCAAATTGAAAAAGGTGGTTTCGACCATTTTATGTTGAAAGAAATCCATGAGCAACCAAGAGCCATAAAAGACACGTATCGAGGACGCCTAAATGCAGAACAAGGCATCATTAAAATGTCTAGTATTGATGATAACCTCGAAAAGCTCCTTAATGCCAATCGGGTAATTATAGTAGCTTGTGGCACCTCGTGGCATGCTGGACTAGTAGCCGAATACATATTTGAAGATATCGCCAGGATACCTGTAGAGGTTGAATATGCTTCGGAGTTTAGATACCGCAACCCCATTATAACTGAAAAAGATGTTGTGATTGCCATATCCCAGTCTGGAGAAACAGCCGATACCTTAGCAGCTATCAAACTGGCAAAGTCTAAAGGTGCTTTTGTATATGGTGTATGCAATGTGGTTGGCTCGTCAATAGCCAGGGAAACGCATACCGGCGCCTATACCCATGCCGGACCAGAAATAGGTGTGGCATCGACCAAAGCCTTCACCACTCAAATTACCGTATTAACGCTCATGGCCTTGCGCTTGGCAAAAGCAAAAGGCACCGTTTCCGATTCTCATTTTAGACAACTCGCTCTTGAACTGGAACTTATCCCGAATAAGGTAGAACAGGCTTTAAAATCGGATGCGCATATAAAATTGATTGCAGACACCTATAAAGACTCCCGCAATTGTTTGTACTTAGGCAGAGGGTACAATTTCCCGGTAGCCTTGGAAGGTGCTTTAAAGCTAAAGGAAATATCATACATCCATGCCGAAGGTTATCCAGCAGCCGAAATGAAGCATGGCCCCATAGCACTAATAGACGAAAATATGCCTGTTGTTGTTATTGCTACAAAAAAAGGACATTACGAAAAAGTGGTTAGCAATATCCAGGAAATTAAATCACGAAAAGGTAAAATTATCGCTGTAGTTACCCAAGGTGACACCCAAGTAAGAGGACTAGCTGATCATGTTATTGAAGTTCCAGAAAGCTCAGAGCTATTATCGCCACTTATTACCACTATACCGCTTCAATTGTTGTCTTATCACATAGCAGTACTGTTAGGTAAAAATGTAGATCAACCGAGAAATCTGGCAAAGTCCGTTACCGTAGAATAAACTAATTATATAACAAATTTTATCCTTAAGATTAAAAAAGATTGAAAAGGCAAACTAGATGTTGGAGGAGGCTAGAAATTGAATAAAAGGAGGAGAGTTAAAATAAATCAATAAACACAATTCCTTCCCCGGTCATTGAGCTTGTCTAAATGAAGGGAAGATGGCTTTAAACTCAGCTAAGAGTTTAAAGTCGGAAGGGTATTATTAAAAAAAAGCAGAAGGTATTTTTTGTCATGTACTGAGCTAACAATTAAAGCCCCGCAAAAGCAATAGGAGTGGCAGCTTTTTTAAAATTCCAAAAATTTTAAAAAACTATAGCGGATAGTGCGGTGGCTTGCCATTTGCCCAAAAAATTATGTCCAGATTTATCTTTTATCTATTTTTTCGGATAATACTATTAGTAAAATTATATACTTTTGGAAATATCAAAAAATATCAATAATCCACATCGTAACGCTCCTAAAATAGAAAAAACAGCAACATTTTAACATTTAATTTATCAATTTTTACTATGCGTGCATAATTTTTTTTATTTTAGATTTATGTTTATCTTAACTAAAAATAATTCCGAGAACCTAAAACTAGCTTAATGAAAACTATCTTCCCCTTTTTATTATTGCTCTTTAGCGCAATAACATTTTCCCAAACCACAATTAGTGGTTCGGTGACCGATGACAATAGCCAACCCCTACCAGGTGCAAACATTCTGGTTGTAGGTACCACTACAGGTACCGTTACAGATTTTGATGGTAACTTTACATTAACTTATAATCAAAACCCACCTTTCTCTGTTCAAGCCAGTAATGTTGGGTTTGAGACAGAAACTATTGAAGTTACTTCTAATAACCAAACACTTAACTTTATTTTAAAAGAAGGGACCACCTCCTTAGACGAAGTCGTTATTTCTGCTTCCAGAACACCTGAAAGTGTTAGGGAATCTCCTGTTACAATTGAAAGGTTTGATGTAAATGATGTTAAATTTGCTACTACCCCCGATTTCTATTCAAGCTTAGAAAACTTAAAGGGTGTTGACGTTAATAAAGGAAGTTTAACGTTTAACGCAGTGAACACACGTGGATTTGCAACTTTTGCGAATACACGATTTGTTCAAATGGTTGATGGCATGGATAACTCCTTGCCAGGATTAAATTTTGCTTTAGGGAATATTTTGGGACTGAGCGAACTTGATATAAATAGTATAGAAATATTACCAGGTGCTTCTTCTGCGCTGTACGGGGCCAATGCTTTTAATGGTATTTTATTTATGACCAGTAAGGACCCTTTTAGGCACCAGGGCGTAAGTGCTTATGTTAAAACGGGGTTGACAGTACAAGACGAAGCAGGAGATAATCATTTTCATGATTTCGGATTTAGAGCGGCCCATGCATTTAGTGATAAATTTGCGGCCAAAGCTACCTTTTCTTATTTAAGGGGAACAGATTGGTTTGCATCAGATGATAATCAATATACACTAGGCAAGGTTGGAACAGCAGATACCATAGATCCTTTTAGGTCTGGTCCTGCCCATGATGGTTTAAATATTTATGGAGACGAAGTAAGTTTAGGAGCCTTAGGCTTAAACCTTAATCAAGTAGCACAACAATTAGAGGCTGGTGGAATTCTTCCTCCTGGAGCAAGCAATTTAGTTCCTGCCGTAAATGTAGCAAGAACAGGTTATAGAGAATCAGATCTAACAGATTATAAAGCGGAAAGCTTAAAGGCATATTTCACTTTAAACTACAAACCCTTTGGAGACAACACTGAAGTTATTTGGAGTTCTAAATTTGGTTCAGGATCTTCTATATACCAAGGCTCAAATAGATATGCCATAAGAGATTTTACATTACAACAACACAAATTAGAGTTTAGAGGAGATAATTTTTTTCTTAGAGGTTATACAACTTTAGAAAATGCCGGAAACTCATATGATATGCGCTTTACGGGTATCAATATGAATAAAGTAGGGGCAACAGAATGGTTTGGCGCTTATGCAGCAGCTTATGCTCAGGGAGCAGGACAAATATTAGCTGGAGGCGGCAACCCTAACGATCCAGCTACTCAATCCCAAATACATGCAGGTGCCAGGACTTTTGCAGATGACAATTTTACTCTACAACCAGGTACTCCAGAATTTAAGGCACTTTTTAACAAAGTGACAAATGATCCAAATGTCGCCACGGGCTCTAGGTTGGTTGACGAATCAAAAATGAATGTTGTCGATGGAAATTACAATTTTAAGGACTTATTAAATAATGCTTTAGATTTACAGTTAGGTGGTCAATACAGACAATATTCATTAAATTCTGGCGGTAATATATTTACGGACTATGATGGGTCTATCGATTACAACGAATACGGAGCCTATATACAAGGAATCAAAAAACTAATGGAGGACCGCTTAAAAGTGACTGCTTCAATCCGTTACGATAAAAATGAATTTTTTGATGCCAGTTATTCTCCAAGGCTTTCTTTAGTTTATGCAGCTGGCGAAAATAAAGAACACCATTTTAGAGCTTCTGTTCAAACAGGGTTTAGAAATCCAGACACCCAATCACTATTTATTGGTTTTGATATAGGTCCCTATATATTGGTAGGTGCAGCGCCAGACAATTTAGATAGAAGATTGCCAAATACCAATTTAACAGGAAGAGATGCTTACTTTAATTCTTACACATTTTCATCTTTGCTTGATTTTGGGAGTAGTGGTGGAACGACTCCCTTGGAACCAGTTGGAGGCAACGGGATAACGCCACTTATTGAGCAAGAACAAGTTACCGCATACGATATTGGTTACCGGGGGAAACTAGGCTTTTTAACCGTTGACTTTAACGCTTACCTTAATACATATGACAACTTTGGGGCTCAAAAATTTGTGGTGACTCCAGAAAATGGTTCAGTTAATGATAATTCAGGTGTGGTAGATGTCGCTACTGGAAATTATCAAGTTTTCAATGTATACACAAACTCCAAAGGTGATGTCAGTTCCTATGGAGGGGTAATTGGGCTCTCTACCAAATTTGGAAATGGTTTTGACATTGGGTTAAACTATACCTATGCTAAATTGGACTTTGACCAATCAACCGACCCTGATTTTAGTGCAAGTTTTAATACTCCTGAACATAAAGTAAAAGTGTCTCTTGGCAATCCTGAATTGTTTAAAAATTTCGGATTTAACATCAATGCGAGATGGAGTGATGAGTATTTCTGGCAAGCTACCATAGCCAATGCTATGATACCATCAAGAACAGTTATTGATGCACAAATCAATTACTCTGTACCATCCATCAAATCAATATTTAAAATTGGAGGAACCAATTTAGGAGGAAAAGAATATCAGAGTGCCGTTGGCTCTCCATTTATAGGTTCACAATATTTTATATCATGGACTATAAATAATTAATAAAATCTATACTAAAAATCATTATTAACGATACTTTCAAAACACCCTCAAACCGAGGGTGTTTTTTGTTTTAAAAAAGCATTAAAAACAACTTTTATTTTAAATTAAAAACTATATCTTTGCAGCGCGAAAACGGAAACTGTTTTCAATCAATTAAATAGCATAACAAAAACATAAAAAGTAATGTCTAAAGTTACAGGTAAAGTTGCACAGATAGTAGGTCCGGTTATCGATGTAGAATTCGCTGCTGGTTCAGAGCTTCCAAAAATTTATGATTCATTAGAAATTAAAAGGCCTGATGGCACTGTATTAGTATTAGAAGTACAATCGCACATTGGTGAGGATACTGTTCGTACTATCGCTATGGATTCATCAGATGGGTTAAGTAGAGGAACTGAAGTTACTGCTACTGGTGCGCCTATACAAATGCCAATTGGTGATGATGTATACGGACGTCTTTTTAATGTAATTGGTGATGCTATTGATGGTCTTGGAGACTTACCTAAAGCTGGAGATGCTGGATTACCAATCCACAGGCAAGCTCCTAAATTTGAAGATTTATCAACTTCTACAGAAGTTTTATTTACAGGTATTAAAGTAATCGACCTTATTGAGCCTTACGCTAAAGGTGGTAAAATTGGTTTATTTGGTGGTGCTGGTGTAGGTAAAACGGTATTGATCCAGGAGTTGATTAACAATATTGCAAAAGGTCACGGTGGTTTATCTGTATTTGCCGGTGTTGGTGAAAGAACCCGTGAAGGAAATGACCTTTTAAGAGAGATGTTAGAATCTGGAATTATCCGTTACGGTGAAGATTTCATGCACTCTATGGAAGAAGGTGGATGGGATTTATCTAAAGTAGATAAGTCTAAAATGAAAGAATCTAAAGCAACTTTCGTATTCGGACAAATGAATGAGCCTCCTGGAGCACGTGCGCGTGTAGCCTTATCTGGTTTAACCATTGCAGAATATTTCCGTGATGGTGCTGGAGATGGACAAGGAAAAGACGTATTGTTTTTCGTAGATAACATCTTCCGTTTTACACAAGCTGGATCTGAGGTATCTGCACTTCTTGGTCGTATGCCTTCTGCGGTAGGTTACCAACCAACTTTGGCAACAGAGATGGGTGCTATGCAAGAGCGTATTACCTCAACTAAAAAAGGTTCTATTACATCGGTACAAGCGGTTTACGTACCTGCGGATGACTTAACAGACCCTGCTCCTGCGACTACGTTTGCCCACTTAGATGCAACAACTGTATTATCACGTAAAATTGCCGAGCTAGGTATTTATCCTGCAGTAGACCCATTAGATTCTACTTCAAGAATTTTAACTGCCGATATTTTAGGTAAAGAGCATTACGATTGTGCACAACGTGTAAAAGAGTTATTACAACGTTATAAAGAACTACAGGATATTATTGCTATTCTTGGTATGGAAGAACTTTCTGAAGACGATAAGTTAGCAGTAGGTCGTGCAAGACGTGTACAACGTTTCTTATCACAGCCTTTCCATGTTGCAGAACAGTTTACAGGTATCCCTGGTGTATTGGTTGATATTAAGGAGACCATTAAAGGTTTTAATATGATTATGGATGGTGAATTGGATCACTTACCAGAAGCTGCCTTTAACCTTAAGGGAACCATTGAAGATGCTATTGAAGCTGGAGAAAAAATGCTAGCTGAAGCGTAAAACTAGTATACAGTTTGCAGTAACAGTTTGCAGTCAAGCAACTGAACACTGAAAAGCTGAATACTGAATACTGAAAAACTATGTATTTAGAAATTGTATCACCAGAAGCAACTTTATTTAGTGGAGAAGTAACCAGTATTGCCGTACCAGGTGTTAATGGTGAATTCCAAATGTTAAAAGATCATGCTCCTATTGTATCGTTGTTGAAAGAAGGGGTTGTAAAGATTTTTGGTAATATAACATTAGAAGAAGAAGTTCAGGATAAATTCACCAAAGGCGATAAAGACACCACTTTATTAAAAATCAATTCTGGAACTATTGAAATGAAAGACAACAAAGTTATTGTTTTAGCAGATTAAGACTAACTTTGGAACCATAATAAAAAAGCGGAGCAATGCTCCGCTTTTTTTATGCTTCAATATTACACTTTAATAATGATTTTCTTCCTATAGAGCACATAGGCCAAAGACAAATAAAATAAAACCACACAAAGGGCATAAAGCAATGAAGACATCTTATTGCTTATAAAATCGTAGACAAACACATTATTGTATATCCAAGCGTGGATATTTGTATCTCCTACTTTGGTTAAATAAAATATCTTACTTATAAAACTGGACAGGAAGTATATGGTAATGGCATTCATGCCCACATACTTAAAAATAGTCCCGAGCTTAATTGCTTTTTCATCGGTAAAATAAAAAATTACACTAAGGATTAAAGTTCCCCAACCGCTAGTTACCAAAACAAAACTACTGCTCCATATGGCTTTGTTTATTGGAAACCACCAACTAAAAATATACCCTATAGCAAGCAATGCTATTGCTATTAAAAATAACAATTTAGCACTTTTAAAAGCTCCTAAAAGCCTTCCTGTTAAAATCCCTAAAACACAGGTCACAATAGCAGGAAAAGTGCTTAGAATGCCTTCGGGGTCGTAATCGGGCTGCCACATGTGTGTTCCCAGTAACTTTAAATCGATATAATTGGCCCAATTATTAGGTGCTCTATCAAAAGTTGGCAATTCACCATTAGGCAAAGGGACAAACCCAAGAAACAACCAATAGCCAATTAATATTGAGATACTTATAGCCAACAATCCCTTCCAATTACAATTAAGGTACAATATAGCCGATATAAAAAACACAATCCCTATACGCTGTAATACACCTAAGAAACGCACTGATTCATACTCCTTAAAAAACGGGAAGTAAGGTAAAAATACGTTTAAAAATAGCCCCAAGCCTATAAGCTTAAGGCTCCTAATTGTTATCTTTTTATAGGTTGAAAATTCATTGGCTTTATTTTTATAGGCAAAATGGATGGATATACCCACTATGAACAAAAAGAATGGAAAAATCAAATCTGTAGGGGTTAAACCGTGCCACTTGGCATGTAACAAAGGCGCATACACATGGCCCCATGTGCCAGGTGTGTTAACCAAAATCATAGCTGCAATGGTAAACCCTCTTAAAATGTCTACAGACTCTATACGTTTTGCCATACTTTTTATTTATTTATTTATTCGCTATGCTTTTTGATACAATTCTGCCAACCTGCCCGTCTGGTTAGCTGGTAAAATTTTAGTCTTTGAAACCGTTCTCAATACATACCGACAGTAAACGTCGGTACACTCGAATTAACATTCACAGAATTAGTTTGACCCAAAATGCACAACGGGTTTATTTAATATTTTGATAGGTGGTTTCTTTTAATTATTATCATCATTTATGTTAAAAATACGCTCTTTGGCCTCTTTTAAATACATTCTTCCAATAGGTATTTTTTTGTCGGCTATTTCAATGGTATTACCATCCAATGCCTTAACTTGACTAATGGACACCGTATAAGACCTATGTACTCTAATAAAATTGGAGGAAGGCAATTCGCTTGTTATAGCGGTTAGCGATTTATGGACTACATAATCTCCTAAATTAGTAATCACTTTTATATAGTCCTTTAAACTTTCAATATAAAAAATATCGGTTAGGTAAACCTTAACCAGTTTTTTATTCACCTTTAAAAATATATGTGGTTCTTGATGTAGGTTCGACTCACTAGTACTCGTTGTTAATTGTTTGAGCTGATATATTTTATTAATCGTTTTTAAAAACCTATTAAATGGAATGGGCTTAACCAGATAATCTGTTACATCCAGTTCAAAACTCTCAACGGCATATTCTCTATAAGCTGTAGTAACGACTATTAAAGGCTTATAATTTAAGTTTTGTAGAAATGTAAACCCAGTCATTTGTGGCATATTAATATCCAAAAAAACAACATCTGGTTTACTTTGTTGAAGCACCTCAAAAGCCTTTAAGGGACTACTAAAGGTATCTGTTACCTCTATATTATCGAATTCCTTTAAATGGTCTTCAATAACTTGTATAGCCAAAGGCTCATCATCTATAATAGCACACGTAATCTTCACACGTTTAAATTTTAAAATATATTAATGTTCGTTTTAGGCAACCGGGATCTTTAAAAACAAACTGTAAATACCATCTTCTGAACTGGTTTTTAATATAAAGTTGTTAGAGAACAAAAGCTTTAGCCTTCTTAATGAATTAGAAATCCCTATACCTTTTTTTCCTTCATCTACAGTCTCTGGATTAAAATTATTTGAGATACTAAATTCTAAATACTTTCCATTTACAATCTCAAAACTCATTTGAATTTTAATTTTATCGTTATTCTTTAAACCATGTTTAAAACAATTTTCAACAAATGTAATAAGTAATAAAGGGGGTACTTTTACATCTTCTATGTCGCCCGTTATATTCATTTCGGTTTCTACCCTATCCTTAAATCTAAGGTTTTCAATGTCTATATAATTGTTAATATGGTTTATCTCTTCAAGCAAATTAGCCCTAGAATCCTGAACATCATAAAGCACGTATTCCATCATGTCCGACAGTTTTAAAAGCAAACGTGGCATACTGTCCGATTTCTTTAATGCCAAAGCATATAGGTTGTTTAAGGTATTAAAGAAAAAATGAGGCTGAACTTGTGTTCTTAAAAATTTCAATTCTGTGCTTAATTGTAACTCCGAAAGCTCCTCATTACGCTTTTTCTCAATACTCCAATCTACCAAAACTTTAATTGCTGTAACAAACGTAATAACATAAAGCTCCCCTAAAGCAACAACAATAAAGTGGTTAAAATCGAAAAACGAAACAGGCCGGCCTAATTCTGGCGATATCGTTCCCGTAATTAAATAAATAAGATTTGTTCTAACTGTATAGACCAGAACTAAGATAATAAAAATAGAGCTTACATATTTTAGGTATTTTTTCTTTAAAAATAAATTGGGAATTAAATAGTATACATTAAAGTACACCACAATAATATGAATTGGGAATTCAACTAAATTTGACTTTATCGAATACAAAAAATCATTAAAATAACTTCCCCACCTAATTACATTAAATGTAAAATACCCCAACCAGAAAATAACATGATACCGTATTGGAATGGTACTTCCTACTTTTTCTTTTAGGGGCCTAAAAAGTGAGCTCTGCAAAATAGTTTTCATAGTGAGCTAATCTTAATCTTATATTACAAATACTTCATAGTTTGATATTGCACATAATAATTATGGTTGTTCCAATTTAAATATAGATGGTTGACAATTATTATTGCCTGATACAAGATATTTTTCATTATTAACATTCACCCAATTTAAATTCTTAGTATCAAAAGGCAAAAACAAGCCTGATTTATTTGCATTTAAAGACTTAAAATTTAAATCACCTTCATTTAACAAAACCAAACCATAACCTGCATCATTACGAGGTGTCTCTATCTCTGAAACAAACAGGTTACCCCCTACAATAATATCTTCGTCACCATCTCCATCTATATCTGTTGTTAATATATCATTAATTGAAGATACTTGAGCTAGCTCTGGAAAGGAAACAAACTCAAAATTGCCATTGCCATTATTCTTAATAACACCACTTTTAAAATTATAACTTAATAAGTGTAATGCCTTTTCAAGATTTTCTTCTCCATAGATATCAGCTACTGTAGACTTACCAAACTGGTCATAGGTAGGTATTATTTTCTTTATTTCAGGAATTTGTTCTGTTGAACACGATTTACCTCTAACAGGAAATAATTCTCCAAAATTATAGTAGCTAAGCACAATATCTTTCTTTCCATTATCATCAAAATCATGATAATAAACTTCAAACGGTTCACTGGCATTGGCCTTATACTTATAGTTGTCTCCAATATTGCCCACTAAATAATCATCATCTCCATCATTATCAATATCTGTTGCTTTAATTGAAAAATACCACCCTGTTAAACTATCCATTTGCGCAAAGGTTACCTTTTGAAATTGGTTATCCTTATTCTCCAAAAATGTAGGCTGCATCCATTCTCCAACCACACATAAATCTAAATCATTATCATTGTCGAAATCTGTCCAAACGGCATCTGTAACCAATCCTATTTCCTTTAAAAAAGGAGCGCTGTCTAAAGTAATATCTTTAAAGAGTCCTTTTTCATTTTTTAAAATATAACTGCTTGCTGGCGAAGGGTAATTATGCGGAACATGTCTTCCTCCTACAAACACATCTAAATAACCATCTTTGTTATAATCTTCAATTATTATTCTAGAACTACTATGGTTTAGTCCCTTAGGCAATAAGTCCATTCGCTTAATAAACTTCCCAGATTTGTTTTCGTAAAGCCTATCTGCATAGTTAGATGAATTTGCTAAAAATTCATTGCCTCCACTTGCAACAAAAAGATCCAGGTCTCCATCATTATCGAAATCAAAAAACTTGGCATCGACATCTTCAAAAATAATATCATCATTAAAAGCCTGATGCAATACAAACTCTCCTTTATTATTCTGAATAAAAATTGAGGAAGCAGTTCCAGATGCCTGACCAAAATAAATATCCTCTCTACCATCTGCATTAATGTCTCCAACAGCTATGGCTGGTCCAAATTGAGACAATTTATGGGGCAAAAGCACCTGCTCCTTATAATCATCATAATCATTCTCTTGATGCTTTAAATGAGCTAAAAGATTGGCTTTTGAAAAGTACTCGGTTTTAGGTTGGTAATTCAAGGTTTCGGCAATATTATTTTCTTCATATCCAATTATGATACGCTTATTAATTTCTGGATTTGTTAGCTTTTGAAATTTATTATTAGGCCAATACACTAACATTGAATCGACTTTAGTTTCCAATCCAAGACCTACATGTATTCTTGGTGGCACTGAGGATTGATAGCCTCTAACACTATAGTTTTCATATACCTGTTTTGTGTTTTTAGTAAAAATTACAACTTTAGTCCCTATACCCTTAGAATTTTTAGGTAAATCTTTAAACTCAATTTCCAAATAGTTACTGTTTAGTTTATCCGAATTGTTCTTCAAAATAAACGCTTCTTCATCAACATTATTGACAATAACATCTAAATCCCCATCATTATCTAAATCGGCATAGGCGGCACCATTAGACAAAGTCTTACCTGCATTCTTTAGCCAGTCATCAGAGGTATTCTTAAAGGCTAATCCTCCTTCATTTTTATAAAAATAGTTTTTATGCGGTCTTGATGGCATTTCATCTAGCAGAAACATAATTTTTTTCTCATTAGAAAGTGCATCTGGGTTGTCGTGCCTATATTTCTTCATCATATTATAATAATCCTTATTTCTAAAGTCCTTTTTTATTCCATTAGTAATAAAGATGTCCTTTAACCCATCATTATCAAAGTCGGCCAACAACGGTGCCCAGCTCCAATCTGTATTCGAAATTCCTGCAATTTGTCCTACATCCGAAAAAAACGGCACCCCTAAACTATCAATATGTGTACTATGTTTTAGCAAGACATTATACATGTATTGGTAATGTTTCCCTGCTTTTACATTCTTATTAAATTTCTCGGGATTCATACTGGCCATACTGGTTTTCATACCATAATTATCTTCAGAAACCATATCTAATGTCATCACATCCATAAAGCCGTCATTATCAAAGTCTGCTATATCATTTCCCATTGAAAAATTAGCAATATGGTTGGTTGCCTTTTTGATAACCTCCTTAAAGGTTCCGTTCTTCTGGTTGATGTATAAATAATCTGGTTCATCATAGTCATTTGAAATATAAATATCTGGCCAGCCATCTAAATTCAAATCAGATACACCTACACCCAATCCATAAGAAATTGAATTTGAATAAATTCCAACCTCTTCTGTTTTATCAACAAACTTTCCATTTTCATTGACAAAAAACTTATCCCCATAAGGAGAGAACATGTTAGTATCTCCACTTATTGAAAATGTTTGAGGGTTATGATTCATTAAATACATATCCAAATCACCATCCATATCAAAGTCTAAAAAAGCAGATTGTATCGAATTGCTTGTATCGTCTAAGCCATAGGACTTAGCATCTTCTTTAAAAACAGGCAAACCATCACTATCACCCCCTTTATTAATAAATAACTCGTTAGCCAACATAGAAGGTTTTGCAAAAGGGCCAGACCTGCAAACATAGATATCCAAAAGGCCATCATTATTAATATCAACCATACTGGTTCCCGTAGCCCATCCTCTTTTCCCTTTAGCATTGGATACTTTGGTTATATTTTTGAACTCTAAATCTCCTTCATTTAAATACAGTTGGTTATCTCCTAAATTCGACGTGAAGTAAATGTCATCCAACCCATCATTATTGATATCGCCAACAGCTACTCCTCCTCCATTATAAACATATTCATAGACAAAGGAGTTGGTTAGTTTATCAACAGGAATACTATTATTAAAATGAATATTGGTATCCCTACTATTAACAGCTTCAAACAAATAGAATTCTCCAGATTCTTCCTTACAGGATATTAGACCTATAAATAACAAAAAAATAATGTGTCCGTGGGTAATCTTCATTGGTTTTACTTTTGTTTTCTAATTTACAGAATTTAATGTTCTTAATTTACATCTAGAACGATTATAAAAAAGAGGTTGATTATTACATAATCAACCTCTTTAAAATATCCATATACTACAAAGTATTACTTAGCAAACCAAAGTTTAGTACCTTGTAAATCAGGTCCTTGCTCAGAAATAGCAGCATCAAAATTTGGATTGGCTTGAGCGCCACTTCCATAACGAAGACGCTGTGGATAAGCCCCATTTAATGTTCCTAGCTCATAAATAACGGGGTCTGAAACCCCTGCTGCCAATGACGCAGGATATCCTGTATCACGAACTACAGCCCAAGCTTCGAAACCATCTGTATAGCCAGCTATCCAACGTTGAAGCGCAATTTTTTCCAACTTTTCATCCATAGTCCCTGAAGAAATATCTGCCATGGACTCATTAGTAATATAAGTATCTATATCACCTTGTGAAACTTTCCATAATTTCATGGCTTCACTTATTCCGGATTCAAAAAGTGCTTGTGCATCACCCCCAGTAAGTCCTCTAACAGCAGCTTCTGCCTGTAAGAAATAAGATTCAGCACTGGTCAAAATAATTTCAGGATAAGCATCTACCTGAGTGCCTCTCTTGTGAGTTACAGTTTCACTCGGCAAGCTAAACATGTCATATATCATAAATGGATATGTATCCCCATTCGTTCGTGTAGGTTGACCAATATATTGTCCAGCAGGAACATCAATAGTCGTCACATCACCATTAACAGTAACTGTATAATCTGCACTTGAAGCATCTAGAGCATCCATAGCAAAATCTAAACGAGTTTGGAAATCGGGATCATCTCCTGGATCTGTAAAAGCAAATGATCCTCCTCTTGCCGGAATAGCATAAGCCGAAAGTCTTGGGTCATTGTTATCTTTTAGCATATTTAAAAGCGTAGCTCCCATAGTCCAGTTGGCAGCTCCTCCAGTACCAAAATCATGCCACATATCGCCATAAGAAGCCGAAGCCCATTCACTAATCACAAAATCCTTCTTCATTACCACACTACCAGTTTGATCATCTAAAAGAGGAGCTGCTAAAGCTGCTGTTATAGCGCCATTAGCAAAATCATCTCCAGGAGCTCCTAAGGCACGCATTCCTATTCTTAACTTTAAGGTATTGGCTAATCGCTTCCATTGTTGCAAATCGCCGCCGCAATAAATATCATTTGATCCCGCATCTTCAACACCTACCCCTGTACGATCTGCAGAGCCAATAATTGACATTGCATTATCTAAATCGGCAATAATACCCTTATAAACATCTTTTTGAGCATCGTACTTAGGAGTTAAGATACCATCTACACCGGCCTCACTAAACGGTACCATACCAAAGGTATCGGTATACATTTGAAAATAGAGCCCTTTCATAATCAAAGCCATGGCATACATGTATTGATTCTCAAATTCTCCACCTTCTTTGGTTAAATCGGCAAATCCTTTTATTTGACCAAAATGACCTGCTAACCATCCATAAGTAGCATCGGTATAACTACCACTATAATTATACGACAATCCATCGGACCACCATGAAGCATTATGTCCAAAGGTAAAATGTCCAGCAAATCTATCGGAATGGATTAAGTGTGCCCTCCAATACGGAAAACGGTTTGGTGCATAAAGCCCTACTTGAGCACTTGTTAAAAAGAACTTTGCACTTACTTCATCTGCCGTAAAACCAGTATTACTGGTATTGATCTCATCAAAATCTCCAGTACATGATAGCGTTACTCCACTGAGTAAAACAATCATTAAAAATTTAATATATTTCATAGTTCCATTTTTTTTTTAAAAGTTAACATTTAAACTAAGTCCAAAACTTTTGGTTGTAGGCAGCGCATAAAACAAAACACCTTGACCAAAGTTATTAGTCGAGTAACTTGATTCTGGATCGAAATTATCAGCTTTCTTCCACAAGAAGAATAAGTTCCTCCCTGTAAAACTAACCGATGCATTTTGAATAAATGTTTTCTCTAACAATGATTTTGGGAAACGATATGTTAAACTTAACTCCCTCAACCTAGCATTGGTTTGGTCGTAAACATACTCAGAACCTATCCCGCTTACGGCTCCCCAATAGTCTTGTGCACTTATGTTAGTTGTATTAGAAGCTCCTTCATTGGTTGTTCCTTCATCGTATACCCCTTCTACAACGACACCGCCTTCTCTATACTGTAGTGATCTTTTGGTAACACCAGCAGCGTCTAAAGCAGCATCGGTAAAAGAAAACACTTCGCCCCCAATTCTAAAGTCAACTAAAGCATTAAGGGACCAATTCTTATAGTTAAAGGTGTTGGTTATACCCCCAGAATAATCCGGTTGGTAATTACCAAACTTTTCACGCTCTGAAGTTGCCTGAGGCCTTCCTTCTTCTGTAAGCAATAATTGCCCAGCATCGTTACGTTTCCATGTCGTGGTATATATATCACCAAAACCTCCTCCAACTTGGGCCCGTACATCTACAATGCCTCCATTACTGGAACTGAAGGTAAAATTATCCTGCCCTTCAATCAAACTTACTAATTTATTATTGTTATGTGATATATTGGCCGAGATATCCCAACTAAAGTTATCATTTTGTATAGGCTTACCTCCAATTAACACTTCCACTCCTTTATTGCTTAATTCCCCAACATTAGTTCTAGCTGCTGAGTACCCAGTACCTGGATCTAGTGGCACATCGAAAATCAAATCTTTAGTTGTGATATCATAAATCGATAAGTCTCCATACAATCTGTTCCCCAACAATTTAAACTCTAGACCAAACTCTGTCGACCTAACATCTTCTGGCTTTAAACTTTCACTAAATAGTATTGAACTTCTACTTACCTGAATATTACCAAGGTATCCATCACCAGCAACATTAAATAAATTAACTATTTGCTGGGCACCAGTATCCCTACCCACATTAGCTGTACTCGCTCTTAATTTTAAAAAGTCTATTGGAGCATCTCCAAAATCTAAAATGTTATGCAATAGTAAAGATAAACTTTGCGAGCTATAAAAATAAGACCTATTCTCGGCTGCTAAAGCAGATGACCAATCATTTCTTCCTGTAAGATCCAAATAAATCATATCATTATAAGACAGTGATGCTTGTCCATATAAGGAGTGTACTTTCTTTTCGATCAAATCGGATTGACTAGCTGTAATTCTATCGCCATCGGTGTTATTTAAGAAATACTTCCCCGGGATTTTAAAATCAGCCCCTGCAGAACCAGAGCTTATATTAGTAGTATGTCTGGCATTCCCACCTACACTTGCCGACAAATCAAATTTATCACTTAAGTCTTTATTAAATGACACTAAAAAATCATAATTGGTTTCAGTATTATCCCTTTGGCTAAAGTTAATTCGTCCATCTCTAAAAAAGTGATAACCTTGAGGAATCACACTTTTAGTATCGTGACTTATGGCATCGTGCCCTACTCTTATAAAGGCTGACAACCAATCGTTAAACCTATAATCTAATTTAGCAAAACCACTTATTCTCGATCTATTGTCTTTATTTTGGTTTTGGAACATATTCCAATATGGGTTACCAACTCCAGACGCAATCTCATCATAAGGTGAAATTTCATCGGCCTGGTCATGATTATGTATTGGACTTGTAAGATCCTGATATACTTTTAAATCTGATATCCTCACATTTCGGGCCATACCATATAGATAGGCTGCGACTCCTTCAGTTCCCTGATTAGGCCTGTTCTTGGCATCTTGAAGAAAGTAGGTAACCTTACCATCAAAAGTTAATTTATCAGAAAGTTTAGCAAAACCTCTTAAGTTAAAGTTGTGCCTATCCAATCTTGAGTTTGGCAAAATAGATTCTATGTCGGAATTGGTATACGAAAACCGAACAGAAGAGTTTTCTGTACTATTACTTATAGCAATAGTATTCACAAAGCTGGTTCCAGTTTCAAAGAAATCTTTAACGTTATTGGGTTGTGCTTCATAAGGACGCATTTCTCCATTAAACTCCAATTGAGAAGAACCATCAAACTTTGGCCCCCAAGAACTATTCCCTCTTACTGTTTGTACATCATCAAATAAATCTGGCCCTGTTAAATCTGGAAAATCTCCGTCAGAACCACGCCCATATTCATTTTGATATTCTGGCAATACTAAAGGCGTATCGAAAGTCGCACTTGTTGTATAAGTAATTCCCAAACCTTGCTTTAAGGCTCCTTTTTTAGTGGTAATAATAATAACCCCATTCGATGCTCGAGACCCATAAAGGGCAGCAGCATTAGGCCCTTTTAACACAGTCATAGACTCAATATCATCTGAGTTGATATCGGAAATACCTGTACCCAAATCTGGAACATTAAATTCACCTGCTCCTTGAGAAACCCTTGCCGAGTTATCTATAGGAATACCATCAACAACATATAATGGTTGGTTGTTTCCTGTAAGAGAGCCATTACCTCTAATAACAACACGGGTTCCACCACCAGGCCCTGATGTTGATTTAGAAACCACAACACCAGCTACTTTACCTGCTAATGAACTGGCTACGTTAGCTTCTTTAGCTAACGACACGTCTGCCCCGTCTATCTGAGTAACAGCATAACCTAGAGATTTTCTTTCTCGGCTAATACCCAAAGCCGTCACTACAACTTCATCTAATTGACTGGCATCCTCTTGTAATGTTACATTAATAGTAGACTGCCCATTTACAGCAACTTCCTGAGATACATAACCTACATACGAAACCTGCAATACGGCATTATCTCCAGTAAGCGTAATGCTGTAGTTTCCATCAAAATCGGACGACGCCCCATTTGATGTTCCTTTCTCGATAATATTAGCTCCCAAAAGCGGAACGCCATTGTTATCCATAACTGTTCCTGTTACAGTTGCCCCTGTTTGCGCAAACACACCTTGAATCCCCAAGGCACAAACAAAAACCATGAGTTTTAGTAATTGTTTAATCATAATTGTTTTTTGAATTAGTTAATTTAATCTTGAATTAGTTTATTAAACTTTTGAGAAGTTTAATAGAATTTTAAAATTATAGGGTTTTCACCATAAGCATATTGATTTTGAGTTAGTTATTTATTTCGAGTTTGTTTTAAAAATTTAAAGTATTAATTTTTAACAGCCGCTAGAAAAAAAATATATAAACAACAGCATTTTGCACACAGACAACAGATTCTATCATATGTTTGTTAATTTAATAAAAAAAACAATGCTAAAATGTTAAATATGAAGTAGTTGTAAGTAAATTCAGTAAACTTTTTTAATCACATTGGTAACGATTCCCCAAATAATAAAGTGATTATCCTCGGTAATTTTTATAGGGTGGTAGTTATCGTTTTCGGGTTGCAACCAAACGCCATTGGCTTGAACTTTTAGGCGCTTTACCGTAAACTCGCCGTCTAAAAAGCAAACGGCTATTTTATTATGTTCTGGGGCTAAACTACGATCTATAACCAATAGGTCATTGTCATCCAGTCCGGCATTGATCATGGATTGTCCTGAAACACGGGCGAAAAAAGTAGCTTCCTTATTTTTAATAAGTTCGCGATCTAAAGACAATCGCTCTTCTTTAAAGTCATCGGCAGGTGAAGGAAATCCAGCAGAGATACCTGCATCTAAATACACCGCACCTAAACCAATAGTCTCTTCTGGCGTAAAAAACGTTAAATGTTTTGATGCGTATAGTTGCATGATTTATTGTCCCTTAAAAATAACCCAATAAAAATACACAAAATAATTTAGCAAGCAACAGGTTTTAAACCATACTATTTCTTAACGATTTTTTTAGCAACTACCATGCCTCCTGACAATTCTATTTTAGCAACATATATGGTATTAGGCTTTAGTTTAGAAAGCCTATAGGTTTCCAAACTACTATTTCCTTTTAAATGATAGGTTAGGTTTCCTAAAAAATCATAAATCAATATCGATTTAATAGTTACCTCTTGAGCTGCTGAAAAGGTAACCACATCCCTATTCATTCCTGAAATTTGTACTAGATGCTCATTGCCCTTCCCTAAATCATCCGTAGACTTAAATACTATCTCAAATCGGTTGTTGAATTCCCCAACATCTGAAGTAAATGTATAACCGGAAGCCGTTAGGTTATGAATTATTTTTAACTCCTTATCTTTCAAATACATGGTATTGTCTTCCAAAAATGCCCCTTGAAGCTTAGGAATGGATAAGGTATATAATGTTGGCACCTTAATAGCTGTAGAAAATCCTAACTGGATTTTTTCATTAGGTGTTAAATCCTTTGGATTTTTTCCTTGAATAGCAAATTTTTTATTCGAACCCTTTATGGTTGAAAACAATACTGCTGAGCCCTTAGATACAACAACTTTGGCTGCATCAAAGCGCATGCCATCGTCATGTTTGGTAGCACCATCTACATATCCAATAGATATTTGACTGAACACCCCATTATCTGATGTTAAATTAATCCATAATTTATTTTTAAGGGTATTTTTTGGCTGCTTTTTTGTATTGGCACTTTTAAAAAACTGACTGTTATCTGATGTTCCTTTAATCCGCATACTATTAGTAAAGGTTACAGTACCTTCTTTGACATTTCCATTCGTACTAACTACCGTTCCCGAATTTGAATAGGATATAAAGAAACTTTGACAAGAGGGTACAACCCGATTGGGAGTAATGGCATCCCCTCCTGCTGTTTCAGAGCTTTCATTTATAACGGCGTAATCTGAAATACTAAAATTATAATACTGATTACCATTATTGGTTGCCGATAGGGGCGAATTATGGGACCAAATATAAATGGCTCCATCAATTGAGCTATTTGAAGCTAGGAGTAAATCTGCATCAATAGCTGAAGGATATGGATTTCCTATCAAATTCCAGTTATTATCATTTAATTCGGAATCATTTCTATATATAGGAACCGATATGCTACCATTATTAAAGGGACCTGAAAATTCATAGGTGAATCGATAAGGAGGCCATGACATCATTGACTCAAACAACATTTTTGAATGTGTACTGATGTAGCCAACCCCCGGCGTCATAACTGTTGCGTCTGTTACCTTTTGCCAATCGTTGCCATTATCGTCAACATCATCTTGCCCTGCAACAGTTGAGTTATCATTGTTCGTTTCTTTGGTCGCATCCAAATAATTTTGAGCATTAAAAAGAAATCGTCTACCGGGTTGCGAATCACTTAATGCAGAACCTATTGTTTCTCCCGACACCGGAGAACTCCAATTTGTATATTCATACCAGTTGTTAATTGGTGCCGTTTCTTTTTGGACTGTAATGGTTCCATTCTCCGTTACTGTTGCGAGGTCATTATTTTGAACGACAGCCCCCTGAGATCTTACTAATATATTACCATCTACAACAATATTGTTTTCAACTTCTACATAAGTGGAGCCACTTACAGTAAGTGTAGAACCAGTGTTGACAGTTAGGCTACAGGCACTAAAGTTACCATCATCTCCAGTATCATAATCCCCATCAATTATAACAGTGGTAGAACTATCTGGTGTACCATTATCCCAAGACGAACCTCCCCATGTAGATGTAACTATGGGAGAAACAACTCCGTTAAATGTAAAATCATTAATGCTAAATGTGGTAGAACCACTAAGAGTCCCATACGCATAGATTCTAAAAGTTATGGCAGCACTAATATTTTGAAATTCAGATGAAGTTAAATCTATTGTTGATTCGGTCTCAACCCCCAATGGTAAACTTATTGTTGACCCAATATAGGTAGCATAGCTATCTATACTACTTCTAACCTCAATAACATCAGGCCCCAGAAGCGAGCTTTGCCCATTAAATACTAAGCTTACAAAGTCGATTTCATAACAATCATTTGGAGTTAAGGTAAATTCAAAATAATCATTAGAGTTAAACAAAAGTCCCCAATCCTCAGCATTATAACGATCGTTTGTATTTACACCAGTTATACCAGGTCCCCGACTAATACCAGAAACGGTAATATTACTATCGTAGGTTTGTCCTGTAGTAAATGGATTGTCTTGATTGGGGTTGGTCCCTGTTATATCGTTGGTGAAAATACTTTGCCCATGAAAAATCGATAAAGAACATAGGCAAAACGCTGCTATGAAATTATGTTTAAACATAGAATAAGGTTAAAATTTTGGCAATTAGGTCGGGTTAATATACAAAACTTTTACTAATTATCCTATAAAATAAACACATTAACCTGTGAAACAAGTATTTCAACCTAAAAATTGATTAACTAAAAAACGATCCATATTTCTTAATTTGTTCATATTTTTGGCTTATGCATCAAAGAAAAGTACAAACCGTAGAGGAAGCCACTAAAAAGCTAGAACATTATTGCGCCTATCAAGAACGTTGCCATAAGGAAGTTAGGCAAAAGCTAATAGATATGGGCATGATACCAGAAGCCATAGACGTTATTCTTGTTCATTTAATAGAGCAGAACTTCTTAAACGAAGAACGATATGCCAAAACTTATGTCCAAGGTAAATTTAGCATAAAGAATTGGGGAAAAAGGCGTTTAGTTTTAGAATTAAAGCAAAAGGATATATCAAAACGCAATATCGATATTGCCATTAATGAAATAGACGATGGGACTTACTTGGAAACCTTTAACAATTTAGCAGAAAAACATGCTATAACGATTAAGGAAACCAATGTTTTGAAGAAAAAAAAGAAACTGGCCGACTATTTAATATACCGTGGCTGGGAGTCCCATTTGGTTTACGAAAAAGTTAACGAACTTATTAAATAGCTGTTCTTTTGTGTGTTCTCAAGATAGCCTGCTCATTTTTCCAATCTATCCATTTTTGACCTTTAACCCTGCGCATCGCATTATCTAGAGATCGCATAATGAACACATTATAAATAGCCTTTCCCAAATTTTGTGGATTTCTGGCAATAGCACGCAAACTCATTGAAAAACCAGGCGTTACATAACGCATGTAGTGCCAATACCCTTCTGGCATGTATAACACCTCGCCGTGGTTAAGTTCGCAAATCCACCCTTTGGCCTGCTTTAATGCCGGCCATTTATCAAAGTCTGGGTTATTAAAATCAATGTCTTCCCTGGTAATAAGTGAATGTGGTATTTTATACAAATAGTCATTTTGTTTTTGGTCGAACAAAATACATTGTTTTTGGCCTTCAAAATGAAAATGAAAAATATTGGCCAAATCAATATCGTAATGCATGAAAGTATAGGAATCCATTCCGCCAAAAAACAACATGGGCAACCCTTTCATGAGCCGCAAGCCAAAATCGGGATACGAGAAATCATTTTGAAGCTGAGGCACTTCCTTTAAAATATTCCAAAGAAAGATCCGGTATTTTGTAGGCTCACTTTTTAGCAGGTCTACATAATCTCCCATCTTCATCTTGGCATGCGGCTCGTTAAACCCATCTTTATAATCAACTGGTCTATCGTCGTAAAGCGGCACCGTTTTATCACCCGCTGTGGCTTTCATATAATCTAAACTCCACTTGGAATAGGCGGGCCAATCTTCAATAAAACGTTCAATAACCACAGGTATTTGTGGTTTAAAATAGTGCTTTAAAAAATCCGCCTTCGTAATGGTCTTAACACGCGGAATGTCCTGTAGGTTTAACGACACAAGCCTTAGAATTTAGATCGTCAAAGTTAAGAAAAGGTTATTTAACTTAAAATAGCATTTTGGTGTTATCCTTTTAGTGACTTCGAGAACCTCAGCCACCAAAATGTTTCGGGTTTTCCGATATATTTTAATTGCAAGCTTTCATTACCTCAAAAGCGGAAACACAACTTATTTAAGGGTTTTAGCTTTTTGCTTAGCCGCTTCGTTACGTTCAATAGTATGGTCTGGACGTGTCCACTTTGGCTTTTCACCCAAATCTTGGTATTGGGAATCTTTGGCTTCAACCGTCTGGGGTTGTACCTTTTTAGTAAATGGCTTTTGTGGATTTAACCCTAGCAATTCAAACATTTTCATGTCTTCATTAACATCAGGATTAGGTGTGGTTAGCAATTTATCACCCGCAAAAATGGAGTTGGCCCCCGCAAAAAAGCACATGGCCTGTCCTTCACGGGTCATTTGGGTACGCCCTGCACTTAAACGTACCTGAGTTTCTGGCATCACAATACGTGTCGTTGCTACCATGCGTACCATATCCCAAATAGATACAGGTTCTTGATCTTCCAATGGTGTACCTTCTACCGCAACCAAAGCATTAATGGGCACCGATTCGGGCTGTGGGTTTAATGTAGACAAGGCCACTAGCATCCCTGCTCGGTCTTCAACCTTCTCCCCCATTCCAATAATACCACCACTACATACCGTTACATTTGTTTTACGTACGTTATCTATAGTATCCAAACGGTCTTGAAATCCCCTTGTAGAAATTACTTCTTTATAATATTCTTCCGATGAGTCTAAATTATGGTTGTAAGCATACAGTCCAGCTTCGGCCAAACGCTTAGCCTGATTTTCTGTA
Source organism: Aestuariivivens insulae (assembly GCF_022662195.1). Lineage (GTDB taxonomy): Bacteria > Bacteroidota > Bacteroidia > Flavobacteriales > Flavobacteriaceae > Aestuariivivens > Aestuariivivens insulae. The sequence goes on along the minus strand of NZ_JAKMCS010000006.1, from coordinate 18,865 downwards.
AGCATGCCTAAAGTACAGCACACTTCCATATCCAATTTGTTTATAGAACGTACCATTTCAAGTACCTGATCGAACTCTTCACCATCTTTTACATTACGCCAGGCAGCTCCCATACATACTCTGGAGCTTCCGCTTTCTTTGGCTCTTAGGGCTTGGGCTTTCACTTGTTGTACAGACATGAGATCATTACCTTCTATATTGGTATGGTAACGTGCTGCTTGCGGACAATAGCCACAGTCTTCCGAGCACCCTCCCGTTTTAATGGACAACAAAGTGCTTACCTGAACCACATTAGGGTCGTGGTGCAACCTGTGTGCTGTAGCAGCATCATAAAGCAATTCCATAAAAGGTTTGTTGTATATCTCCAGAATTTCTTCTTTGGTCCAGTTATGTCTTGTTTCGATCATGCTCAGATAATTTTTAGCAAAAGTAAGTATTATGCCTAAGATAGCTAAAGATAAAAACTATTAATTTAACATGAAACGTTTAAATTTGAAGCATGACTAACACACTAAAAAAGCGAATAGCATTAATAGGTCTGGGCGGTATCGCTCAAAAAGCATACCTCCCCATCATGGCAAACCACGCTAAAGTAACACCTGTTCTTTGCACCAGAAATGAGGCCGTTTTAAAAACATTGGCTAACAAATATCGAATTGCAGAGTATTATACAAATGTCGATACACTTATTAAAAGTCTCCCCGATGCCGCTATGGTTCATACGGCTACAGAAAGCCATTATACCATTATAAAATCCCTTTTAATTGCCGGTATACCCGTTTTTGTAGACAAGCCCATTTGTTATACTCTAAGCGAGACCGAAGAACTTCTAAATCTGGCTATACAAATCCAAACGCCGCTTTATGTTGGGTTTAACCGTAGGTTTGCCCCGTTAATTTCAGCATTGAAAAAAAAAGCGCAGCCCCTACAGGTACATTGGCAAAAAAATAGGGTTAATCTTCCTGCAGATCCCAGGGTTTTTGTATTGGATGATTTTATCCATGTTGTAGATAGCTTACGTTTTTTAGCTAATGGAAAAGTTGAAAATTTACAAGTCTTTTCGCATATGGATAAAGGTCAATTACTTAGCATCAATGTCCAATGGCAACAAGGCAACACGCTTTTATATGGGACTATGAACCGCGTTAATGGTATTACCGAAGAGCGCTTGGAATATTTTACCCATGGCCATAAATGGGTGATTAACGAATTGGATGCTGGCTATCACTTTCACAATGAAGCCAAAACGCATTTAACATTTGACAATTGGACACCTACCTTATACAAAAGAGGATTTGAGGATCTAATTGAAAATTGGTTAAGCGTTCTAGATGAAAATACATTTAACAATCAAAATATTGAAGATATTTTGGAGACCCATCGATTGTGTGAAGCCATTTTAAATAAAATCCTAAAGAGATAAACTTGTCATTCTCTTGAAAGTAAAATGCTAACAGCATTACCACCAAACCCTACGGCGTTAACCAGTATATTTTTCAATTGCTTGGTTGGCTTTTGAGCGTAAAAAGGAACATTGATGAATTGTTGGTGTTGTAACATTAAAACCGCCAATTCCATACTTAAAAGTCCCGAAGCACCAAAGCTGTGACCTACTTTCCATTTATTAGTAGTTAAACTTGGCATTTTGTTACAGAACACTTTTTTTATGGCGTTATACTCAGATATATCTCCTTTTATGGTTCCGGGAGCATGCATAACCACGGCGTCAACCTCATCGGGAGGTGTATCGGCCATAGCCATTGCCATAGAACGCTGAAAACATTGGGCATCACTGGAAATGGATATGTTGTGTTCCAATATTTCGGTCGCATAGCCATAGCCTTTAATAACAGCCAAGGCATTGGACTTAATACCTGCTTCCAAACAAGCCATAGATGCACCTTCGCCCAAAACCATGGTGTTTTGCTTTTTACCAAAGTCCAAAGCACGGCAAGGGTAGTCTATGTCATCTCGTATGGCACCATAAGGTCTCGACTGCGCTCGACCTGACGAGTCCTGTTTTGAATAAATCTTTAACGCCTGCATTTGGGCAATGGTAAATGGTGTTAACGGTGCTTCACTACCACCTACCAAAAATTGATTGCACATTCCCGAGTTTATCCAGGCAATGCCATTTAACACCGCGTGCAATGCCGTAGAACAGGTAATGGAATGACTAATCTCTGGGCCTTGGGTTTGTAAATCGTGTGCTACCCAAGACGATATGTTCCCTAAAGTAGTTGTTGGGGAGCTTAAGGTTTTTGCTTTATGCTTCTTTAAAAAATCTTCGTGATAGGTTTCAAAAAGTCCCGTAGCGCCTCGCGAAGACCCAATGTTTATACCAAAATTATCAGATGCCTTCCAGCCTGCTTGTTCTACAGCTTGCCTTGATGCATAAATGGCGTATAAAACGGTATCGTCCAGCGATTTGTACTTGGCATCAGATTGTCGTAACAATGTGATATCCTGTTGTGCTTCTTTAGTAAGCTCCGCAACAAAAACAGGTGTTTTTAGCACTCGCTTTTCAATAAAACAATGACGGTTATTTTGATAGCTAGCCCAAGATTCTTGTAATGATTTACCTAATGGTGAAATCGATGCTAATGCGGTTATTGAGATTGGTTTTTGCATAGTTTTTGTCATGTAACCTAAAAACAGCTCTTTAGCAAAAAAGTATAACAGTTCAAGGTTGACCTTAAGCTTGCAAATTTACACTATTGACAAAGCTTCTTCAATAGTTTTATAGACTTTCTCTAATTGTTTTTCTGAAATCACATAAGGAGCCTGAATGTATATTGTGCTTCCCAAAGGTCTTAAAAACACCCCTTTGTCCATAAAAAATTTAAACAGTTTATCTCGTAAATTGCCATACCGCTCCATTTCAACATTTAAATCCAATGCAAAAATAACACCCAACTGCCTTGTAGATTTTACTTTTGGATGCGTTTTAATACGTTCATTAAACGCTTGATGAGCTTTTATAACGCGTTTTATATTATTTTGAATGTCTTTAGATTGCAACAACGCTACACCAGCCAAAGCAGCAGTACAAGCCAATGGATTGGCCGAGTAGGTATGCCCATGAAAAAGCCCCTTACTAATATCGTCACTATAAAAGGCATCATAAATATGCTGTGAACATGTCGTTAGTGCCATGGGCAACAAACCTCCCGTTAAGGCTTTACTCAAACACATAATATCTGGTTTGGTTTCCATATAATCTGATGCGAAATAACGTCCAGTTTTTCCAAAACCCGTCATTACCTCATCGGCAATAGTAACAATATTATTTTGCCTGCAAAAATTTAAAATAGTGTTTAAACCTTCAGCATTATGCATCTTCATCGCCGCCGCACCTTGTACCAAAGGTTCATAAACAAACCCGGCCACTTTATGGTTTTCTTTAATATTTTTTAGAGTTTTTAATATGGCATCATGATTTGTTCCGTTTGGTGTTGGAATGCGTTTTACCTCTAAAAAGAAATCTTCGAAAGGGCCATTATATACCGACAGTCCGGACACGCTCATAGCCCCAAAGGTATCGCCATGAAAACCTTCTTCAAAAGCAATTAATATATTTCGTTTTTCTCCATTGTTAAAATGGTACTGTAATGCCATCTTCACCCCTATCTCTACACTGGTGGAACCATTATCGCTAAAAAAGATTTTATTTTGGTTACTTGGCAGTATGTTAATTAGTGCTTCAGATAGTTTTATTGCTGGTTCGTGGGTAAACCCACTAAAAACCACCTGATCCAATTGTTGCATTTGAGTGGCCACCCTACTGGTAATATAATCGTTACAATGCCCATACATGCAGGTGTACCAAGACGCAATGGCATCGATATATTCATTTCCGTTTTCATCGGTTAACACACAGCCTTTAGCTTTTGTAATGGCAATGGCATCTGGGTGCAGCTTATGCTGCGTTAATGGGTGCCAAAGGTGTTTTTTATCGCGTTCGTTTAGTGTCATATTTCATCATTCCTGCGTAAGCAGAAATCTTTTTAATTATTAAATACCTTATCTGGATTCCTGCCTATGCAGGAACAATAGCTAAAGATTTTCCTTAAAAGCTTCAGCATATTCCTTTACTACGTTTTTATCGAAATAAGGTTCCTCATCTATACGCCCTATAACTGGGACCTTTGTCATCTTCTTAATAATAGATTCTGTGGTTGGGTGTTCTTTTCCATTAAAAACAATGGAAACATCAAAACCTTTTTCCTTTAACAAGTTAACCGTTAAAAGTGTATGGTTAATGCTTCCTAAATAATGACGAGATACTACAACAACCTTATAAGCAGGCTTTATAATATCCAAAACCGTTTGCGAATCGTTTAATGGCACCAATAGACCGCCAGCCCCTTCTATCACCAAATGGTTTTTAGTTTCGGGAGTTTTAATAGTTTTTAAATCGATAGTTAAACCGTCTATCTCTGCTGCCGCATGGGGACTCATTGGCGTTTTTAACGCGTAACTATTAGGGTGGAAAACCGATTTGCTATTCGATATTAAAGCCTGCACCTTATGGGTGTCGCTATGATCCAGATCCCCCGCTTGTACGGGTTTCCAATAATCGGCTTCCAAGGCTTCGGTTAGTATGGCCGAAACTATAGTTTTGCCCACATCGGTTCCTATTCCGGTAATAAAATATGTTTGTTGTTTCATTGATTATCTATCATAGCGTGGAGCCAAAGCGACGTGACAATCTTTTCAAAAAAACAGATTGCTTTTTACTTCGTTTGCAATGACTTTTACGCTACAAAAGTAGCTAACACTTTTAAGACTTCCGAAATTTCCTGTTCAGAATTAAACGCATGCAAACAAAAACGTAAACGTTCTTCTCCTTTGGGCACTGTGGGCGATAATATGGGCTTTACATCAAATCCGTGTTCCTGAAGTTTCGCAGCGATCAATTTTACGGTATCATTTCCTGAAACCACACAGCAATGGATTGCCGAATGGCTCTCAATAAACCCTAATTGCCCTTGGGGCACTCTCCCTAAAGGAAAAAGGTTAAATTGAAGCCTGTTAATTTCAGCTTTAAAAAACGCAATGTTTTGGTGTAGCTTTTGAACTTGAGCCCCACCTTTTTTACCCAGATTGACAAGCATATTATAAGCCATTTGGATCGTCGCCAAACTATGCGGAGGCAAAGCGGTTGTATAAATAAAACTTCGCGAAAAATTAACCAAATATTGCTTTAGGTCTTCACTTCCTAAAATAACTGCGCCATGACAACCTAGGGCTTTTCCAAATGTAATGAGCCTAGCAAAAACATCCTGTTCCAGTCCTAGTTCTTGAACTATTCCGCAACCGTTTGCTCCAAAAACACCAACGGCATGAGCTTCATCCACTATAACAAAGGCTCCATAGGCTTTGCACAGCTCAACAAGCTTAATCAGGTTGGGCGTGTCCCCATCCATTGAGAAAACCGATTCTGTAGCAACATATATTGTATGGTCTTTTAAAACTTCTCGCCTTCGCTTAAGGTGACGGCCTAAATCATCCAAATCGTTATGCTTAAACTTATAAGCCTGGGCATTCGACAATTTTATACCATCGCGAATGGAGGCATGAATGTATTCATCGTATAGAATAATATCACCGCGTTGTGGCACGCTTGAAAAAAGCCCCACATTAGCATCGTAACCCGAATTGAACACCAAAGCGGCTTCACTTTTATGGAACTCACAAAATGCCGCTTCTAAAACAGAATACAGCGGATGGTTTCCCGAAAGCAATCGGGATCCCGTAGCCCCATTTTGGGCAATATTATGATGAATTAAATAATTGTGTGTTTGTTCAAAAAGGTCTTTAGACTTCGCCAAACCCAAATAATCATTAGACGAAAAATCTACCAAACCAGATGGTTTATTTAACTGCCTTAAGGCATTGGCCACCTTTCGTTCGTCAAGCTTATGTTGGAGGTTTTTTGGAAATTTATCCATAAAACAAATGTATATAAAATCCCTATCTTTATGAATATGTTAGCTTGTTAGAAACAACAATTGTACATGCAAAAGACCAATATCTTATACCAAAGGGTCAAAACTGCTCAAGAATTAAACCAAATCTTAGAGCTGCAACAAAGCAACTTGCCTCAAAACCTAGCCAATATCGAAAAGGAAACCGAAGGTTTTGTTACGGTTACACACAGCTTTGAACTCCTTAAACAAATGAATGATGCCTGCCCCCATATTATTGCTAAATACAATGGCAAGGTTATAGGATATGCACTATGTATGACCACAGACTTTAAAGTAAAAATTCCTGTTTTAATTCCTATGTTTAATGAAATTGAATCGGTTATCCCTAAACACTTAAGTTATGTTATTATGGGACAAATATGCATCGATAAAACCGCAAGGGGCCAAGGTGTCTTTAGAGGCCTATATCAATTTATGGCACAAGAACTAAAAAACGACTTCAAGGCTATTATAACCGAAGTGGACATTAAAAACACAAGATCTCTCAATGCACATAAAGCGGTTGGTTTTAAGCCATTAAAAAACTACACTTCCAATAGTCAAATTTGGGAAGTTATTGGTTTAAACATTTAGTATCTTAAGGGCAAGAAACGACTAATTTGAAAACCAAATATTATCTTTTATAAATAATTATTTATTGTTTTTCAATAATTATAAATACATTTGTTATTGTTAAACAATAATTATACATGAAAAAATTAAAGTTACTTAAACTAATTACTGATATCATTTATTACTTAAATATTATTTTAATTACTATATCACCAATTGTTGCCTTTGCCGTCATAATTACAATAAATTCTGAAGGTCTTGAATACAAAGGCAAAGAATATACAAACATTGGAGCTGGACTAATCTTTTCCTATCTTTTAAAGTATTTAGTGTATTTGGCTTTAGTGTATTGCCTATATCTTTTTCGTAAAATCATTTTATTCTTTTTAGAGTTAAAGATTTTTGACAATATGGTTATTAATTTGTTTAATAAAATTGGAAAATATTTAATTTTAATTGGATTTGGATTTATTATATCTTCTTGCATCCCCATTGATTACAATTACACGACATACCATAGCGGTGGGTTTACGAATCATTACAAGCATGAATACAACTTTCAATTAAACTTTATTTGGATTGCAATTGGCTTATTCTTTCAAGTATTAAGTGAAGTACTAAGTTCTGCTAATGAATTGAAACAAGAAAACGATCTAACTATCTAACCCATGCCAATAATTGTAAATCTTGACATAATGCTCGCCAAACGCAAAATGAAAAGCAAAGAATTAGCGGGGCTTATTGGTATAACCGAAGCTAACCTTTCCATTTTAAAATCAGGAAAGGCAAAAGCTATTCGATTTTCAACACTTGAAGCCATCTGTATAGCTCTAGATTGCCAACCTTGTGATATTTTGGAATATGAAAAAGACATAACTTTTTAAACCTTCAAGGCTTTAAAATCCATAAAGGTCTTTGTATCTTTACCTACTATGTTTGCTCTAGTAGATTGTAATAATTTTTATGCTTCATGCGAGCGTGCTTTTAACCCTAATTTACAGGGAAAGCCTATCGCTATTCTTTCCAATAATGATGGCTGTGTTATCTCGCGAAGTGATGAAGCCAAAGCATTGGGCTTACCAATGGGAGCCCCTATTTTTAAATGGGAAGAATTCTGTAAAGCTAACCATATCGAGGTTTTCTCATCTAACTATCCGCTTTATGGCGATATGAGCAGTCGGGTAATGTCCATATTAACGCAATTCACCCCCGATGTTGAAACATACAGCATTGATGAAGCTTTTGTAGCATTTAAGGGCTTCGACCATTACAACTTTAACGATTACGGCACCCAAATTAGGCAACGCATTTTAACATGGACGGGCATCCCCACCTGTGTTGGCATTGCACCAACCAAAGCACTGAGTAAAGTAGCCAATAAAATTGCTAGAAAATTTCCAAAGGAAACTAAGGGCGTTTATGTTATTGATACTGAAGAAAAACGCATTAAAGCCCTAAAATGGATCGCCGTTGAAGACGTTTGGGGCATAGGTAATGGCTTGAATAAAAGATTGAAAGCCAAAGGCTGTAAAACAGCTTACGATTTTGTTCAACTGCCTGATAATTGGGTACGCAAATCCTTTTCTATTACCGAATGGAAACTGAAAAAAGATTTAGAAGGCATTCCTACCTTAAAGCTAGATGAAATTAAAACAAAGCGCGCTATTGCAACTACCCGAAGTTTCGATTACACCTATAGTGACCTTAATTATATAAAGGAACGCATTTCCACTTTTGCCTCCAGCTGTGCCGAAAAACTACGCAAACAAGGCTCCAGTTGCCATGTAGTTTATGTTATGCTAAGTAGTGACCGACATAAAAAAGACGTAGAGCAACATAAAGCAAGTAAAGCAGTTAACCTACCGTCCCCAACAGATTCTTCTCTTGTTATAAGTCATTGTGCTGTTGAAGCCGTTACGGCAATTTTCAAACCCGGCATAAAATACAAACGTGCAGGTGTTATTGTTATGGGCTTAGTACCTACCAATAACCACCAGTTACAATTATTCCAGAGCGAAAACCCTAAGCATAAGCCATTAATGCAAGCTATAGATCATTTAAATAAAAAATATGCCGATTACAAAATTAAACTGGGCAACCAAGATTTAAAACGTACCTGGAAGATGAGACAAGAACGGCTATCGCCACGCTACACTACCAATATAAATGACATTATAAAAGTCAAGTGAATTTGAACTGGGATACAATTCCACCTAGCAACATCCGCCATACACATTCAGAATGCTTAAATACTATACTTTAAAGACAGTATATAATTTCTTCCAGCAGCAGTTATTCCTGAAGAATAAGTGCGGTAACGCTTGTCTGCAATATTCTCTATACTCGCTATTAGAACCAAAGCATCGCTTAACTGATACTGAGCGCGTAAATTTAATGTATACCAGGAGGGAGAATATGGATTCCCATTGGCATCTGAAGCATAGATATAATCTTTCTTAGCTTCGGAAGGTGTTAATTCATCAAAAGAAAATTCACCATTGTAGTTTACAAATGCATCAACCTTAAAATTATTTGGCGCCCAAATTAAATGCGCATTACCAAAACTTGGTACCACATGCCTTACGGGCACCTCAACACCATCATTCTCTTCGGTACCACCAATAATACTGTACTGTGATTTTAACTTAAGGGTTCTCGTTAATTGCGCATCAAGACCTATTTCAAAGCCATAAATCCAGGCTTTTGAAGCATTTTGAATGGCCTGAACATCACTCAATTCACCATCATAATCAATTTGGGTTTCGCCATTTAAGCTAAAACCTCTGCGCACTAATGCATTATCCAAATAAGTATAGTAGGAACTCATATCTAAAACCACATTTTTAAAATGCAGTTTAACACCTAATTCCCCTCCATAGGCATATTCTGGTTTTAAATTTTCGTTAGGCACCACTACAGCACCTGGCTCTGAATCGAAAACTTTCCCAATATCATCAATATTTGGTGCCCTAAATGCAGACGAGGCATTTAAACGCCATTCTAAAACTGAGCTTGGCATCCAAGTGATACCTGCCATACCTGTTAATGCCCCAGATTTATTTTCAGAGGACTCGAAAGGTAAATTCAGAAAGACATTATTCTCTTTAAAGTTTGCTTTGGAAACGATATGGTTAAAGCGCAACCCAGATTGAAATACAAACTTAACATTGGGTTTATATTTTAAACTAGTGTATACTGCCGCCGATTGCCATGTAGCTCCATTAGGGTATCTAGAAACATCCTTAGAAAATGTATTGGTCTCAATATTTTCTTCACGTCCGCTAGAGTGTACTTTGTTATATACATACTCTGCACCATAAAAGAATTCTGTTTTCAAACTTAGTCTTTTTTCAAAATCAAAATTGACCGAGTAGGCATCTACAGCTTCTTCCCTTCTGTTTCTTAAGCTAGATTGAAAGTCTCTATCTACCCTGCTTTCTTGAAAGTTTTGATAGGCGAATGTAGCCTTTATTTTATCATAAAAATTAGAACCGCTACTAAGTTTAGTCACTTGTAGATTGGACATAAACCATTTTTGTGGGCCATAGTGCCACTCTGCAGAACGTAGGTTATCGCCTCTATATCTAATTAAACGATCGTACCTTGGAATATTAGAACTAGATGTATAATGCAGGCCTAAATCGAAGCTTAGATCTTTGGTTGCTTCAAAACGTGCCTTTTGTAATACATTAATTTGGTTATACCCTGTATATTTTTGAACTAAAGGATCGCTACTTTGCACCATACGGTCCTCATCATTAACCCGTATCACAAACTCTGGCCTTAAATATTCATCGGGACCATACTTACCCATTCTTAAATCATCAAAATCGGTATAGCTTATACTTGTAAGAAACGCCCATTTTTTATAGCCCAAATTAAAATCGAAGTGACCGGTATTTTCATTATTGGCCGAAGCATATCTCACAACTGCATTAGATTTTAACAATAGTGAATCACGATAGGACAATTGTGGTTTTGCCGAATAAAAACTCATCACTCCCCCTATGGCATCGCTACCGTAAATAACAGAACCAGCCCCTAAAGTCACCTCTGTACGCTGCACCGCAAAAGGGTCTACGGAAATAACATTGTGCAAATTCCCTCCCCTAAAAATAGCATTGTTCATTCTTACGCCATCAACAGTAATGAGCAATCTATTGGTTGAAAACCCTCTAATCATGGGACTACCACCACCCAACTGACTTTTTTGCACAAATATTTGTCCTGTACTACCTAATAAATCGGCACTGGTTTGCGGATTCACAAATGCTACGTTTTCCGCATTTATACTAACAATTTTTTGAGGTATGTCACGCTTATTCTGCTCGAATTTAGAAGCCGAAACCACTATCTCTTCCAGACCTTGGGTATTCAATTCTAAATAAACCACACCACTTTTATTGATATCCCCTTTAACCAACACTTTTAACACATGGGTTAAATGCTGAAAATAGATTAATTCTGAATTGGAAAACCGGTCTAATGATGCCTCTCCCTTAAAATTGGTTATAATACTTTTTGATTTATCAGCATTATAAATGGCAACCCCATAAACAGGCTCTTGGGTTATTTGGTTGAGAACTTTTATTTGCTGCGCTTGCAAGACTCCAGTTATTAATAAAAAGAAAAATATATTAAGATGGAACTTCATGTTTTAACTAAAAACTTGGTTGAAAATCTGTAATGACCTGGGGTGTTTAAAACTTCCCAAATGTAACTCAAAATACCGCAAAATCATATTTAAAAAGGATTGCCTTTGCTTTGCATTAATTTTTACTGTGTTTATTGCATCAAATGTCGTGCCTAAAAGCTGTTTTAAAAGCACTATATTTTCGCCCGAAATGGTATGTATATGTTCTGCCCTTGAAACAAATTTTCCTTCCTGTAAATTAAAAAACCCATAGCCTGTGGTATACCCGCCTGGATAAAAGCCTAGGTACTTGGTAAGTTTCAATAGAAAAAGCAAGTGAAAGTTTGCATATTCTGAGTTTGTATCGAGCCATTGTAAGGTGGCTTCCAGATAACTAAACAATATTTTATTTTCCTCCTCTTCCTGTAAGGCATTGGATAGAATTTCGGCAAGAAACATCGCAATGGCACTCTTAAACACATTGGCATGAACAGAAGCATACATGTAACTTGTTTTAACCTCATTTATAGCTTGTAACGACCTATTTTCCTTATATTGCATTACAATATCCAATTGGGACAATAACTGAAAATAAGCCACTTTTGCACTCCCTTTTTTACTACGCAACACATTGCGCAAAAGCACACTAACAACCCCTAACTTTTCGGTGTAGCATTTAACGATTAAATCGTTGTCACGGTATTTAAGTTTAGATAAAACAATGGCTTTTGTAGAAACTAGCATTACCTAACAACCATTAATTTTAAAACCTTGGTTTCGAAAGTATCTAAGTCTGAAAGCATGATAAGATAAACCCCAGAGGCCACCACATTGTTAGCTAGGTTTTTACCATTCCAATAGGCTGTACCTCCATCAATTTCAAGATTGTACCCATTGTAACGCAAATTGTTTCTTGATTGTGCCTCGGCCACTAAATTCCCTTCAATATCGGTAATTTTAATGTTTACATTTTCTGAAATATCCTTTATTTTAACTTTCTGTTCTACAATATCAAATTTAGGCCTTACTGGATTTGGATACACATAGGCACTTTCTAGATCTTCAAACGGACTTGAACCTCCAGACTTAAAAGCAACCAAACCTCTGTCTGTTGCCATATAAACAATACCATTGGTATTATCTATGGAAATATCTGTAATAGCATTAGATGGTAAAGGTGAATTATCGGTTGTGAAATGAAAAATGGTTTCTTGGCCATCTGAAGAGAAATAAAATACTCCTGAGTTACCGGTTCCTACCCATTTGTTATTGGAGCCATCTACTTTAATATCTGTAATTTGTTGTTGGAACAGTAGTTCCTTGGCAATACCATCTTCTAGAATAATAATTTCGTTGGTTTGGACAGAGTCATCGGCAAAAAAACCAGACGTGTTATATAATACCCGAAGTCCCTTAAAGGTTCCTATCCATAAGGCCCCTCTTGCATCCAAAGCCAACGCTGTAATATAATTTGTGGGCAAATTGCCGTCTTCTTCATTTATGGCCTTAACGGGTTGCCCACTATTATTTTCGTTAAACGCCGCCAAACCATATTCGTATGTTGCTATCCACTTTGTGCCATCATTGGCAATTACCAAATCGGTATAACCATTGTTATCCTTTTCCACCGCCGCTTCTATACTATAAGATTTCCAGGTGTTACTTGATGGATTATAAGTTTTTATGGCAGGATCTACAAAATTGGTTAGCGTCCATAACAAACCTGTATTATCAAAAACGGCATTGGACAATCTAACATCCCCAGTATAATCTGGCAAACTCGGAAAAAACGCATCGTCTAAGCCACTGTTATTTTCATCATATAAAGCAGTTGCAACTTCATCATTAATTTCTAATAATCCATCAATATAAGAACCAATAAACACCTGGTTATTATTAGACGGGTTAATTACAATGGCTTTCAATTCCCTAGCGCCTAACAATTCACTAAAAGGCGTGTTAATCCATTCACCCTCTTTTAAATGACTAAGGCCACGACCATTTAAAGGGAATGGGTTCAAAAATACATCATGTGCCCCATAAGTCACCCAAAGTCCATTTGGCTCTGCCTGTAAGGCAAAAGGACTATTCAATAAAGGCCCATCCGGTCTTATTTCTTCAAAGGAATTTGGACTTAACAATAAGGTTTTTAATACTCCATAATCGGTTGTTCCAACATATATATAATCTAAATCTGTTATTGCGGATGTAAAATTAGTTGGAAAGGTAACATCTTGAGAAACCTGAGCTATTGAACTGAAGTTATTGTCGTAAACAAACACATTATCTTTTGTAGTAACGATTAAATTACCATCATTAAATTTCATGTCATCCGGTAGGCTAGGATATAAAAACCGTTCGGTTAGAACATCATTCGTTATACTATAAATTCGTCTGTTTGTGCTTATGGTATATAGTTGGTCAAAAGCTGTTTCGATAGCTACAAAATTACCTGTTGTAATCGTTTGCCAATTGTTATAGTCGATGATATTTGAATTGGCATGTAACGCTTTTCTAATACCATATCCTCCTAAGCAAGAGGCATAGATATAATCACCCAAAATAGCGGTTTGACTTACTTGTATCTGCTCTCCGCTATCACCTATAAAATAGGTATCGCCAAACTCTAAACGATCTAAGTCGTATACAGATATACCATAATCGGTAGCGATATAAACCAAATTATTTTGAATATTAAAATGGTTGACCCCTCTATTGGCCGGCAATATTGTTGGCTTTTCAATAATATCGACTACCGAAAGGACTTCATCGTCGTTATCAAAACGTATTTCAATGAGCCCATTTATATAGCCAATAATTAAGAGTTCATAAGCTTCACTATAACTAATTGTAGAAATGGTTTGCCCAGAAAGTCCATTTATTGTTGTTATGGTTTCTAATTCGTTGGTTTGGGTATCGTAACTAAAAATAGCATTTTCGGTAGCAGCGTATATTTTGTTTCCCCCTTTTACCACTTGGGATACCTTATTATATGAAAAATGTCCTTCCCATAGGCTTGAAAAATCTTGAGCAGCCCCCAAAAAAGGCATTACCATACATACAAGTAAAACTATTCTTCTACACATAATTTCTTTTCGTTGGTCAAAAATACTTGATTTTTTTATGCTTTATAAACATAACTCAAATTTTACTAAGGAAATACGTTTACATATAACGCATTATGGATTTAAATCATATAAAAAAACCTCCTTAAATTAAGGAGGCTCTCAAACTTAATTAACCTTAAAATTAAACAATTCCTTGTGCCAACATAGCATCTGCAACTTTAACAAAGCCAGCTATATTAGCGCCTTTAACATAGTCTATATATCCGTCTTCCTCTGTACCGTATTCGATACAAGATTGATGGATATCGGCCATGATTTCTTTTAGTTTATTATCCACTTCTTCCCTGGTCCATTTGTACCTTAAAGAGTTTTGTGTCATCTCTAATCCAGAGGTCGCGACACCACCCGCATTAGAAGCTTTTCCTGGCGCAAATAAGATCTTTGCCTTATGGAATGTATGTACCGCTTCTTTAGTTGAAGGCATATTAGCGCCTTCACTAATACAAATACAACCATTGTCTATCAATGTTTGGGCATCTTCTTCATTCAACTCATTTTGTGTAGCACACGGCAGGGCAATATCACATTTTATTTCCCAAGGTGTTTTACCCTTAACGAATTTGGCATTAGGATATTCATTAACATATTCACTTATCCTACCTCTTTCTTCATTTTTAAGATGCATGACATATTTTAATTTATCTGCGTCTATACCATCTTCATCATAAATATACCCTGAAGAATCTGATAAAGTAAGCACCTTAGCTCCTAATTGCAATGCTTTTTCGGCCGCAAATTGTGCTACGTTACCCGAACCAGAAATAACAACCTTTTTACCTTCAAAGCTATCTCCTTTTACTTCCAACATGTTTTGTGCAAAATATACGGTACCATACCCAGTAGCTTCTGGTCTAATTAAAGACCCTCCCCAAGACATGCCTTTTCCTGTTAAAACTCCAGTAAACTCATTTCTTAGCTTCTTGTACATACCGAAAAGGAATCCTATTTCTCGGGCTCCAACTCCTATATCGCCTGCTGGTATGTCTGTATTTGGACCTATATGCCTAAATAGTTCACTCATAAAAGCATGGCAAAAACGCATGATCTCATTATCACTTTTACCTTTAGGATCGAAATCACTTCCGCCCTTGCCCCCACCCATTGGCAAGGTGGTTAAGCTATTCTTGAAAACCTGCTCAAAAGCCAGGAACTTTAAAATACTCATATTAACTGTTGGGTGAAAACGCAACCCGCCTTTATATGGCCCTATTGCAGAATTCATCTGGATTCGATACCCCCTATTCACCTGGATCTCACCAGAGTCATCAACCCAACAAACTCTAAACGTTATAGCACGCTCTGGTTCTGCCATACGTAACAATATGTTCTTACCATGATAAATGTCGTGTTGAACAATATAAGGAATTACTGTTTCAGCCACTTCTTCAACAGCTTGCAAGAACTCAGGCTCGTGCCCGTTACGTTCTTTAACCAGGTCCATAAACCCTTCAATTATTTCTTTCATGTGTTTTTATTTATTGTTTTTTAATGGTCACATGTAACATCCACTTAATCATTTTGCTGTGTATAAAATTTTTAGTCATGGATGTTTCATTTACTTAAAAATTGAATTGTGTTTGTAAAATATGTAATTTTAGAGCACAAATATACATTATCTTTAAAATTTATATTGTTTTTTTTTGAATTTCGTAATAAGATTTATTTATAAACCATAGACAATTATACAAACATTTGAATGTTAAAGGGGTTTTCATATATTTGTTAGTATAATTCCCCAAAAGCAATGCCGACCCTATGCTTAACTCAAAACTTCTTTTTACAGTTTTTTTCCTGGTTGTTTTCGGCAAAACGGCATTTCCGCAATTAGGGTTTTCCCATGAAATAGGCGTTATTGCTGGTCCTGTTGAATTTAGGGCAGATTTTGGAAGTCGTTTTGATGAAGCTACCAACCTTGGCAACTCTGGTATTGGTATTGGTATTGTGCATTATATTAACTTTGCATATCGGGCAGATTGTAATTGTTATTCTACCGATACCTATTTTAATGACCATTTTAAACTGCGAAACGAAATATCCTGGAACTATACAGTCTTAGACCATCACGGTGAATGGGTAAAACCCAAATACACCTCTGCAAACGCCAATAAATTAAGAGCCCACCATGGTGTTGCGGAAAACTTTGATATTGGCACACAAATTGAATATTTCCCCAGAAGTATTAGATCTTTTCAGGCTTTCAGCTATTTATTGGCACCTTATATAAGCTTGGGCATACATTATACCTCATCCCACCCCCAAGCCAGTACCACTTATGGCGATGGCAATGTTTTTAATGGCAGCAACATCTATTCGTATTGGTACGAAAACCCATCTCTTTTACCTCCGCTACCTGCTGGAGTTCCCGAGAGTGAGCGCGAATACCCTATTAACACCAGTCCCATTTCCGATTGGTCTATGGTCACCAGTGTTGGGGTGCGCTACAAAATTGGGGTACTATCGGATTTACTACTGGATTTGCGTTGGCAGCTCTATTTTAACGATTGGGTAGATGGCTTTAACCACAAACTAAACTATAACAAGTTTAACGATTGGTTGCTATGGCTTAATGTTGGGTACATCTATTATTTAGACTAAAGATGATGTACAATAAAAAGTCCCTTTTAATCATTAGTTTCATTTTTATTGCTATGGCTTGTAAAAAAGAAGTTAATATTACCTTTTCTGAAATTTCCTTTACAACAAACAACAACTCTATAGTTTCCGTAAACCTTCCAAATGCTAGTGGAAATAAAGACATTTCAAACCTAATAAACTCAGAAATTCAACGAGTCGCAATAGCAGCTCTACATATAGGCGATCCAGATAACATAACCAGTGCATCCATTAAAGAAAGCATTACTGCCTTCTCCCAAGAATTTGAATCCTTTAAAAACGACTTTCCTGAGGCTAATCAATTATGGGAAGCTCAAATTGATGGTGATGTGATGTTTGAATCTAAAGACATTATAAGCATAGCTATTACAAGTTACACCAATACTGGTGGCGCCCATGGTAATTTAACCATTAGTATATTAAACTTTAATGCTAAAACGGGAGAGCGCATTACCAACACCCAATTATTTAAAAACGAGGCAGCTTTTAAGTCTGTTGCTAAAACCTATTTTAATAATGCCGTTAAGGACAAAACGCTTTTGTTTAGCGACCAAACATTTACCTTACCTGCAAATATAGGCTATAGTGAAGATGGCCTTATTTTGCTCTATAACACCTACGAAATAGCTCCTTACTCCAGCGGTATCATTGAGTTTACTATTCCCTATACCCAAATAAATGCTCTTTTAGTTTTTAACGGCTCTCACTAATGCCATAACATATCCTAAATGCATGCCTTCATGAAACAGTATAAACTGTAACGCTTCTTCAATATTTGTTAATGTATTTCCCGTAGTAGAGACCGTGTACTCTTTAAAGTTTATAAAGGCCTTATCCTTATAATCTTTTTGCGTTCGTTCTATTGTTGAAAACAAAAGGGTTTTGATTTCATCTACTTCTGCCTGTGTAACCGTTCTCTCTGGCCGTGTTCCCTTCATATAATTTACAACAAGCGAATCGCTTATCATAAGTGGTAATCCAGATAGTTTGTAGGCCAATAACTGCTCGGTCACAACAATATGCCCTATGTTCCAAATGATATTATTATTAAATCCTTCTGGTATTTTATTTAAATCCTCGAGCGAGGTGTTTTCAATATATTTTTTAAAAAAACGACGTGTATTATTTAATACTTCAAACGTAAAATTCATAATCTTTATTTTTCGATAAATATAGCTTTAATTTGTATTTTAGAAACTGAATTTCGTATGAAATGCTTTATCAAATGTTCGGACGCCAACCCAAAAAAGTATAACGACTCCGCAAAATAAACCAACCATATCAAATGGTGACTTAGGCACTACATACCTGTGCTGAGCGCAGTCGTGGTCACTGAGCCCCGTTGAAGTGAAGTGTCCCCTTTGAAAAGCAAATAAACATTAACAGATGAAAAAAGTATATTATTTAAAAACCTGTAGTACCTGCATTAGAATTTTAAAAGCGCTTGACCTTCCTTCAGAATTTATATTGCAAGATATTAAAACCCAAGCGATAACCGTAAAACAATTAGAAGTAATGAAAACTCTTGCTGGAAGTTACGAAGCCCTTTTTAGCAAACGCTCTAAGCTATACAAGGAAATGGATTTAAAAAATCAAGATTTAAGTGAGAAAGACTATAAGCATTATATCTTAGACCATTATACTTTTTTAAGTCGGCCTGTAATAATCATTAACGACAAGATATTTATTGGCAATTCCAAAAAAACGGTCGAAGCTGTAAAAACTGCGCTGTAAAAATTTGTGACTCCACTAGGATTCCCTTCGACAAAGCTTGTAATGAGCGCAGTCGAAATACTCAGGATAGACCCCGAATCTCAAAGCTTCGCAACTCTGGCGCATTCACTTTGTGACTCCACCAGGATTCCCTTCGGCACCGCTCAGGGTAAACCTCGAATCTTAAAGCTTCGCTTTACAGTTGCTTCGCAACTCTGGCGCATTCACTTTGT